>CAZDXQ010000020.1:0-56860 GCA_964509545.1 uncultured Burkholderiaceae bacterium | reverse complement strand
AAGTATGACACCGGCGGCTCTTTAGGAATAGTCATTTGCGAGACACTACACTAGCAGCGCCGTGTGCAGGTTGGCCGGCACGAAGCCGGCGCCGATGCCCTGGATCGGATGCGGCGACGGATTGCCGCCGGAGATCACCGGCGAAGCGGCGGGCTCGACGGCATAGACGCGCAGCGCCGGCCACTCGCGCTTGAGCATCTGCGCGCAGCCGGTGATGTGGCCACCCGTGCCCACGCCAGTGATCAGCGCGTCGACGCCTTCGGGGAAGTCGGCCAGGATCTCGCGCGCCGTGGTCCGCGCGTGCACGGCGACATTGGCCGGGTTGTCGAACTGCTGCGGCATCCAGGCGCCCGGCTTTCGGCGAGCAGCTGCTCGGCGCGGGCGATCGCGCCTTTCATGCCCTTCTCGCGCGGCGTCAGGTCGAAGCGGGCGCCGTAGGCGAGCATCAACCGGCGGCGCTCGACGCTCATGCTGTCGGGCATCACCAGGATCAGCCGATAGCCTCGGACCGCGGCGACCATCGCCAGGCCGATGCCGGTGTTGCCCGAGGTCGGCTCGATGATCGTGCCGCCGGGCGCGAGCAGCCCGCGTGCCTCGGCATCCTCCACCATCGCCAACGCGATGCGGTCCTTGATCGAGCCGCCGGGGTTGGCCCGCTCGGACTTGATCCAGACCTCGTGTCCTCGGCCGAAGAGACGGCCGATGCGGATATGCGGTGTGTTGCCGATGGTGTCGAGGATGCTGCCGGCCTTCATCTCGTTCTCCCGTAGCGTGACGCCGGGCGAGCATCGCACGGCGGCGCCCGCGGCGGCGGCGCGCGGCGCCATTTGCATATTCGGCTACCCTCGACAGGCCCGCGCCGCCCGCGACTGCCTTGAACCCCAACGCCGACCGACTGTGGACCGCTCCACGCTGGGCGCTGGCGCTGCTGCTCGCCTGCCTGTCCATGCTCGGGCCGTTCGCGATCGACACCTACCTGCCGGCCTTCGGCGGCATCGCCGCTTCGCTCGGCGCGTCGCCGCTGCAGCTGCAGCAGACGCTGTCGGCGTATCTGCTCGGCTTCGGCTTCATGAACCTCTTTCACGGCGCGCTTGCCGACAGCATCGGCCGGCGGCCGGTGATCCTCGGCGGCGTGGCGATGTTCACGCTCGCCTCGGCAGGCTGCGCGCTGGCCGCCACCCCGGCGCAGCCGATCGCGCTGCGCGCCCTGCAGGGACTGGCCACCGGCGCCGGCGTGGTGGTCGGCCGGGCGGTGATCCGCGACATGTTTCCGCCCGCCGAGGCGCAGCGGGTGATGTCGCAGGTAACGATCTTCTTCGGCATCGCGCCGGCGATCGCGCCGATGATCGGCGGCGTGCTGTTCGTCGCCGCCGGCTGGCAGTCGATCTTCTGGTTCCTGGCCGCCCTCGGCGCGGCGCTGTGGCTCGCCAACGTCCGGCTGCTGCCGGAGACGCTGCACGATGCCGACCGCCAGCCGTTCAGCCCGCGCAACCTGATGCGCGGCTACGCGGCGCTGCTCGGCAATCCGCGCTTCGTGCTGCTGGCGCTGGCGAGCGGCGTGCCCTTCAACGGCATGTTCCTGTACGTGCTGTCGACGCCGGCCTTCCTCGGCGATGTGCTCGGGCTGGCGCCGACGCAGTACTTCTGGTTCTTCGTCGTCAACATCGCCGGCATCATGGGCGGCGCCTGGGCGAGCGGCCGCCTGGCCGGCCGCATCGCGCCGCGGCGGCAGGTGCGCTGGGGCTACGCGATCATGGTCGCGAGCTCGGTGGTGAACGTGGTCGCCAACGCGCTCTTCGCGGCCAACGCGTGGTGGGCGATGTGGCCGATCGCCGTCTACTCGTTCGGCTGGGCGCTGATGACGCCGGTGGTGACGCTGATGCTGCTCGACGTGGTGCCGGAGCGGCGCGGGCTGGCTTCGTCGCTGCAGGCGGTCATCGGCAGCATCGCCAACGGCATCGTCGCCGGCGCCCTTGCGCCGCTGGTGATGCACTCGGCGCTGCTGCTGGCGCTGGCCTCGGCCGGGCTGATGGCGATCGGGCTCGTTGCCTGGCTGCTGCCGGCGGCGCGGCGCGGGAAGGCTCGCTTCTCGTAGCTGTCGCGGTACGAGGTGTCGATCGTCAGCGCGAGCAGCGGCGGCAGCACGATCCAGCCGAGCCCGAACGGAATCGAGGCAACGGCGGCGGCGACGACGCAGCTCACGCCGTAGACCAGCATCGGCAGGATCTTCCGCACGCCGGGCGATCATGGCGATCGCGCCCGGCGCGCTGCGCCGCCGCTGCCGGGCGGGCGGGATCGCGGCGTTCAGTCCCCGCCCTCCCGCCGCCCCGCAGGGCGCCTACTTCAGGCCCATGCAGTTGGCGTAGTAGGTCACCGTGGCCGGCCAGTCGGAGAAGATGCCGAGGATCTTGACTTCCCGGGCCAGGACGTCGAGCGCCTTGTACAGGTCGCTGTCCTTGCGGATCGCGCGGCCCTGCGGGTCGAAATCATAGTAGTAGCCGCCGCGCGAGCCGCCGAAGCGCAGATCCGAGCGTTCGATGGTCCAGGTGATGATGTCGAAGCCCATCGATTTCAGATCGCGGGCGAGCTTCGACGGCACGATGCGGTCGCTGGCGTCGACCGCGAGCAGCGCCGGCATCGGCGGCGCGATGATCCGAACGCCGCGCTGCTTGAGCATGCGGAAGTACTCCATCCGGTCCATCTGATCGTACGGCGGCTGGATCACGATGTCGTTGACCGGGTCGGCGGAGTTGTAGTCGAGCAGGTAGACCGCCTGCCGGCCATATTCGGTCTTGCCGATCCAGGTCAGCACGTCCTCGACGTTGAACGACTGCGGCCAGACGTCATTCGGCTTGACGCGCGCATTGCGCAGTTCGTCGGCGAAGGCGAGGGCGTAGTTTTCCTGGCTGCCGAACACCTGCATGATCGTCGCGGCATCGCCGCCCTTCAGTTCCGGCGTGTGCTTGACGCCGCGCGACTGGTTCAGTTCGATGCTCTCGCGCAGGGACAGCAGCGTGCCGCGCCCGGTATACAGGTCGGTGCGCCAGGACGGAGTGCCGCCCTGGTACTCGGCAACCGTGCGCGCCGCCGGGTTGAAGGCGTCCATCTTGCCTCTCAGGCTCTTGAACTCCGCGAGCGTCAGCGCCGAGGCGCGGCACTCGGCGCTCGCGGGCGTCACGACCTTGCCGTTGCCGTCGATCGTCGCCGGCGTGAACGGCTTGATGCAGGTGCTTGCGAGCGGCGTCGACAGGATGTTGGTGGTCGTGTGCAGGTCGTTCTCGGCGTGGCGACAGACGAACTTGCCGTCCCTGGTGAAGGTGACGTCGCACTCGACGATTCCCGCGCCCTGGCGGGCGGCGGCGACGTAGGACTCCAGCGTGTGCTCCGGAAACTGCAGGGCCGCGCCGCGATGGCCGATCGAGAAGTCGGTCTTGCGGAACGGCCCGTCCTTGCACTGCAGGAGACGCTGCTTCAGCGGGCCGTCGTCGAGGCCATCGACCAGATACAGCGGCCGCTGGCCGACCTGGATCGCCTCGGCCTGCTTCTTGCCATCGTCGTCGCGGCCGGAATTGCCGCGTATGCCAAGCGGGTCGTCGTCGGCGAAAGCAGCCAAAGACACCAATGCCAGTCCGGCGGCGGCGACGAGCACACCGCGGGCGAAGCTCAATCGAACGATCATTCCAGAGTCCTCCATCAAGTGTGGCGGGTGCAACGCCGCCGCGATTGCAGACGGTCTCCGCCGCAGCGAAAGGTGGCCGACGCCGGTTGCCCGTGCATGACGGTGGCGCGATTGCGGCACGCGGCGCCGCCGTCATGGCGCGGTCAAGCGCGTGTAAGAGAACGCGGTGTAGGTCGCCGGGCGATGGCCCCCGCACCGGCGACGACGCCTGCCGCCGACCTTCAGGCGAGAACCGTCACGGCGTTACCCCCTCCTGCCCAAGCGTGCAGCGCGATCGCCCGAGACCTCGGTCAAGGGAATGCGAGGTAGATCCAGACGCTGCGATAGATTGGAGTGCCCTGCGCATCGCGCGGGGTCACCGCATCGACGACCGTCGCCCCGTGCGCCGGCGCGGCACTTGGCCCCGTCGGATTCGGATTCGGCGGCGCGCTCGTCGTGAGCTGGTGCGAGTTCGCAAACGGCGGACCTGCGCCATCGACCGAGACCGCCGGTCCGAACGAATCGAGATCGATCGCGTCCCAATTCCGCGTCACACCGGCAAGCGGAAGCAGCGGATCAGCGGTATGCGTGAAGCCAAATTGGCGAGCGACCGGCGTGACGTTCGGAAGGCTCAACCACTCTGCTGACGAACCGGCCGTTGCCCCGCTGTCGCCCGGGCCCGAGAACATGACGACGCGGTTGAGATCTCGGATCTTGGCAAGAAAGCCCGCGTGGCCGGATCCCTGCGAATGTCCGGCGACGGTGATAAGCGCCCAGTTGACGGCCCCGCTGGCGAGATACTGGCCCCAGCCCTCGTTCGGGAAGGCCGCGCTCAGATAGGTCAGCAGGGACAGCAGCCGGCCGTCGATGGAGTTCGGCGGGTCGACAGCGACGAGCGTGCTGAGGTCTTCGCCGGTGATGATTTCGCGGCGCGCCAGCCCGGCGCAATTGGGGATGGGACTGCCGCCGCACAGGCTCTCGATGGCATCGCCGTTCGGGTAGGTGAGCCCGATCGCGTGATAACCCCGCTCGGCCCCAACCCGGACGATGTCCCGATACGTGCGCGGGACGGCGCGGGTACCTGGAAGCATCAGAAGCAGGCGCCGGGCGGGCGACGCGACGGGATTGGGGTTGACGACGAAGTGCGGAGACAGATCCTGCGTCAGCGCAGGATTGGCGAGCGCCGGGCTGATTTCACGCTCGACCGAAGGCGCCACCGGCGGCGGCGTCAGCGGGGGTGGTGCCGGCGGCGAGTCGCCGCCGCCACCGCAGGATGCGAGCAGGAGGAACGCGGTCAGCACGGAAAGAGTGGATATCGGCAGACGCACAAGAAGCTCCTTGCAGAGGCTCTGGCCAACGTTCAGACGATGCCGCCAGCCTTGTTCCGCTGGCGATGCACCCGGCGCTGGCCGCGGCCGGGCTGATGGCGATCGGACCCGTTGCCTGGCTGCTGCCGACGGTGCGGCGCAGGAGGGCTCACTTCTCGTAGATGTCGCGGTACGAGGTGTAGATCGTCAGCACCAGCAGCGGCAGCAGCACGATCCAGCCGAGCCCGAACGGAATCGAGGCAACGGCGGCGGCGGCGATGTAGATCACGCCGTAGACCAGCATCGGCAGTAGATTGCGCAGGCAGGCGCGGAAGCTCGCCTTCAGCGCCTCCACCGGCGGCACGTCGCGCAGCGCCACCAGGGCCGGCGCGAACCAGAAGGCCATCGCCACCGGCACCAGCAGCGCCAGGACGGCTAGCAGCGTAACCATGCCGGCGCCGAGCGCGGCCAGCACCGCGCCGGGCCGCTCGGCGACGCCGCCGGCGATGACGGCGAACACAGCGCCGAGGCCGAACACCGTGGCGATCACCCCAACGCCGATGCTGACGGCGAGCAGCAGCGCGCCGAGCACCAGCAGCGGCGAGAGCTTGTCGCGAAAGCCGGCGAACAGGTCGCCGAACTCGAGCGCGCCGCCGCCGTCGACCTTGCGCGCCGCGAGCATCAGGCTGCCGCCGAACACCGGCGTGGCGAGCGATACCGCCAGGCCGCCGAGCACCGGAATGAGGCCAACGACGACGCAGATCACCATCAGGGCGAGCAGCAGCACGATCCACATCAGCGCCGCGCGGGTGAACAGCGGCCACGCCTCCGTCCACCAGGCCAGGCCGCGGCCGGCGTCGACCGCGCGGACCTGCGGCGCCGAAGAAGCCATCGGTTCCATCGCCTCTCCTCCCTGCGGTCGCCGCGCGCGCCTACGGCCAACGCGCGTCCGCGTTCAGTGCCCGAGGATCTTGGACAGGAAGTCCTTGGTGCGGTCGCTCTTCGGGTTGTTGAAGAACTCGTGCGGGTTGTTCTGCTCGACGATCTGCCCCTGGTCCATGAAGATCACGCGGTCGGCCACCGCCTTGGCGAAGCCCATCTCGTGCGTCACGCAAAGCATCGTGATGCCGCCCCTGGCCAGTTCGATCATCACGTCGAGCACTTCCTTGATCATTTCCGGGTCGAGCGCAGAGGTCGGCTCGTCGAACAGCATGATCTTCGGCGTCAGGCACAGCGCGCGGGCGATTGCCACCCGCTGCTGCTGGCCGCCGGACAGCTGCAGCGGGTACTTGGCCGCCTGCTCGGCAATGCGCACCCGCTTCAGCTGCGCCATCGCCCGCTCCTCCGCTTCCTTCCGCGGCAGCTTGCCAACCCACATCGGCGCCAGCGTCAGGTTTTCCAGCACCGTCAGGTGCGGAAAGAGGTTGAACTGCTGGAACACCATGCCGACTTCGCGGCGGATCTTCTCCACCGACTTCACGTCATCGGTCAGCTCGATGCCGTCGACGAAGATGTGCCCCTCCTGATGCTCCTCGAGCCGGTTGATGCAGCGGATCAGAGTCGACTTGCCCGAGCCCGATGGGCCGCAGATGACGATGCGCTCTCCGGGCGCGACCTGCAGGTCGATGTCGCGCAGGACGTGGAAATTGTTGCCATACCACTTGTTGACCTTGTCGAAGACGATGATGTGCTCAGCCATGGGTCTTCCTATCGGGTCTTGCTGCGGCCGACCTGCTTTTCGATCCACAGGCTGTAGCGCGACATCGCGAAACAGAAGGCGAAGTAGATCGCGGTGATGAAAAGATAGCCCTCGATCTTGAAAGGCCGCCAGTCGGCATCCGAGTTCAGCGCCAGGCCGAGCGCGCCGGTGAGCTCGTACAGCGAGACGATGGTCACCAGCGAGGTGTCCTTGAAGATGGCGATGAAGCTGTTCATGATGCCCGGCACGACCAGCGCCAGCGCCTGCGGCAGCACAATCTTGCGCTGCGTCTGCCAGTACGACAGCCCGAGCGACTGCGCCGCCTCGATCTGGCCCTTGGGGATCGCCTGCAGACCGCCGCGAACGACCTCCGCCAGATAGGCCGCCGAGAACAGCGTGATGCCGACCAGCACGCGCAACAGCACGTCAGGCGATTTGCCGACCGGCATGAACAGCGGAAACATGAAGCTGGCCATGAACAGCACCGAGATCAGCGGCACACCTCGCACCAGTTCGATGTAGACGATGCACAGCGAGCGGATCGCCGGCAGATTCGAACGCCGACCGAGGGCCACCACCACCGCCAGCGGGTAGGCGAGCACGATGCCGAAGGTGGCGAGCATGATCGTCAGCGGCAGCCCGCCCCACAGATCGGTCGGCACCGCGGACAGCCCCAGCCAGCCGCCGCCCATGAGGACGAAAAACGCCGGCACGACGACGATCCAGAGCAGGACGAGCCACGGCTTCCAGAAGTAGCGGACGCAGCTGGCCACCAGCAGCGCGACCAGCAGCGCCGTGGCCAGCTGCGGCCGCCACTGCCCCTCGTACGGGTAGCGGCCGAAGACGATCAGGCGGAACTTCTCCGCGACCACGCCCCAGCAGGCGCCGACGCCGCGCGCCTCCTGGCAGACGTTGGCGTCGGCACGGAGCACGGCGTTGGCCACCGCCCAGCTGAACAGCCCGGGCAGCGTGTAGATCGCCAGCGCGAGAATCAGCAGCGTCGCCGCGCCGCTCTTCCAGTCGCCGAACAGGTTGGAACGGATCCAGGGCACAAGGCCCTCGGTCTTCACCGGCGCCGGCCTCGGCGCGATCGGCTGAAAGACGGCAGCCATCTCAGCGCCTACGCGGCCGTCCGAAAGGCGCTGCGAGCCAGACGGACCCAGCAAGCCAAGTGTGCGTGCCGACCATCACCGTTCCTTGATCGCGGCGCGCTTGTTGTACCAGTTCATGAACGCGGCAGTGCTCAGCGACGTGGTCAGGTATACGGCCATGATGATCGCGATGCATTCCACCGCCCGGCCGGTCTGGTTCAGCGAGGTGTTGGCGATCGACACCACGTCCGGATAGCCGATGGCCACGGCCAGCGACGAGTTCTTGGTCAGGTTCAGGTACTGGCTGGTCATCGGCGGAATGATCACGCGCAGCGCCTGCGGCAGGATCACCAGCCGCATCGCCTGGCCCTTGGACAGGCCGAGGCTGCCGGCGGCCTCGACCTGCCCATGCGACACGGCACCGATGCCGGCGCGCACCACCTCGCCGATAAAGGCCGCCGTGTACAGCACCAGGCCGAGCAGCACCGCGATGAATTCGGGCGTGGCCGTCGCTCCGCCGGAGACGAGAAAGCCGTCGATCTTCGGGATGCTCCAGTCGGTTGGCGCGCCGCCGACGACCCAGCCGAGCACGGCGGCCGCAACGACGATCCCTGCCGGGACCAGGACCAAGCTGCGGGCGCGCCCGGTCAGCTCGAACTGACGCACCGCCCAGCGCCGATAGATCCAGGCGACCGCAAGGCCGAGAACTGCTCCGACGCCGGCCAGCGCCTGGCCAACGCCCCAGACCGGTACCGGAAACTTCAAACCGTTATTGCTGAGAAAAACGACGTCGCCCAGCGAAACGGCGTCCGACAGCGGCGGCAGCACCTCGGTCAGCAGCAGGTACCACATCAGCAACTGCAACAGCACCGGGACATTGCGGAAGAACTCGACGTAGGCGTAGCACAGGCCGCGCACGATCGCGTTGCGCGCATAGCGGCCGACGCCGAGCAGGGTGCCGACGATCGTCGCCAGCACGATGCCGACGACGGCCACGCGCAGCGTGTTGACGACGCCGACGAGGAAAGCCTTCCAGTACGGATCGAGCGCGTCGTAAGGAATGACCGTCTCGCCGATGTCGAAGCCGGCCGGCGTCTGCAGGAAATCGAAGCCGCTCTGGATGCCGCGCACACGCATGTTCTCCAGCGTGTTGCCGGCCAGGTACCAGACGGCCAGGCCGATCACCGCGATGGCGATCAGCTGATAGACGAGCCCGCGAAAGGCCTGGCTGCGCCAGGACCAGTCGCGCCGCTTCGGCGGTGCGCGCTCTGCCATCGGCCTCCCCCTGTCCCGCTCCCCTGTCGCTGCTCACGCCGCAGGCTCAGGCTCGGTCGCGCTGTCCATGAACGTTGTCGGCAGCGTATTGCCAAGGCCGCCCTGCGTCGGGGCGGCTGGCCGGCCGGCGATCTGCGCCGCCGGCCTTCGACCCGTCAGCCCTCGCGCACTAGCGTACCGGCGGCGCGTACATCAGGCCGCCCTTGGTCCAAAGGGCGTTGGCGCCACGTGGCAGGTTCAGCGCCGTCTTCGGGCCGACGTTGCGCTCGAAGATCTCGCCGTAGTTGCCCACCGCCTTGAGCGCCCGCACCATCCAGTCCTTGTCCAGGCCGAGCAGCTTGCCGGTGTCCTCGCTCTTTCCGAGAATGCGCATGACCACGGGGTCCTGGCTTTCGGCCAACATCTTGTCGACGTTGGCCTGCGTGATGCCGTATTCCTCGGCCTCGATCAGGCCATAGACGACCCACTTGACGATGGCGAACCACTCGTCGTCGCCGCGGCGCACGCTCGGGCCGAGCGGTTCCTTGGAGATCAGTTCCGGCAGGATCACGTGCTCCTTCGGGTCCTTCGCTTCCTTGGTGCGCACCGACGCCAGGCCCGAGGCGTCGGTTGTGTAGGCGACGCAGCGGCCGGCGAAGTAGGCGCCGGTGGCGGCCTCGACTTTTTCAAACACCACCGGCTTCATGTTCAGATTGTTGGCGCGCGAGTAGTCGGTCAGATTCTTTTCGGTCGTCGTGCCCGACTGCACGCAGACGGTGGCGCCTTTCAGCTGCTTGGCGCTCGTGATCTTGCTCTTGGTCGGCACCATGAAGCCCTGACCGTCATAGAAGGTCACGCCGGTGAAGTGCAGGCCGAGCGACGCATCGCGCGTCAGGGTCCAGGTCGTGTTGCGCGACAGGATGTCGATCTCGCCCGACTGCAGCGCGGTGAAGCGAGCCTGCGCCGTCAGGGGCACGAACTTGACCTTGTTGGCATCGCCGAGCACTGCCGCGGCGATCGCCTTGCACACATCGGAGTCCAGTCCGGTCCAGTTGCCCTGGCTGTCGGCCTGCGAGAAGCCCGCCAGTCCAACGTTGACGCCGCAGATCACCGAGCCGCGCGCCTTGATCGCATCGAGCGTCTTGCCGGCATGCGCCGGCGTGGCCATCGCCGCCGCGGCGATCGCCGCGCCGCCGAGCAGCGCCTTCAGGGTTGTCTGTTTCATTTCGCAAGCCTCCTTGTTGGTATGTGGAACCGCAGCGTCGTCTCGTCCATGCACGCGATCGGTCGCGCAATCTAGCATCGGGGTTCATGGCGCAGCAATCGGTTGGCCTCGTAGGAAGTGGCCTCGATCTGGAATTGACATCCGCGCTGCACTGCACCAGAGCGGCCCCGCACTGCGGGAGCGCATGTCTGCGGCGCGGCGGGTGCGGCCGTGCGCCGCGTGCGGCTGGCGCCGCTCAGGCCGGCGGAATCGCCGCTTCGCCCTCCACGGACGCCGCCGGCACGGTGTCGCCCTGCCCTTCGTGCCGCGCCTGCATGGCCCACAGCCGCGCGTAGGTGCCAGCGGCGGCAAGCAGTTCGACGTGCGTGCCGCGTTCGACGACGCGGCCGCCGTCGAGCACGATGATCTGGTCGGCAGAGACGATCGTGGACAGCCGGTGCGCGATCACCAGCGTCGTACGGCCGGCGGCGATGGCGTCGAGTTCGGCCTGGATCACGCGTTCGGTCTTGCTGTCGAGCGCCGAAGTGGCCTCGTCGAAGACAAGGACTGCCGGGCGCTTGAGCAGGGTGCGCGCGATGGCCACCCGCTGCTTCTCGCCGCCGGATAGCTTCAGGCCGCGCTCGCCGACGACGGTGTCGTAGCCGTCGGGCAGCGACTGCACGAACTCGTGGATGTGCGCGGCACGCGCGGCGGCGATCACCTCCTCCTTCGCCGCCCCCGGCCGGCCGTAGGCGATGTTGTATTCGATCGTGTCGTTGAACAGCACCGTGTCCTGCGGCACGATGCCGATGGCAGCGCGCAGGCTCGCCTGTGTCACCTCGCGCACGTCCTGCCCATCGATCAGCACGCGCCCGCCCTGCACGTCGTAGAAGCGGAACAGCAGCCGCGCCAGCGTCGACTTGCCCGAGCCGGTCGGTCCGACCACTGCGGTGGTCGTGCCCGCCGGCACCGCGAAATCGACGCCGAACAGCACCTGCCGGCGCGGGTCGTAGGAAAAATCGACGGCTTCGAAGCGGATCGCGCCGCCGCGCAGTTCGAGCGGCCGCGCATCGGGCGCGTCGGCGATCTCGCGGTGCTCGCGCAGCAGGCGGAACATGCGGTCCATGTCGATCAGCGCCTGCTTGATCTCGCGGTAGATCACGCCGAGGAAGTTCAGCGGGATGTACATCTGGATCATGAAGGCGTTGACCAGCACCAGGTCACCGATCGTCATCCGTGCCTCGGCCACGCCGAGCGCGGCGCGCCACAGGATAAGCGTCACCGCAACGGCAATGATCAGCTGCTGGCCGCTGTTCAGGATATTGAGCGACTGCTGCGACTTGATCGCCATCTTCTCGCTCTCGGCGAGCGTGGCGTCGTAGCGGCGCGCCTCGAATTCCTCGTTGCCGAAGTACTTGACGGTTTCGAAATTCAGCAGGCTGTCGACCGCGCGCGACGCGGCCTTGGCGTCGAGCTCGTTGACCTGGCGGCGGAACTGCGTGCGCCAGTTGGTGACGACGAAGGTGAAGGCGATGTAGCCGACGAGGCTGACGACGACGATCAGCGCGAACCAGATCTCGTAGTGCGCGAGCAGGTAGCCGATCACGAGGGCAAGCTCGACCAGCGTCGGCAGGATCGAGTACAGCGTGAAGCTGATCAGCGAGGAGATGCCGCGGATGCCGTGGTCGATTTCGCGCGTGACCGAGCCGGTGCGCCGCTGCAGGTGATAGCGCAGCGACAGCGAATGCAGGTGGCGGAAGGTCTGCAAGGCGAGGGTGTGCACCGAGGCCTGTGTCACCTTGACGAAGAAGAACTCGCGCAGTTCGGTGAACAGCGAGGTCGCCAGCCGCAGTGCGCCGTAGCCGGCGATCAGTGCCACGGGAATCGCCAGTGCGGCCCCGGCAGGCAGGTTCGCCAGCGCGTCGACGATGTGCTTGAGCAGGATCGGCACGCCGACCACCGCCAGTTTCGCTGCCACCAGGCAGCCGATGGCGAAGAGCACGCGCCTGCGGTAGCGCCACAGGTAGGGCAGCAGCGTACGTAGCGTTGCCCAGTCGCCGCGCGACTCGCCCGGTGCCAGCGCCGCGCTCGGCTCGGCGCCGGGCGGTGGCCTCATGCCGCGCATCGGGTTATCCCCATCTGCGGGAGCGCACGGTCATCTGTGGAGCGGGGTATCACGGGGTTTCCGACGGAACGGCAGCGGTCAATTATTGACGAAAGCCGTCGAGGGCATCGCGCGTTCGCCATCGAGGCGCGATAGCGACCCGGCCCGCCACCGAAGCAGGAGCAGTTGCCCGTGCCTTACCGATCCCAAGCCCGAGTCTTCGTCATCACCGGCGCCAGCGATGGCATCGGCGCCGAACTGGCCCGCCAGCTGGCCAGGCCGCATCACCGGCTGGTGCTGGCGGCACGCAATGCCGCGGCATTGGAGGCCGTGGCCGCGGCCTGCTGGAAGAAAGGAGCCAAGGCCGTCGCCGTGCCCACCGATGTCAGCCTGGAGGAGGACTGCCGGCGCCTGATCGACTGGGCGCTCGAAGCGTTCGGCCGCATCGACGTGCTGGTCAACAACGCCGGCATCTCGATGCACGCGCGCTTCGACGAGATCAGCGACTGGTCGACCTACGAGCGGCTGTGGCGCGTCAACTGCCTCGGCACGGTCCACTGCACGCGGTTTGCTTGGCCGCATCTGAAAGCCATTCCCGGCAAGCCGGCCGGCCAGATCGTCGGCATCAACTCGCTCGCCGGCCGCACCGGCGTGCCGGGGCGCACCACCTACTGCGCGAGCAAGTTCGCGCAGGCCGGCTTCCTCGAAGCGCTGCGCATCGAAGCGGCCGAGCATGGCATCGCCGTCACGCTCGTCTATCCGGGCGTGGTCGCGACGGAAACACGGCGCCGTGGCCTGGACGGGCGCGGTGAGCCTGCCGGCGTTTCCGGGCTCGACGAGACCGGCGCCATGCCGGTCGATGAATGCGCGCGCCAGATCATCCGCGCCATTGAAGGCCGCCGACGCGAATTGGTGATGACCGCCAAGGGTCGTCTCGGCCTGTGGCTGAAGTTGATCGCGCCACAATCGGTGGACAATCTCGCCCGCCAGGCTCTGCGGCGAAACGAACCCGCGCGGTGAGCATCGCGCGGGCGCCAGGCCTGCAGCACGCAGCGAATCAGCGATGCGATAGGACAGGGGACAAGAACAGTGAGCGAACTGCCCAGGCTGCCCGAAGCGAGCCCGGTGCTGCGCGTGATGCCGATGCCGGCCGACGCCAACATCCACGGCGACGTCTTCGGCGGCTGGATCATGGCCCATGTCGACGTCGCCGGCGCGATTCCGGCGGCGCGGCGGGCCAACGGCCGCGTGGCGACGATCGCCGTGACCAGCTTCCTGTTCAAGAATCCCGTCTTCGTCGGCGACCTGCTCTCCTTCTACGCCCGCGTGCTGAAGACCGGCAGGACCTCGATCACCGTCGACGTCGAGGTCTATGCGGAGCGCAACCGGCTGCAGGCGGAGGTGGTCAAGGTCACCGAAGCGACGCTGGTCTACGTCGCCACCGACGCGGATCGGCGGCCGCGACCGCTGCCGCCGCTCGATGCCGACGGCGACTGAATCGATGCGCTCCGACGCCGGGCCGGCGCAACTGCGCCTGACACCGCCACGGGGCTACCATGCATGCGCGCCTGCGGCCGCTTCGGCGCAGCCGGCCACGACGCGACGACCGCCCACCGCCGGACAAACCCCGCCTCGAGGAGGAGTCAATGAATCCGCTGATCGACACCGATGAAGTCCTCAAGCAGATGACCGCGCAGGCCGTGGCCCAGGGCGAAAGCCTGCGCAGCACGGTGCGCGATCTCACCCTGCAGGCACTGCAGTCGCGCGAACTGTCGCTGGCCCAGATCAAGTCGGTGGTCCGCTCCGTGACCGAAGGCGTGAACCTCGGCGCAATCCAGGGCAAGCTCGACGCGGACGAGGTCTTCGCCCAGTCGCTCGCCGGAATGGACGACGCGTTGCTGAAGGTCGTCGAGGCCAGCCGGGTCGCGCTGCACCAGATCACCGGCGAGCGCGAGTTCCGCGACTCGCACCTGAAGAAGGCGCTCCACGACCTCGAGAAGCTCGAGGACGAGTTCCTCGCCACGATAAAGAAGGCGGCGACCGGCGACGGCTCGCCGTTCAAGTCGCAGTGGGGCGGCGTGCTGCAGGAACAGATGAGCGCCGGCACCGCAACCGGGCAGCAGGTGATGGCGCTTGTCGAACAATATGGCGACCAGGTGCGCAAGGCGGCGCGGGCGCAGCGCGACGCCGGCTTCCGCGCCGCGCATGCGCTGGCGCAGAACTTCGCCGCGCTGGCCAGCGGCGTGCTGATCGGCATGGCCGAGGCCATGCGCGAGGCGGGCGCCAAGGCGCAGGAACCCGCTGCAGGCGCGGGAAAAAAGCGCCGCTAGGCTCGGCGCGGGCGGTCTGCGCCGGCGCCCTGGCCCGGCGCGTTTCCAACGCAACTGTCGACGGACGGGCTCGGCAGGGCAAAGGCGGCCTGCCGCCGCCACGTTTCAGTCCGCCCAGTGGCTTTCGATCCACGCCGCTGCGGTGAACATCTTCGTGTCCTCTCCCGGCCGCGCGACAACCGTGATGCCAAGCGGCAGGCCGCCTTCGGCCTGGCCGATCGAAGCCGGCACCGGCAGCGTGATCATCGGGCAGCCGAGCAACTGCCAGGGCCGGTTGAACACGGGGTCGCCGGTGGAAGCCAGCCCCGCCGGCGCGCCGCCCGGCGCGCTCGGCGTCAACAGCACCTCGGCGTCGGCGAAAAGGCTGTCGATCGCCGCCACGCAGGCGCGGCCCAGCTGCATCGCCAGTACGTAATCGTGGGCACTGATGGCGCGGCCTTCGTCGATCAGCGCCACCAGTTTCGCCGACAACTGCTCCTTGCGGTAGATGTACTCCGGCGCCAGGGCCCGCGCGGTCTCGAACAGTTGCACGGTCTTCTGCGCCTCGAACAGACCGTCGAACACGCGCGGCCAGACGATTTCGGCGCGGCGCGCGCCTTTCTGCAGCAGCCTCAGTCCGGCGCGTTCGAGCGCCTCGAGCATGCTCGGCGCCGCCGCGGCACGCTGCGAAGTGGCCACCCAGCCGATCACCGGCGTCTTGTTCATCCGCACCGACTGCGACGGCAGATCCTTCCACGCCGGCTTGCCGGCCAGCACCGAGGCGGCGAAGGCCGCGTCTTCGACCGACCGGGCAAACACGCCGACCTCGTCGAGCGTGTCGGAGTTCGGTTTGACGCCCGAGCGCGGGATCAGCCGCGGCGACGGCTTGAAACCGACCACGCCACAGAAGGCCGCCGGCCGGATCACCGAGCCCGCCGTCTGCGTGCCCAGCGCCAGCGGCGCGAAGTGCGCGGCCACCGCCGCCGCGCTGCCGCTCGACGATCCCCCAGGGGTATGCGCCGAGTTGTGCGGGTTGCGCGTCGGCCCCGGCGTGAAGTTCGCCAGTTCGGCCGACACTGTCTTGCCGAGGACGAACGCCCCCGCATCCTTCAGCGCCGCCACGCAGGCGGCATCGGCATTGGGGCGATGGTTGACGAAGATCGGCGAGCCGTAGCTGGTGGTGATGTCCGCCGTGTCGATGTTGTCCTTGATCGCCACCGGCAGGCCGTGCAGCGGGCCGCGACGGGAAACCAGATGCAGTTCGCGCGCGGCGGCAATGGCGCGGTCGGCATCGAACCAGGCGAAAGCCTGCACCTGCCCTTCGCGCTCGTGGATGGCATCGATGAACGAGCGCGTGACCGTTTCCGGCGAGGCCTCGCCGGCGGTGATCAGCTGCGCGAGCTTCACGGCCGACAGGCGATGCAGCGGTTCTCTCATTGCGGGCGATCTCCTCGATTCGGAACGGAAGCGCGTCAAGCCGCGATACCCTTGCCGGCACCCCCGTCGCTGCCGGGGTCAACGATAGCGGAAAGCACGATCGGCGCGTCCGCACGTGGCGATCGCGTCACGGCGTGCTTGACACAACGCCCCGCCAAGGCTCAGGCAAGCAGCACGACCTGTCCTGCGGTGCGTCGGGCCTCGGAGTCGCGGTGGGCGTCGGCCGCGGCGGCGAGCGCCGTGCCGGCTAAGCGTGCCTCACGCAACGATCGTTCCCTCAAAGTAGCTACGGGCACGATGGCGGTGCCCTTGGTGGCCGCCGCGCGCGGCCACTGACCGGCCGGTTCGCGTCGGGCGCGCTCGCACGGCAGCGCAGGCGCGTCCGGCAAGTCGCCGGCCGTTTCGGTACTGTTGCGCCCCGAACCATGGCCTCCAGCCTGCTCGCCCTGCTCGACGACATCGCGACGATCCTCGACGACGTCTCGGTGATGACCAAGGTCGCCGCCAAGAAGACGGCCGGCGTGCTCGGCGACGACCTGGCGCTGAATGCGCAGCAGGTCGGCGGCGTGGCCGCGGCGCGCGAACTGCCAGTGGTGTGGGCCGTGGCGAAGGGATCGATGGTCAACAAGGCGATCCTGGTGCCGGCTGCGCTCGCGATCAGCGCTTGGGCCGCCTGGGCGGTGACGCCGCTGCTGATGGTGGGCGGCGCTTTCCTCTGCTACGAAGGATTCGAGAAACTGGCGCACCGCTGGCTCACCCGCGGCGCCGACGATGCGCATCGCAGGGAACTGGCGCAGGCGCTGGCGGCTCCGCAGGCCGACCTCGTCGCGGTGGAGCGGGACAAGATCAAGGGCGCGGTGCGGACCGATTTCATCCTTTCCGCAGAGATCATCGTCATCAGCCTCGGCACGGTGGCTGCGGCACCGCTGCCGCAGCGCATCGGCGTGCTCGCCGGCATCGCGATCATCATGACGGTCGGCGTTTACGGCCTGGTCGCCGGCATCGTCAAGCTCGACGATGCGGGATTGCACCTGCACCGGTCATCAGGCGCGAGTCGGTTTGCGCGCGCCAAGCGAGCGCTCGGCGCGGCGATCCTGCGCGCCGCGCCCTGGCTGATGAAGGCACTGTCGGTCGCCGGCACCGCAGCGATGTTCCTCGTCGGCGGCGGCATCCTCTCTCACGGCATACCGGCGCTGCACCATGCGGTCGAGACGGTATCCGCACGCGCCGGCGCCGTGCTCGGCACCATCGTGCCGTTCATCGCCGATGCGGTTGTCGGCATCGTTGCCGGCGCCGTCGCACTCGCGGCGACGACCATGGTCGGGAAAGTGAAGGCAAGGGCGTAGGAACCGGCGCGGGCCGGCCGTTGCCTGGCTCGCACACCAGCACATGGCCGCGCCGGCCGACGGCCGCCGCCTGTCAGAACCCGCTGTCACCGCCGACGGCTGAACGTCGACGGCGAGCAGCATCAGCGGCGATAGCCGACGCCGGCTCCAGCCCACAGCACCTGTGAAGAAATCGCTGCGAGCGGGCCGCAGCGAGCGGCGGCCGGAGGGCAGCCGACCGGAACGTACTTGGACATACGTGAGGACCGCGAGCACCGCCCGACACTCGATCCGGCACGCGCAGTCGACTTATTCACCGGTTCTCAGTCGATCCGCGTCCAGGTGTTGTTCGGACGGTCGTCGGCGCGGTGCTCGGTCGTCACGTTCCTGCGCATGGCCCACGGCCGGATCTGGTGGTGCAGGGGCAGATGGCCGACGTCATCGTGATGCAGCTTCAGCGCATCGCGGATCAGCGCGTCGCGCTTGCGGATATCCGTTTCGGTCTTGATGGCGTCGATCAGCGCGTCCATCTTCGGGTTCGAGTACATGCCGAGGTTGTACGTGCCGTCGGCGCCCTTGCCGTCGGCCGGCGGCGTGCGGATCAGCGACTGCAGCGTATACAGCGCGTCGAAGGTGGCCACGCCCCAGCCGAGCATGTAGGCGCTGGCGTCGCGCTTCAGGATCTTGGCGATATAGGTGGCAAACGGCATCGCGTTCAGGCGTGCCTTCACGCCAATGCGCGCCCACATCGCCACCACCGCCTGGCAGATCTCCTCGTCGTTGACGTAGCGGTTGTTCGGGCAATCCAGGGTGAACTCGATACCGTTCGGGTAACCGGCTTCCGCCAGCAGCTTCTTCGCCGCCTCCGGATCGAACGGATAGCGCTTGTCGGCTTCGGCCGTCCAGCCGTGCACCGACGGCGCGATCATGGTGCCGGCCGGAATCGACAGGCCGCGCATCGTCGTGCGCTTGATCGTCTCGATGTCGATCGCCTGATAAAGCGCCTTGCGCACGCGCACGTCCTTGAACGGGTTCTTGCCTTTCTGCCCGTACAGCAGTTCCTCGCGCCCCTGGTCCATGCCGATGAAAATGGTCCGGTTCTCGGCGCCGTCGATGATCTTGATGTTCGGGTCCTGCCGCAGCCGCACGACATCCTGCGGCGCCGGATCGGGCAGCAGGTCGATCTGCCCGGAAAGCAGGGCCGCGACCCGTGTGGCATCGGCGCGCACCGGCGTGAAGACCACCTCGGTCACGTTGCCGAGCTTCTTGTCCCACCAGTTCGGGTTCTCTACCAGCACGGTGCGCACGTCCGGCTCCCACGTCTTCAGGATGAAGGGGCCGGTGCCGTTGGCGTTGCGCGCGGCGAAGCTTTCCTCCTTCGCGGCGTAGTTCTGCGCCCGCTCGGCGCGGTTCTTCGCTGCCCAGGCGCGGCTCATGATCCGCGCATCAGTGATCTGTCGCAGCAGCACCGGATTGGGCCCGGCGAGGAGCAGGTCGACCGTGAAGTCGTCGACCTTCTTCACCTCCTTGATGCCCTGCACGTAGACGGTCATGTTCGACGGCGGCGCGGCCGCCCGCTCGAACGAGAACACCACATCGTCGGCGGTGAAGGGCGTGCCATCGTGGAACTTCACGTTGCGCCGCAGGTTGAAGCGCCACTGGGTCGGGGAAACCGCCTGCCAGCTGGTCGCCAGCGCCGGCTCGATCTGGAAGTCCTTGTTGTACCGGACCAGTCCTTCGTAGACGTGGGCAAGGAAAGCCAGCGTCGTCTGGTGGTTCTGGGCATGCGGATCAAAGGTGAGCAGGTCGTTCTGGCCGGCCCAGCGCAGCGTCTTTGCGCCCGCTGCCGAGCCGAGCGCCATGCCGGCAGCGAGCAGTACCACGCCGGTCAATCGACCCAGGCGTTTCAGTGCGGTCTGTTTCATCGTTCTGTCCCCCTCTTGAGCGAAAGCGGTGCTGCCGCGCGGGCTCTCAGCGTGACCCAGCGGAAAACCTCGCCGGGGCGATAGCCTACACACGTCGCGTCGGCCGGACTCTCGCACCCGGCATCGGCTCGGGGGGGGTGCGCAGGTTGCCGGCCGTCGCCTCGAGCGGTTCCGGCACGACGCGCGCGTCGGTTGATGTCCGGACGTGTCGACGCGAGATGCGTCACCGCTTTTCCATGCCTCTTGCATGGTCAAGAGCGCGTCCACGGCCCAGGCCATGCCGGCTGCGCTGCAGCGTGCGATCAGGCGGCATCTACGCACCATACTCACGGCATCCTTCGGATCGACTCCACCCGCAGGCGCGGGCGTACGCTGCCCCTCTTCAGTCCGTCGGGAGCAATTCCCGATGCCCTCGGACGTACAAGTGAGGAGGGTCAAGATGGCGTATCACCTCGAAGGGCGTCTGCTGGAAGTCTGCAACTGCCGCGTGCTGTGCCCTTGCTGGATCGGCGAGGATCCGGACTTCAAGACCTGCGACACGATCGTTGCCTATCACTTCGACAAGGGCTCGGTGGACGGCGTCGACGTCTCGGGCCGCACGCTCGCAATGCTGGCGCACGTCCCCGGCAACATCCTGCAGGGCAACTGGACTGCCGCGGTGTACATCGACGACAAGGCCTCGCCGCAGCAGGAACAGGCCTTGCTCGATGTCTACACGGGCAAGAAGGGCGGCCCCGTCGCCGAACTGGCCAAGCTGGTGGGCACGGTGGCCTCGGTGCAGAAGGTGCCGATCACGTTCGAAGTGCAGGGCGGCAACGGCACGATCAAGGTCGGCGACGCCGGCTACGCCGAACTCGAGCCCTACAAGAGCGCCTCGGGTGCGACGACGACGCTTTCCGATACGGTGTTCTCGACCGTTCCGGGCGCGCCGGTATTCGTCGGCAAGGCGAAGGAATACTGGTCGAAGAATCACGCCGGCCTGGGCAAGGACATCAACATCAAGGGCCACAACGCGCTGCAAAGCACGTTCGTCTTCGACGGTTGAGGCCGCGGAAACGGGGCTGTCGCCACCGCGACGACCGCGCAATTCCTGGCGCCTGATCGGCGGTCCACTGCCATCGCGCGGCAGCGACGCGAGCAGGCGCGAGGGCGCCTGTTGAACTGACGCCTGTCACCGACACGGGCCGCAGTGCGACGCCGCGGCGGGTCGGCGAGGTCAATGAAACGCCCTGGGGCAACGGCGGCGAAACGGCATGTGCCTCGACGTCATGAGGCCGGCCGCGCAGGATCAGGGCAACGTTGAGGGAAACGCCGGACGATGGCTTCCGATGCGGACACGGCCCCCGCTCATCGCTTCAGCGACGGGCGCAATCTCGCCTTTGCGCTGATCTTTGCCTTGCTCGTGGCCGCCGCCTGGCTCGCGCTCTGGCTGTGGAGCGCCAGCCCGTACGCGCGCTACGTGGGGCACGGCGGCTACCTCGATCCGGCCGCGTTCGCCGCGCTGTGCCGCGCGGTTCCCGGCGGCACGATCATCGTCCCCGCGCTGCTTTACGCCGCGGCCTGGGTGCTGATGATCGCGGCGATGATGCTGCCGACGACGTACCCGCTGCTCGCGATGTTCCGCCGCATCGTCGCGCAACGCCCGGACCAGTCACGGCTGACGTGGCTCGCCGTTGCGGGATTCGGGCTCGCCTGGCTCGTCTTCGGGTTCGCCGCGCACGCCGCCGATGCGGGGCTCGCCCTCGTCGCCAAGCGCAATCCTTGGTTCGTCGGTCATGGATGGGTCGTCGGCGCGGCGGTGCTCGCCGGCGCCGGCATGTTCCAGTTCAGCGCGCTGAAGTACCGCTGCCTCGAACAGTGCCGCACCCCGTTCGCCTTCGTCGCCTCGCGCTGGCACGGCCGCGCACCGGCGCGCGAGGCATTGCGGCTGGGCATCGATCACGGCCTGTTCTGCGTCGGCTGCTGCTTCGCGCTGATGCTGGTGATGTTCGTCGTCGGCACCGCGAGCATCGGCTGGATGATCGCGCTCGCTGCGCTGATGGCGGCGGAGAAGAACCTTCCGGGCGGCACGCGGCTGCGCACGCCGATCGGGCTCGGCCTGCTGGCGAGCGCCGCAATCGTTGCGCTCGCCAATTCGGGCGCCGCGTGACGCGCCGGCGATCCGGCGGACGAGTCAGCGACCGCCCGGCCCGGTCCGTCGCTGCTACAGGAACAGATCGGGCAGCAACTGCTTCGACCCCGGCACCACCGAGTACCGCTCGAAGTCGGTCACGCCGGCCTTTTTCAGCACCTCCTCGTCGATGAAGAAGTTTCCGGTCGCCGTGGCGGCGTCCATCGTCAGGACCACGTAGGCGGCATCGGCCATGATGTCGACCTTGCGGCAGTTCTCCGGCTTTATGCCGGGGATCATCTGCAGCGCCGCGGTCTGGATCACCGTGCGCGGCCACAGCGCGTTGACCGCGATGCCGTAGCTGCGGAACTCCTCCGCGTGTCCGAGCACGCACATGCTCATGCCGTACTTGGCCATCGTGTAGGCCACGTGCGGCGCGAACCAGCGCGCGTCCATGGCGAGCGGCGGCGACAGTGTCAGCACGTGCGGGTTGCGCTTGTGTTCGGCGCTCGCCTTCAGGTACGGCAGGCAGGCCTGCGTGCACAGATAGGTGCCGCGCACGTTGACGCCGAACATCAGGTCGAAGCGCTTCATCGGCGTCGCTTCGGTCGGCGTCAGGTTGATGGCGCTGGCGTTGTTGATCAGGATGTCGATGCCGCCGAACCGCTCGGCCGTGGCCCGCGCCGCCTCGACGACCTGCTGCTCGTCGCGGATGTCGACCTGCAGGGGAAGCGCGCGTCCGCCCGCGGCCTCGATCTCATCGGCCGCGGTGTAGATCGTGCCCGGCAGCTTCGGGTTCGGCTCGATGGTCTTGGCCGCGATGGCGACATTGGCGCCGTCGGCCGCCGCTCGCCTGGCGATTGCCAGACCGATACCGCGCGAGGCGCCGGAGATGAAGATCGTCTTGCCGTTCAGGTTCATTGCGACTCCTCGACAAATCGTTGCGGCGCGATCATGTCGCGCTCGATGATTTCGGCCAGGTGTTCAGCCACGCGTGCGTACAGGCCGGGCCCCGGGTGGAAGCCGTCGCTCGCCATGAGGCTCGGCTGCATCACGCCATCCATCGGCACGTGCGCGATGCGCGGCTGCGGCAGCGCCCAGCCCTTCGCCCAGCGCGCCTGTGCGCGATTGTTCCGCCGCGACATCTGCCCTGCCCACCACGCCAGCGGCTGCGGCAAAGACGGAAACAGTTCCATGTCCGGCAGCGCGGCAAACAGCACCGCGGGGACACCCGCATGGGCCTCGAGAAAGATCGCGATCTCGCCGCGCTGCTTCAGCGCTGCGGCCTGAGGCACCTGGTTGGTGATGTCGTTGACGCCGACGATCACAATGGCGAGGTCCGCCTGCGGCACTTCACTCGCCCTGAGATAGGCGAGCGTGGCGGCCGAGGTCAGGCCCGTCTGCGCCAGCAGCGTCCAGCGCACCGGCCGATCGATCCGCCTCGAAAGATGTCGCGCCAGCGGCCGCGCCAGCGCCAGATCCTGATGCGGCGCGCCGACGCCAACCGCGCTCGAGTCTCCGACCACCAGCAGACCCAGTTCGCCGCTGCCGTGGCCCTCGCGTCCTGATCGTGGTCCCGGCGGCTCTGGCAAGGGGTCGACGCCGGCGCGGACGCGCTGCGCCTGCGCCAGCAGCAGCGGAAAAAGCAGCGTGCGGGCAACGATGTCGATCATCGGCACCGACCCCTTCTCAGCGCTTCGGCCACAGGACCATCTGCGTGCAGCGGAACAGCGCCAGCGTCCTGCCGCCCGCGACCTCGCGCACGGTGGCGTCCCAGACCTGAGTCGTGCGGCCGAGATGCGCGGCCGTGGCCACGGTTTCGAGCAAGCCTGCGGTGGCCGTGCCGAGGAAATTGCACTTCAGCTCGATGGTGGTGAAGCTTTCGGCGCCGTCGGGCAGATGGGCGATGGTGGCAAAGCCGCAGGCCGTGTCGGCCAGCGCGATCACCGTGGCCGCGTGCAGGAAGCCGTTCGGGGCCAGCATCTGCGGCTGGACCTGCAGCTGCATCACCAGTTCGCGCTCGTCGATGCGCACCACCTGCAGGCCGAACCATCCCGGAAGGCGGCCCGCGCCGCGCGCGTTCAGGGCTTCGAGGTCGATATCGCGACGCAGCCTCATGGCCACCTCCCGTCCAGGTTTGCCCGGCCGAAGCTCGCTCCGCGCAAGGGCGATCGCTCAGCCGAAACGCGAGAAATCCGGTTTGCGCCGTTCGAAGAACGCGGCAAACGCCTCCTTCGCCTCGGCGCTATGCAGCATGCGGCCGAAGGTCCTCGCTTCGTCCTCGATCGCTTTCTCGGTGATCGACTTCCACGCCGACTTCATCAGCCGCTTGGTCTCGCGCACCGAGGTCGGCGGCAGGCCGTTGAACCGCGCCGCCTGCCTGCTGGCGTAGCCGAGCACCTCGTCGGGCGGCAGGATGCGGTTGACGATCCTCATCTCTACCGCTTCCTCGGCGCTGATCGGCTCGCCGAAAAGCAGCTTTTCCGCCGCCTTGTGGTAGCCGGCGTTCATCGGCACCAGCAGGCTGGAGGCGAACTCGGCGCACAGGCCGAGCGAGACGAACGGCATCGAGAACATCGCGTTGTCGGCGCAGTAGACGAAGTCACAGTGCGCGAGCATCGTCGTGCCGATGCCCACGGCGGCGCCGTTGACCGCCGCGAGCACAGGCTTTTCCGCGTAACCGAGCGCGGCCATGAACTGGAACACCGGCGCATCCATGCCGGCCGGCGGGTTCTTCATGAAGTCCTCGAGGTCGTTGCCAGCGGTGAAGATGTCCGGCTGGCCATGGATCAGGATCGCGCGCACCGCATGGTCTTCGTGCGCGGCGCCGATCGCGTCGGCCATCTGCTGGTACATGGCCACGGTGATGGCGTTCTTCTTCTCCGGCCGGGCGATCTCGATGCGGGCGATGCCGTCGCGGGTTTCGGTCCTGATGCTCATGAGGAAGTTTCCTGTTCGAGTCGTTGCATGTACTGACGAACTCCGGCGCGCGCCCTGGCCTGCACCGCTCGCCGGAAAGGCGGCGTCCAGCCGAGCAGCAGGCCCGGCAGCCCGAGCGCCTGCCGCGCCCAGCGGTGGAAGCCGAAGACGTCGACGTGGCGGACGATAGCGCCGTCGCGCAGCGCGAGCCGCGCGGCGACCTCGTTGATCACCGGCCGACCTCCTTGCGGGAAGGTATAGCGTGCCACCCAGCGCACCTGCGCCGATTCGGCGGTTTCGTCCAGCACCCGGTACTGCAGCCTGAGGTCGCTGCCGCGCGTGACCAGCATCCGCCACATCGCGCGCACTTCGGCGGCATTCAGGTCCTGGAACACCGGATCGGAAAAGCGCGCAGCGTCGGCATAGAGCAGCCCCATCGTGCGCCAGTCACGGGCAGCGAAAGCGGAATAGAAGCGGTCGGCCACGCCGGTCGTATTCACTGCGTTCTCCGCGCCTGCGCCGCGAGCCAGTCGAGCGCCAGCGGCCACAACTGCGGCTGGCGGAAGAAGCCGAAGTGCCCGATGCGCGCGGCCCCGTGCTCGCGCGGCACGACGTGCAGAGGCTCGCTGCGCGCGGCCGGGTACAGGCCGATCAGCGCCTGCACGGCCGGCCGTGGCGCGTAGTCGTCGTCATCGAGCGAAATGAAACGCAGCGGTGCGGCCAACCTCGAGTAGCCGGAAGCATCGACCGAACGGTCGCCGCAGGCGTAGTCATGCTGCCGGCACCAACCGGACCATTGCCGCATTACGCCTGCGGGCACGTCGTGGCCGATGCCCGCCCAGCCCGGCATGTATCCGTAAAGTCGCGGCAACAGCGGCGTCACGCCGTACCACAGCGCAGCCATCACATAGCGGCGCGGCGCCGGCCAATGCTTCCAGTAGCCGCTCTGCGCGGCGACGAACAGGCCGGCGTCGATCGCCGGCGCCGAGGGCGCCAGTCCCAAGGCGTTGCCGCCGAAACTGTGTCCGACAACGAAGGTGCGTGGCGCGCCGATCTCGCGCCGCGTCCAGGCGTGCACCGCTTCGAAGTCGAGCGTCATCCAGTCGGACGCGCGGGCCACGAATCCGCGCAGCCGCGCCGGGCGCGAGCCGCCGATGCCGCGGTAGTCGTAGGTCACGGCGGCAAAGCCGAGCCGGCTCGCCGCCTGGGCAAACTCGGCGTAGTACCCGCGCGGCACCGCCATCGCGCTGTTGACGATCACCGCCGCAAGGGGCGACGCTGCCGGCCGGAACAGCGTCGCCGCCAACTCGTAGCCGTCACCTGCGGTGATGTGGCGATCTTCCATGACCCTGAGGGGCCGCTCCACCCTCCCCTCGGGTGAGGGCCGGGAACGGGTTGTGCCGGTTCAAATGCGGGTCGCCCGATGGCGGGCCGCCAAACATCCCCGCTGCGAGCACACGTGCGATGCGCAACGCGCACGCGAGCAGCGCTACATCCTCTCGAAGATCCCCGCCGCGCCCATGCCGGTGCCGACGCACATCGTCACCATGCCGTACTTCAGCTGCCTGCGGCGCAGCGCGTGCACGACGGTGGCCGAGCGGATGGCGCCGGTGGCACCGAGCGGATGGCCAAGCGCGATCGCGCCACCCATCGGGTTGACCTTCGACGTGTCCAGCCCGAGATCGCCGATCACCGCCAGCGCCTGCGCGGCGAAGGCCTCGTTCAGTTCGATCCAGCCCAGGTCCTCGGCCTTCAGCCCGGCCAGCTTCAGCGCCACCGGGATCGCCTCCTTCGGCCCGATGCCCATGATTTCCGGCGGCACGCCGCGGATGGCAAAGGAGACGAATCGCGCCAGCGGCGTCAGGTTGAACTGCTTCAGCGCTTTTTCGCTCACCACGATCAATGCGCCGGCGCCGTCCGAAGTCTGCGAGCTGTTGCCGGCAGTGACGCTGCCCTTGGCGGCGAACACCGGCTTCAGTTTGGCCAGCGCCTCCCGATTGGTGTCGGCGCGCGGGCCTTCATCGAGCGCCACCTTCTTCGTCTTCACCGCCACCTCGCGGGTAGAGAGATCCGGGAACTTCTCGACCACCTCGATCGGCGTGATCTCGTCGCTGAACTCGCCGGCCTTCTGCGCGGCGATCGCCTTCATGTGCGAGTGGTAGGCGAATTCGTCCTGAGCCTCGCGCGTGACCTTCCACTGCGCGGCGACTTTCTCCGCGGTCATGCCCATGCCGTAGGCAATGCCGACGTTCTCGTCGCGCTCGAAGATCCGGGCGTTGAACGACGGCTTGTTGCCGACCATCGGCACCATGCTCATCGACTCGGCGCCGCCGGCGATCATCACGTCGGCCTCGCCTACGCGGATGCGGTCGGCCGCGATCGCCACCGCGTTCAGCCCGGACGAGCAGAAGCGGTTGATCGTCATGCCGCCGACGCTCGACGGCAGGCCGGCGAGGAGCACGGCGATGCGGGCCACGTTCAGCCCCTGCTCGGCTTCCGGCATGGCGCAGCCGATGACCGCGTCCTCGACCGCCTTGGGGTCGAGCGACGGCACCTGCGCCATCGCGCCGCGGATCGCCGCAACCAGCAGGTCGTCCGGGCGGGTATTCCTGAATACGCCCTTCGGCGCCTTGCCGATCGGTGTGCGCGTCGCGGCGACGATGTAGGCATCCTGTACTTGTCTCATCTCGTGATCTCCACGATGAACCCTTACCTTTGGCTGGGGGAGCACGAGGGGGCCAGCCGAGCCCCCTCGTTCCTGAATCAGCCGGCGGCCGCGTCTGCGGCCGACCGGCAGGCCGGTCGCGTGACCGGCAAACCGGTCAGTTCCTGACCGGTTTGCCGGTCTGCAGCATGCCCATCATCCGTTCCTGCGACTTGGGATGGGCGACGAGCTGAAGGAAGTACTTGCGCTCGAGATCGAGCAGCCACTGCTCGTCGACCAGGCTGCCGGCCTCGACGTCGCCGCCGCACAGCGTCTCGGCGATGCAACTGGCAATGAAGAAGTCGTGCGCGCTGATGAAGCCGCCGTCGCGCATGTTGACCAGTTGTCCCTTGATCGTCGCCACGCCGGAGCGCCCCGCCACCGGGAAGCCTTTCACCTTCAGCGGCGGCCGGTAGCCGGTGGCACTCATCGCGAAGGCTTCGCCGATCGCCGTCCACAGCAGTTCGTGGCTGTTGAAGACGACGAGGTCCGAGGGCAGCAGGTATCCCATCGCCCGCGCCTCGAGCGCCGACTTCGACACGTTGGCCATCGCCGCGTTCATGAACCAGTTGCGCACGAACGGAAAGACATCGGTCTGGCCTGCGGCCTGCGCCGCCGCCGCGGCGCGCAGCGCGCCTTCTTTCAGCCCGCCGCCGCCCGGAATCAGGCCGACGCCGACCTCGACCAGACCGATATAGCTCTCCAGGTTCGCCACGCGTCGCGCACAATGCAGCAGCGTCTCGCAACCACCGCCGAGCGCCATGCCGCTCGCCGCACCGACGACCGGAACCTGCGCGTACTTGAGCCGCATCATCGCCTTCTGGAATTTCTCCACCTCGGCGCCGATGCCCTTGACGCCCTGCTGCATGAACACCGGCAGCATCGCCTGCAGGTCGGCGCCGACCGAAAACGGCTCGTCCGGCGACCAGATCACCAAGCCGCGATAGCTCTCCTCTGCGAGATCGACGGCCTTATGCATGCCGGCCAGCACGCCGGGACCGATCGCGTGCATCTTCGTCTTCAGCGACAGGATCAGGACCTCTGCGGCCATGCCGTGCTCGAGACGCCAGATGCGTACCGAGTCGTCTTCGAAAACCGTCACTCCGCCGGCGTGCCCGGTCGGCGCGCCTTCGCCGAGCAAAGGCGCGCGGAAAATCTGCCGCGCGTACACCGGCAGCGCCGAGCGGCCGACGAATTGCCTGCGCGCCGGCGACCACGAACCTTCATTGGTGTGCACGCCGCCGGCCCGGGCCACCGGCCCATCGAATACCCATTTCGGCAGCGGCGCCTTCGAAAGCGCCTCGCCGGCATCGATGTCGGCCTTGACCCATTCGGCGATCTGCTTCCATCCCGCGGCCTGCCAGGTCTCGAACGGGCCGGTCGACCAGCCGAAGCCCCAGCGCAGCGCGAAGTCGACGTCGCGCGCGGTATCGGCGATCGACTCGAGGTGCACGGCGATGTAGTGAAACGCGTCGCGGAAGATCGCCCAAAGGAACTTCGCCTGCGGATGGTCGGTCTCGCGCAGCAGTTTCAGCCGCTCGGCCGGGTCCTTCTTCTTCAGGATGCGGCCGATCAGTTCGTCGGCCTTGCCGGTGGACTCGACGTAGTCCTGCCTCTTCGGATCGAGCACCTTGATGACCTTGCCGTCCTTCCGATAGAAGCCGGCGCCGGCCTTCTGTCCGAGCGCGCCCTTCTCCACCAGGCCCTTGAGCACCGGCGGCGTGGCGAAATGCTCGGCAAACGGATCGATCGATGCCGGAAGTGTTTCCTGCATGGTGCGGATCACATGGGCCATCGTGTCCAGGCCGACGACGTCAGCGGTGCGGAAGGTGGCGCTCTTGGCGCGGCCGAGCTTGGAACCCGTGAGGTCGTCGACGACGTCGTAGGCGATGCCGTACTTCTCGGCCTCCTTGATCGTCGCCAGCATGCCGAAGATGCCGACCCGGTTGGCGATGAAGTTCGGCGTGTCCTTGGCCCGCACCACGCCCTTGCCGAGCGTGCTGGTCAGGAAGGTTTCGAGGTCGTCGAGGATCTGCGCTTTGGTGGCCGACGTCGGGATCAGCTCGACCAGGTGCATGTAGCGCGGCGGGTTGAAGAAGTGCACGCCGCAGAAACGCGCCTTCAGGTTCGCGTCCATCACCTCGGCCAGCTTTTCGATCGGCAGGCCCGAGGTGTTGGAGGCAAAGATCGCATCGGCGCGGATGAACGGCGCGACCTTCTCGTACAGCCCGTGCTTCCAGTCCATGCGCTCGGCGATCGCCTCGATGACGATGTCGCAGTCCTTCAGCAACTCGAGATGCTCGTCGTAGTTCGCCGCCTCGATGTACTGGGCATCGTCCTTGTTGCCCAGCGGCGCCGGGTTCAGTTTCGAAAGGCCTGCGATCGCCTTCAGCACGATGCCGTTCTTCGGCCCGTCCTTGGCCGGCAGGTCGAACAGCACCACCGGCACTCTGGCGTTGACGCAATGCGCCGCGATCTGCGCGCCCATCACGCCGGCGCCGAGCACGGCGACCTTCCTGACAATGAAATTGCTCACCTTTGTTCTCCCTTTCGATTCACGTTCCGTGTGTGACGGCGGCGCCGTCCGCCGCTGCGGCCACGAGGCAGCGCGCCGGCGCCGCGCGACTTTCTCAGGACAGCGCCGCAGGCCGCCGCTTGCCCGACGCCGGGCCGGGCGCGCGCCGTTTCATCTCAGAAAAGCTCCGCTTCGAGCTCCATCACGTTCTTCGCGCCCGAGCGCGCGGCGCGGATGTGATAGGCAGTCTCCGGCAGCAGGCGCTGGAAGTAGAAGCGCGCGGTGCTGAGCTTGGCGACGTAGAACGGATCGACCTTCGCCCCGTCGGCATCGATCCGGGCAAGCGCGAGTTTCGCCATCCTCGCCCAGAAATAGGCATAGACGAGGTGGCCGATCACGCGCAGGTAGTCGACCGCTGCCGCGCCGGCCTCGTCCTGATTCTGGAAGGCCTTCATGCCGATTTCCATCGTCAGCTTGGTGACCTTCTCGCCGAGATCCGCCAGCGGCGTCACGAACTCGTTCATGTCGGGATCGGTGCCGTGCTGCTCGATGAAGTCCTGCACCAGTGTTCCGAACTTGCGCAGCTTGGCGCCGTTGTCCATTAGCACCTTGCGGCCGAGCAGGTCGAGCGACTGGATCGTGTTCGTGCCCTCGTAGATCATGTTGATGCGCGCATCGCGGACCAGCTGCTCCATGCCGCTGGAACGGATGTAACCGTGGCCACCGAAGACCTGCAGGCACTGCGAGGCGCAGTTGAAGCCGTTGTCGGTCATGAAGGCTTTCACCACCGGCGTCATCAGCGCCATCATGTCGGCGGCGAACCGGCGCACCTCTTCGTCGGGATGGTGCAGCTGCGCATCGGCCTGCAGCGCCGTCCAGTAGGCGAAGGCGCGGCCACCCTCGGCGTAGGCGCGCGCCGTCAGCAGCATCTTGCGCACGTCGGGATGGACGATGATCGGGTCGGCCGGCTTCTCCGGCGCCTTGACGCCGGACAGCGAGCGGCCCTGGCCGCGGTCGCGCGCGTAGGCCACCGCGTTCTGGTAGGCGGCCTCCGTGATGCCCAGGCCCTGCACGCCGACGGCGAGCCGGGCGCCGTTCATCATCACGAACATCGCATTCAGGCCCTTGTTCGGTTCGCCGACCAGCCAGCCGCGTGCAGCCTCGAGCACCATGTGGCAGGTCGAGTTGCCGTGGATGCCCATCTTGTCTTCGATGCCGCCGCAGTGGATGCCGTTGCGCGGACCCACCGTCGCCTCGCTGCCTGCGCCCTGCGGAACGAACTTCGGCACCACGAACAGCGAGATCCCCTTGGTGCCCGACGGCGCATCGGGCAGGCGGGCCAGCACGAGGTGGACGATGTTCTCCGCCATGTCGTGCTCGCCTGAGGAGATGAAGATCTTCTCGCCGGTCAACAGGTAGCTGCCGTCGGCCTGCGCAACGGCCTTGGTGCGCAGCAGGCCAAGGTCGGTACCGCAGTGCGGCTCGGTCAGGCACATCGTGCCGGTCCACTGGCCCGAGGCGAGCTTCGGCAGGTACAGGTCCTTCTGCTCCTTCGAGCCGTGCGCGTGCAGGCATTCGTAGGCGCCGACGGTCAGTCCGGGGTACATCGCCCACGCCTGGTTGGTCGAGTACTGCATCTCGTACAGCGCGATCTGCAGCAGGTGCGGCAGCCCCTGGCCGCCGTATTCGTGCTCGGCCGCCAGCCCCTGCCAGTGCGCGGCGCGGAACTTGTCGTAGGCCTCGCGGAAGCCCCTCGGCGTGCGCACTTCCTTCGTCGTCGCGTCGAAGCTGCAGCCTTCCTCGTCGCCCGACTGGTTGATCGGCAACAGCACTTCGGCGCAGAACTTGCCGGCTTCTTCCAGCACGTGATTGAGCACGTCGGCGTCGATGTCCGCATGGCGCGGCATCTGCTTGTACTGCTCGGCAACACCCAGCAGTTCATGCATCACGAACTGCTGATCGCGGAGCGGGGGCGTATAGGTCGGCATGGCTACTCCTCGGGGGCTACTTCGGCGCCGCGGCGGCCTTGCCGCCGTGGCGCTGGGTCGAATTGCGGATCGGTGTCTTACGCCGGGCGCGGCCCGCCGCGGCAAGGGGGTTCTCCGGCGCCCGGGCGTCATCGAGCAGTCTTTGCAGTCCCGCCCGGGCGCGGCGCGTGCTGTCTGCGGCGCGCAGCAGGCGCGCGTTCTGGTGGAAACCGAGCATCAGTCCGTAGATCTCGAAAGCCAGCTGGCCGGCATCGACGTCGGCACGCAGTTCGCCGGTCGCCCTGGCGTCCTCGATCGCGCGCAGCAGTTCGGCGGTCCAGCCGCGGATGATCCCGACCACCGCCTCGCGCATTGGCCCGGGACGGTCGTCGTATTCGATGCTGCCGCTGATCATCAGGCAGCCCTGCTCGATCTCGCGCATCAGCAGCTTGAGCCAGTTGTCCAGGATCGCCCGCAGCCGGGCCAGCCCGCGCGGCTTGCGTACCGCCGGCCGCAGCACCGCATCGACGAATCGGGCCGCGTATTCGGCCAGCACTGCGCGCTGCAGTTCCTCGCGCGAGCCGAAATGCGCGAAAACCCCGCTCTTGCTCATCTGCATCTGCGCGGCGAGGTCGCCGATGGTCAGGCCTTCGAGACCATCGCGGCGGGCGATCGCCAGTGCCGCCTCGACGATCGCAGCCCGCGTCAGCTCGCCCTTGCGCGGGCGCAGCCGGTCGCGCAGCGGCCCTGCGAGCGAATGGATGGCGGCGGCTAGGGGCATCGGTCGGGTCGGCTCCCGCTCAGGGCAGGAATACACGTTCCCTGCTCCGAAAAAAATCGAACGTTCGTACTATTTCCGACCGGCGGGGCCGCGGTCAACCGCCAGCGGTAGAGGTCCGCATCTATTGATGCAAAGCAGCAGGCCAGCGGTGCCGGAACTTTGGCCGCAGGGCTGCCGGACCCCGAGGGTCAGCGGACAGCGCGTGGTCGGGCTCGGGCGCCGCGAGCCGCCGCCTGTTCGGCGGGCGGCCGCAAGGGATCGCCGGCAAAGACCTCGGCCAGGTAGGCCACGAACGCGCGCACCTTGGCCGACAGGTGGCGGCGGCTCGGGTAAACGGCCCAGACGTCGAGTTTCGGCCCGCTACAATCCGGCAGCAGCCGCACCAGTTCGCCTCGCGCCAGGTACGGCCCCACCACGAAGTCCGGTTCGAGCACGATACCCATGCCCGCCGCTGCGGCCGCGACGAGCAGTTCGCCGCTGTTGCCGTGCAGCGGCCCGCCGACGCGCACTTCGTGCGGCTGGCCGTCGCGATCGAAGAGTCGCCACTGGAACGGCGAAGCGACATAGGCGTAGGTCAGCACGCGATGCCGGCCGAGTTCTTCCGGCGACTGCGGCGAGCCGTGCTGCGCGACGTAGGCCGGCGAGGCGCAGGCGAGCAGGTGTGTCGCGCCCAGCCGCCGCGCGACGAGCTGCTCGCCGCCGGGGGCGCCGATGCGTACCGCCAGGTCGAAGCCTTCATCGACCAGATCGATCACCCGGTCGGCCACGGTCACGTCGAAGCTCACCTGCGGATGGCGGCGATTGAATTCGGCCAGCGCGGGCGCGATCGGCTGCGCCAGCAGGTTGTACGGGCAGGTCAGCTTCAGACGCCCCGACGGGGCTGCCGCGGCCGCGCCGGCTGCAGCTTCCGCCTCGCCGATGTCGGCCAGCAGCTGCACGCAACGCTCGTAATAGGCCTGCCCGGTTTCCGTCAGCGACAGCCTGCGTGTCGTGCGGTTGAGCAGCCGCGCGCCGAGATGAGCCTCGAGATCGGCGATCAGGCGCGAGGTCGACGAGGTCGAAGCGCCGAGCTTTTCGGCTGCGCGCACGAAGCTGCCCGCCTCGACGACGTGAACGAACGCCTGCATCGCAGCGAGCCGGTCCATGCCTAATTATTCCGTTTTTCGGGATAGTTTGTTTAGCAGGTAGCTATTTATCCTCGATTCGGCGACAAATACAGTGGCGACCACTGGACGGGATCGCACTGGCGGCTCGTCCCGAAGCTCCCAGCCCAACCCGTCTTTCCTGGAGGACGCCATGATCGAAACCCGCACTGCCCCCTACGCGGCCCTCGTGCTGCGCCTGTCGCTGGGCCTGATGTTCGTTGCCCACGCCCTGCTCAAGCTTTTCGTGTTCACGCTGCCCGGCACCGTGCAGTTCTTCCAGTCGCTCGGCCTGCCCGCCGTGCTCGCCTATGCGACCTTTGCCGCCGAACTGGTCGGCGGCGCGATGCTGATCCTCGGCGTGCAGACCCGGCTGGTCGCCGCGGCGCTGATCCCGGTGCTGCTCGGTGCAACCTGGGTCCACGCCGGCAACGGCTGGGTCTTCTCTGCGCCGAAGGGCGGCTGGGAGTACCCCGCGTTCCTGACCGTCGCTTCGATCGTGCAGGTGCTGCTGGGCCAGGGTGCTTACGCGCTGGAGAACCTGCGCGCCCGCCGCCCGCAACTGCAGGCCGCCTGAACCTGTGCTCCCGACGAGGACCGAACCATGAAACTGTACTTCTCTCCCGGTGCCTGCTCGCTGGCGCCGCACATCGTGCTGCGCGAACTTGGCCTGCCGCACGCGCGCATCAAGGTCGACCTGCGCGCCGGCAAGACCGAGGACGGCGCCGACTACCGGCAGATCAACCCCAAGGGCTATGTGCCGACACTCGAACTCGACAGCGGCGAGCGGATGACGGAGGCGGCGGTGCTGCTGCAGTACCTGGCCGACCGCGCGCCCGCCGCCGGACTGGCTCCGGCCGCCGGCACGATGAAACGTTATCGCCTACAGGAATGGCTGAACTTCATCGCCACCGAGATCCACAAGGGGTTCGGCCCGCTGTGGAAGGCCGACAGCACCGAAGACGAGAAGCAGCGCGTGCGCGCCCGGCTCGGCGCGCGCCTCGACTGGCTGGCGCGCCAGCTCGATGGCCGCGAGTACCTGGCCGGGCGTTTCAGCATCGCTGATGCCTATCTGTTCACCCTCCTCAACTGGGGCCAGTGGACCGGTGTCGATCTGGCCGCCTGGCCGACGCTGCAGCGGTACGTCGCACGGGTCGCCGCACGCCCCAAGGTGGCCGAAGCACTGCGCGCCGAAGGCCTGTTGAAGTAGGCTCGCGGCCATGACCACGCTGCCCACGCTCTTCATTTCGCACGGCTCGCCCATGCACGCGCTGGCCGCCGGCCGTGCCGGGGCGGCGTGGGCAGCGCTCGGCCGCGACCTGCCGCGGCCGAAGGCCGTGCTGGTCGCCTCGGCGCACTGGGAAAGCGAGTGGCCGATGCTGACCACCGGCAGCCGTCCGGAGACGATCCATGACTTCGGCGGCTTCCCGGCCGCGCTGTACGAACTGCGCTACGCCGCGGCCGGCGCACCGGAAGTGGCGCAGCGCGCGATCGATCTCGTCCGCGCTGCCGGCATGTCGGCCAATGGCAACGGCTGCCGCGGGCTCGATCACGGCGCCTGGGTGCCACTGCTGCACATGTATCCGCAGGCCGACGTGCCGGTGACGCAGATCTCGCTGCAGACCCAGCTCGGCGCCGCGCACCATCTGCGGCTGGGCGAAATCCTGGCGCCGTTGCGTGACGCGGGCGTGCTGATCATCGGCTCCGGTCACCTGACGCACAACCTGCACGAATGGATCGAGCAGGCCCGCCGACACCGCATGCAACCGGTCGATACCGCGGCGGCGGTCTACGTGCGCGAGTTCAGCGCCTGGATCGACGACGTCCTGCGCCGTGACGACCGCGAGCGGCTGGCGCGCTGGCTGGACATGGCGCCGCACGCGCGGCGCGCGCATCCGAGCGACGAGCACTTCCTGCCACTGCCGTTTGCGTTCGGCGCGGCCGGGCCGGCGCCGCGCGCCGAACGCCTCGACCTCGGTGTCGACAGCAGCGTGCTGGCGATGGATGCCTACCTGTTCTGGCCGCGCCCGGGCTGAGCCTCGCCGGCGGATTCAGGCCCTGACGCCGAGCGCAGCGCGCTCTTCGGGACCCAGCTTGTCGAGCACTTCGGCGGCGTAGTGCTCGCCCTGACGGACGATCTGCTCGAAGCGCGACCACTGCAGCAGGCCGACCTTGAACAGCGGCGGATTCAGGTAAAGATCCGTCAGCCGGCGCGTCTGCTGCTGCCGCGAGATGCTGTACAGGATCGTGATGTTCAGCAGGTAGGACGTGAGCGAAGGCAGCCGGAACCTGCGGCTGCGGCCGCGCAGCAGCCGGTCGAGCAGCAGCGTCCAGCTCCCCGGCACCTCATCGAACGACAGGCGGCGCGGGTTGCGCACCCCCAGATCGACGCCGATCACCTTGCCGATGCCACGCACGGCGCGCATCACGTCGACCGGGAAGTTGTTGAACGTGCCGCCGTCGCACAGCAGGTCGCCGTCGCGGATCACCGGCGGCAGCGCGCCCGGAATGGCAATGCTGGCGAGCATTGCCCGCCCGAGGTCGCCCTTGTCGATCGGCTGCTCGCGCGCCTGCGAGTAGTTGGTGGCGATGCAGAAATAGCCGAGCCACAGGTCCTCGATGTCGACGGCGCCACCGACCAGCTGGTCGATCGCCGCGTGGATGGCGGCGCGCGCGCGGCGGCCCTTGATCAGTGACACCATCGGCAGCAGGTTGAAATCGCCGGTCGGATTGACGCGAAAGGCGTTGCGCGCGACCTCGATCGCCTTGTCGATATCGGGATCGGCGGCGATCAGCGCCGCCATCACCGCGCCGATGCTCGTTCCGCCGACGTAGTCGATGTCGACGCCGCGGGCGCGCAGCGCCCGCCAAGCGCCCAGATGGGCGAAGCCGCGCGCGCCGCCGCCGCCGAGCACGAGGCCGACGGCATTGCGGCTGAGCAGCCTCGCCAGCCGCGCCATGTCGCGCTCCAGCGCCGGACGCAGGTTGACGTGCCCGGTCACCGGCCGACGCGCCAGCCAGTTGCGCGCGCCGCGCGGGCAATCGCGATCGGCCGGGTGAAGCAGGACGAGGATTTCGCCGGCTTCGGCGCGCGCCGGCCGCTCGGCAAGGCAAACCTGCTCGATCGGGTGCACGGCAGGCGGCCTGGTCGCATCGGCGACGAGCAGCAGTTCGTCGCTGTGGCGCACGCAACGTCGGGTCCAGGCACCGGGCTCGGCATCCGCGAGCAGCAGCACGAAGTCGTGCTCGGCCTCGTAGCCGTCGAGCACGGCGGCGATGCGTCCGCCGGCATCCGCCTCGTCGCGTCGCGCGACGCCATCGCCGCCGAGCGAACGATCCATCGCCGCGGCATCGATCAGGCAGACCCGTCCGAAGCGCTGCAACTGCGCCATGAGCCGGCGGGCAAAGTCGGCCAGCGCGACGCCATCGGTGACCGGCAGCACGCCGACGGTGATCGGCGCCGGCAGCGGGCGGCGCAGATCCTGCGTTTGCAGCCGACCGATGATCTGGCGGGTGAACGTGATCGAGATCTGCGGATTGGAAGCCAGCAGCGCCTCGAACTGCGGTTTGTCGAGCCTGACCAGCACCGAATCGCGGATCGCCACCACGGTCGCCGAGCGCGGCTCGCCGGTGTAAAGGCTCATTTCGCCGATCACCTCGCCGCGGCCGAGTTCGCGCACCATGCGCGTGGCGCCGTCGTCGCCGGTGATGTAGACGCGCAGCCGGCCGCTGATCGACAGGTAGGCCGACTCGCCGGGCGTGCCCTGCTCCATCAGCACCTCGCCCGCGGCCACTTCGACCCAGCGCAGGTGCTGGCGCAGGAAATCGATCGTCGCCGCGCCGAGGTCGCCGAACAGTGCCGTCAGGTGCTGCGCCAGCAGCGCTTCGCGGTGCGCAGATCTGGCCGAGTCGGTGACCATCGAAACGCTCCCTGTGCTTTTCCCGGCCGCGGCGCGCGGTCAGCGGGCGCTGTTCGCCGCTTCGAGTTCGTCGGTCAGCGCACGCACCCGCGACGCCATCAGCAGGCTGAGGTTCAGCAGCAGCTTGCTGTGCAGCGCCGGATTCTCGGCCGCGATCCGTTCGTAGTGCGCGCGCGACAATTCCAGCACCACCGCGTCTTCTTCGGCAATGGCATCGGCCGAGCGCGGCCGCCCCTGCAGCAGGCCCATCTCGCCAAAGGCCACGCCCGGCGCGTACGAGACCATGCGTCGGGCCCGTCCGCGGTCGCCGTCGGCGCCCACGGCGGGCAGCCAGATGCCGACCTGCCCCTGCAGCGACACGTACATCGCGTCGCCCGGGTCGCCGCGGCGGAATACGGCCTCGCCCCTGGCGATGCGGCGTTCCACCGTCATTGCGGCGAGTTGATCGAGTTCGGCAGCGGTCAGGCCGGCGCCGAGCAGCGTCTGCTCCAGCTTCAGCGCCTTGCGCTCGGACGACGGTCGCGCCAGCGATGCCAGCAATTGATCTTCCGCATACTCGAGCGCGCGGTCGGCGTCGGGAAAGAACTGCGCCTCGCCCAACCGCCCGTGGACATCCATGTCGCGGATCATCCGCATGCGCCCATCGCCGGGCACCATGCCCGCGAGCAGCAGGTGCCGGCCGGCGCGCCGCACCGCATCCGCCGCCTGCAGTAGCACTCTCGCGCCGCTGGCGTCGACTTCGCTGACGCGCTCGAAGTCGATCACGATGTAGTCTGCACGCTGCGCCAGCCGCTCGATCTCTTCGTCCGCCTTTTCCGCGGTGCCGAAGAAAAGCGCGCCGTCGAGTTCGACCAGCGCGATCCTGCGGCCGAACTCGCGCAGCAGTTCGGCATCGGCCGCCGGGCGTACCTTGCGCGAATTGTGCCGGTCGGCGTGGACGACCTGCCGGATCGGCGGCTTGCTGTTGCTGCGGATGAACATCACCATCGCCACCAGCGTGCCCAGCCCGATGGCCACGGGCAGCGAGACGAAGACGGTGACCCCGGCCACCAGCAGCATCGCCGCGTAGCTCTGCGCGAGCCGCAACGGCAGACGCCGCTTGTGCGCCTGCCGCCAGAGCACCACCGAGGCGCCACGGGTCCAGTCGTCGAACAGGCCGACCGCCACGGCGAGGAAGATGCCGGCGATCGCTGCCATCGGCACCTGGTCCATGAAGCGCAGGCCAAGCAGCAGCGCCAGGAACAGGCTGAGCCCGAAGACCAGTCGCGACATCGCCGTGGTGCCGCCCGCATCGAGGTTCAGCTTGCTGCGCGTGGTCGACGCTGCGCTCGGAGGCGCGCCAACGACTCCGACCGCCACGTTGGCCATGCCCTGCGCGAACAATTCCCGCTCGCTGGAGCGGCGCCTGCGGGTCAGTTCGTCGATCGTCGAACCGGCAAGCGCCGACTGCAGGCTGGACATCATGGCCACGGCCGCCGCGAACTGCAGCAGCAGCCAGAACTTGTCGCGCAGCAGACCGTCGCCGACGTGGTCCGCCAGCGGCGCCATCACCGTCAGCCCCGGCCAGTGGAACTCCGGCGCATCGAGCAGCGGCCCGAGTCCGCCCGCCAGCGGGGTGTGCGCCAGAAGATGGTGCAGCCCGGTGCCGACGAGCACGGCGGTCAGGTACGGCGGCACCGGCCGCGTCCACGACGGCGGTCGCAGCGCGACGACAAGCACGGCCAGCGCAATGGCCGGCGCCAGCCATTGCGTCTGCCGCAGGTCGACGGGGTCAATGGAATGCGGCAGCCCGAGGACATGCGGGATCATGGCGCCCACTATCAGCACCGCCGAGCCGTTGATGTAGCCCGCGTGCACCGGAAACGGCACGAAGTGCACCAGCCCGCCCAGGCGCATCGTCGCCAGCGCCACCTGCAGCGCGCCAGCCAGCACGACACCGAGGGCTACGAAAGCGAGGATCGTGGGCAGGAACGGCCGGCCGTCCGCGCCCAGAAAGCGTGCATCGGTGATCAGCGCCGCGGCCAGGGAGGACACCAGCAGCGCCAGCGCCGCCCCCGAGCCGCTGAGCAGCGGCCCGCGCCCGCCGGCAAGCCAGGACACGATGCTCGCCAGCGCCGCCGCGAACGCGCCGAGAAGAAAGCCGATCGGCGCGTGCTCCGGACCGAGCGGCGCGAAAGCGATCAGCCCGTAGCCACCTTCGATCGCAGGAAGCACCAGGGCGGCAGTCAGCCCGCCGGCGATGTCACCTCGCGCCGCACCACCGCGGCGCAGGAGTGAGTGCCACCATCCTTCGCGCCCCTCTGCCGTGCTCGCCATCAGCGTCCCGAATGCCAGGTGCGCGCATTGCAGCACAGGTGTCAATTCCGCGCCAACCCGACCCCTTCGCGGCGCGGGACAGTATCACCTCACCACATCTCCAATGATCCGATCCTGGTTGCCGCATGCTGAACAATTGCGGCAGCGATCAGCATGTGCCCGCGAACAGGTGAGGGAGATTGATCACGAACTCATCCGATCGGACTACCATGTCGGGACGGCCGAGTCGCTCGGCTGGCGTGGCCGTGCGCTGATCGAGCGGACCGGCGAGCGTGATCCCCGTTTTGCAGGGTTGTTCCGGCTACGCGCTTTCTTGGCAGTGATCGCGGGTCGGCCTTGGCCGAGGTCGGGCCAATGGCGAGACCACAGACGGCGTTGTCTCTTGTTCGTCTGGCCAATATGGAGAAGAAGATGAAGTTGCTATCGAGCATCGCATTGGGACTGGGCGCGACCTTGGGAAGTCTCTCCACAGCCTGGGCTGGCGCGGGGGAAGTGACGACCGTTGTCACGCCATTATCGACAAACGTCTCTTTCACGGAGTCGGCGAGCGATCCCTTCTTCATCGTCTATGCGGTCAGAGTGGCGAACGAGGTCGGCAATACGATCAACAACATTGTGTTCACCGGCGCAACGGCGCCGGTTCCAACCACGAGCGGCGCGCTCGCGACGTTCGATTCGGCCACCGGTGCGACCTGCACGACCACCAATGCCGAGCGAACAGCGATCAGTTGTTCAATCGGACAACTGAAGGCGGGCGGCAGCGCCGTCTTCTACGTGACGTTCGTCGCGCCCACAGCGGCCGCAGGCTCGACCGATACCACATTCAGCGGGACCACCTACTACGCCGAAGGCACGGGTGGCCTGGAGAATTCGATTCCGCAGAATTCAACACGAGCCTGGGCGGCCGACATCGTCGCGCTCGGAACGACCAGCCCGAGCAACATCAAGACCGGCGTGCCGCAAGTCAACAAGACGCTGAAGTTCTCCACCGCTCCAAACTCGGTCGACGCGGAACTCAGCGACCAGATCACCATGACGGTCAGCGTGCCGGGTACGACACCGATCACCTCGACGCTGACCATACTCGACGAGCCGCTGTCACCGACCGACCCAGACTGCGTCGCTCAGGGCAACTTCTATCGCTGCTACACCTCGACGCTGACGATCCCAGACTTCGTGTACCCGTCTGGCTCGGGCAAGTACCTGGGCATCACGCTGCGCATCGACCCGGCGGCGATCAAGCCCGGTTTCAAGCCGGGCAACGTCCGTGTCTATTACGACAGCAGCCTCGTTCCCGCGTGCCAGGTGACCTCGCCTTCGAGCACGCCGATCACATACGCGGCGCTGCCGTGCTACACGGGCATCGTCTATTACAAGAACTGGAACAGGAACTCGTCGTGGCCGCAGGCGTGGGAGGGTTCGGTCGACGTCTTCGCGGTCCACGATCGGAACGGCAGGTGGGGCATCGAATGAGCTGACGGTTGCCGCAGCTTCGGTGGGCCGGATTGTGGATAAGCCGGCCACCCGCAGAGCCTTGCGAAGCAACTCAGACAGCGTCAAGCCGCGAGACCCAGCGCCTGGATTGGGCCTCTGATACGACGCTCCCCTTTGAGGAATACAGAGCAATCGCTTCCTCCACTGCCGCGCGTGCTTCCACGGTGCGGCCGGCAATTTTCAGGACCTCGGCCAGCTCAGCCAGCGCGTCGGCCTGCATCATCGGCGCTTCTGCGCGACGGACTAGTTCGACTGCGCTGAGGGCCAGCGATTCCGCGCCGGCGAGGTCCCCGGCACGAGCGATGATCGGCGCCCGGATTGATCGCCACAGCGCCTGCGAATCGAAGTCATCGTCGTCCGTCGCCGCCTCGGCGGACTTGGACAGTTCGAGCGCCTCGGCGTCTCGCCCCTGGTCGCGAACGAGGCGCGACAACAACGCGGTCATCGTCGACAGGTAGTACCTCGAGCCTGCCTTGGCAAGAAAGTCGAGATCGGACCTGATTTCGCGCTCGGCCAGTGCCAGGTCTCCGCCGAGCAATTCAACCAAGGCCAGATCGATGCCGCTCGATGCGGCCGTCACCAGCTGCCCAAGATCGCGCAGCAGCGCGCGGCTTCGCCGGTACAGCGCCCGGGCGACCTCGAGTTCCCCGTTCATCGCCCGCAGCTGGGCCAGTCTGCGCATCACCCGGCACTCGACCTCGCGGTTCGTCAGGCCGCCGGCGATCAGTTGCTCGCACTGCGTAATGGCCTGCCGCACGGGAGTTGACCCCAGCAGTGCGGTATCCGCCACGATGTAGGCGACCTTCGCAATCAGGGTTTCGTTGCCCGCGGTCCGGGCATGACTCATCGAGCGTTCTGCCGCCTCGCTGGCCAATCGATAGCGGCCGGCCATGCCGTGTACGTGCGCAACCAGCCTCCATGCGGTAGCCAGTTCGCTGTGTGCGTTCTCGCGCTCGAGAAGTGGAATGAGTTCGGGCGCCGCCGGCAGGGTTTCCTCGTCAACGTCGCGCGTCCCGCCGCCGTGCAGTCGGAGCAGCATTTCCACCAGTTGACTGGCCGCCTTGATGCGTGGCTTGCCAAGGCGATCGGCAAGGATGCGGGCCTCGCGAAGAACGGGCCGTGCACTGGTAAAGTCACCGACCCCGATCAGGGTTTCGCCGAGGGCGGGCAGCATTTCGACCCGAGCGGGATCCTCGTGCGGTAGCAGCGCCACGGCACGCCCGAGCAGGTTCGACGCCGCGTGCATGTCGCCACGACCCAGCGCGCGGCGCCCCGCCGAAGCCAGCCTCCGCGCCGCGTCCCGCCCGATCTCGACGCCGGCTTTGTCATGCGGCCCCAGTTCGCCGAGGTAGCGGTAAGCCTGCTCGAGGTGATAGCCGAGCAGTGCCTCGAACTCCTGTCCGCGGTCGACCTCGGCGTTGACGCGGTCGGCCCAGCGCACGAACGCGATGTGGAAGTTGGCCCGCGCCCGCTTGAGCAGGCCGTTGTAGACGGTCTCGCGCACCAGATGGTGGTGGAAGCGGTAAATCTGCTCCGCGCCAGCGGAACGCGTCGGGTGGATGAACTGCCTGCGCGCCAGCGACGACAGGTGCTTGTCGATGCTTTCGCGAACCGCTGCAGGGGCGAGCGACTGCACCGCCGGCCGCGCGAATTCGAGGCCGATCACCGACGCCGGCTCGGCGGCGGCGCGCTCGCCGCGTTCGAGCCGGTCGATCCGCGCCTCGAGCAGCGCGTGGATCGTCGGCGGCACCGCGATCTGCGCCTGCGCCTGCGAAACAACCCAGCCGCCGTCTTGCTGCTGGGTGAGCGAACCGCTGTCGATCAGCATCGACAGCATCTGCTCGACGTACAGCGGGTTGCCCTCGGCCGCGGCGACGATGCGCGCGATCAGGTCATCGCCCAGCCCGGTCGATCCGAGCAGGTTGGCCACGACCTGCGCCACCGCCGCCGCGCCCAGCGGCTGCAGCACGAGCCGGCTGGCGCGATCGCGCTGGCACCAATCGGGCTTTTCCTCGATAAGGTCGTGGCGCGCGGTGGCCAGCATCAGCACCGGCGCGTCTTCGACCGTATCGAGCAGGTTCTCCATCAGGTCGAGGAATGCCGGCTCGGCCCAGTGGATGTCGTCGAACATCGCCACCAGCGGCTGCGCGGCCGCCAGCGTCTGCAGGAATTTGCGCGCCGCCCAGTTGATCTCGTGCAGCGGAAACTGCGTCGTGCCGAGCCCGGCGGCGGAAGCGAGCCGGCCGGCGACCTCGGCATCGCGCACGCAGGCGAGCAAGCGCTCGCGCGCCACCTCCGGCGTGTCGGCCTGGCCGATGCCGGCCGCAGCGACCACCATCTCGCGCAGCGGCCAGAAGGTGATGCCGTCGCCGTAAGGCAGGCAGCGGCCGAACACCATCCGCGCGTCGGCGCCGAGCCGATCGATCAGTTCGCGCACCAGCCGCGTCTTGCCGACGCCGGCATCGCCGATCACCGTCACCAAATGGGCGCGGCGCCCGGTTCGCGCCGCATCCCACGCCGCGAGCAGCGCCGCAAGCTCGGCGTCGCGGCCGACGACCGGCGTGTCGTGACGGCGGACGTTGCCGTCCTGCCCATGCACCTTGAGCAGGCGAAACGCCGGCACCGGCTGCGACTTGCCCTTCAGCGCCAGCGGCTCGACGGCCTCGACCTCGACCGCGTCGCGCACCAGCCGGTACGTCGTCTCGCCGATGTAGATCTCGTTGGCCGGCGCGGCCGCCTCCAGCCGGGCGGCGACGTTCACGGCGTCGCCGGTGGCCAGCTTCTGGTCGGCCGCCGGATCGTCGGAGGCGACGACCTCGCCGGTGTTCACGCCGGTACGGTTGGCCAGCTCGACGCCAAAGCGCCGTTGCAGGTCCTCGTTGACACGCTGCAGTTCGGCCTGCATGCCGACGGCCGAGCGCACCGCGCGCAAGGCGTCGTCCTCGTGCGCGCGCGGCAGGCCGAACACGGCCATGATCGCGTCGCCGATGTACTTCTCGATCTTGCCGCCGTGGCGCCTGATCTCGGCGGCCATCGCGTTGAAGTAGCGCTCCTTGACCTCGTGCAGCGCTTCGCTGTCGAGGCGCTCGCCCAGCGCGGTGGAGTCCTTCAGGTCGGTGAAGACGATGGTGACGGTCTTGCGGATCTCGTGCGCCGGCAGCGCGGCGGGCGAATGCAGCGGCGTGCCGCAGTAGCCGCAGAGCTTGAACTTCGGCGGATTGTCCTCGCCGCAACCGGGGCACTTGATCATCGGGCGAGTCTATGCAGCGACGTTTCGATGCCGGCATCGGGAACAGCCGAGCGCCGTTTCCGCTGCTCGGACGGCCGTCAGTCGCGCGCGCCCCACGCCGGGAAATCCTCGACCATGGCCGTGTGCGTGACGAGCTGATTGCCGTCCCACACGTGTAGCTGGAAAGCCGACGGCTCGAACGTGAAGCGGATGTCGGCGCCGGGCACCAGGTCGAGCAGCAGCTGATGCGCGCTGCTCGGGCAGATCGAGGCCACCGTCCCGGCGAAGCGCGCCTGCGACGTGCGGTGGTGGTGGCCGCAGATCACCCGCTCGACGTTCGGGTGCTTCGCGACGACCGCCGCCTGCGCCGCGGGATCGGCAAGGCTCATCCGATCCATGAAGGACAGGCCGGTGGGAAAAGGCGGGTGGTGCTGCGCGATCACGGTCGGGCGGTCCGACGCCGCGAGCGTGCGCTCGAGCCAGGCCAGCCGTCGCGCGCACAGCAGGCCGCCCGGCTTGCCGGGCACTAGCGTGTCGAGCACGACGAGGCGCACCGCGAAATCCTCGACCGTGTACTGCACGAAGCCGTCGTCGCCGGCGAGATACCTGTGGCCGGGAAAGGCCGCGCGCAGCGCCTGGCGATCGTCGTGATTGCCAACCGCCAGGTACAGCGGCAGGTCCAGCGGCGCCAGCAGTTCGGCCAGCAGCCCGTACTCGGCGGCAGTGCCGTGGTCGACGAGGTCGCCGGTGGCCACGACCACATCGGGCTTGCGCGGCAGCGCCATGATCTTGCGCACGCAGCGCTCCAGGTGTGCCGGCGTGTCGACCCTGCCATAGGCGAGGGCGCCCCGTTCGACGATGTGCGGATCGCTGATCTGGCAAAGCAGCATGGCGGAAACCCTCGTGCCGGCCCGGCCGCGTGATGGTCAACCGGGGCGCGGCAGCGCCGAGAGCGTAGCGGATGAGCGTCTGCCGCGGTGCGCCGGACACCACGCGCGACAGGGTCAGGCAGGAACGCTCTGCCGGCTTACCGGCGCTTCGCGCAGCCTCGGCGCCAGTTCGGCGAGCGCCGCCCGCAGATTCGCTGCAGCGAAATCGCTCAACGGCGCGCCGAGTTCGAAGTCATGGCCGCGGATCGCCAGCAGCCACGACGGCGGCGGCGCTTTGCCGGTCAGGCCGCGATACGCGTGCAGCACCGCCGCGGGCGACAGGCTGTGCGTCGTGTGCCGGACATCGGGCGCCGGCACGAGCGCGCGCAGTTCGAAGGCCGGCTCGCCGCTCGCCGCCGCGTCGATGAAGACCACCCGCGTCCGGCCGAGCAGGTCGAGCGCGTGCTCGACCTGAAGTTGAAAGTCGGTCAGCACCTCGACCTCGGCAAGATTCATCGCGGCGATGCGCTCGGCCGCGAGCGGGCCGAGCGCATCGTCGCCGCGGCTTGGGTTGCCCACGGCGAGCACGAGCACCGGCGCGACATCGGCCGCGGCTTCGAGGCTCAGCATGGCCCTTGCGCGCTGCCGCGCACGATGCGATCGATCGTGGTGCCCGCGGCGTCGACAAGTTCGACCGCCAGCGGCATCCGGCCCAGTGCGTGGGTGGCGCAGGACAGGCAGGGATCGAAGGCGCGGATCGCCACTTCGATGTGATTGAGGAGCGCCTCGGTGAGCCTGCGCCCGTCGAGGTAGGTGCGCGCGACCTGGCGGATCGCCGCATTCATCGCCTCGTTGTTGTGCGTGGTCGAGACGATCAGATTGGCCCGCGCGATCTGGTCGTTCTCGTCGACGCGGTAGTGATGGATCAGCGTGCCGCGTGGCGCCTCGATGATGCCCACGCCGCGTTCGGCGCGGCTGCCCTGGGCGACGAGATCGGTGCCGAGCAGATCGTCGTCGTGCAGCAGGTCCTTGATCAGTTCAGCGGCAAACAGCATCTCGATCATCCGCGTCCAGTGATAGGCCAGCGGCGCGTGCACCGGCGCGCCGCCGCCGAAGTCGAGGAACTCGCGTCGCGCCGCGTCGGCCAGCGGCGTGTCGATGCGGTCGCAGTTCTGCACCCGCGCCAGCGGCCCGACCTTGTACCAGCCCTGCTCCGGCCCGAGCGTACGCAGGAACGGGAACTTCATGTACGACCAGGGCTTGACCTCCTCGAAGATCAGTTCCCAGTAGCGGCTGCATTCGCCGCGATCGACCAGGATCGCGCCATCGGCATCGCGCGCGCGCAGATGGCCGTCGTACAGGTCGAGCGAACCGTCCGGCGCGACCAGGCTCAACAGGCTCGAGCGGAAAGCGCCAAAGCCGTCGTAAAGCGCGCGGTTTGACTCGTGCAGCCGGCGCACGATCTCGACCGCTTCGCGCGACCAGGCGATCACGCGGTAGATGTCGTTCTGCAGGTAGGCGCGTTCTTCGGCGCTCAGCGACTTGTTCACGCCGCCTGGAATCGCTCCGGTGCCGTGCACGCGCTTGCCCGCCGTCAGGCGAATCACTTCCTGGCCGTACTTGCGCAGCAGCACGCCCTTCTTCGCCAGTTCCGGCTGCTCGGCGGCGAGCGCGACGATGTTCCGGCGCGAGACCTCCGAGTCGAAGCCGAACAGCAGGTCGGGCGAAGCCAGGTGGAAGAAGTGCAGCGCGTGCGACTGCAGGATCTGCCCGTAATGCATCAGGCGGCGGATCTTCTCCGCGGTCGGCGTCAGCCGGCCGCCGACGATCATATCCATCGCCTTCGCCGCCGCGAGATGGTGGCTGACCGGGCAGATGCCGCACAGCCGCTGCACCATCACCGGCACTTCCCAGTACGGGCGGCCCTGGATGAACTTCTCGAAGCCGCGGAACTCGACGATGTGCAGCCGAACCTGCTGCACGCGGTCGTTCTCGTCGAGCAGCAGCGTGACCTTGCCGTGGCCCTCGACCCGCGACAACGGGTCGATCGCCACGCGCTTGAGTTGCTCAGGGTGGGCGGCGGTTTCAAGTTCGAACGTCATGGCAACACAGCGGGCTCAGTCGTAGTGGATCAGCCCGTGGCCAAGCTGCGGCGTGCGACCGGCGAGCAGGTCGGACAGGAACTTCCAGATCGCGTCGGCCGACGGCGGACATCCGGGCAGGAAGTAGTCGATCTTCACCACCTCGTGCAGCGGATGGACCTTGTCCAGCGGCAGCGGCAGTTCCGGATCGTTGGGGATGCCGCCGCTGGCCAGTCCAAGCTCGGTCTCGTAGACCTCCTGCAGGCAGGCGCCGAGGTCGAGGTGGTTGCGCTGCGCCGGCAGGCCGCCGTTGATGGCGCAGGCGCCGACCGCGACCAGGATCTTGCAGTTGCGGCGGAACTCGCGCAGCACATGGACATTCTCGGCGTTGCAGATGCCGCCCTCGATGAAGCCGATGTCGCAGGCGCCGCAGTGCTTGATGTCCGTGAGCGGCGAGCGGTCGAACTCCACCTTGTCGAGCAGTTCGAAAAGCCGCTCGTCGATGTCGAGGAACGACATGTGGCAGCCAAAGCAGCCGGCCAGCGAGGTCGTCGCCACCTTCAGCTTGCGCGAGAGTTTCATCTCAGTGGCGCCCGGCCGCCCGAAGCCACTGAGCGCCCCCTCGGGGGGGCAGCGAGCGCAAGCGAGCGTGGGGGCCTCATTTCAATGCGCCCGGCCGCCCGAAGCCACTGAGCGCCCCCTCGGGGGGGGCAGCGAGCGCAAGCGAGCGTGGGGGTCTCATTTCATTCTCCGCCGCGAGGCGCGCGGTCGGGCGGCCGCGGCGCGTCGCGCAGGGCCTGATTCGCTGCGGGTTCGAGGTCGTAGCGGCGGCGGCCGATCGGCGTGGCGAAGCCGACCCGCTTGCGCAGGATCACGCCGACCGGGCAGACGTCGAGCGCCTTGTCGGTCAGCGCGATGTCGGTGTCGGCCAGCCGGCCACTCTCGCTGTTGACGACCAGGTGCTTGGTGATTCCGCGGCCGGACAGCGCGAACACACCCTTGCCGTCGACTTCGCTGGAGGCGCGCACGCACAGTTCGCACAGGATGCAGCGGTTGAAGTCGAGCAGGATGTCGGGATGCGAGGCATCGACCGCGCGGTGCGGGAAGAAGTGGTCGAAACGTGGCGTCAGCATGCCGACGTCATAGGCCACCGCCTGCAGCCTGCAGTCGCCGCTCTTCTCGCACGACGGGCAGAAGTGGTTGCCCTCGACGAACAGCATCTGCACCAGCGTGCGCCGCTTCTCGTCGATGTCCTCGCCGCGGCTTTCGACCTGCATGCCGGCGGCCGCGGGCAGCGTGCACGAGGTCATCCAGCGCCCGTCGACCTTCAGCGTGCATACCTTGCAGCTGCCATGCGGCTTGAACTCCGGGTGGTAGCACAGGTGCGGCACGTAACGGCCGGCGGCGAGCGCCGCCTGCATCACCGTCTGCCCCGGCGCGATGGGCACCTCCTCGCCGTCGAGCGTGAAGGTCGCGGGCGCGCGGCCTGCCGTCATGGCGTCGCTCCGAAATGCGCGCCGGGATCGTCGCGCCCGGTCATCGCCCGGGCACGCGCCAGCGCACCGTCCAGGTCGAAGGCCGGCGCGAAGTCCAGCGACACCAGCCGCTGCTCGTAGGCCGGACGGAAGCGCTTCAGCGTGTCGAGCACCGGATTGCACGCCGTGTGGCCGAGGCCGCAGTGGCTGGCCGCCTGCAGCAGTTGGTTCAGGTCGACGATCTGCGCCAGGTCGTGCTGCGAGCCGAGCCCGGCGGCGAGCTTGTCCATCAGCTTGCGCAGCAGCGTGGTGCCGACACGGCAGGGCGTGCAGAAGCCGCAGCTCTCATGGGCGAAGAAATGCACGAAGTTGCGCGCCACCTCGAACATGTCGCGCGACTCATCGAAGACCATGAAGGCGCCGGCGGTGGGCAGGTCTTCGAAGGCAATGCGGCGCTCGAACTCGGTCTCGTCGATGCACACGCCGGAGGCGCCGCTGACCTGCACCGCCTGCGTGAACTCGGCGCCGCAGTCGGCCAGCACCTGCGCGACCGTCGTGCCGAACGGGTATTCATAGATGCCCGGCCGCGCGCAGTCGCCGGAAACGGACAGGATCTTGCTGCCCGCCGAGCGCGCCGTGCCGACGCTGCGGTACCACTCGCCGCCGCGCACGACGATCAGCGCCGCAGCGCAGAAGGTCTCGACATTGTTCACGATGGTCGGCTGCTTCAGATAGCCGCTCGTGACCGGATAGGGCGGCCGATTGCGCGGTACGCCGCGCTTGCCCTCCAGCGACTCGATCAGGGCGGACTCCTCGCCGCAGACATAGGCGCCCGCGCCCAGATGGATCCGGATGTCGAAGTCGAAGCCGGGCCAGTCGCAGATGCTGGCGCCGAGCAGGCCTTCGCGGCGCCGGCGGTCAAGCACCGCCTGAAGCGGCGCCAGCAGGTGCCGGTACTCGCCGCGCAGGTACAGGAAGCCATGACGGGCGCCGACCGCATACGCCGCCACCGTCATGCCATCGAACAGCAGATCTGCATATGCATTCAGCAGCACGCGGTCCTTGAACGTGCCGGGCTCGCCTTCGTCGGCGTTGCACACGACGTAGCGCGGCGTGGAAGCAGCGGCGGCACACGCCTCCCATTTCAGACCGGTCGTGAACCCGGCGCCGCCGCGGCCGCGCAGGTTGGAGAGCTTGATCTCCTCGAGCACGGCACGCGGGCCCTGCGGCGCGATCTCGATCGCCTCGCGCCACGAGCGCTCGTTGGAGGCGCGTTCACGCAGGGCGCCGCTGCCCCGCGCCAGCGCCGCCCGGATCGCCTCGCCCGGAGCCAGGTCCGCGCCGAGCAGGATGTCCTTGCGCCGGATATTGTCGGCAACGACGAACAGTTCGCGTGGCCAGCCCTCCACCGGCGTATGGCTGCGCACGAGCTCGGCGATTCTGTCGATGCGGGCGCCGTCAAGGCGGGGAATCGCCCAGCCGTTGGCCAGCATCGCCGGCCCCTGGTCGCACATTCCGGTGCAGGAGGTGGTGTCGACCGAGACCAGGCCATCCTCCGACGTCCTGCCGCGCTCGACCCACAGCAGCTCGCATAGGCGCGCCAGCAGCGGCTCGGAACCGGCCATGCGGTCGGTGATGTTGTCGGAGAAGCGCAGCCGGTAGCGGCCGCCCGGTTCAAGATGCAGAAAACTGTAGAAACCCGCCACGCCCTCGACGCGTGCGCGTGGCAGCTTCAGCGCCCCGGCGATGGTGGTCAGCGCCGCGGGCCGGATCCAGCCTTCGGGCTCCTGCGCCTCGCGCAGGATCTGCACCAGTTCCGTGCGCGCCTTGCCATGCCGCTCGAGGATCGCATCGAGCCGGCGCTGCCGATCGGCTGACGAAACCATCGTTACACCCTGCTTCTTCTGCCACGACTGCGACACGCAGGCTCATGTTGATCGCAGCCCCATCGCAGAGGCCTGATTCACGTCAACGGCGGCAGCCTTGGCAATCGTAAGGTGCCGGGCCGCAACAGCGGCTTCGTGATCCCGATCGACCACCGAGGCCGAAACCATGGCAACGGCACCTCGACGGTGCAGCGCGAGTCGAGCGCGTGCGTTCAGGCCGCGCGCAGATTCGCCGGGATTTCGATCAGCCGGTCGTCGGCCACCGCCAGCACGCGGTCGCCCGCCTCCCGCTCGATCGCCGCGCCGCCGGTGAATTCGCCGAAAGCAGGCAGCGTCAGGATGTGCCGACGCTGCCAGAAGCAGGCCAGCCGCAGCGTGTCGTTGGCGGCGCCATGCAGGCGGATACACGGATGAAGATGCCCGGCAACGACATGCAGGCCATCGTGCGTCCGCGGTTCATGGCAGAAGGCAATGCCGCGCACGACCCAGGGTTCGCTGACGACGTCGATCGCCAGCGCCGCCGGCAAGGTGCCGGCGTGCCGATCATGATTGCCTTCGACCAGCGTCATCGCCAGTCGCGGATGACGTGCGCGCCATTGGACGAACCGCTGCATGGTCTCGTCGCGCTGCGCCTCGCGTGCGTGCAGCAGGTCGCCGAGGAAAACGATTCTGGACGGTCGCAGCGCGGCGATCAGCGCGGTCAGGCGCGCGAGATTGGCGATTGTCGTGCCCTGCGGCACCGGCACGCCGCGAGCGCGAAAGACCGCCGCCTTGCCCAGATGCGCGTCGGCAACCACCAGCCAGCCTGCGTCGGGCCACCAGGCCGCCCGCTGCGGCAATGCTCGCCAGCGCGTTGCGCCGAAGTCGATGTCGATGCTCGGCGCGAAGCGCCCTGCGCCCATGCTCAGCGCAGCCGCTGCAGCGTGTAGCCGCGGCTGCGCAACCCCTGCAGCAGGCCGTCGGGACCGAAGTAATGCAGCGCGCCGATCACGACCAGGTGCAGCCGGCCGCTGCCGGCAAACCGGTCGATGGCGGCGAGCATTTTCGGGTGGCGGCCGCGGACGATGCGATCGGCGACAAAGCGCTCTGCTGGCCGCTCGCTGCTTGCCATCTTCGCGACCAGGCGTTCCATCTCGGCCGCATCTGCGCGCTCCCAGGCGCCGACGAGGTGGGCCAGTTCGGCGCGGCTGGCGCCGCTTTCGATGGTCTGCAGCGCGTGGCGCAGATACTCGACCTGCAGTTCGACCGCGGCGTCATCGAACAGGCGCAGCTGCTCGTCGACACCCTCGATCTCGACAATCGGCCGGCCGGAGGACAGGGCCGTCTGGTAAAGCTGGGCCTCGCTGCCGTAGGCCGGATTCATGCCGTTGTGCATGGCCTCCAGGATCACCAGCGTGTTCGCCAGCATCCACGGCTTGAGCCGACAGCACACCGGCATCGCGCCGCCGTAGCGCGCGACCAGCTTTTCGATGCGCGCCAGCGTCGCCGCATCGACGTAGGCATCGAGCCCCGGGCCGCCTTCCGGATACATCGCCCAGCGCTGCGCGGCTTCCGCGCTTGCCAGCGCATCGAAGATATTGGCTTCGAAGGCGAACACCTCCGCGCGCGCGGCCTGCGGCAACCCGTGGCCAATACTGGCCGCGAACTCGGGCCGGCCGACGTGGATCGAACCCAGCAGCAGCACCCGCTCGGTGCCGCGCGTCGCCTCCCACAGGAACCCTCCCGACGGCGCCTTGCCGGCCTGCGCCACGGCCGGCAGGGGACAGTGAAGCAGGAAGGCGACGGCCAGCAGCAAGGCCAGCGGCCGGGCAAATTGAAACGTCATCGGATGCGCGAGCGTGCAGGAATGCCGAACGCAGTGCGCCGCGCCAAGCAGTATTGAATTCTAGCCAGCGGACCGTCGTCGACGCCGGCGTCCGTCGCGCTCAAACGCGCTCGGTGGCGTGGCCACGCTGCGCCCGAACCACGCCCAGCGCCGCGCCGCCGACCAGGCGCTTGACGAAGCGGCGCACGCCGTCGTCGTCCGGCGCCGCGGTGGCGAGGTAACCGCGGCCTCGCATCAGCCGCGCCATGCCCTCGTTGTCCCGCAGCACATAGCCGATGATCTCGGTCAGGCCGCGGCTTCTCGCCGTTTCTTCCAGTGCGGTCATCAGCGCGTGGCCGAGCCCGCGGCCCTGCCAGCCGTCCTCGATGACGATGCCGAATTCGCAGGAGAAGCCGTCGGGCATGCGCGTATAACGGGCCACGCCGCGGATTTCCTCCTGTTCGCCGCTGGCATCGATGGCGACGAAGGCGATCTCGCGGTCGTAGTCGATCTGCGTGAAGCGCACCAGGCGCTCGGTGGTCAGTTCGCGCAGCGGCGCGTGAAAGCGCATGTACATCGTCTGCGGCGACAGTCTCGAGACGAAACGGCGCTCGGCCTGCGCATCTTCGGGACGGATCGGCCGCAGCAGCACCGTCTCGTCGCCACGCAGCCGGTGCGTGCGCGCCAGCGCTTTCGGGTACGGATGGATCGCCAGATGCGAATACGTGGCGTCCGGCGCCAGCGGTCCGTCGCCGAGCACCACGCGCGCATCCAGCGCCACGGCGCCGTTCTCGTCGACCAGCAGCGGGTTGATGTCCAGTTCCTGCACGCAGGGCAGTTCGCAGGCGATATCCGAGACCTTCAGCAGCACGTCGATCAGGACCTCGATGTCCACGGCCGGCTTGCCGCGGAACGGCGCAAGCATCTCCGCCGCCCGCGTGCGCGAGATCAGTTCGCGGGCAAGGAAGCGGTTCAACGGCGGCAGCGTCACGGCCGCATCGCGCAGTACCTCCACCGCGATGCCGCCCATGCCGAAGTTGATCACCGGCCCGAACGCGGCGTCGCGGGCGATCCCGACCAGAAGTTCGCGACCGTTCGGCCGCACGATCATCTGCTGCACCAGAACGCCGTGGAACTTCGCGCTGGGCGCCCGCTCGGCGCAGCGCCGGCGGATGGTGTCGAAGCCTTGCGCCACTTCGGCGGCATTCATCACCGACAGGATCACGCCGCCGACATCGGTCTTGTGCAACACGCCGGAGGCCGAAATCTTGAGCGCCACCGGATAGCCGATCTCGTCAGCCACGGCGATCGCCTCCTCGGCGGTCGTGGCCAGATGCGTACGCGCGGTGTCGATGCCGAACGCCGCCAGCAGCGCCTTCGATTCGCGCTCGTCGAGCGTCGCGCGCCCGGCTGCCGAGGCGCGCTCGATGATTCGCCGCGCCTCGGTTGCCTCGGTGTCGAACTCCGCGACCTGTGGCGGCGGCACCTGCAGCCGCATCTGGCGCCCGCGGATGAACTTGGACAGGTAGCCGAAGGCCTCGACGCCGCGCTCCGGACTGCTGGCCGTCGCCATGCCGGCGGCGTCCATGATCACCCGGCCGCGGCGGGCATCTTCGCCTCCGAGCCATGCCGAGATCACCGGCTTGTCGCTGCCCTGCGCCACGGGCAGCAAGGCGCGGGCAACCTCTTCGGCGCTCACGGCAATGGTCGGCGAGAACAGGACCAGCACGCCGTCGTTGCCCGGATCGGCCAGCACCCGTTCCAGGGCCTTCGCGCAGCGCTCGATATCAGCGTCGCGGATGACGTCGACCGGGTTGCCGTGCGACCACGTCGCGGGCAGGATCTCATCGAGACTCGCAACGGTATCGGCGGTGAGGCTGGCCAGCACGACCTCGTTGTCGGCGACGCAGTCGGCTGCCAGCATTCCTGGTCCGCCACCATTGGAAACGATCGCCAGCCTGTTGCCGGGATCGGGGCGCGGGAAACGGCCCGCAGCCAGCACCTCGGCCGCAGAAAGCATTTCGAAGTAGGCGTTGACGCGGATGGCACCGGCACGGCGCAGCGCCGCGTCGAACACGGCGTCGTCGCCAACCAGCGCGCCGCTGTGGCTCATTGCCGCCTTCGTTCCGGCAAGATGGCGGCCAACTTTCAGCACCACCACCGGCTTGACGCTGGCGGCAGCGCGCACGCTCGACATGAAGGCGCGCGCATCGTGCACGCCTTCGACATACAGGATGATGCTGCGCGTCGCGCCGTCGGTCGACAGGAAGTCGAGAATCTCGTAGAACTCGATGTCCGATCCGGCGCCCGTGGAGATCACCGACGAGAAGCCGAACCCGGCCGTCTGCGCAAAATCGAGCAGCGCGGAGATCACCGCTCCCGATTGCGACACGAGCGCCACCGATCCGGGCTTCGCCGGAGTGCGCGCGTAGGTCGCGTTCAGGCCGATGTCGGGACGCATGATGCCCAGGCAGTGCGGCCCCAGCATGCGGATGCCATGCGCCCGCGCCCGAGCCAGCGCCTCCTCGTGCAGGCGGCGGCCGGCTGCTCCGGCATCGACGAAACCGGCCGAGATCACCAGCGCCGCCCGTGCGCCACACGCCGCGCATTCGTCGATGAGGTCAGGGACCGTTTTCGGCGGCGTCGCGATCACCACCAGGTCCGGTGTTTTCCGCAGATCTGTCAGCCGCGCGTGGCAGGGGCGCCCGGCCAGTTCCGTGTACTTCGGGTTGACCGGATAGATCTGCCCCTTGAACCCCGCGCCCACAAGATTGTCGAGCAGGTAGGTGCCCAGCGCTCCCTTGCGATGGCTTGCGCCGACCAGCGCCACTGAGCGGGGCACGAGGGCGCCCTGGAGGTAGTGCGAGAAAAGCATCGGCGGCTAGGGCGGCAATCTGCGCGTGTTCAGGTGAGCATCATTATGCTGCAGCGCAACGTCGATTAATTGGGAGGAGTTCATCCATTCGCAGCAATCCGGATCGGCGAATGATGCGCTTTTCGTCGCCGTTGACTCCGGTCAACCCTGCCTAAATATCGGTATTTAGGCTGAAAACCAAAGGGAGTTCACGGCGATGACGACGTCGAGCGGATTGGATCGCGCTGCCCTCGAACGACTGCGGCAGGAACTGCTTCAGATGAAGCAGGCCGCAGCCGAGGCGGTCGACGCGCGCCTGCACGGCCACGGCGAGCACCGGCATGACGAAGCGGGCCTGCCGCGCCACGCCGACGAAACCGACGACGACGCCGCTGCCGAGACCCAGCGCCAGGCCGACGTCACCCATCTGGCGCGCTCGGCCACCGCGTTGCGCGACATCGAGGCTGCGCTGGCGCGTATCGATCACGGCGATTACGGACTGTGCGTCGACTGCGAGGAGCCGATAGACCTGCGCCGTCTGCAGGCGCACCCGGCTGCATTGCGCTGTGCGCGTTGCCAGCAGCACTTCGAAAACCGCGGCCGCGCCGGCGTGCGCTCATAAGCCCGCCGGGCCGTGCCAAGGGCGAATCCCTGAGCGCGCAGCGCGAGGGTAGTCCCGTGAGCGCCTCCAGGGCCGCTGCGCCCAGCCCGCCCCCCCGAGGGGGTCAAGGAAACTTCGGGCGGCCCGGCGCTTTCCTTTGAGAGCCGTCGCGCCTCGGCAGGCCAACGATGACATTGCCGCATGCGGTCGTCTGGCTCGATCACCGCCGGGCCAGCATCATCCACTTCAACGGCAGCATCGACCGCCGGATCGCGTTCGCGGCGAGCCTGTCGCCGCAGCAGCATCAAGACGCTGTAGCGCCGGGACGCGCCGCGATCGATCGCACCTTCTTCGACAGCTTCGCCGACGCCCTCGGCGACGCGCGCGAAATCCTGCTCGTCGGTCCGGCCACGAAAAAGGACGAACCGGCCGAGTATCTGCTCGGCAGACCGCAGTTGCGCCAACGGATCGTTGCCATCGGGACGGTCGACCAGCCGACCGACAACCAGCTTCTCGCCTGCGCGCGCGACTGGTTTGCGCGACATGGGCCGGCGCGCGACATGGCCGCAGCCGGCTGCTGTAGCACCAGAGCATCCACCTGAAACAAGAAGGAGCCGTGCCGACATGGACGCATTGCGCGAACTTTTCACCACCTGGATCGGCCTGCTGTCGCTGGGCGTCATCGCGGCGCCATCGGCATGGGAATTTTCATGAATCGCTGGTTCGCCGCGCAGATCGCCCGCGAGGAAGCGCGCCGAGCGCCCAACGACCGCTGAAGGCGCAGAGACAACGACGCGCCTCCCTTTAGAGGCAGCGGTCGATGCAATTATTGAGCCTTACTTAACCTCGTGACTATCGAACAGATCCGCCTGGATCCAGC
>CAZDXQ010000019.1:0-59054 GCA_964509545.1 uncultured Burkholderiaceae bacterium | reverse complement strand
TCAGACCCGGGACTGGTCGCGGCGGCGGTCAGCCGGACCCGGTACCTTCTCCGGGGGGGATGGGCGACGTGGTCTCGGGCGCGTCCTGCGTCTTCGCCTCCTTGGTCGCCGCCTTCTTCAGTCGCTTTTCCTCTTTCTTCTTCTGCTTCGCCAGATCACGCTGTCGTTTCTCGAACGCGTAGTTGGGTTTCGCCACGCCTGCTCCTGTCTCGTTAGGCCCGTCGCCGGCCATCGGCGTCGCGCCACTGGCCTCGCCGCATTGGGCACTGCCACGACCGCCATGTTACGGCCTCGCGGCAGCGGCCGGACGATCGGTCGGCGCGCCCGGTTTTCAGCCCGGGGCGGCCACGATCCGCTTCAGGGCAGGAAGTGCTTGGCTTCGAGCAATGCCCGCAGCCTTGCCGAATCGGCCGCAAATTGCGCCGGATCGTACTTGAGCTCGCTGGTGTAGAACTGCGCCAGCGAGGTGAGGCCGTGCGCGCGCAGCGTCTCGGTCATGCCGGGAATCGCGTTGTAGCGTTCCCAGCCGCGCACCTCGCGTTCGGCGTACATCGCATCGAGCTGAGCGCCGTCGCTCAGCCGATACCGTTCCTCGTGCAGGAACACCGCCAGCGGCAGCCTGTCGCGCTTGGGTGGGTCCTCGTCGGGCCAGCCGACGACGATCGTCGTCACCGGCAGGCAGGTATCGGGCAGTTCGAGAAACGCCGCGATTTCCGCCATCGCATGCAGCGTCGTGCCCATGTAGCAGATGCCCAGAGCCTCGGCCTCGAAACCGAGGCAGACGTTCTGCGCCACGATCATCGCGTCGAACGCCGCGACGTGCCAGCCGATCAGGTTGTTGAAGTTGTCGCGCGCGCCGCGGCGCCGAAGCCACTGCCGCGTGCGATACCAATCGGCGCAGAAGGTGATCGCCAGCGGCGCCTGCAGCACCATCGGCTGTTCGAAGTGCAGTTCGTACAGCCGCCGCCGGCGCTCGGCGTCGCGGCTGAGCACCATCGAGACACTGTTCAGGTTGCCCGAAGACGACGCGCCGGCGATCGCGTCGGCGCAGACGCGCTCGACCAGCGCCGGGTCGACCGGATCCGGGCGGTACTTGCGGATCGAGCGGTGGCGGTTGAGCAGCGCCGACAGCGTCTGCATCGTCAACCGACCCTCGCCGGAGGCCTTTGCAGGCGAAGCGGCCGGCAGGTCATCGCGGCTTGCCCTTCTGGATCAACGCTGCGAGCCCGGCAAACGGCTGATGCGTGGCCGGCGCTTCCGGCTCGCTGCGGTCGCGGCCTGCCCGCCCGGCATTGTCGAGCTGCCTTGCATGCTCGTTTTCGTGGCAATAGATGCATAGCAGTTCCCAGTTGCTGCCGTCCGGGGGATTGTTGTCGTGATTATGGTCGCGGTGATGCACGGTCAGCTGCTGCACTGTCGCCGGCGTGAACTCGCGCGCACAGCGGGCGCAGACCCACGGATACCGCTTCAGCGCCTGCTCGCGATAGGACTTCTCGCGCAGTTCGCGCTCGCGCCGGGCCTGCGCGACCAGGCGATCGAGGCGGCTTGCCGATCCCGGGGGCGGGGTGGGCGACATCGCTGCACTCCGGTCAGCCGGTGAGCCAAGCAGCGAACTGCTGCCACGCCGGCGTCGCCGCAAGCAGCAACCGTGCCGGCTGCGAGACGACGATCAGCAGCACGCCCCAGAGCATCGCCGGGTGCAGCCGCCGGTGCCGCACCGTGTCATAGGCGGCGCAGGCCAGCACGCACAGATCGGTCAGCGCGAAATACAGCGGCAGTCCGCCTGCAGCGATGAAGCCGAGCGGCACCCGCGCGAATGCCGCCGTCAGCATGCCGACCGAAGCGAGCAGCATCAGCCGCTTGTGCGTGTCGCTGCGCCGGCGCAGCGCCAGCCCGCTGCCGGCGAGGATCGCAAAGACGGCCATGTCGCCGAGCGGGACGACCAGAAACACGAGCGGCGGCGGGCCCGGGCTGACGCCGCGCGCTGCGGCGGCGATCGCCGTCGATACGCCGACGACGACCACCAGCAACGCGAGCAACGCGCCGGCGATGCCGAGGCGACGATGCAGATCGATGCGACGCGCGGCGACGAGCTTCGCCTGGGCGAAGAACAGCAGAAACCACAGGCTCATCACGATGCCGTGCGCGTGCACCAGCGCCGACAGCGACGGTGCTCCGAACAGGCCCTTCAGGTAGTAGCTGCGCGCGAACCCGGCGAAGACGACGAGGATCGCGGCCACCGCGGCCCAGCTGTAGAGCGCGCGTCCGGCGCCGAGGCGAGCGGTAGCGGAAGCACTGGACATCGACCTTTCTCCGTCGGCAGGACGCGACGTGCGTGCCGCGTCACGAAGGGCGAATTCGCCCGGATCCGTACCCGGCCCTGCCGCAGGGCTGATATCAGCGCCTTTCGCGCCGGACGTCAATGGCGCACGCCGGCCGGCCTGGCGCCGGCGGCGCGGCTAGATGGCGCGGCCGAGGGTGGCCACGGCGATGACCAGGACGCCGAGCACGAGGTTCATTGCCACCAGTTTGCGGATCAGGTCGAGGTTGGCGGCCGCCGCCGGCAACTGGTTTGCCGCCAGTGCCTTGCGCAGCCGCACGTACGGCGCGAGGCGGATCAGCGCAAAGATCAGGCTCATCAGCACGCCGCCGGCAAACATCAGGTGCACGCTGGCGTGCGCCAGTCGCATGCCCTCGCCGAAAGCGCTCTGTCCGGCTGCGGCTGCACCCGCGGCGGCGCCGATGCCGACGATCATCGCCACGCCGCTCGCCAGCACCAGCAGCACCGCCGCCGTCACCCAGTTGAAGAAGCGGCCGAGGATGTCGGCCAGCAGCGGCAGCCGCTGTGGCGGCGGCAGCTGCGCCACCGCCACCGGCCGCACGACAAAGTGCATCAGGAACATGCCGCCGACCCAGACGACGACGGCGAGCACGTGCAGGAAAAGCATCAGCGCATACAGGCGCATGGCTCCACCTCATCCGGCAACGGGATCGTTCAGGCGCGCCCGTCGCGCCGGATCGCACGGACGATGCCGGCGCGGCGTTCCCGACAGACGCTCAGAAGTGCACGCCGCGCATCAGGTTGGCCAGAGCGATCTGGTCGGCGGTGGCCTTCTGCCGGCCGGCCTCCTTCTCGCCCTTGGCGCGATCCGAATCGGGGAACATGCGGAACGTCGTGTTCATCACGATCTGCGCCACCCGCGGCGCCGCCGCGTGCAGCATCTGCCCGAACACGCCCAGCCGTGTGGCGATGCGCACCGGCTTGTAGACGATCGCCTGCACGATCAGGTCGGCCGCCTCGTCGGGACTGAGCGTCGGCACGTTCTCGTAGATCTTGGTTGGCGCGATCATCGGCGTGCGCACCAGCGGCATGTTGATCGTGGTGAAGGTGACGCCGACGTCGATGAATTCCGAGGCCGCGCAGCGCGTCCACGCGTCCAGCGCCGCCTTGCTCGCCACATAGGCCGAAAAGCGCGGTGCGTTGGTCAGCACGCCGATCGAGCTGATGTTGACCACGTGGCCGGAGCGCTTCGCCGCCATGTGCGGCAGCAGGCCCATGGTCGTGCGCAGGCAGCCGAAGTAGTTCAGCTGCATGGTCCGCTCGAAGTCGTGGAAGCGGTCGTAGCTGGACTCGATGCCGCGCCGGATCGAGCGGCCGGCGTTGTTGATCAGCACGTCCACGCCGCCGTACTTGCCCACCAGCCAGGCCACCATCTGGTCGCAGCCTTCGAGGCTGGCGAGGTCGGCCGACAGCGTCACCACCTCGCCGCGGTTGGGGTTCTCGCCCAGCGCGTCGACGATCTCCTGCCTGGCGGCGTCGAGCTTGTCCTGGTCGCGGCCGACGATCACGGTGATCGCGCCGGCCTGCGCGATCTTGTGCGCAGCGGCCAGGCCGATGCCCGACGAACCGCCGGTGACGAGCACCACCTTGCCCTGCACCTTGCCCTTGAGCGTGCGGTCGATGAACAGGTCCGGGTCGAGGTTGCGCTCCCAGTAGTCCCACAGCCGGTAGGCGTAGTCGGGCAGGCGCGGGCATTCGATGCCGGTGCCGCGCAGAGCCGCGGTCGTCTCGCGGCAGTCGAAGCGGGTCGGGTAGTTGACGAAGGTGATGATGTCCTCGGGCAGCCCGAGGTCCTTCATCACCGCGTTGCGGATGCGCTTGACCGGCGTGAGCGCCAGCAGGCCCTTCTTGACGCTGCTGGGGATAAAGCCGAGCAGCGCCGCGTTCACGCGCAGCGCGAACTGCGGCGCGTGCGCGGCCTCGGCGAAGATGTTCAGGATGTCGCCGACCCGGTACGGCGTCGGGTCGACGATGTGGAATGCCTTGCCGTCGTGCCCCTTCAGGTGGGCGATGTGGTCGACCGCGGCGACGACGAAATCCACCGGCACGATGTTGATGCGCCCGCCCTCGACGCCGATGGTCGGCATCCAGGGCGGCAGCATCTGCCGCATGCGCTGGATCAGCTTGAAGAAGTAGTACGGGCCGTCGATCTTGTCCATCTCGCCGGTCTTGCTGTCGCCGACCACCAACGAAGGCCGGTACACGCGCCACGGCACCCTGCATTCCTTGCGCACGATCTTTTCCGACTCGTGCTTGGTCTGGAAGTACGGGTGGTCGAGGTTCTCCGCCTCGTCGAACATGTCCTCGCGGAACACGCCTTCGTACAGGCCGGCGGCGGCAATCGACGACACATGCTCGAAGCAGCCGGCCTTCATCTCGTTGGCCGCGACGACCGCGTTGCGCGTGCCTTCGATGTTGATCTGGATCTGGCTCTCGGCGTGGGCCCCGAGGTCGTAGATCGCCGCCAGATGGAAGAAGTGGTCGATGGCGCCGAGTTCCTTCAGTGCCGCCTTGGCAAGCCCCAGCTTCGGCTGCGCCAGATCGCCGTACACCGGACGCGCGCGCTTCTCGTCCACGCCCCAGTAGTCGAGCAGTTCGGCCACCTTGTCGCGGCTCGACGGCCGGATCAGGAAAAACACCACGGCACCGCGACGGGCAAGCAGTCTGGCGACGAGACGCCGGCCGATGAACCCGGACGCGCCGGTGACGAAGTACTGCATCTGCGGTCTCCTTGATCTGCGGGCAGTGCCCAAACGTGTTCTTGTCGAAGCCCCGGCGATTCTATAGGGCAGGCTCTTGCGGGCGCAGCATCGGCGTCACGACGCCGCTGCTAGAGAGGCGCCTCTACGCCATTAGTGCCCGCGCTCGATGACGAATACATACACTTTGCTGCGAGGCTGCGCGAATAGGCGGCCTGCCAAACTAAGGAGCAGTGATGGTCAAGAAACTCAGGGCGAAGGCCGGCGGCCACAGCGACAGCCAGCTGGCCGCAGCAATCAAGGACTCGGCGCAGCAGATCTGGCTGGCCGGCGTCGGCGCTTTTTCCAAGGCGCAGCAGGAAGGCACCAAGGTCTTCGAGGCGCTGGTGCGCGAAGGCAACTCGATCCAGAAGCGGACAATGCGCGTCACAGAAGACAAGGTCAACGAAGTCACCAGCAGGATCGGCAGGTTTGCCGGCCGGGTTCAGCACCAGGCCAATGGCACCTGGGACAAGCTGGAAAGCGTGTTCGAGGAACGTGTCGAGCGCGCGTTGAAGCGACTTGGCGTGCCGACCAACAAGGAGATCACCGAGTTGACCCAGCGCGTCGAGAAGCTGACCGCCAGCGTCAACAAGCTCTCCGGCGGCCCGGCGAAGAAGGCTGCGCCGCGCAAGCGCACCGCGAAGAAGGCCGCTGCCACGGCCTGACGAGCGCAGGCGCAGCGGCCGCAATCCACCACGCTGCAGCCGGACGGCTGCTTCCGCGCGCCTGCGCGGCGGCAGCCGGCTCTGCTGGGCAGCGATAATGCGGCGATGAGCTTGCTGCGCCCGTGCCGCGCGCGTTCCGGAGACGATCTCTCCGTCATCGGTCGCGGCGTCTTGATGAGCCGTTCCCGCCTTCGTTCGCGGCCGGGAATCGGTCCCTCGGCGCACGTCAGCGGGTTGTTCGACGCGGGCCGCAGCGGCGTCTCAACGGTGGGGGCGCCTGCCGGTGAATGACCACGGATTCGTGATGCTTCGCGCGCCCTCGCCTCACCGTCCCCGCGTCGGCTTCGCCTCGACCGGCTGCTTGGCGCGCCGCGCCGCCGCACCGGTGGCGAACGCAAAACCATCGGCCGTGGTGTCATGAGCCGCGGCGCCCCGTCGCGCCGTCCCCGCATCGGCCTCGCGCTGGCCGGCGGTGGTCCGTTGGGCGCGATCTACGAGATCGGCGTGCTGTCGGCGCTGAGCGAGGCGCTGCACGGCTTCGACTTCAACGACGCCGAGGTTTATGTCGGTGTCAGCGCTGGCAGCTTCATCGCCGCCGGGTTGGCCAACGGCTACACGCCTCAGGCGCTGTCGCGGCTGTTCATCGAGGACGCCCACGGCGAAGACCGTTTCGATCCGGCGCTGCTGCTGCGCCCGGCGCTGCGCGAATACGCCCGCCGCATCGCCTCGCTGCCGCCGCTGATCGCCGAGGCTATCTGGGCCTACGTCTCGCGCCCGGGCAATGCGCTGGCGGCGCTGGAACGGCTCGGGCGCGCCCTGCCCACGGGGCTTTTCGACGGCGACCAGATCGACCGCTACCTGTCGCGCATCTTCAGCACGCCCGGCCGCACCAACGATTTTCGCGAGCTGCGGCACAAGCTCTATATCGTCGCTGCCGAACTTGACACCGGCGAATCGGTCGCCTTCGGCGCCGCCGGCGTCGACCACGTCCCAATTTCGCGCGCCGTGCAGGCCTCGTCCGCGCTGCCCGGCCTGTTCCCTCCGGTGGACATCGGCGGCCACTTTTTCGTCGACGGCGCGCTGCGCAAGACGCTGCACGCGTCGGTGGCGCTCGCGCACGGCGTCGACCTGCTGCTGTGCGTGAATCCGCTGGTGCCGTACTACGCGCGCCACCACAGCCTTGGCGAGGACGGACGGCGGCGCGACCATCGGCTGGAGAAGCTGGTCGAGGGCGGTCTGCCGGTGGTGCTGGCGCAGACCTATCGCGCCATCATCCACTCGCGGCTCGACGCCGGAATGGAGCGCTACAAGACGGCCTACCCCAACACCGACATCGTGCTGTTCCAGCCGAACCGGTCGGACGCCGACATGTTCTTCACCAACCTGTTCTCGTACTCCGGCCGGCACCGGCTGTGCGAACACGCCTACCAGAAGATGCGCCGCGAGTTGTGGGAGCGGCGCCATGAACTGGCGCCGAAGCTGGCGCGCCACGGCCTGAGCATCGACGCGGCCGTGTTGCGCGACGAGAAGCGCACGCTGGTCAGGAGCCTGCGCCGCAAGCGGCAGTACCGGATCGACACCGCGGCCAGCCAGACCGCGCGAACGCTGAGCGCAACGCTCGACGACCTTCAGCGCTGGCTCGCCGGCCACGGCGTGGCGTGAGCCCGAAGGGCCGCCCCGAGGGCGAACAAGTCCCGCGGCGCGTCAGCGCGGAGGGTAGTCCAATGAGCGGCGGCGCGCCGCCGAATCCGGCGCGCTGATCGCGCCATTGAGCCCATTGCCGTGGCAGCGCCGCCCAGCCCTGGCGCAGCCGATGCTGCCGCTGCGCCGCCGCGGCCGGCGCAGCCGCGGCATCGACGGCGAGCCGCGCCCGGGCGCGATGCTATTCTCGTCCGCAACAAGAAAGATCCAGCAGGACCCCCGAGCGCCGCCCGGCGAGCGCCTGACCGATGGAACGCAAAGCGCCGCGTCGCACCCGCGAACGCATCCTCGAGCTGTCGCTGCAGCTGTTCAACACCTACGGCGAGCCGAACGTCAACACGACGATCATCGCCGAGGAAATGCGCATCTCGCCGGGCAACCTGTATTACCACTTCAAGAACAAAGACGACATCATCAACAGCATCTTCCAGCAGTTCGAGCGCGAGATCGACCGGCTGCTGACGGTGCCCGAGGATCGCAAGCCGAACGTCGAGGATGCGTGGCTGTTCCTGCACGTGCTGTTCGAGCTGATCTGGAAATACCGCTTCTTCTACCGCGACCTGAACAACCTGCTGATCAACAATCGCACGCTGGAGATGCGTTTCAAGGAACTGCTGGCGCAGAAGGTCAGGATGGCGCGCTGGCTCACCGACGGGCTGGCCGACCAGGAGCTGCTGCGCGCCTCGCGCGCCGAACACGACGCGCTGGCCATCAACATGGTCGTGGTGGCGACCTACTGGCTGTCCTACGAGTACGTGCGCAACCCGCGCCACTTCAGCGAGCCGGCGGTGGTCGGCGCGGCGCTGGCGCGCGGCTGCTACCAGGTGATGTCGCTGACCGCGCCCTATCTCGTCGGCGACGCGCGCGCGCTGTTCGAACAGCTGGCGGCGAAGTACCTGGAAGGCTGAACCACAAGCGAGGAGGTCGACGATGGCGAAGGGTTGGGCCAAGTTTCCCTATGCGGATGCCAAGTACGCGTACACCACCGCATCGCTGAAGAAAGCCTGGAATCGACTGCATGCGGGCGACCAGGAGCCGCTGCCGAAGGACGGTGCCGTACTCGAGGCGTGGATCGCCTTCCATGCCGGCGACTTCCAGAAGGCGGCCGAGGCCGGACTGGGTGCCGGCGGCGCCGGCATCACGGTGGCCAACAAGGCCACCGCCATCTATGCCAACTACCTCGAGGAAGACGAGAAGAAGAAGCTGGCACTGTTCGAGGAAGTCGCCTCACGGGCCGAGAAGCAGCAGGCCGCCGAGCCGAAGAACCCGAACGCCTTCTACTGGCAGGCCTATGCGCTGGGCCGCTACGCGCAGGTGATCTCGATCGCCAAGGCGCTGGCGCAGGGCATCGGCGGCAAGGTGAAGGCCAGCCTGGAAACGACGCTGAAGCTGGCGCCGAAGCACGCCGATGCGACGATTGCACTGGCCTCGTATCACGCCGAGGTGATCGACAAGGTGGGCGCCATGATCGGCGGACTGACCTATGGCGCGAAGAAAGAGACCGGCCTGAAGCTGTACGAAACAGCGCTGAAGCTCGCGCCCGATTCGGCGATCGCGCGGATCGAATACGCCAATGGCCTGGTGATGCTCGAAGGCAAGAAGGGGCTGGCCAAGGCGGAGAAGCTGTACGCCGAGGCCGCCGCCTGCACACCGCTCGACGCGATGGAACGGCTCGATGTCGAACTGGCCAAGGCCGAACTCGAGGACTGACGCCGCGCATGGTGCAGCCGTCGCAATTATCGCCGGGCGAGGCACTGACCTACGGTCAGGCGGGCGTCGACTACGGCCGGATCGACCCGCTGAAGATCCTCGCGCAACAGGCGGCCGCGGCCACCGCGTCCAACTTGGCGCGGCACGGGCTGGCTGAGGTCGGCGCTTCCCGCGGCGAGTCGGCCTACGTCGTCGACTGCGGCGACTTCTATCTGGCGTCGATCACCGAGTGCCTGGGCACCAAGGCGCTGGTCGCCGATGCCATGCGCGCGACGAGCGGCCGCTCCCACTACGACCTGATCGCGCAGGACACGCTGGCGATGGCGATCAACGACATCATCACCGTCGGCGCCACGCCGGTGTCGGTGCACGCCTACTGGGCCGCCGGGGGCGCCGACTGGTTCGACGACGAGGCGCGCGCCCGCGACCTGGTCGCCGGCTGGAAGCTGGCCTGTGACCGCTGCGGCGTGGCCTGGGGCGGCGGCGAGACGCCGGCGCTGGCCGGCGTCGTCGCCGAAGGACGCATCGATCTCGCCGCCTCCTGCGTCGGCCTGGTCCGGCCGAAGTCGCGGCTGACGCTCGGCGAGAAGCTCGGCGCCGGCGACGCCATCGTGCTGCTCGCCTCCAGCGGCATCCATGCCAATGGCGTGTCGCTAGCGCGCAAGCTGGCCGAGCGGCTGCCGCAGGGCTATGCGACAGCGCTCGACGACGGTTCGACGTACGGCGAAGCGCTGCTGGCACCCACGGTGCTGTACTCGCCGGTGACCGAGGCTTTGGCCGCCGCCGGCATCGTGCCGCACTACTGCGCCAACATCACCGGCCACGGCTGGCGCAAGCTGATGCGACACCCGGGCGCGTTCACCTACCGGATCCACACCTTGCCGCCGGTGCCGCCGGTGCTGCAGTTCATCCGCCAGCAGGCCCGCATCGACGACCGCGAGGCCTATGGCAGCCTGAACATGGGCGCCGGCTTTGCACTGTTCGTTGCTGCCGGCGATGCCGCGCGCGTGGTCGAGATCGCCGCTGCCGCCGGCATCGCGGGCTGGGTCGCCGGCTCGGTCGAGCGCGGCGAAAAGCGCCTGCTGATCGAGCCGCTCGACCTCGTCTTTGCCGCCGACGAACTGCACGTCCGCGGTTAAGAAGGCTCCTCAGGCGCCGTACGGATCGCTCTACGGGTCGCGCGACCGCCTGTGCCCGGGTTGTGCAACGAAGCGGACGCGCACGGGTGCTCACGGAAAGTGGCGCCGGCGCGGGATCGGGCCGCGCAGAACTATTCGGCCTCAGCGCCGGTTGGCGCGCAGCGCCGCCAGTTCGTTCAGCACCAGCGCGCCCAGCACCAGTGCGCCGCCGGCAAAGGTGGCTTTGGCCGGCACTTCGCCGGCGCCGAGCCACGCCCACAGCGGGCCGAGCACGACTTCGAGCAACGCCAGCAGTGATACCTCGGGCGCCGACAGCCGCCTCGCGGCCACGACCATCAGCATGCATGGCAGGCCCAGTTGGAAGAAGCCGAGGGTCGCCAGCAGCAGCACGTCGCGCGCGGTCGCCTGCCAAGGCAAGGCCAGCGGCAGCATCAATGCGGCCGAGATGGCGCCGCCGAGCAGCACGGCAGGCACCAGATCGACGCGGGCCCGCGTCTTCTGCAGCGTGACGAGGTTGATCGCCGAGGCGATCGGCACCGCAAATGCGATCAGCATGCCGAGCAAGGGCTGGCCCGCCGCTGCCGCCGGTGCCGCCTGCGCGGCCATCCAGACGATGCCGGCCGTCGCCACCGCGATCGCGGCCCAGGTGCGCGGCGGGATCGGCGATCCCAGCACCGCCCTTGCCAGCAGGGCGGTGATCAGCGGCCCGAGGCTCAGCACGAGCAGCGTGTTGGCCACCGTCGTGAAGGTCAACGCCACCATGAAGGCGACGAACATCACCGCCCACATCATCCCGGAGATCACGCCCGGCCAGCCGGTGGCGAGGACCGGCCGCAGGCCTTCGCGGCGGACCAACAGCAGATAGCCGCCGACGAAGAGCGCCGCAAACAGGCTGCGCCAAAAGGTGATTTCGAAGCGGCCATCGACCTGCAGCGCCGGCGTCAGATGGCGGGTGACCACGCCGGCGATGCTCCATAACGTCGCCGCGACGATCATCAGGACGATCGCGCGCCGGTGCGCCGAAGCGGCCGTCCTGGCCGCTGCCGGCGCGGCCTCGTGCATCGCCAGCGGCTTGCCCAAAACGCGCCGCTCGCTCAGGCCGCCTCGCGCTCGGCGCGCTTGCGCTCGTGCTCTTTCAGGTGCCGCTTGCGCAGGCGGATGCTCTGCGGCGTGACCTCGACCAGTTCGTCGTCGGCGATGAACTCGACCGCGTACTCCAGCGTCAGCCTGATCGGCGGCACCAGGTCGATGTGCTCGTCCTTGCCCGACGCGCGCACGTTGGTCAGCTTCTTCTCCCGGATCGGGTTGACGACGAGGTCGTTGTCGCGCGAGTGGATGCCGACGATCATGCCCTCGTACAGCTTCTCGCCCGGGCCGACGAACATGCGGCCGCGCTCCTGCAGTTTCCACAGCGCATAGGCCACCGCCTCGCCGTCGTCCTGGCTGACCAGCACGCCGTTGCGGCGGCCGCCGAGCTCGCCCGGCTTCACCGGCGCGTAATCGTCGAACACGTGGCTCATCAGGCCGGTGCCGCGGGTGGTGGTCAGGAACTCGCCCTGGAATCCGATCAGGCCACGCGCGGGAATCCTGTACTCGAGCCGCACGCGGCCGCGGCCGTCGGGCTGCATGTCAGCGAGCTCTCCCTTGCGCCGGCCGAGCTCTTCCATGACGGCGCCCTGGTGCTGCTCCTCGATGTCGACCGTCAGCAACTCGTACGGCTCGCACCGTTCGCCGTCGATTTGCTTGTATAGCACGCGCGGCCTTGAGACGGCCAGTTCGTAGCCCTCGCGGCGCATGTTCTCGATCAGGATCGTCAGGTGCAGTTCGCCGCGGCCGGCGACCTCGAACACGGTCTCGTCGCCGGTTTCGCGCATGCGCATGGCCACATTCGATTTCAGCTCGCGCTCGAGCCGCTCGCGCAGCTGGCGGCTGGTGACGAACCTGCCTTCGCGTCCGGCCAGCGGGCTGTTGTTGACGCAGAAGTTCATCACCAGGGTCGGCTCGTCGACCTTCAGCAGCGGCAGCGCATCGGGCTCGTCGACCGGGCACAGCGTGCTGCCGATGCCGATCTCCTCGATGCCGTTGACCAGCACGATGTCACCCGCCTCGGCCTCGTCGACGAGTTCGCGCGCCAGTCCCTTGAACTTCAGCACCTGGTTGACGCGGCCGCGGACCGGCTGTGCCTGCGGCCCGTTGAGCACCGCGACTTCCTGCCCGCTGCGGATGCGGCCGCGGCGGATGCGGCCGATGCCGATCTTGCCGACATAGCTGGAGTAGTCGAGCGAGCAGATCTGCAGCTGCAGCGGTCCGTTCGGGTCGTCGTCGCGCACCGGCACCTGCTCGAGGATGGCATCGAACAGCGGCCGCATGTCCAGTCCGTGATGCGCGCCTGCGGCCGGGCGTGGTCCCTCCTCGCCGTCCGGGAAAGTGGCGGCGGAGGCGTCGCGATGCGGCAGATGCCGCAGGTCCGTCACCGCATAGCCGGCGAGCGCAGAGGCGTAGATCACCGGAAAATCGAGCTGGTCCTCGGTAGCGCCGAGCTTGTCGAACAGATCGAAGGTGGCGTTGACGACGTAATCCGGCCGGGCGCCCGGCCGGTCGATCTTGTTGACGACGACGATCGGCTGCAGTCCCAGCGCCAGCGCCTTGCGGGTGACAAACCGTGTCTGCGGCATCGGCCCCTCGACCGCGTCGACCAGCAGCAGCACGCCGTCGACCATCGACAGCACGCGTTCGACCTCGCCGCCGAAGTCCGCATGGCCGGGCGTATCGACGATGTTGATGTGCGTGCCGCCATAGTCGACGGCGCAGTTCTTAGCCAGGATCGTGATCCCGCGCTCGCGCTCGAGGTCGTTGCTGTCCATCACCCGCTCGGCCACCTGCTGGTTGTCGCGGAAGGTGCCCGATTGCGCGAGCAGCTTGTCGACGAGCGTGGTCTTGCCGTGGTCGACGTGGGCGATGATGGCGATGTTGCGCAGTGCGCGTCGGCTCATGGCGTTTCCTTCATCCGTATCAGTGCGCGGCGAAATGGATCAGCCGCTTCGGCGCCAGAACGCCGTCCTCGCTGACGCTGGCCACGCCGAGCAGCCGCGCGTCGTGACCGTAGACGCGCACCCTTGCCGCCGGCGCCATGGCCAGCGGCAGCCGCTGCCCGAGCGCGAAGCGGCCGGCATCGCGCTCGCCCAGTTGCACACGAGGCAGGCTCGCCAGCAGCGCGTCGGGCGCAAGCAGGCGGGCGCGCCGCGCCTGCAGGTCCAGCGCTTCGAGTTCGGCCAGCGTCAGCGCACCGTCGAGCGTCAGCGCGCCGACGCGGGTGCGGCGCAGCCCGGCCAGATAAGCGCCGCATCCCATCGCCGCGCCGAGATCCTCCGCCAGCACGCGGACGTAGGTGCCTTTGCTGCAGTCGACGCGCAACAGCGCCTCGTCGCCTTCGAGGCCGAGCAGTTGCAGCCGGTCGATGCGCACCAGGCGCGGCGGCCGCTCGACGACGCGACCCTCGCGCGCCAACGCGTACAGCGGCCGGCCCCGATGCTTCAGCGCCGAGTGCATCGGCGGCACCTGCACGATCGTGCCGGTGAACTTCGGCAACGCGGCCTGCAGGTCGCCGGGGCCGAATTCGACCGCGTTGCAGCCGGTGATCTCGCCTTCGCCGTCGCCGGTGCTGGTCGTGATGCCGAAACGCACCCGTGCCTCGTAGGCCTTGTCGGCATCGAGCAGGTCGGCGGAGAACTTGGTCGCTTCGCCGAAGGCGAGCGGCAGCAGGCCGCCCGCCAGCGGGTCGAGCGTGCCCGTGTGCCCGCCTTTTCGCGCGCCGAGCAGGCGGCGCGCCTTGCCCAACGCGGCGCTCGAACTCATTCCGGCCGCCTTGTCCAGCAGCAGCACGCCATCGACCGGGTCGCCTTGCGGTCGCTTCATCGACGCCATGCCGCGCCCCTACTTCGCGTCGCTGCGGCCGACGGCCTGATCGATCAGCCGGTCGATCTCGAAGCCGCGCTCGACCGAGGTGTCGTGCACGAAATGCAGCCGCGGCACGGTGTGGATGCGCAGGCGCTTGAACAGCAGGTTGTGCAGATGCCCGGCGGCCGAGTTCAGTCCTCTGACCGCGACCTCGGCCTCGGCGCCGATGACCGTGAAGTAGACCTTCGCGTGCGCGTAGTCGGGCGAGACCTCGACGCCGCTGATGGTCACCAGGCCGACGCGCGGATCGCCGACCTCGGTGCGGATCAGTTCGGCAAGATCACGCTGGATCTGGTCGGCGATGCGCTGGCCGCGCTGGGGTTTCGTCGAGCGCTTCATCGTTTCGCGCAGCGCGCGGTGGTGAGGGACGCGGCGGCCGCACCGCCGAAGAATCAAGCCGCGCGCACCATTGCGGCGCGACTCATCAAAGACGGCAAATCCGGCCGTCGGCGCAGCCGCAGGCTGCATCGCCCGTCATCACAGCGTGCGCGCCACCTCCTGCACCTCGAAGATCTCGAGCTGGTCGCCTTCCTTGATGTCGTCGTAGCCCTTCAGGCTCAGGCCGCACTCGAAGCCGGCCTTGACCTCGCGCACGTCATCCTTGAAGCGCTTCAGCGACGACAGCTCGCCGGTCCAGATCACCACTTGCTCGCGCAGCAGGCGCGCATTGGCGCCACGCTTGACCAGGCCATCGAGCACCATGCAGCCGGCCACCGACCCCACCTTCGGCACGCGGAAGATCTGGCGGATCTCGACCAGCCCCAGCACCTGCTCGCGTTTCTCCGGCGCCAGCATGCCCGACAGGGCCGCCTTCACCTCGTCGACCGCGTCGTAGATGATGTTGTAGTAGCGGATGTCGACGCCGCCGGCCTCGGCCATCTTGCGCGCCTGCTGGTCGGCGCGCACGTTGAAGCCGATGATCACCGCCTTCGACGCCGTGGCCAGGCCGACGTCGGACTCGGAGATGCCGCCGACGGCCGCGTGCACGACCTGCACCTTGACCTCTTCGGTCGACAGCTTGCTCAGCGCGTGCACCAGCGCCTCCTGCGAACCCTGCACGTCGGCCTTGATGATCAGCGGCAGCGTGCGCACCTCGCCTTCGCCCATCTGCTCGAACATGTTCTCGAGCTTGGCCGCCTGCTGCTTGGCGAGCTTGGTGTCGCGGAACTTGCCCTGGCGATAAAGCGCGATCTCGCGCGCCTTGCGCTCGTCGCCGAGCACGATCAGTTCGTCGCCGGCCGCAGGAACGTCAGACAGGCCCTGGATCTCGACCGGGATCGACGGCCCGGCGTCGTGCACGGCCTTGCCCTTCTCGTCGAGCATCGCACGCACGCGGCCGAAGGCGGCGCCGGCGAGCACCACGTCGCCGCGCTTCAGCGTCCCGCTCTGCACCAGGACGGTAGCCACCGGGCCGCGTCCCTTGTCCAGCCGCGACTCGATGATCAGGCCCTTGGCCGGCGCGTCCTTCTGCGCCGTCAGCTCGAGCACCTCGGCCTGCAGCAGCACGTTTTCCAGCAGGTCGTCGATGCCCTGCCCGGTCTTGGCCGACACCGGCACGAACGGCGAGTCGCCGCCGTACTCCTCGGGCACGACCTGGTTGGCGACCAGTTCCTGCTTGACGCGGTCGGGGTTGGCCTCGGGCTTGTCGATCTTGTTCAGCGCCACCACCAGCGGCACGCCGGCGGCGCGCGCGTGCGCGATCGCCTCCTTGGTCTGCGGCATCACGCCGTCGTCGGCGGCCACCACCAGGATGACGATGTCGGTGGCCTTGGCGCCGCGGGCGCGCATGGCCGTAAACGCCTCGTGGCCCGGCGTGTCGAGGAAGGTGACGATGCCGCGCGGCGTCTCGACGTGATAGGCGCCGATGTGCTGGGTGATGCCGCCGGCCTCGCCGGCCGCCACCTTGGTGCGCCGGATGTAGTCCAGGAGCGAGGTCTTGCCGTGGTCGACGTGGCCCATGATCGTGACCACCGGCGGCCGCGGCTCCAGCGGTGCCTCGGAGACCTCGACGCCGGCCGCCGCCAGCAGCGACTCCGGATCGTCGAGCCGCGCTGCCATCGCCTTGTGCCCCATCTCCTCGGCGATGATGATCGCCGTGTCCTGGTCGAGCATCTGGTTGATCGTGACCATCTGGCCCATCTTCATCAGGACCTTGATCACCTCGGAGGCCTTCACGGCCATCTTGTGCGCCAGATCGGCGACCGTGATCGTCTCCGGCACCACCACGTCGCGCACGATCGGCTCGGCCGGCATCACCACGGCGGGCCGCTCCTCGTGTTTCTCGCCGCGTCGGCCTCCACGCGGGCCGCGCCAGCCGACGCTGCGTCCGGCGCTGACGTCGCCGCGCGTCTTCAACGCCCGCTTCTTGGCCGCGTCCTCGGACCAGCTCGACGCCAGCTTGCCCGACTTGACTTCCTTGACGCCGGGCTTCTTCTCCTCTTTCTTCGCTTCGGCCGGCTTGGCCTCGGCTTTCGCCGTCGGCTTGTGCAGCGTGCCGGTCGCCGCGGCCGGTGCCGGTTCAGGCGCCTTGAGCACCCGCTTCGGCGCCGCCATCATGTCCTTGATCGCTGCCACCTCGGCCTCGACCGCGCGGCGGGCGCGCTCCTGCTGGGCCTGCGCCTCGCGTGCCGCCGCTTCGGCCGCCGCGTGTTCGGCCTGCGCCTTCTCCAGCGCCGCCTTTTCGGCCTCCTCGCGCGCCCACGCCTCGGCCACGGTTTCCTGCTCGCGCCGCTGCGCTTCGAGGATCTCGCGCTGTGCCCGCTCGGCGCGTTCCTTCGCCTCGGCCGCCTGCCGCGCCGTCAGTTCCGCCTGCCGGCGGGCCTCTTCCTCGCGCTTGCGCAGCTCGGCCTCGTCGACCACCGGCGCGGCCGGCGCCGCCGGCACGGCTTCGAGGTCGACCTCGGTATCGCGCTTGACGAAGGTGCGCTTCTTGCGCACCTCGACCTGGATCGTGCGCGCCCGGCCGGTGCCGTCGGCCTGCTTGATCTCGGAGGTCTGCTTGCGCGTCAGCGTGATCTTCTTCTTCTCAGGCGCCGCGCCGCCATGCGCCCGGCGCAGCGAATCGAGCAGGCGGGCCTTGTCCGCCTCGCTCAGGCCGTCGTTCTCGCCACGCTTGTCGACGCCGGCCGCACGCAGCTGCTCCAGCAGCAGTGCGGGTGGCACCTTCAGCTCGGCAGCGAATTGGGCAACTGTATTGCTTTGCATGTGTTCCTCGGACCAGGTGTCTCAGCTACTTGCGGCGCGGATCTCGGTTCAGCTCTGGCCGCCCTCCTCGGCGAACCAGTGCGCGCGCGCCGACATGATCAGACCCTTGGCGCGCTCTTCGTCGGCGGTGGCGAGGGCCCGCGTCTCGTCTTCGGTCACGTCGCCGAAGCCGTTGTCGATCAGTTCGCGCGCTCGCGCTGCCGGCAGCGCCATGATCGCGCGCAGTTCGTCGACCGCCAGCTCGCCGAGGTCGTCGCGCGTGTGCACGCCGGCGCCGACCAGACGCGCCGCCAGCTCCGCATCCATGCCCTCCAGCTCGAGCAGCGACGCGTCGGCCTGCTCGATGTTCTCCTCGCGCGCGATCGCCTCGGTGAGCAGGGCGTTGCGCGCGCGCGTGCGCAGTTCCTCGACCGTATCGGCGTCGAAGGCCTCGATGTCGAGCAGCTCCTGCACCGGCACGTAGGCGATCTCATCGAGCGTGGAAAATCCCTCGTCGATCAGGATGTCGGCGATCTCCTCGTCGACGTCGAGCTTGTCCATGAACAGCCGCCGCACGGCGACCTTCTCGCCTTCGCGCTTCTCGGCCGATTCCTCGGCGGTCATGATGTTGATCTGCCAGCCGGTAAGCTCCGAGGCCAGGCGCACGTTCTGGCCGCCGCGGCCGATGGCGATGGCCAGGTTCTCCTCGTCGACGACGACGTCCATCGCATGCTTTTCCTCGTCGACGACGATCGAGCTGACATTGGCCGGCGCCAGCGCGCCGATGACGAACTGCGCCGGGTCCTCCGACCACAGCACGATGTCGACCCGCTCGCCGGACAGCTCGTTGGTCACCGCCTGCACGCGCGAGCCGCGCATGCCGACGCAGGTGCCGATCGGATCGATGCGGCGGTCGTTCGTCCACACCGCGATCTTGGCGCGGATGCCCGGGTCGCGCGCCGCCGACTTGATCTGCAGCAGCCCCTGCTCGATCTCCGGCACCTCGAGCTCGAACAGCTTCTTCAGGAACTCGGGCGAGGTGCGCGACAGGATCACCGCCGGGCCACGCTGCGTGCGGTCGATCTTGGCCACCCAGGCGCGGACGCGATCGCCGATGCGCAGGTTTTCCTTGCCGATGGTCTCGGATCGGGGCAACCGCGCCTCGATCTTGCCGATCTCGACGATGAAGTCGCCCTTGTCCATGCGCTTGATCGTGCCGTTGATCACGTCGTCGCCGCGGGCGAGGAACTCGGCGAGCAGCTGCTCGCGCTCGGCATCGCGGATCTTCTGCAGGATCACCTGCTTGGTGTCCTGCGCGAAACGGCGGCCGAATTCCTGCCGCGGCAGCTGCTCCTCGATGTATTCCTCCACCTCGATGTCGGCGATCTGCTCGCGTGCATCGGACAGGATGATCTGGTGGCCGGGTTCCTGCAGGCCGGCCTCGTCGGGCACCACCAGCCAGCGGCGGAAGGCGTCGTAGTCGCCGGTCTCGCGATCCACAGCCACGCGGATGTCGACATCCTCCTCGTCGAACAGCCGTTTGGTGGCCGCGGCCAGTGCGGATTCCAGCGCGCCGAACACGATCTCGCGCGGCACGTTCTTCTCGCGCGCAAGCGCGTCGACCAGCAGCAGAATTTCCCGGCTCATTCAGAGCTCCTTGTCCGGCGCGGCGCGCGCCTTCGATCCAAAATCCACCTGTGGCACCAGCCGCGCCTTGTCGATCTCGGCCAAGGCCAGCTCGAACACCGGCATCTCCGGCACCCCCTTGTTCCTCGGCGCGGAGCGGCGCCCTTTGCCGCCCGCCTGCGCCTGCGGCGGCGACTCGCGCAGGCGGATCCACTCAGCCCCTTCATCGCCACCGCTGGCCAGCACGGTGCCGCGCAGCCTGCGACGCCCGTCGTGCGGCGCATGCAGTTGCAGCGCCACTTCGGCGCCGATGAAGCGCGCGAAGTCGCGCGCGCCGCGCAGCGGCCGGTCCAGGCCGGGCGAGGAGACCTCGAGCCTGTCGTAGTCCACATCCTCGACTGCGAACAGGTGCGAAAGTTGCCGGCTGACCCGCTCGCAGTCTTCCAGGCCGACGCCACCCGGCCTCGGCGTGTCCAGCGTGACGCGCAGCAGCCCATGGCCGACCCGCTCGAGGTCGACCAGTTCATAGCCGAGCCCCGTTACGGTGCGCTCGACCAGCGCCGTCAGTTCGTTCGTGATCCTTGCCACGCGTCTTTCATCGCCGCTCCCGTAAATGCGGTCACGGCACGGAAAAAAAAATGGGCCTGAAGCCCATTCGTTGTTTTCAACAGGCTCGCGCGATCCGATCGGATAACGGCGCTGCGGCAGACGAGAAAACCGCAGGGCCAGCGCGCTGGCGGCAGGAAGCCTGATTAACCGGGCTGCAGCCGCAACGCGCGAATTATACGCACTGCAACGCCCCTCTCAAGGGCCGAGGGCGCGGCCGCGTCGGGACAGACCGCTCGCGACCTATGGACCGAATCGCCTCGGCTTGCCGCGCGGATTTGGCCGGCCTCCCTGCCCCAGACGGCCGAGGCCCCCATGGCCGGGACGGCCGCCGGCAGCGATGTATTGCACGGTGCTGGTCATCGGATCGGGCTGCCGCGGCGGCCCCTGCCGCGGCGGTTTGTTCCTGCGCCCGCCCGCGGCGCCTTGCGGGCGCGCACCACCGCCGCCCTTGCTGCGCAATTCGTCCTCGGCAATGCCGAGATCGTGGATCCAGGCGCGCACCCACTCGGGCGAAAGCTCGCTGAAACGGCCGCGCGCAAGCGTCCGCGGCAACTGCACCGCGCCGTAGCGGATCCGGATCAGCCGGCTGACCTCCAGGCCGACGGCGCCGAACATCCTGCGTACTTCGCGGTTGCGCCCCTCGCTGATCGTCACCCGGTACCAGTGGTTGGCCCCGGTGCCGCCTTCGTCGTCGAGGCGCGAGAACTTCGCCATGCCGTCGTCGAGCGCCACGCCCTCGAGCAGGCGGCTTCGCGCCTCCGGCGTCACTTCACCGAGGACGCGCACGGCATACTCGCGCTCGACCTCGTAGCGCGGATGCATCAGCCGGTTGGCCAGATCGCCCGAGGTGGTGAGGATCAGCAGGCCCTCGGTATTGAAGTCCAGGCGCCCCACCGCAACCCAGCGGCCGCCGGAGACTTTCGGCAGGCGATCGAACACGGTGGGTCGGTCGCCGGGGTCGTCCTGCGAAACGATCTCGCCCGCCGGCTTGTGATAGATCAGCACCCGCGGCAGGCGGCCCGGCTGCTTGCGCGCCAGCGGCTTGCCGTTGACACGCACCTGGTCGGACGGCGACACGCGCTGGCCGATGTGGGCCGGTTCGCCGTTGACCGATACGCGGCCGGCGATGATCAGTTCTTCCATGTCGCGCCGTGAGCCGATTCCGGCGTCGGCAAGGATCTTCTGCAGTTTTTCCGATTGCGCGTTCTCCGCCTGCCTGGCTGCGCGCCGCCCGCGCTCGAGCAGTTCGCGCGACAGCGGTGCCGAAGCCAGCCCCTCCGGATTCAGTTCCTCGCCCTCGCCGATCACCAGCGGCGCCAGTGGCCGGCCTTCGGCGTTCGCGACAGCGGCGCCACCACCCCCGGCCGACGCAGCCATCGCAGGCGGGCCGCCCGCACCCGACCGCCCGCGTCCGCCGCGGCCCCGACGGCGTCGCCCGCGCGGGCTGCGCGGGCCACGCCCTTCGCCTTCCTGCGGACCGGCGGCCTCGGCGTCACCGGCGACGCTGTCGGCGTCGTCGGCCGGACGGTCGCGCTCGGCATCGCGCGCCTGAGCGTGGCCCGCCGGATCGGCGCCCTGATCGTCGAAGTCGTCGTCGTCGGCCGGTGGCCGGATCGCATGAGTCATGGCTAATTGGCCTAGTGGGACGGTTGCGCGGCGATGCTCTCGACCGCCTGCTGGGGTTCGGCGGTCGCGACATGCACCACCGCGGGACTCTCGGAAGGGGCATCGGCGGCGGCGCCGCCGAGCTGCAACTCGAATTCCGCCGCCGCTGCGGTCGCTGCCTCGCCAACCAGCGGCGGCAGTTCTTCCAGCGAACGCAGGCCGAGATCATCGAGGAACGCGCGTGTCGTGGCGAACAGCGCCGGCCGGCCAGGCGATTCGCGATGGCCGATGCATTCGATCCAGCCACGCTCTTCCAGCAGCTTGATCACCTGCGGCGAAACGGTCACGCCGCGGATGTCCTCGATGTCGCCGCGCGTCACCGGCTGGCGATAGGCGATGATCGCCAGCGTTTCGAGCACGGCACGCGAATAGCGCGGCGGCTTTTCCGCGTTAAGCCGGTCGAGATAGACCCGCATCGACGCCGTGCTCTGGAAGCGCCAGCCGGAGGCCAGTGCCACCAGCTCGACGCCGCGCCCGCTCCAGTCGCGGCGCAATTCGTCGAGCAGCACGCGCAGCGTGTCGGCATTTAATTCATCGGCGAACAGCTTGCGCAGTTCGGCCAGCGGCAACGGTCGCTCGGCCGTCAGCAGCGCCGCCTCGAGGACGATCTTGGCCTCTTGAGTGTTCATGCGTCCCGGTCATCACCGGGCCGCGACGGCGGCGCGAACCCAGCGACACGCACGGGGTTCGTGCATGTCATAGCTGCGCAACGCCGGCGGACCGGAAAAGTCGAAATCCGATATCTCAGCTACGGCCTCGCCGACAAGCGCGGACCAGGTAAGCCCGCGACATGGGCAACGGCAAGCGCCGTGCAAGCAACTGTCCGAAAACTTGGATCAGCGGCGAAGTGTCCCGGCGAGCCGCCTAAGGCGATGATCTCGGCTTCGGGCTGCGGCGCGAGGCTTTGCGATTTCGCCGCCGACTGATGTCGAATGCAAAAAAGTCTAGCACGGCATCGGCCACGGACAAGCTGTGTTGTTCTGCGTATGGCACTACCGCAACAGCGCATGGCACGGGGCCACGGCAATCCATCGGCGAAGCGGATTGGGCGCTCGCACCGCTGCCCGGGACTCGAGCCCGGCCGATGCCGCCGACGCCAGCGGCGCGACGGCGCAGCGGCACACGCACCTCTCGCACGTAGCGCCTCGCAAGCCGATTGCAGGAAAGCGCGGGCGCACTGCCCCCGCCCTGCAACTCGAATAACGTGGCGCCGGGCGTCGGGCCGCCGGCATGTCGATTGCGGAACAGGGCGCAGTCCCTGGCCTGGCAGCAACGGCGATCACGGTCCTCCGGACTCTTCGAGCTTCTCGGCCAACCAGACCTTGATCAGCGATTGGTACGGCACATCGCGCTGGTTGGCCGCGGTCTTCAGCCCGGCAAGCAGCGTTTCGGGAAGCCGCAAGGTGACCGAGCGGGTCGTCGGTTTCAACTGCGTGAAGACGGCGCGCTCGGCTTTCGACCAGTCGACGTAGGCGGTCGAGTCGTGTGTTTCCCAGAACCGTCGTTCTGCGGCCTCGTTGGCGAATTTCGGCAGGGGCTTAGTCCGCTTTGTCATAAATCACCCTTTCCTTTCGATGCATGTCCCTTGCGGAAATGACGCGAATCAGGGTTCCGTTACCTCGGATCGTGAAGGTGAGATGGAGGCGACGACCGGCCCGGGTGACACCCAGCGCATGAAAGCGCGGCTCCTCCTTTGAGCTATGCGCAAGGTCCAGCGCGAGCACAAGGGGGCAGTGGAGGAAGACCTCTTCCGCTTCCACCTGCGTGACACCATGCTTTTCGTTTCTGCGCGCATTGCCCGCGTCCCAATCGAAGCCGACGACGGTATCGAACGCGATCATGCTCGATACTGTATTGCATGATCATGTACGCCATCGCATGCAATCGGACTGCGCAATCGAGGTGCTGGACGCCCGGCAGACGCACGGTCAGCAGCCGTCAGTGCCCCCCCGATTCACGAGATCGCCACCGATCCGACCGGAGGTGATTGCAATTCTCCATGGATACTGTATAAATCAACAGTAACCGAACTGCCGATGCCGCCGCCATGAATCCAGACGTTGCCCCCACTGCCCGCCAGAGCGAGATCCTCGCCTTCATCCGCGCCGCCCTGCATCAGACCGGCGCGCCGCCGACGCGCGAGGAGATCGCCCGCGCCTTCGGTTTCCGCTCGCCCAACGCCGCCGAACAGCACCTGCAGGCCCTGCACCGCAAGGGGCTGATCGAGCTGGTCTCGGGCACTTCGCGCGGCATCCGGCTGAAGGAATCGGCGCGCACCACGATGAAGGCGGTGGCCGCCGCCGTCAGCCTGCCGCTGATCGGCAAGGTGGCTGCCGGCAGCCCGATCCTGGCGCAGGAAAACGTGCTGCGCACGCCGGCCGTCGACCCACTGCTGTTCAAGCCGCGCGCCGACTACCTGCTCGAGGTGCGCGGCATGAGCATGCGCGATGCCGGCATCCTCGACGGCGACTGGCTCGCCGTGCACAAGCAGGCGCAGGCCGAAAGCGGCCAGGTGGTGGTGGCGCGGCTCGACGATGAAGTCACCGTCAAGCGGCTGAAGCTGCGCGGCGCCCGCGCCGAACTGATCGCCGAGAACCCCGACTATTCGCCGATCGTCGTCGACCTGCGGCGCGAGCCGCTGCTGATCGAAGGCATCGCCGTCGGCGTGATCCGCCCGTCGCTGTAGCGGCAGCGACGCACCTCGCGCCACAGCGCGTTTCCTTATCCCTCTTTTTCAGGCGTCATGCGTGCCGCCATGGCCTTGCTCCCCCTTTTTCCGGACCACGACATCACTCCTCCAGCCGACGCGGCGCCGGTCCATCGCGGCACGCCTGCGCCGCGCAGCATCCGGGCCGAACCGCCGGGCACCGACATAAAGTCGTCTCAGCGCAAGGCGGCAATCGAGCCGATTTCCGCGGCCCATGCGGCCACGTTGCAGCAGCTGGCCGGCCTCTGGCGCGCCGATGAAATCGCGCACGCCACCTGCCGCGACGCCACGATCAGCACCGGCTTTGCCGCACTTGATGCCGAGTTACCCGGCGGCGGCTGGCCCAAGGGCCAGCTGATCGAGCTGCTGTTCGACGCTTCCGGCATCGGCGAGCTGTCGCTACTCGCCCCGGCGCTGGCGGGATGCGCACGGGAGGCCCGCGCCTGCGTCTGGGTGTTGCCGCCCGAACGTGCCGCAGCGTCCCTGCCGACGCTGCCTTATCCGCCGGCACTGGCCGCCGCGGGCATCGATCTGGCGCGCGCGCTGTTCGTGCAGCCGGAGACGCCACGCGAAACCTTCTGGGCGATCGAGCAGTCGCTGCGCGCCACCCATCTCGGCGCGCTGCTCGGCTGGCTGCCGCACGCCCCCTCTTCGCGCGACGGAGAGTTCCGTGCGTTGCGCCGCCTGCAACTGTTAGCCAGCCACCGGCAGGCGCTGGTGTTCCTGCTGCGCGAGGCGCGTGCGCTGCAGGCCCCGTCGCCGGCCGCACTGCGCCTGCAACTGACCGCGAACGACGACGAACTCGCCGTGGCGATCCTGAAGCGCCGCGGCCGGCCGCTGCTGGAGCCGGTCATGCTGCAGATCCATCCGGCGCACTGGAATCGCAGCAGGGGGGTCGCCGTCTCCAATGACACGCCAATCCCCTCGCCGCAGCCTGCCGGCAGGCTTGCGCAGGCCGCACTGGCAGCGCGACGCTGGTCGGCCCGGATGATCCTCAGCCATTAGAAAGTGCTTTAACTTTACCTAGAAATCACATTAATATTAATCATTAACACATTGATTTTAAGAAATTTATATATGGAAAATTCTCTTTGAATGATCCGCTGCAAACTTTCCTGACCCACTTGCCTGGAGTGCTCGCCATGGCATCGCTCGCTCACCATTTCCTGACGATGGCCTACAACAATGCCTGGTCCAATCACCGGCTGCTGAAGGCCTGCGCGCAGCTTTCGCCGGCCGAGTTCGCCGCCCGCCGCACCAGCTTCTTCCCGTCGATCAAGGCCACCTACAACCACATCGTCACCGTCGACTGGCTGTACATCGACATGCTCGAACGCGCCGTGCAGGGCCGGCCGCCGAACATGGAAACCGGCAAGTTCTTCGAACCCGAGGAGCCGTTCGACACCTGCGCGCTGCTGGCCGAAGCGCAGCAGGCCGCCGACCGCCGCCTGATCGCGCTGTGCGCCGGCCAGGTGGGCGCGCCTGCGGCCTCGCACCCACCTCCCGCGGGGGCACGCAACCGCCTTGGGGCGGCCCAGCAGCTGCTCAGCGACGCGCAGCTCGACGGCCCGGTGCAGGTGCCGCGCCGCGACGGCATCTACACCGACCGCGTGGCGCGCATCCTCGCCCACCTGTTCCAGCACCAGATCCACCACCGCGGCCAGGTGCACGCGATGCTGGCCGGCACTGCCGTCAAGCCGCCGCAGCTCGACGAATTCTTCTGCAGCAACGAGGCGCCGCTGCGCGCGCGGGACTTCGCCGAACTGGGCTTCACCGAGGAGGCGATCTGGGGCACGGCCTGACGAGTTGCGCATAGTCCCTGGGCCCGATCCCGGCCTTGCAGCCGCGCTCCCGGTCGCGGGCTCGCCTCTGCGGCGCTCGATGAATAAACCCCCTTTGGGGCGCTCGCATCGGTTTCCTTACGGCATCTGGCCAGCCGCTGGCGGCCCCACCCTCGCCACAACCTGCCGTCCCATGCCGCTCTGGTTGGCCATCGTCCTGCCCGCATTGCCGCTGCAACTGGCCGCGCGTGCGCTCGAAACCGCCGCACCGCTGGCAATCGTCGAAGAGGGAGCGAAGATTTCGTCGCGAGCGGGCCGAGCTCATGCCGAGCAGCGGACCTGTACAGATTCGTACAGCGAGCAGCGCAGGCATGAGATCGGCCTGCGCAGTAGAAAGATTCGCACCCTCGACAGGCCGGCACAGCGGCTGCAGGTAGCCTTTTGCAACGATGCCGCCCGCCATGCCGGCATCGCGCCAGGACAGAAGCTCGCCGCCGCCCAGGCGCTGGCGGCGAACCTGATCGCTGTCGAGCGCAAACCCGAACGCGAGCACGACGCACTGCTTGAACTGGCCTGCTGGGCCTACCAGTTCAGCGCCACGGTCTCGCTGCGCGACGAGGGTCTGCTGCTCGAGTCCGGCGGCAGCCGGCGCCTGTTCGGCGGCCGCGCTCGGCTAAACCGCGAAGTCGCTGCGCAGCTCGCCGGCCTCGGCTACTGCGCCGCGTACGGCGAGGCCACCACGCCGCAGGCGGCGTGGTGGCTGGCGCAGGCACGCGCGCAGGGTCTGGCCACGGCCTCGCCGCTCGCAGCGGAGCAGTTGGCCGCCGCGCTGGCGCCGTTGCCGCTCGCGCTGCTCGGCTGGCCGGCAGACACGGTCGACACGCTGCACGCGCTCGGCCTGCGCACGCTGCACGACCTGCTGCAACTGCCGCGCGACGGCATCAACAGGCGCTTCGGCACCGCCCTGCTTGCCGACGTCGACCGCGCGCTTGGCCGCCTGCCCGACCCGCAGACGGCATTCACGCCGCCGGAGCGGTTTTTCGCCGCCATCGAACTGCCGGCCGACGTCATCGACAGCACCCAGCTGATGTTTCCCGCGCAGCGGCTGCTGCGCTCGCTGGAAGGGTTCCTGCGCGGCCATGGCGCCGGCGCGACCGAACTCGTGTTCACGGCCAGGCACAGCCCGCGCCACACGGTGACGCGGCCGCCGACGTCGATCCCGCTGGCGCTGGCCGCGCCGGAGCGCGATGCGCAACGGCTGGCGCAACTGCTCGCCGAGCGGCTCGACCGCGTGCGCCTGCCCGAGCCGGCAGTCGCGCTGGCGCTCACCGTCGAGCGGCTGCTGCCGTTTGCCGCCGGCAACGCGAGTTTCCTGCCGCCGGCGCCGAGCGCGCAGGCCGGCCTCGACTGGCTGAAGCTCGCCGAAACGCTGCATGCACGGCTCGGCTCGGCGCGCGTGTTCCAGCTGCAGGCAGTCGACGACCATCGCCCGGAACACGCCTGGCGCGCAGTGCCGATCGCGGTCGACGCCGCCGAGCGCATCGCCGCGGCGCTGGCCACGGCACAACGGCCGCTGCTGATCGTGCCGCAGCCCCTGCCGCTGCCCGGCCACGAGGACGCCTCCGATGCGCCGCCGCGCTACGGCGGCGCCCTGCGCCTGCTCGCCGGGCCGGAACGCATCGAGGCCGGCTGGTGGGACCTGGCCAGCCCCGCCTTCGGCCAGCCGCGCGGCGCGGTGGCGCGCGACTACTTCGTCGCCCGCAACCCGCATGGCCAGACGCTGTGGATCTACCGCGACCTGGCTGCGCCGCGCCGCTGGTTCCTGCACGGGTTCTTCGCCTGAACGCGTGGCCGGCGAGTACGATATCTACCGTTGCCGTATACCACGAGGAAAAACCATGGACACCGCCAAGCTCTTCAAGACCGGCCGCAGCCAGGCCGTGCGACTGCCGAAGGAATACCGCTTCGAGGGCAGCGAGGTCTACATCAAGCGGGTCGGGCCAGCGGTCGTACTGCTGCCGCGCAAGCCCAAGCAGACCTGGTCAGCCTGGTTTGCCGCGCTGGCAGCATTCGACAACGAGCGACCGATCGAGAGGGAGAGGATCACCGAGCAGCAGCATCGCCCGAGCCTCGACACCATGTTTGCCGACGAGCAATGAAATACCTGCTCGACACCGATATCTGCGTCTACATCATCAGCCGCCGCCGCGAAGACACCGCGGCCCACTTTGCGCGCGTACGGCCAGGCGACGTTGCCATCTCCAGCATCGCTCTGGCGGAGCTTGCATTTGGCGCCTTCAAGAGCGGTTCCCCCCGCAACCAGGAGCGTCTGCAGGTATTCATCTCCCCGCTGACCATCGTCAGTTTCGACAGCGATGCGGCGATGGTTTACGGCGACTTGCGCTACACGCTGCAGCGCGCCGGCACACCCATCGGGCCGATGGACATGCTGATCGCCGCCCAGGCGCTGGCGCTCGATCTGACACTGGTCACCAACAACGTGCGAGAGTTCAAGCGCGTTCCCGCGTTGCGAATCGAGAACTGGGCGGCCGCGTGACCGAAACAACCGGTCCGCCATACCGGCCATACCAATCGGCGCGCCCGCGCCATGCAACCCTCCTACGCTGAACTGCACTGCGTCAGCAACTTCTCGTTCCTGCGCGGCGCCTCGCATCCTGAGGAACTCATCGAGCGGGCGATCGCGCTCGGCTACTCGGCGCTCGCCATCACCGACGAGTGCTCGTTCGCTGGATCCGCGCGCGCCCATCTGGCGTTGCGCGACGCGATCGAGCGCGACCCGGCCGCGCGCGACTTCAAGCTGATCCACGGCACCGAGATCACGCTCGAAGACGGCCCCACGCTCGTCCTGCTGGCGACCACGCGCGCCGGCTACGGCAACCTCAGCCAGCTTGTCACCCTCGCCCGCCGCCAGGCCCCCAAGGGCCGTTACCGCCTCACACGCGCCGACCTCGAGCAGCATCGCCACTGGCTCGACGACACCCTCATGCTAGTGAAATCGGGGTCAGAGTCGAATTTCCGGAAATTCGACTCTGATCCCGTTTTTTCGTTGATGCCGGGGCGGTGCTGGATCGCCTGCGAGCTGAACCGCGGCGCAGACGACGCGGCGCATCTGGCGGCGCTGCGCGAAATGAGTGCGCGCGCGGGAATTCCGCTGGTGGCGGCAGGCGACGTGCACATGCACGTGCGCAGCCGCAAGAAGCTGCAGGACACGCTGACCGCAATCCGCCTGCGCACCCCGCTCGCCCGCTGCGGCACGCAGCTCGCGCCGAATGCCGAGCGTAGCCTGCGGCCGCTTTATCGGCTGGCGCGCATCTATCCGCCCGACCTGCTCGCCGAAACGCTCGCCATCGCCGAGCGCTGCAGCTTTCGGCTCGACGAACTGCGCTACGAATACCCGGAGGAGATCGTGCCGCCGGGCGAAACGCCGACCACGTACCTGCGCAGGGCAACGTACGACGAAGCGCGGCGCCGCTATCCGCAGGGCATCCCGGAGCATGTCGCCAGGGCCGTCGAGCACGAACTGCAGCTGATCGCCGAACTGCGCTACGAACCGTACTTCCTCACCGTCTACGACATCGTCCGTTTCGCCCGCTCGCGCAACATCCTCTGCCAGGGACGCGGCTCGGCGGCCAACTCGGCCGTGTGCTACTGCCTCGGCATCACCGAGGTCGACCCGGCGCGGATGAGCGTGCTGTTCGAGCGCTTCATCAGCAAGGAGCGCAACGAGCCGCCCGACATCGATGTCGACTTCGAGCACCAGCGGCGCGAGGAGGTGATGCAGTACATCTACAGCAGGTACGGCCGCGACCGTGCCGCGCTGACCGCCGCCCTGCACACCTACCGGCCGCGCGGCGCGCTGCGCGATGTCGGCAAGGCCCTCGGGCTGTCGCTCGACCAGGTCGATCGCCTCGCCAGGAGCATGGCGTGGTGGGACGGCCGCAGGATCAAGCCGGAGCGGCTCGCCGAGGCCGGCTTCGACCCCGCCAACCCGGTGATCGCGCAGCTGGCGGAACTGGCGCAGCAACTGATCGGCTTTCCGCGCCACCTGTCCCAACATAGCGGCGGCTTTGTCATCGCCCGCGACCGCCTTGACCGCCTGGTGCCGATCGAAAACGCCGCCATGGCCGAGCGCACCGTGATCCAGTGGGACAAGGACGACCTCGACGCGCTCGGCCTGCTGAAGATCGACGTGCTCGCGCTCGGCATGCTCACCTGCATCCGCCGCGCCCTCGATCATCTCAACGCCTTCTACAGCGGCGCGATACAAAGCGAAGCGAATGAACCGCCGGCCGATACCCGTGACGACAGCGCGTCGTCCCGGCGAAGGCTTGGACCCAATTGGACATCGGCCTTCGCCGAGGCGACACCCGATGCATCTTCCCCGACGAGTCCGCTGGCCTTGCGCCGGAAATTCGACTCTGACCCCGATTTTCGGGTGAGATTGCAGGACATCCCGGACGGTGACGCGGCGGTGTACGACATGCTCTGCCGCGGCGATTCGCTCGGCGTGTTCCAGGTCGAGAGCCGCGCGCAGATGAACATGCTGCCGCGCCTTGCGCCACGCTGCTTCTACGACCTGGTGATCGAAGTCGCCATCGTGCGCCCCGGGCCGATCCAGGGCGGCATGGTGCATCCGTACCTGAAGCGGCGGCAGGGGCTGGAGCCGGTGTCCTACCCGTCCGAGGCGGTGAAGTCGGTGCTCGAACGCACGCTCGGCGTATCGATCTTCCAGGAGCAGGTGATGCAACTGGCGGTGGTCGCCGCCGGCTTCACGCCGGGTGAAGCCGACAAGCTGCGCCGCGCGATGGCGGCGTGGAAGCGCAAGGGCGGCATCGGTCCGTTCCGCGAAAAGCTGATCGCCGGCATGCTCGCCCGCGGCTACTCGGCCGATTACGCCGAGCAGATCTACCGCCAGATCCAGGGCTTCGGCGAATACGGCTTCCCGGAAAGCCATGCGGCGAGCTTCGCCCTGCTCGTCTACACCTCGTCATGGCTGAAGTGCCACGAGCCCGCCGCCTTCTGCGCGGCGCTGCTCGACGCGCAGCCGCTGGGCTTCTATGCGCCGGCGCAGATCGTGCGCGACGCCATCAACCACGGCGTCGAGGTGCGGCCGATCGAGGTCACCACCAGCCAATGGAACTGCACGCTGGAACCGTCAACGCGCAACCCACGGCAGCCTGCCGTACGCCTCGGCCTCGAACTGGTGCAGGGCTTCAACGAAGCTGCCGCGCAGCGCATCGTCGGAGCGCGCAACGCACAGCCTTTCAACGACGCCGCCGACCTCGCCCATCGCGCGCAACTCACGCGCCACGAGGTCAACGCGCTGGCTCGCGCCGATGCCCTGTCACCGCTCGCCGGCCACCGCCGCCGCGCGCTGTGGACCACGCTGGCGCTCGACGCCGAGGCGCCGCGCTCGGCGCCGATCACCGTCGGTGCCACCGCGCGCGAACCCAGGGTCGATCTGCTCGCCCCGACCGAGGGCCAGGACATCGTCGCCGACTACGCGCACACCGCGCTGACCCTGCGCCGCCACCCGCTGGCGCTGCTGCGCGACCGCTTCACCGCCCTGCGCCTGAAGACCGCGGCGCAGGTCAACAGCGCGCGCCAGCGGCAGCCCGTCCGCACCACTGGCATCGTCACCTGCCGCCAGCGCCCGTCCACCGCCAGCGGCGTGACCTTCGTCACACTCGAAGACGAAACCGGAACGATCAACGTCGTGGTCTGGCGCACGACTGCCGAGAAGTATCGCCGCGAACTGCTCGGGTCAACGCTGCTGACGGTCTATGGCCACGTCGAGCGCGTCGAGACCGAGGCGGTGCCGGTGGTGCATCTGATCGCGGAGCGGCTCGAAGACCACTCGGCGCTGCTCGGCCAACTCACGGTGGCGAGCCGAGATTTTCATTGAGGCCGGGCTATCGCCGTGCCTCGCGACGCGCCCGTCGTGCTCTCGGCTTTCCGGCAATCCGGCTTTCCCGCATTCCGGACAAAATGCGATGTCACTACCCTCGCAGAAGGGACCGCCCATGGAAATCGCCAAACTCGGAAAGAAGGGTCAGGTCACGATTCCCCGGTCGGTACTGAAGCGCATCGGGCTCGAAGGCGAGGTGCCTTTGACCGTCGAAACGACCGCCGACGGCGCAATCGTGCTCCGCCAGGCCGTCGTCGTCCCGATCGAGACCTACTCCGAAGAGCGCATCCGGGAATTCGACGAAACGAGCTGCATCGATCCCAAGTTGATCGCCGCTGCCCGTCGGCTGATTCGCGCGCGCAAGCCCAAATAGCGCCGCCACGCTGAACCCGGCGGACGGTGCACGTCATGCGAGCCTTTCTCGACGCCAATGTCCATTTCAGCGCGGCAAATCGCGACCGATCTGACCTTCTCGTCTTCTTCGACCTCGCTCGCGCCAGCCTCCTCGAACTGACGACCTCGGCATTTGCCATAGCAGTAGCGGCCCGCAACATCGCGCTGAAGCGGCCGGAACGAACAGCGCACTGCGCAAGACTCGTCGCCGAACTCGTGCTCGCACCGAAACCATCAACGGAACACATCGCAATCGCTCAGGCGACCGGCCTACCGCAGAAAGACACCCCCATCCTCGCCGCAGCGCTGGCCGCCGAGGCCGACCTGCTCATCACTGGCGACCGTACGCACTTCGGCCCGCTATTCGGTCGAACGATCGGCCGGCTCACGGCCCAAAAGCCAACGGACGCGCTGTCGACAATTCTCCGGCACGCCCGTCGGATATCGGCAGGTCGATGAGACCGGCATCCGCTGGCTTCACCGGAGGGTGTACGGCCACGTCGAGCGCGTCGCGTCAGCGTCGGTGCCGGTCGTGCATCTGATCGTCCCAAGGCCCGCGGATCAATCGGCGCTGCTCGGTCAGTTCGCGGTACAGAGCCGGGATTTCCACTTACGCCCGCACACTTGCCGCCGCGACGACCTGCCACCGACGAGCGGCGGCTACTGTCTGGCCTGTCGGATTGGCGGCCCAGCAGCCTGCCAGACAAGATCTGTGCAACGAACCGTCCCACCCGACGAGCTCGAACATCCAGCAAGCGTCGGCACAAAGGAACCCGATCGATGGATTGGCTTCGCGCCCTGTTTGACCCCGCCCTGCCGCGTCGCACGCGCCTGATCCGCGCCGTGCTGCTCGGCCTGCTGCTCGCCGCCTGCGGCTATCGCGTCTGGCTGATCCTGCGCTTCAATCCGATGGATCACATCTGGAGCGATCCCGGACGCCACTGGCACTTGGGCACAAAGCCGCTCGATACTCAGCCGTTTACGGCGATCGATCCCATCGGCTATCACGTCTACGTCGGCATCCTGGCGAAGATCACGGCCGCCTCCCCTGTTCTGGTCGCCTACTGGACGGCGCTGCTTTCGCTGTCGGGGCCATGGCTCTGGTATCGCTTCCTGCGTGAACTGCTTCCCGGCCGCGACCTCGCCCTCGCCGGCTGGGTGCTGCTTGCCGCCTTGCCGTCGTGGTCGGCGATCTACAGTTACTTCATGCAGGAGACGCTGCTGCTGCCGCTGCTCGGCGCGGCACTGTGGACCACGTGGCGCTGCCGGCGCAAGCGCGATACCGCGAGCTTCGTCCTTGCCGTCGGCATCTGGCTGCTTGCCGGCCTCACGCGCGGCATCTGCATTCCGCTGGCCGCCGTCGCCATGTCCTGGCTCTGGATCGAGCAGGACAACAAGCTGACCAAGGCCGCCGCGTCGCTGACGCTGCTGCTCGCGGTGCTGGGACCACTCGCCGGGCGCAGCTGGTCGCTGGCAAGGTTGATCTCGCCGCACGGCATCGCCGGCATGAACCAGCTTTACCACCGTGCGGGAACACTGAATTTCTCCATCGACTTCAGCCGCAGGGCAGGAACCGAACGGTGGCGCTACGAGTTCATGTCGCCGGCGTTGCTGCATCCTCCGTTTGAACCCTTCTCGCTCTGGCGGACCCGACGCGAGGGCAGCGCCAGCTTCTCGATCGACCTGGATGCCGGCAGCCGCGACTGGCAGGCCGCGAGAGACCAGCTTCCGGCCTGGGGTCTTCGCCGCACCGCCTGGCTCACCGGCGACAATCTCGTCCACCTTTTCTTCAGCCATTCGTGGCCGGACACGAACCCCGAACGAGGCATCGGGAGGATCAATTTCTGGATGCGCTGGATCTGGGCGCCATTGGCTCTTGCTTGTCTGATCCTCACCATCGTGCGCTGGCGACGCGAGAAGGAGCGGATGCTGCCCGCACTCCTGCTGACCTGGTTCATCGTGCAGGGACTGCTCCCCCTGGCGGTCAACGAGGGCCGGTACCGCAAGCCGTTCGAGGGCCTGCTGATCGCCCAATGCCTGCTGCTGGCCTCGACCGTCCGTCGAATCCGGGATGAAGGCATAAACCTGCCCGCCGCTCGGACCGGCTGACGTGCAAAGCGGGCTGCACAGACGGCTTCGAGAACGACGGCGGCAACGACATCCATGAACTCGCGCCCCTGGCAGAGCATGTCCGCCCGCTTCGTCCGCTTTGCCGGCGCAGGCGCCATCGGTACGGCCGCCCATTACGCGGTCCTCATCGTGCTGGTGGAGATGGCGGCCATGGCGGCAGCCATCGCCACCGCATTCGGCGCCGCGACCGGCGCAGTGGTCAATTACCTGCTGAACTACCGCTACACATTTCGCAGCAACGCCAGGCACGCCTTCACCGGCCCGCGCTTTGCCGTCATCGCGATCGCCGGGCTGGCGCTGAACTCCGCGGTCGTATTCTTCTTCGTCCGGCTGGGCATTCACTACCTCGTCGGGCAGGTCGCAGCAACGCTGCTCGTGCTGCTGTTCGGATTCCTCGCCAACCAGTTCTGGACCTTTTCGGGAACGGCAAATGATGCCTCGCGAGACCACTGACCCTCCACCGGTGTCCGCGCGACCCGCCCTGTCGGTGATCGTTCCCCTATTCAACGAGGAGGACGTCCTGCCTGAATTCCATCGCCGCCTTGCGTCCGTGCTCGACCGGCTGCCGCTGGCGGCGGAAATCATCTACGTCAACGATGGCAGCACGGACCGATCGCTCGCGCTGATTCACGACCTCAGAGGGCGCGATCCGCGCGTTGCCGTGGTCGACCTGAGCCGAAACTTCGGTAAGGAGATCGCGATGGCGGCCGGGCTCGACCACGCCTCGGGCGACGCGGTGGTCGTCATCGACGCCGACCTACAGGACCCCCCTGAGGTCATCCCCGAACTCGTGGCGCAGTGGCGAAACGGCTTCGATGTCGTCTACGCGCAGCGCATGGCCCGGGAAGGCGAGTCCTTCGCGAAGAAATTCACCGCCCATTGGTTCTATCGCCTGATCCAGAGGACGAACCGGGTGAAGATTCCGGTCGATACGGGGGACTTCAGGCTGCTGAGTCGGCGCGCGGTGGATTCGCTCAATCGGCTGCGCGAGTCGCACCGCTTCATGAAAGGACTGTTCGCATGGATCGGCCACCCGCAGAAGGCCGTTCCGTACCATCGCGACAGGCGCTTCGCCGGCGAGTCCAAGTTTAACTACTGGCGCCTGTGGAATTTCGCCATCGAGGGTTTCACCTCGTTCACGATCGCGCCGTTGAAGGTCGCCACCTACGTCGGCGCGGCGATCGCCGGGCTCGCGTTCGCCTTCGCCTTCTGGATCATCCTGAAGACAATTCTGTACGGCGATCCGGTGCGCGGCTACCCGTCGCTGATGGTCGTCGTGCTGATGCTCGGCGGCGTGCAACTCATCACGATCGGCGTGCTGGGCGAGTACGTCGGCCGCATGTTCAACGAAACCAAGCAACGGCCGCTTTACCTGCTCAACGAGTACATTCCGGCAGCGACAGTGCCCGTCCAGCCGGCGCGTCCCGCAACAGGCGCAAGCGCCGAGTCTCGGCCGTAGCCTCAAAAAGCGGAGCCCCGCGACGCATTCGGCGACGTCGTCGGCCTGACGTCGAGCCGGCACAATGCACCGAGTCGACGCCGGCGGCCGCGAACCGCGGCCGAAGCCGCCAGGCGAACGAGCGGCGCCATTAATAAACGCCAGGGATGAACCGATAACGCACCCTGGCTTCGTACGCCGCATATTCACCGTCGACGCGTCGCAGGTGGTCCTCCTCGGTGAGCGCGCGCAGCACGTACAGCATGCTCCAACCGATCACCGAGGCAGCCGAAAGGACGCCTTCATAGAACGACTGGCCGAAGGCCAGGGACAGGAAGGGGATCGCCCCGATCCACCAAGCCATGTTCTTGCAGATGTAGGCCGGATGACGAATGAAGGCATACGGCCCGTGCGCGATGATGCCGCGATGCGTGAGATTGCTCGCCTTCAGGCCGAGCGCCACCGACGCCCAGGCGTAAATGGCCATCAGGATCAGCATGGCGACATTGAGAACGACATGAACGGTCGGATCGTCGAACTGCGGGAAGTCGCTGACCTGCGAGCCCAGGATCTTTCCGGTCACGTAATTGAACGGCGGGTAGCACATCAACGCGGCGGCCCAGCCGAGAAGCGTGGGGTCGACCGACCGGATCTCGTTGCCCAGCCGCGGCGACTCGACCAGGTACCCGGCCGTGAAGATGAGCACGTCGATGAAGAAGATCGTCTTCATCAAGACCCAGAAGCCGTGCTGGTTGAACAGCGTCATGAAGCCGAAATCCGAGCCGAGTTGCGCCAGGATGGCGCCGCCGTGATTAAAGACGCTGACACAAAACGTCATTAACGACACCGCCATCATCGGTGCGAAGAAGCCCTTCAGCAGCGTCGCCAGGACGGCCACGCGGTCCTCGCGCTGCAGGCCCTGGCGCAGCACCGCCGCGGGCGATCGAATGAACATCCAGAGCACCCGGAAGAAGCGGACCGACTTGGTCAGGCCAAGATCGGGTGCCAGCAGGTGGTAGGCGCCGAGCAGAAGCGAATAAAGCAAAGCGGCGGCCACAAGGAACTCCCGGCCCGTGAATGACGCGGATACCGCCGAGTGCGTCACGATGGCGAACAGATGGTCCATCTGCTCGCGGTTGTACGGCGCAACCGCGTAAGTGCCGCTGAAAAGCGCAACGACCCCGACCGAAGCGAACAGGCGCTTCAGCCGCGCCGAGAGCAGTGCCGAACCGGGAATCGTGGAAGCCTGCTGCATGTCTGGAGTGGTAACCGTAATCATCGGCCCGAAAATCGCAGCATGCATTCTGCAGGAGGCACTTAACAAATGAAAAACCCCGCCGAGGCGGGGTTTTTCTGGAGAGCGGTAGGGCTTCTCGGTTCTGATTGGCCTACTTCGCGCGCCGACGGCTGCGCAGGGCCGCACCGAGCAGGCCAAGGCCCAGCAGCGCGATGGCGCTCGTGCCCGGCTCAGACACCGTACCGGTGCTGGTGCTGGTGCTGGTGCTGGTGCTGCTGCTGCCGCCGAACAGCGTGTAGTGCGACAGGCCATATCCGCCAGCCGTTGTCGGAAGCACGAAGCTGCCGGTCAGGCCTGCAACGTACCAGACCACGGACCCGTAGTTGGGGCCGTCGTACTTAGCGAGCAGATATGTAGCGCCGTTGTAGCTGCCGGTGTTCGAGCCGGTCTCGTTCTTGGTGCCGCCCGTCGCGTCGGGGCAGCTCGGATAGCAGAGCGTCGCGCTCGAACGGGTATACGTCTCGGTGCCGATCGTTGTCGGCCCGGCGCCGGGCGCGAGATCGGCCAGGTTGTTGATATAAGTGGCCTCATTCGTGGTCGACGACGGGATGCCGTCGTTGATATAGCCCATGTAGTAGCTGTCGCCGATCGACAGCGCACTCGCCTGCGAGGCGAAGCCCATCGAGCAGGCAACGAACGCCACTGCCGCCGACTTCTTGATGTTTGTCCAGCTCATTGAATTCCTCCAGTTGGAAAGCCGTACCGCCTCGGAGCTTGTCACTCATCAAACTGCTCCTGCACACCAGTCAGCAAGAAGTGGGCCAGCTCAGTAGAAATTCATATAAATCAAGGACTTGTATCTTTAGGATCGACGCGACGTCGGCAGACTGTAAAGCCATCCGTCAGTCGCCTCCGAGCGGCCATCCGGCGGCGCATCTCCAGAGGCCGCCTCGCGCCTTTCTTGGGCCGAGGTAGCCACCCTGCCTTCAGGCCGCAGCGGGCTGCGGCACCTGCAGGCGGTTAGCGGCGGACCGCTCGCGCTCTTGAAGGTGTTCGCAGGAATCCCACGACGCTGGTGCTGCCGTTGCATCGGCGTCGCGGCGCAGTCGCCGGACGTCCGCGCACCGTCAATTACCAGCGTCATCAGACGCCGGCTTCGGTGGTGCAACTGGCATATGCGCAGGACTTCCTGGACCGCGGCCCGACGCCGCCTGACGGCGACCTCTTCACCGATGTCGGGCTGCCTGGCGCCGTCGCGACTTGCACCCGAGGGTGCTTCGACGAGGGCGTGCCGAGGACGATTGCAGGTTTCATTTCGCGCTTGAAGCCGCCTTGGCAAGTTCCGGATTCGCCACGTGGCGATCGCGTGCCCGTATCGAACGACGGATAGCACCGCGATGACTTTGGCCTCGCGGCGGAAACACCCGAACCGACCAGCCCGCGCTTCGCCGACTGGCCAACCGGGATCGGCGCGCACACCACGTCGACGCTGCTGTCGGCGGCGGACTGCGAAGCCACAGCCATGCCAGGCCACAAAGGATGCGCCGGATTAGCGCGCATCACCTTCAGTTCATCGATACGGATGCTCCGGATTAGCGGCGTTCGGCCACAGACGCCAACGATTTCGCTCTCTAGATTCCGCAGGCAAAGCCGACTGTCCTGATGCAACCTTCTCAGACGCAGCTTCGCTCGCACACTCCCGCCACGCAGCAGCCCACCATGCCCTCCGAGAAACACGCGCCACGCCGTCGCAGCTTTCGAACCGTCACCCTGCTCGCCTGCCTGGCCCTCGCCCTGCCGGCCGGGCTCAGCCACGCGCGCGCCGAGCCCGTCGACGCCGGGGTGGCGGCCCGGCTATCGACGCTGACCAACCAGATGACTGCCGCGATCGGCGAGTATCACCGCGCCACGGGCGCGCAACGCAACGCGGCGGCGGCGAAGCTCAAGGCGACCGCGCAGCAGCGGCGCAACCTGCTGCTGAGCAGCGTCGAGCGTCAGCCTGGGCTGATTCTGCAGCAGTCGTTGCCCAACGGCCTGACGATGGGCCTGCCGGCCGATGTCCGCGACCTGATCGAGCAGGAAGTCGAACTGACCGGCCACGTGGGCACCGCGGTCCTCGAGGACTTCCGCGGCAAGGCGGCGAACCACACGTATTTCCTGATGGTTTCGGCCTCGGGCCGTCCGGTCCGCTTTCAGTTGCACGCCGCGGACGGGTCCGATCACGGTCATGAGCACCCCGCGGCACCCTATGTCGGCCAGTCCGTCACGGTGCGCGCCGTGCAGCTCGACGGCCAGCTTCTGCTCGCGGGGTCGGACTCGATCCAGGCGGCCAGGAGCACGAGCGAAGCAACGACCTCGACCACGACGCTCGCCGCAACGATCTCCGGCTCGCAAAGCACGCTGGTGCTGCTCGGCAACCTGAAGGACAAGGCGCTGGACGGCACCTGCACGGCCAGCTACGTCAACAACCTGATGTTCGGCTCGACCAGTTCGGTTAACGACCTGTACCGGCAGACGAGCAATGGCAACGTGACTTTCTCGGGACCCGTCTACGGACCGTTGCAGATGACGTCGGCGAGCACCTCGTCGACCGATTTCTGGGCCATCGGCGACGAGATGGACAAGCTGGCTGCGGCGCAGGGCATCGACGTCGGGAGCTATGGCAAGACCGTGTACGTGATCCCGCAGATCACGTCCGGCTACATCGGGGCCACGCTGATCAGCGTCGGCTCGTCCGGGTCGTTCTACCGATCGTGGATCATGCGCTGCAATCAGCCGGACGTGTATGCGCACGAGATCGGCCATCTGATCGGGTTCAGCCACTCGAGCACGCCGACGTCAGAGTACGGCGACACGAGCGACATCATGGGCATGAGCACGCTGCCGCTGCGCCACTTCAGCGCGCCACGCAGGGCGGCCGCGGGCTGGCTTGGGTCATCGCGCGTGCTGAACGTCAACGGTGCCGGCACCTTCACGATCGATGCGAACGCCGTCGCCAGTCCGGCGAATCCGCAGGCGCTGGTCCTGCCAAAGTTGGATACCAACGACAGCTACTTCATCAGCCTGCGGCAGCCGATCGGCTATGACACCGGCCTGCAGACCGGGTACCTCAACCGCGTCAGCGTCCACCGCGCATCGACGCCGGGAGCGCGAAGCTACCTGCTTGCGACCCTCGGCGCCGGGGAGACGTACGCCGATTCGACGAACGGCTACCGCTTCACCGTCAACAGCATCGGCAGCGGCAATGCGACCGTCAGCGTCGACATGCCCGCGCCGACCTGCACCCGCGCCAACCCCGACGTCGCAATTTCGCCGGTCAACCAGAGCGGCGCGCCCGGCAAGTCGGTCAGTTACCAGATCACGGTCACCAACAGGAACGGCTCGGGCTGCGGCACTTCGACCTTCGCGTTCACGCCGCAACTGCCGAGCGGCTGGAGCAGCAGCAACTCTCCGTTCACGCTCTCGCTCGGCGCGGGTTCGTCCGCCTCTTCGATCTGGACGGTGACTTCACCGACCACCGGTGTCGTCGAGCAGAGTTATCCGGTGTACTTGACGACCTACGACACGGCCGCCACCACGATTGCCGCTACGGTTCAGGGCAATTACGTGGTGACTACGCCAGACGGCACCCCGCCGCAGGTCGCGATCGTCTCGCCCGCCAACGGCTCTACGGTTTCCGGCAATGTGACGGTATCGGCGAGTGCCAGCGACAATTTCGGCGTCGCCAAGGTCGAGTTCTTCGTCAATGGCGCGTTGATCGGCACCGACACGTCGGCGCCCTATTCGATCACGTGGAACACGAGGAAACTCAACGGTACGTACACGCTGACGGCCCGCGCGGTCGACGCCGCCGGCAACGCCGCGTCCGCGTCGTCGACGGTGACCGTGGTTCCGTCGTCGGGACCCAAACGCAGCCGCTGACGCGTCCGATGCCAGCCTTCAAGGCCCCGCAAGGTGCCTTTTTCGTTGCACGGCCATCACGCCCGAAAGACCGGCAACCACTGCGCGATCAGTTCATAGACGGCGTAATGGGCGCCGAGCAGCGCGCGCGCGCTCGGCAGCAGGTCCGTGATGCCCGTCACCTCGACGCGCGGCACGAAAGTCGGCGCCGGGATCACCCGCAGCGCCGCCCGCTCGAACTCCTCGCGCGCGCGAGGCACATCGAACGGGTGCATGACGAGCACGATCGTTCCGACCCCCGCCGGGCGAAGCATTTCGGCGCTGAATCGCGCGTTCTCGCGCGTATTGCGCGAGCGCTCCTCGATCCAGCGGACCTTCAGCCCGAACTCCTGCTCGAGCGCCTCGCGCAGGAGCTGCGCTTCCGGCCGGGTGTCTCCGCGCACACTGCCTCCGGTCACCAGGACGGGCAGCCCCGTTTCTCGCGCAAGCCGCGCCCCGTAACGAACGCGCTCCAGGCTCAGAGCCGCGAGCGAGTCACCGCCGAGTTCCGGCACGTTCCTGCGCACGCCGCCGCCGAGGATGACGATCGCCTGCGCCTGGCGTGCGGCCTCCTTGTCCAGCGGCCTCGCGCCTGCGCTTGCCTGCAGCACGAGGAAAGAAGACACGACCGGCGTCGCCAGCAGATACAGCGCCGCGAGCCCGGCAACCAGCAGCGCATTGCCAAGACGCCGCCAGCGCCGCAAAGCGAGCCCCAGAAAGGCAACGACAAGCGGCCCGCCCGGTGGCAGCAGCAGCGCCTTGCCCGCCTCACGGATCAGCAGCCCAAGCTCGTCCATGAACCTCCGCTGTTGGCGCTTCCCGCTGGGAATGTGCTCGCGCGGCGGCTCACTTGATGCCCCGCAGCAGTTCCCGCAGGTGATTGACCGGAACCGCGTAGGCGATTCCGGTCGGCTGCAGTAGTGTCGCTTCCCTGGTGCTGCGGGCGAGTGCCATGTTGACGATCCCGATCACTTCGCCGCTCACGGCGTCGTAAAGGGGGCTGCCGCTGCTCCCCGGGAAGGCCATCGCATCGAGCTGGAAGACGTCAAAGGCGCCCGCCTTGAGCTTCCGAATCACGCTCGCCTCGAGCTGCGCCGAATTGCCGGTAGGCAGGACGATCGGCGTCACCGCTGCGACCATCGCGCGGTGCGTTGAAGGGATCAATCCGAGCGCTCCGCCCAGTGGAAAGCCCGTGAACAGGTATTGCTGTCCGTCCTTCACCTGATCGGAATCGCCCAGTGCAAGGTGGGGCACCGCCGGCCCGGCGATACGCAAGACGGCGAGGTCCTGGTCCGCGGCGACAGCAGCCGGTTGCGCATCGCGGACCACCCATTGCGTGGCCTCGCGCGCGGGCAGCACAACCACCAGCGACTCCGCCTCGGACTCGGCCCTGGCCTCGAGCAAACCCGGCATGACATGGGCATTGGTTGCAATCAACGTACCGTCGCTGACCGCGAAACCCGTGCCGAGGAAACGGAACTGCGGCTGTCGCGCGCGCTGGAACGTGCCGACGGCGACGATCGAAGCCTTGACGCGTTCGATCGTCGACTGAGTCGCCGACGGTGGCGCGGCCTGAGCAGGCGCGAGCAGTCCAGCGATCAACAGCACGAGCGCGATCCGTATGACTCCGCGCGCGCATTGCGAAAGTGTCGCCACCACGGCCGCAGCGTCACAGAGTAAGCGTCGTCGAATCGCGGCCGCGGCTGGTGGTCGCGCGTTACCCGGAGCCATCCATCGGTCGATCGTTCGACTGTGGCATGTCCGGCGAAGGCGGCTAGGCGCCGGCGCTGGCCCGATCCTCTTCCGCCAGGTGCCCGACGTACCATGCCGCCGCTTCGCGCAGCCCGGCGCGCAGGTCGTGCGTTGGCGCATATCCGAGCAGGCGCCGCGCCTTGCTCACGTCGGCCTGCGAATGACGAACATCTCCGGCACGGAAGTCCGAATGCACGGGCGAAGCGATCCGCAGCAGCGGAGACTCTGCGCGGAGGGCATCCGCCAGTTCCCGGTGCAGTTCGTTCAGTGTCGTGCGATCACCGACGGCAACGTTATAGACCTGATCCAGCGCGCAAGCGTCTTGCACGAGCGCCGCCCTGAGATTTGCCTGCACGGCATTGGCGACGTAGCAGAAGTCGCGCGAGGTCTCGCCGTCGCCGTTGATGGTGCACGGCTCGCGGCTCAGCATCGCGCGCGCCCAGCGCGGAATCACCGCCGCATAGGGCCCGTTCGGGTCCTGCCTTGGGCCGAATACATTGAAGTACCGCAAGCCGACGACCCGCACGCCATAGCAGCGAGCGAACACGCTGGCATACAGCTCGTTCAGGTACTTGGTCACCGCGTACGGCGACAGCGGCCGGCCGATCACGTCCTCCACTTTCGGCAGCGCCGGATGGTCGCCATAGGTGGAACTCGACGCGGCGTAGACAAAGCGCGCGACTCCGGCGTCCTTGGCCGCCGTCAGCATGTTGATGAAGCCCGTCGCGTTGGCCGCATGCGTCGCCAGCGGATCGGCGATCGAACGCGGCACCGAGCCAAGGGCCGCCTGGTGCAGGACGATGTCGACGCCCGCGCACATGCGCCGGCACGTCGAAGAATCGACGATGTCACCCTCGACGAACTCGTGCCGCCGCCACGCTTCCTCACCAACGGTGGAGCGCACGTCGTCCAGGTTTCGGCGGTGGCCGGTCGAGAAATTGTCGAGGCTCACGACCTCCTGGCCGAGCCGCAGCAGCGCCTCGATCAGGTGCGAGCCGATGAAGCCGGCACTGCCGGTGACAAGCCAACGTCGAGGCTGCGCGCGCAGCCGGGCCTCAAGTTCGCCGATCGAGCGCATCAAAGGCGCCAGACCCGCACGCCGCGCCTGCGCAACGCCTCCGCATCCGCCTGGCACTTGACGTCGACGTACAGCCCGCCACTTGAAAGTTTGGCCAGGAAGTCATCGAGCGGTCGTTCGCGGAACGCCTGGTGCGCCACTGCGGCGACGATCGCGTTGGCCTTCGGCAGGTGCTCCCACGCAACAAGGTCGACGCCGTACTCGTGCCGTGCTTCTTCAGGCAGCGCAACCGGATCATGCACGTGCACCGTCACCCCGTAGGATTCGAGTTCGCGGATGACGTCGATGACCTTCGAATTGCGCAGGTCCGGGCAGTTCTCCTTGAACGTCAGGCCGAGGACGATCACGTGCGAGCCCTTGACGGGGAAGCCGGCCTGGATCATCTGCTTGACGGTCTGCTCGGCGACGAACTTGCCCATGCCGTCGTTGATCCGCCGGCCGGCAAGGATCACCTGCGGGTGATAGCCGAGCATGTCGGCCTTGTAGGTCAGGTAGTACGGGTCGACGCCGATGCAGTGCCCGCCCACCAGCCCAGGGCGAAAGGGCAGGAAGTTCCACTTGGTGCCGGCTGCCTGCAGCACTTCCAGCGTATCGATGCCGATGCGGTGAAATATCAGTGCCAGTTCGTTCATCAGCGCGATGTTCAGATCACGCTGGGTGTTCTCGATGACCTTCGCCGCTTCCGCGACCTTGATGCTCGACGCCTTGTAGACGCCGGCCTTGATGATCGCGCCGTACATCTGCGCCACGCGTTCGAGCGTCGAAGGCGTATCTCCCGATACGACTTTCGTGATCTTCGTCAGCGTACGCTCCCTGTCACCTGGATTGATCCGCTCGGGCGAGTAACCAACGAAGAAGCTTTCCTTCCATTTCAGGCCCGAGTGACGCTCGAGCAACGGAATGCAGACCTCTTCGGTAGCGCCGGGGTAGACCGTCGACTCATAGACGACAGTCGCGCCGACCTTCAGATTTCGGCCAACCGATTCACTCGCCCCAACAAGAGGCGAGAAATCCGGATTGTGAGCGTCGTCGACTGGCGTCGGCACGGCGATCACGACGAAGTCCGCCTCCCGAAGCGCCGCCGGGTCGGTCGTGACGTTCAATTTCGTCGCAGCCTTCAAATCCGCGGACGCTACCTCGCCCGTGGGATCGACATGGCGCTTATACGCATCGACTTTCGCCTGCGAAAGGTCGAATCCGATCGTATGGAACTGCTTGCCGAACTCGACAGCCAATGGCAGGCCAACGTAACCCAAGCCCACAACAGCCACGACGGTCATTTGACTCTCTCTTTCCTCGTTAGCCTGCCTGATTCCGAGCCTCGCTTCCGTTCACAGCGCCTTAAGGAGGCCGTCGATTTCGTCCTTGCCCGGGAACGTTTCGCTCATGTTCTTCAGGGCATCGAGCTCCTTGCGTGCCTCGTCCTTGCGGCTAGCCTTGGCAAGTGCCTTTGCGTAGCTCAAGCGCAGGGCTGGCGAATTCGGCGCCAACGCCCGCGCCCGGTCGAGGTACTCGAATCCCTTCGCCACGTCACCCTTGTTGACAAGCAGGACCCCGAGCGTGTCCAGCATGGCTGGGTTGTTCGGTGAAATCTTGACGGCGCGCTCGGCGTACCCGACCGCACGCGCATCCCCAAGTTCGCCAGCGGCGAACGCAAGATTGTTCAGTGCAAGGGCATTGTTCGGTTCGAGCGCAACGACCTCCTGCAACAGGCCGAATGCAGTCTTCGTGTTCTTCGCAGCGAGCGCCCGATTCGCGAGGTACAGCCGCAGCCGGGCATCTTTCGCATTGTCAGCCAGCCACTTGCGTGCGAATGCATCCGCGTCACCGGCCCGTCCAGACTGGAGCAGCACAAAGTGCAACTGTGCCGCAAGGCCGCCGTCGCGTGGGTCGACCTTCAGGGCTTCGCGCGTCGCCCGTTCCGCCTCTGGCCACTTCTTCTGCGCAACGTACAACTCGCCCTCGGCCGCATAGCCCCCCGAAAACTTCGGCTCCCTGCTCTGGATCGCCTTTACCTCCTTGAGCGCATCGTCAAATTTTCCGCTGCGCGCAAGTGCCGCCGCGAGATTGAGGCGCACGTCACGATCCTCGGGAGCGACGCGTTGTGCGCGCCGAAGGGCTGCGACCGCGAGGTCATGCTCCTGCTTGCGGGTGTGCAACGCCGCCAGTTGCAGCAATGCCTGCGGCGACTGCGGCTGCAGGCCGGCCATCTTATTGAGCGTCTCAATCGCCTCGTTGACGTTGCCGTCAGCCTCTTGGGTCGCGGCAAGGGCACGCAGCACTCGCGGCTCGTTCGGAATTGCCGCGTTCGCCTCCCGCGCCACCCGCAGCGCCTCCTTGATATTTCGTTCGGACAAGTAAAGGTTCACCAGCGCCAGGCGAGGATTGACCGCCTGCGGATTGGCGGCGACGGCACGTTGCAGGGTTGCCGCAACGTCGGCAGGTTTGCTCCCGGTCCGTGCCTGCACTTCGGCCAGACCGAGATGCGCCTGTTCATTCTGTGGTTCCTTTGCGATCACCGCCTCGAATCGGGATCGCGCCTCGGCAGGTTTGTTTTCCTGCAGATCGAGGTTGGCCAGACCGGAGACCGCCGGCATATACGCCGGCTGCAGTTGCAGCGCCTTCTCGAAGTACTTGCGCGCCGCCGCAGCGTCCTTTCGCTGCAGGCTGACCGTGCCCAGCATCATCTGCGAAAGCGGGTTGTTCGGCTGCTTCTTTTCCAGCGCGCGCGCTGCCGCCATCGCCTTGTCGAATTCATTGCGCTGCAGGTGGGCCGCGATCAACGCAAGATCAGCCTGGACGCTGTCAGCGTCCCGCTCGGCGACGGCTTCAAGCCGCTTGACACCCTCATCGACCTCTCCTCGCGCAAGTGCCAACTGTCCCAGGCGAGTCTGAGCAGCCGTCTTGAAATCGTCCGATCCAGCAGCCGAAGAAAAATACTGGATGGCCTGCTTGGTATCACCGTTGACGAGAAGAGTCTCGCCCGCGAGCATCGCAACCCGCGGATCCTTGATCGCCGTCGAAGCCAGGAGCGGCTGCAATGCTTCCAGCGCGCGCGTCGGCTGGCCGTTTTGCAGGTACACCTCAACCAGAAGCCGCCGCGCGCCGATGTCGCCCGGCGACTGGGCAACCGCCCTGCGAAGATGTGCCTCGGCACTGGCAAACTGCTTCAATCGTAGATCGGAGGCGCCGGCAAGGACCAGCGCCGGCCCGTTTGCCGGCACGTACTTCAAGACCTGCGTGGCACTGTTACGGGCCTTCTGAAACTCACCCTTGTCGAATTCGAGCAATCCCGTAAGAAACACAGGCGAGAGGTCGGCCGGCGCCAGCTTGCGGGCGGCGTCAATCTGGGCCGCCGCCTGTTCGAAGGCTCTGTCAGCGATCAGCGCCTGAGCAAGCGCCTTGCGCGCAGGCAGGTTCGCAGCATCCACGTCGACCGCTTTCTCCAGTGCCTTTCGCGAACCGGCATGGTCGCCGTCAGCCGCCAGCAGCTCGGCCTTCAACAGATACGCCTCTGCCAATTTCGGCGCGACCGCAAGTACCGAATCGGCGATCTTCATCGCTTCGCCTCGATCGCCCGATTTCGCGGCTACCATCGCCAACCCCAATCGCGCGGGCGGGTATTCATCCTGCGCTTTGAGCGCCGCTTGGTAGGCAGCTTCTGCCTGTTTGCTCTGGCCGAGGTGCAGATGCGCCCGACCAATCAGCACGGCGAATGCCGCTTCCGCTTGCGCCGTTGTCAGCCTGCGGTCGCCAAAGTCCTTCACCAGTGCCTCGTGCTCCCCTTGCTCCACCAAGGCCCTGGCGAGCAGAGGAAGGACCTCGTCCGGCGATTGACCCAGTTCGAGCGCGCGCCGCAGTTCCTTGGCCGCGGATGCAAAGTCCCGCTGCTGAATCATTGCCGTACCGAGAAGCAGCCGTGCCTCGCCGTTGTCCGGCGCTTCCTGCAGAGCGCTCTTGAGTTGGATGACGGCGGCGTTGTAGTCGTTCTTGGCCAGGTACTCCTTCGCCGAACCGACCAGCTCCGTCGGATTCTTGCCCGCACAGGCGGCGACGAGGACCGCAGCACACGCGACGGCAGCCAGCCGGCCGGGTCGTGGCGACGCGCGATATCTTTTCATTTGGTTTCCTTTCTCGTTGCCGCGACCTACTTCAGGCCGAAGCGATGCATCAGATCGTAAAGGGTCGGCCGGCTGATCCCCAGAAGGTCAGCGGCGCGGCTCAGGTTCCCGTCGGCATGGGCCAAAGAGCGCAGCACCGCCTGCCTTTCGGCTTCCTCGCGCGCCTGGCGGAGGTTCAACTTGCCGTTCTCCGTCGCTCCGCCCGGCAGTTCGAGGTCGGCCGCGCTGATGCCGCTGCCGTCGGACATGATCACCGCGCGCTTGATGACGTTCTCCAGTTCGCGCACGTTGCCCGGCCAGGCATACCGTTCGATCGCCGTCAGCGCGTCGGGCAGCAGCGTCGCGCCGGATCGCTTGTACTCGTTGGCAAAGCGCAGCGCAAAGGCGTGCGCGAGCAGCGCCGCGTCGCCGGCGCGAGCTCTCAGCGGCGGCACAGTGACCACGATTTCCGCAAGCCGGTAATAAAGGTCCTCGCGGAACCTGCCCTCGCCGATCAGGGCCTTGAGGTTCTGGTGCGTGGCGCAGACCACGCGAACGTCGACAGGGATCTCGTCGCGACCGCCCAGGCGTTCGATGCAGCGCTGCTGCAGGAAACGCAGCAGCTTCGCCTGCAGCGAGCCCGGCAGATCGCCGATCTCGTCGAGAAAGAGCGTGCCCTTGTGCGCCGTCTCGATCTTGCCAATCGTCTGCCTTGACGCCCCCGTGAATGCGCCCTTTTCGTATCCGAACAGTTCGCTTTCGAGAAGATTCTCCGGAATCGCCGCGCAGTTGATCGCCACGAAGCGCTGCGCCTTGCGCGGCGACAGGTTGTGCACGCCACGGGCGAGAAGTTCCTTACCGGTTCCCGAGTCGCCGAGCACCATCACGGTGGCATTGGTCGGCGCCACCTTTTCAATGGTGCGGCAGACACGAAGCATCTCCGGGTCCCGCGTAAGCAGCCCGCTTAGCCCCTCGGGCGGCTGAGACTCGCGCAGTCGCCGGTTCTCTTCCTGCAGTTCGTGCAGCCGGTAGGCGCGATCGATCATCAGCGTCAGCACGTCCGGCTCGAAGGGCTTGGCATAGAAGTCGTAGGCGCCCAGCGAAATCGCCTTCAGCGCATTGGCGCGGTCGTTCTGGCCGGTGAGCACGATGACTTTCGTCTCAGGCGCCAGGGCCAGGATCTGCTGCAGCGTGGCGAAGCCCTCCGTCGTGTCATCGGGCGCCGGCGGCAGGCCTAGATCCATCGTCACCACCGCCGGCTCGATGCGCCGCAGTTGCACCATCGCGCTCTCGCGGTCGGCCGCCATTGCGACGTCGTAGTCGCTGAAGGCCCACTTCATCTGCTTCTGCAGCGCCGGATCGTCCTCGACGACCAGCAGCGGCCGGCGCTTGTCCGTCATGCCGGCTGCTCCTGCACGCTGGCGGCACCAGCCTGCTCCAGTGCGGGCAGGATCACCTGCACCCTCGTGCCGACGCCCGGCTCGCTCTGCACCTCGATGCGGCCGCCGAGGCTCATCACGTACTGCTGGCTTTCGTAGGCGCCGATGCCCATGCCGCTCGTCTTGGTCGTCTTGAAAGGCTTGAACAACTCGTCCCGCACGAATTCCTTCGACATGCCGATGCCGTTGTCGGCCACCTCGATGACTGCGCGCTCGGCATCGCGAAAGACGCGGACGTCAACCCGCGCATTCTCGCCTGCGGCATCGAAGCCGTTCTGGATCAGGTGACCAATGACCCGTTCAAGCCGATCTTCGTGACCCAGCGCAAGGACTTCCGGCGCGGTGTTCAGCTTCAACCCCTTCTGGCCGGGGGCACGGGTCGCCTGCACCCTGCGCACCAGGGCGCCGAGGTCGAGCGGACGACGACCCTCGACCGGGGTTTCGCCCGAACGCAGCTGCTGCATCAGCTTGCCCATCCGCTCGACCACGTGCTCGACCGTCTCCAGCATGTCGCGCTGGAAGTCGGGGTTGGCGTGGTGCTTCTCGGCATTGCGCAGCATCAGCCGCAACTGCGCGACCAGGTTCTTCAGGTCGTGCACGACAAAGGCCGACATGCGGTTGAAGGCATCGAACTTGCGCGCCTCGAGCAGCGCTTCGGTGGCCTGCTTCATCGCCAGGTAGCTGGCCGCCTGCCGGCCCGCGGTCTTCAGCAGATCGCGGACCTCCCAATTGACTTCCATCTTGACCCGAGGCTGCTCGAGGACGACGAAGCCGATCAGGTCGTCGCCGAACAGCAGTGGAACGACCAGCCACGCGTCGTGCAGCTGATCCAGCCACGCCGGCAATCCGAAGGCGCCCTGGCTCGTCGGGTCGCGGCGCGCCAACGGAACCTCGATGACCCATCCGCTACGGGCGAGGAACGACGCCAAGGCGCCGTCGACCGACTCGACCGCCTCAACGCGTGGCTGGCTGAATCGGGTCACCTGTGCGTAACCCGGCGGCTGGTCGCGCTTCAGCCAAAGCCCGCCCCCGGTGCTTTCGACGAGATCGGCGAGCGCACGAACGCATACCTCCTCGACCGGCTGCGTTTCCTCAGAGGCAGACAAGGTTCGTGTGAACTTCAGCCACTCCTCGCGGTAGTCGTAGCGATAGGAGAAGAAATTCTTGGCGACGAGCACGCGAACCTTGGCGCGGAACGTGCTCGATACCGTCACGAATCCCAGGAACAGGAACGCGCCGAAGAAGACCACGGTCTGCAGCGTCTTTCCCCAGGTTCCACCGAAGTACCTCACGTAATACCCGGAACCGGCGACCGCAAGCAGGTACACCCCCGCCGCGAGGACGGCGGTGGACCCGGCAATCACGCTGCGCGAAACAGTGACGTCGAAGGTCCAGTCACGGTTCCTGCGCGCGGCCAGGCCGAGCAGCGGAATCGCCAGCGCGTGAGCGAACCCGCGCGCCGCCCAGAAATGCAGGTCGAGCGTGCGAAACAGCAACGCATCGGAGTAGACGACGACATCGAGCGCAAAAGGGCCGGCGAGCCCGATGCACAGCGGACGCACATGCCATCTCAGCGTCGCCGGGCTATGTCGGTAGACCTGCTCCGCCAACACCAGACCGACAAGCGATAGCGCGAGATGGGCACCGAAAATCAGTGTCGGCCGTTCGCTCTCGATGACGCTGATGCCGGGCAGTGGCATCCCCAGCGTCAGGGCCGCGCCGGCAAGGCTGAGGATGGAGGCGAACACCCAGACCGACAGGCGCCGCTGAACCGAAATCGCCGGCAGATCATTGTGCGGCCGCAGCAGAATCACCGCGAGAAATGCTGCCGCGCAAACCAGGCGCAGGCTGTCGAAGACGTGGGTCGTCCGCCATAGCGCCCCGCTTGGCGAAAGGGCGAACGCGGTCGTAGCGGCGGCCCAGAAGGCACTGAGGGTAACGGCTGCCAGCAGCAGTACGGCCCGTCCGCCGCCTTTCCAGCCCACCGACAACTGAATGGCGAAGGCGGAAAAGCCCAGGGCAGCAAGTCCGTAGGACCAGACGCCAGGGCTCAGATACCAGTCGGGGCTGATGTTTTCGAAATCCAAGGGCCGAATCGACTTCCCAACAGATGCGCCTCGGCGCAGGATCTCACTGCTTGAGTCGTGAGGATAAACGACCAGCGGCAGGAGCAAGACTGCACGGCGGGGGCCGCAGCAGTTCCGCGCGGAGGCGGCGCGTGCGGTGCCCTAGTGAGCGCCCTCTCGGAAGAGGACGACGCGCACGGTTTCGACCAGGATCAGCAGATCGAGAAACAGCGAGTGATTCTTCACGTAGTAAAGGTCGAACTGCAGCTTCTTGCGGGCGTCCTCGACCGAGGCGCCGTAGCTGTAGCGCACCTGCGCCCAGCCGGTGACGCCGGGTTTGACGCTGTGGCGTATGTCGTAAAAGGGAATGTCGCGCTTGAGTTCCTGCACGAAACTCGGCCGTTCCGGCCGCGGCCCGACGAAGCTCATCTCGCCGCGCAGCACGTTGATGAGCTGCGGCAGTTCGTCGATGCGCAGTTTGCGGATGATGCGCCCGACATGCGTGACGCGCGGGTCGGCCTTGACTGCCCACCGTGCGACTCCGTCGCGCTCGGCGTCAGCCCGCATGCTGCGGAACTTCAGGCACATGAAGCGCCGGCCACCGAGTCCGACGCGCTCCTGGCGGTAGATGACCGGCCCTGGACTTTCCCAGCGTATGGCCAGCGCGGTGATGATCATGACGGGCAGTGCCAGGACGAGCATGACCACCGAGACGATAAGGTCGAAGGCCCGCTTCACGAAGCCGCGCAGACCGCCTTGCGCAAAGCCCTGGCCGTAGATCAGCCAGCTGGCCTTCAGCGACTCCAGCGGAACCTCGCCACGAACGCGCTCGTACATGCCCGCCAGATCGGTCACCGGAATGCCACTGATGCGGCAGTCCAGCAGTTCACGAAGTGGCAGGACGCCACCCCGTTGCTCGCGCACCGCGACGATCACTTCCCTGACGCCCAAGCCTTCGACGACTTCGGCCAATCCGAGCGTTGTCGGCAGGACGCGATCTTCGGGTACCGCACGCGCGCCGTTCTCCTGGCCGGTCGGGTAAAAACCAACGATCGACAACGACGGGTAACCCAGCGTCGCCAGGGCCTTCTCGACACCCGCGGCCTCCTCCCCCGTGCCGACGATCAGAACACGCTTGGCGCCGACGCCGGAACTGCTTGCCCAGAACACCATCTGCCGTAGGAGAATGAGTCCAGCGAGCGTGTAAAGGATCGTGTAACCGATTGCGCTGCGCGCCGCGTATCCATACGGCGTCACCGAGAACAGAACGTAGGCGACCGGAATCCCGATTGCCACCGCCAGCATGACCCGGCCAAGCTGGCCGCCGAAGCCGGTGCCGCCCTCTCTCCGATAAAGACCGAGCGAGCCGTTCAGCGACAGCATCAGCAGCGCAAAGACGCAGGCGGGAACCAGCGTTTCGATCACCTCGTGCGCATTGCCGTCGTGCACTCGGACCGCCAGTGGCACGACCGCGAACAGCAACGCGGTGTCGGCCATCAGCGTCAGCACCGACCCAACCGAAACGTGATGCCGGAACAACCTGATCATTCGTTCTTATTTCCCCTCTCGACTGGCACGGCGAAAGCCTTCATCGAGACTTACACCTGCAGGCACTCAACCGACTCGGCGCATCGACCCTCAGCAGCGCCGATTCTTCCCGTGCGCATCAGCGCGATTCCCTCGTCCTCGACGAGTGACAGCGGTCAGGGTACGCCTGCCCTGTGACAAATACATGCCGACTCTTCCATAGCCGGATAAGCGGCAACCGCGGCCCGCCAGGAAGTCGGGACACGACCGTCATCCAAACCGCCGCGTCTTCTAGTTCCTTCGACGCGCGCCGCCTGATCGATGTCGCAGGGGAGGATATACCAATTTTGCGGGATATGGCGAGGCTGCAGGCATCATCGCTGCGGACAGGAGACGGTCCGGTCTGCGTCGGCAGAAGGCGACAGCCCTCGCCTGCCTCAAATCGCAGCCTGCTGCTCCGTAATGCGACGTATGGACCGAACCGCCTTGTTCGCCGCGTGATACGCAAACAACGTCGGTGGCATACGCATCCAGGTTGCGCGCAGGCTCATCGCGGAGCGGGATAAGCGCTCCCGCCAACCCGGTTCGCGATCGGGATGGACCACCGCAAGGCAGCGACGGGCAAACATCAGCGTTAACGATCGGCCCAGGCGGCCAGGGGCGAGCGCCTGCCGCTGACGCGTCGGTAGTTCGACCGGCGTTCCCAGCCAGTCTTCGACGACATCAAGCGCATACCAAAGCGGCGCCGCCAGATCGAGTTCCAGGGCGCGGTCCGCGAGTACGACCCAGAAGCGTGGATTCGCCGCCGCGCCCTCCCGGATCAGGGCATCGATGTCGACCAGGTCGCGCAGCCGGCTCACCCAATCCGAGTCCTGGAACAGGTGCGCCGATGCGTGCAGCACCTGATCGGCCGCGCTCAGGGTCCACCACTCCCATCCGGACACGGGCTCCGCGGCAGCGAGCAGCGCGGCCGTGTCAGGCCGAAGCCGACCCAGCGGCGGCAGGATGGCATGGTGCAGGTCGAGCTCCAGCGGCATCGCCGGTGCCCGCATCGGCGGCAGTTCATGCGACCAGGCCCGGTAAAAGTGCTGGTCGTAGGGATCCGTCTTCTCGAATTCCCATCCTGCAGCCAGCAGCGTTCTTTCAACCTCGTCGAGGCGGCTGCGCTCGACCATGATGTCGACGTCACGGGGCATACGGCCCTCGGCGCACCGCGAATCACGGAGGATGTAGGCCGATCCCTTCAGCGCGACCAGCCTGACCGCCAACGGACGGAGCGTTTCGGCCACGACCGTCAACTGGCGCAGGATCATCTGGCGCAGGTACCGCGCCTCCGCCTTTGCGGCGCGGAGATGATTGGCCACGGGTTCTGGCACATCGTTGATCATCCCGGCCCGCTCGATCCGGGCGCCCAGGACTCCGAGCACGCGGGCAGCACGCGCGGTCCGCACGAGGCGATCCCAGACGTCGAGCTCGAGCGTCGAACATTGGGCAGGATCGCCGAGGGCTGCGAGCAGCAACTGCATGTGCGGCTCCAGCCGATTTCGGGTCGATGTCATCGGCCCGAAGTGTATCCACGCGCAACGGCTTGCCCCGCTTTCGCGGAGCGATCAGCCACAAGCAGCGAGCAGTTCGCGTAGTGCTGCCGTCGCCCGATCGAGGTCGCTGTAGGCGAGCCGGTAAACGCGGCTGGAGCGCACCAGGCGCGATACCGCATCGAACGCAGCGGGTCCGAGCATCTCGTAGTTGAAAGAATTCACGGCCAGCCGGCCGAACGCGCGCGAGGGCATTTCCGGCTCGATCTCCAGTTCCACCTGCGAGTCATAGCGGGGGAAGACGATCAGCGCCGGCTGGGCGGGTTCGTGGCGCCGTTCCACGGCGTCGGGCTCTGGCGCAAGGTGAGCAACCGTCCCCTTCCGCGTCTTCGGAAACCTCGGTCCGATCGTTGCGCGCGGCGCAAACCGCGCAATGACGTCGATCGATTCGTTCTTCAACGCCACCGGCCGCAGCAGAGGCAGCAATTGCCCGTCGCTGAAGCGCACGACGCCGAATTCATCCGAAAGGAGGCGGAAGCCACGCGTGGCAAGGGCCGCGGTCAGCGTGCTTTTTCCCGTGCCAGGCAGCGCCGGCAGGATGATCGCCTTGCCGCCGAGTTCCACTACTCCGGCGTGCAGCAGCAGGTGAAATCCAAGTCGCTGGGCGATCAGGAAGTTGATTCCCCACTCGAGCATCGGCAAGTGAGTATCAGCAGGATAAGGTGCGAAAAGAGTGCCCCCGTCGAAGACGAGTTCGATCTGCTCGCGCAAGAAACGCCGGATTCCGTAGGCACGCCGCAGGCGTACCGTCACGTCGAAGAACCCCGACGGCTCGTCAATCGAGAAATCCCGGTAGACGGCGGCTATAGCCTTCGCTAGACCCACCGCATCGCCGCGGACGCGAGCGCGCGCCGCACCAAAATCAAGTCCGATGCCGGCGCCGGCCAACTGCGCCGCCAGTTCAGGTTCAGGGATCTCGGAGACTCGCATCCCGGTTGCCGTCGCGTTCGACAATAAGCCGCAGCGATTGAAGCTCGCCGAGCACGCGGTCAGCATGTTCGCCCGCGGAAGATCTTTCCTCGTCGGCGAGCGCGTCGGCGAGGACTGATCGGACTTCGGCAACGGTGCAACCGTCCTGGACAAGTCCGAGCACGAGCGTTGCCCCGGCATTCAAGACATGCGTTTCCCAACTTGCCGGATTGAAGACGACTGTCTCGTCGTCAAAAGTGACGGCCTTCACTCCCGGTGCAATATCGAACCGGGAAGACATCAGGCTGGCGAGTATGAAACCCGCGCCTGTGCGCCCAAGGCGAGGTTATTTCTGCGTGATGAAAGAGTTCCAGCAACTCGCAGACACAGCGTATCCGCCATTCGGACCGCAGCTGCCGTACGCGACCGTCTTGCCGTCGTTGTCAACCCAGACCAAAACATAACGATTGCCGAGTGACGACTTGATTCCGTAGATATCGCTCTCGAGCACGCCCGTCGAATCGCAAATATCCAGGCGATAGTAGCGCCACTCTTGACCCTTATTTCGATAGTAGTACTCGTATTCCGGGTTGTTCGCTGGATCCGAGCCCGAATTCAGCCTGAACTTGTACGCCGCGAACTCGGCGCGGTACCAGTTATCCTTCGCCGATGTGACAAGCTCAGATGGAGGCGGCTCATTAGCGCCACGCGCGATACACGCATTGAAGGAGGACGCTGCAAGTGCAGACGGCGACGTCACCGTCAGGACCACCGGCGCGGCAAGCGACCCCTGAAGCAACTTTCGGCGGGAATTGGGCTTCTGTTCCATCGTGGACCTGCGCGTGATCGAACATGCGTCGTTGGGACGCACTGTAGCGATTCATCGGTATCGCATGCAAGCGCTATGCCAGGGTGGAGGTCTTTGGCTAAGCGACTGATTGATCTTGCTATTCCCCCCGCGCGGCGAAGACCACTTCGTCAAGGTGTAAAACCTCCCGACAAACGGCCAGGCCGGCGAGTGCAGCGCGGCATTGTTGGCGTGCGCCGCTTGCGTGGCTGCCCCCAAGTTCGAGCGGTGTCGCGAGGATCCGCTTCCGCGACGCAACAGTCGGCGGCGGTCACGCTACGTCGGCGGTCAGGTCACAATCCAAAATAACGTTGGTACCAACGTACGAGCTTCGGGAGGCCCTCATCGATCGTCGTCGTCGGCACCCAACCGTACTCGTTCCGGATCTCGGTGATGTCGGCACAGGTTGAGTAAACGTCGCCGGGTTGCATCGGCAGCAGATTCATCCGCGCCTCGCGCCCCAGCAGTCGACAAAGAACGTCTATGAACCTCAGCAACGGCTCCGGCCGGTGATTGCCGATATTAAAGATCCGATGTGCGACTCCAGCGTCTGCAGCGGGCACTCGGTCAAAGACGCGCAGCACACCATCGACGACATCATCGATGTAAGTAAAGTCGCGTTTCAACTCACCGCGGTTGTAGACGTCTATGGGCTCCCCCGCCAGAATCGCGCTGGTGAATTTCATCGCCGCCATGTCCGGTCGGCCCCAAGGCCCATAGACAGTGAAAAAGCGTAGGCCTGTCAGCGATAGTGCGAACTGACGAGCGTAGACCTCAGCCATAAGTTCATCGGCACGCTTAGTCGCCGCGTACAGACTGACGGGATGATCCACGCGGTCGCTGAGCGAAAACGGCTGTTTCGTATTCGCGCCGTATACGCTCGAACTCGACGCGTAGACGAAATGCCGCGGCGGGTTCGCGCGCGCGAACTCGAGCAGATTCAGGAAACCGACGACGTTGCTGTCGATGTACGCACGCGGGTTGGTAAACGAGTAGCGGACGCCCGCCTGGGCGGCCAGATGGATAATCCCGTCGACGTGGACGCGGCCGAGTGCGGCGGCAAGTGCGAGGTGATCGGCCAGGTCAACTTTCACGAAATCGAAGCGCGGCCGCTGTCGCAGTTGCTGGAGCCTCGCCAGCTTGAGCGCAGGGTCGTAATAATCATTGAGGCTGTCGATTCCCAATACCGTTTCGCCACGCGACAGCAAAGCGTCTGCCACGTGATAGCCGATGAATCCGGCCGCGCCGGTGACAAGCACGAGTTCGGTCACATGCGCCCGCGACCGATGCCAACATAATGCAAGCCAGCCGCACGCACTTGTTCCGGCTCGTAAAGATTGCGCCCGTCAAAGAGCGCTCGGCTTCCCAGCGTCTCCGCCAGCCATTCAAAATCTGGGCTGCGAAATTCCAGCCACTCGGTCACAACGGCCAGCACATCAGCCCCGCGGCATGCCTCGCGCGCCGAGTCAGCGAGATGCACACGACCGTTGCCAGCAAAAATGCGGCGAGCGTTCTCCTGCGCCACCGGATCGTACGCGCGCACGTGCGCGCCGGCGCCGGTCAGAGCCTCCACGATGGCGATGCTCGAAGCCTCTCGCATGTCGTCCGTATTGGCCTTGAATGCCAGCCCCCACAAGGCCACAACTCGACGATCGACCGAGCCCCCGAAGAAATCGCGGATTCGATCAAACAGGATCCGCCTCTGCCTGGCATTGACCCGCTGCGTCGCCTGCAGCAGTTCTCCCGGCTCGCCTTCTTGCGCAGCCGTGTGAGCCAGCGCACGTACGTCCTTGGGAAAGCAGGAGCCGCCAAATCCCACCCCCGCATAGAGAAAATGCGGCCCGATGCGTGGATCCGCGCCGATGCCGCGCCGCACGTCCTCGATGTCGACGCCAAGCCGATCTGCGAGGTTGGCCATCTCGTTCATGAATGAAATGCGCACTGCCAGCATTGCGTTGGCCGCGTACTTTGTGAACTCGGCTGATCGCACGTCCATGAAAAGCACACGGTCCCGATTGCGATTGAACGGCGCGTACAGGTGCTGCAGCACCAGCTTGGCCTGTGCATCATCAGCGCCGACGATGATACGGTCGGGCTTCATGAAGTCCTCGATCGCGAACCCTTCCTTCAGAAACTCCGGATTCGACGCAGTGGCGACGCGCACGGTGGCGTTACGAGCTTGCAGTTCCCGTTCGATCGCGCTGCGGACCTTGTCATTGGTGCCGACCGGGACGGTCGACTTCACCACTACTGTCGTATCGCGCGCGATTCGCTGGCCAAGTTCACGCGCACACGCCAGCACGTGCGAGAGGTCCGCAGAACCATCCTCGTCCGAGGGCGTGCCCACGGCGATGAACACCAGCGATGCGTGAGCCACCGCGTCGTCGTAGCTGGTGGAGAACTGCAGCCGGCCGGCCTTGGCACAGCGGGCAACGATCGCATCCAGCCCCGGCTCGTGGATCGGGATCTCCCCCTGCAACAAGCGCTGAACCTTGGTCGCGTCGCTGTCGATGCAAAGCACATCATTGCCAACGTCTGCCAAGCATGCGCCCGTGACCAGGCCAACGTAACCGGTTCCAATAACGGTGACTTTCATGAGTTTCGTGCCAAGTCTGACGTAAGGAGATTGTAGGTGGACCCCGCGTGAGAGCGTAACTGATGGCTGCACGTCGGTGCGCGTACCAGCCCGGTCGAGCCAAAGAGAGAGTCGTGCGCTGCAGGGCCCGGAAACGCGATCGGATTCGGTAGCCGGGGAAGGCTAGCGCTTGCGCGCTATCTTCCAGGACGCGTGTTGTGGGGCGATGTCCCGCGGATTGTTGAACTGGTGAGCTGAGGTGGCGGCTCCTTCGA
>CAZDXQ010000018.1:0-70925 GCA_964509545.1 uncultured Burkholderiaceae bacterium | reverse complement strand
ATTTCGATCGGCACAACCTTCAAAAGTGGGTCAGTTTTCGGCCGGCGGCAACACGGGGAGGATCTAATGAACCGGCGATTCCGCGATGTTCTTGCGGTCTGTTTGACGCTATGGGCTGCAATCGCTTCTGCGGCATTGGTTCCGTGGGTCGGCGGGAAACTGGTCTATGACACCAACCGAGATATCACCTGGGTCGCGGACGCAAATCTTTGCCTGACGCTGGGCAACTGCGTGAATGGGGATGTTGCGGGGGGAATGCTCTGGAACGACGCCAACCAATGGGCCGCCGACTTGAACTATCTCGGTTATCGGGATTGGCGGCTGCCGACGGCGTTGGACTTGGCAGGCAGCGAACCTTGTCTTGGGTTTAATTGCAGTAGCAGTGAAATGGGACATCTCTTTTACGATGAACTCGGCGGGGTGGCTTGGCTTCCGAGTTACGTCGGACCGCCCGACAATCCAATCACCGGCAATCAAGGCCCGTTCACAAACATTCAGTCCTCAAGATACTGGTATGAAACAGGCTATGCCCCCGGAGTCACCGGCACTGTTGCGGGCTGGTATTTCAGCTTTGATATCGGATTTCAAGGATACGAGGCGTTCGGCGGCACGGACGACAATCTAGCGGCTTGGGCAGTGCGAGACGGAAGACCATATGGGCTTCCGGAGCCATCAAGCCTTGCACTTCTTGCCGTTGGTCTCGCCGGACTGGCCACTATTCGGCAGCGCAAGCAGTAGTTGTCCGATGGCCGCTTCGAACCCGCCCACGTGGCGGGTTTTGTTCGTGATGGTCGATCTGTCCGGGTACAAGTACAGGGAGGCTCAGCACCCCGGCCTCGATTTCAATTGCTCATGGGGTGGGGGTCGGCTTACTGCGCGGCGGGATGAGACTCTTTTCTTGAGCAGCTAATCGTGCTCGATCTGCGGTGCCGCAGCCAGCGGCGTCCAACTGATGCTGATCTCGCCAGCACCATCGCTCGCGGAGTGATCGATTGCGCGGCGCTTCGGCGCGACGTATTGCGCCAGTTCGGCGTACATCCGGCCCCGCAGTTCCGGCGTGTTCGCCTCGTCCATGGCGATGCGGGCCATGCCTTCGATCGGATCGCAGCCCAGCACCGCCAAGCGCTCGGTCACATCCTGGGTGCGCTTGTTGGGCGTGCCCTTGGTGCGGCCGCCCGTCTTTCTGCCTAGCGCCATCTAATCGCCTCGACCCTAGACTGATCAATAGTCACATTCTATCGCTGACAGCGCATCAATTGCACTCTGTATGTCGCTGTCGATCCGCAGAGGCTCGTACCCCCCAGTCGATTTCTCTTTGATGGTGCCGGGTGGGGGTCGGCCGGAACCGGGCGGATGGGACCCGCTCCGACTGCCAGCAGATCAGACCCGGCACCGGGGGACGCGTCCCGACGCGCGGGCAGCAGCGGCAGCGATCGGGGTCGCGAATGTGGGTAAGTTCGTGGGTTGCCGCGTGTGCTTCTGAGAAAGCCCAAGATATTCAGCGGCTTGAGACTAGTCCTGGCGGAGAGAGTGGGATTCGAACCCACGATAGGCTATTCACCTATACACGCGTTCCAGGCGTGCGCCTTCAACCGCTCGGCCATCTCTCCCCTGCGCGTTGCGCGCGGCGGATTATAGGCGGGCGGTCTCGGCGGCCGTTGTTTCGCTCGGGAAAGTCACCACGTGATCGGCATCGAGGCGGATGCCGATGCGCTCGCCGACCGCGTGATCGTGATGGCTCGGTACCAGTGCCAGCACTTCGCGGCCGCTGTCCAGCCGCAGCGTGTAGACGAAGTCGGCGCCGCGAAACGCCTTGCGCACCACCTGTGCGGTCATCGGGCTGGTGTCGTCGTGAATGACATCGTCCGGCCGCAGCAGCACTTCGACGTGGCAGCCGCGGCCGCAGGTTTCGCAGCCGACCGTGCACGGCAGCGGCACGTCGCCTTTCAGCACGCCGAGTTCGATCGACACTCGACGCGAGTCGAGCACCTTTGCCGGCAGGAACACGCCCTGGCCGATGAAATCGGCGACATAGCGGCTGCCGGGTCGGTGGTAGATCTCGTAGGGGCGGTCCCACTGCTCGAGGCGCCCCTGGTGCATTACGCCGACGCGATCGGCGATCGCGAAGGCCTCCTGCTGGTCGTGCGTGACGAGTATGGCCGACGTCTCGCTCTCCTTGAGGATCTGCCGCACTTCCGCGCCAAGGCGTGCGCGCAGTTCGACATCGAGGTTGGAGAACGGCTCGTCCATCAGCAGCATCTTGGGTGACGGCGCCAGGGCGCGTGCGAGCGCGACGCGCTGCTGCTGCCCTCCGGAAAGCTCGTGCGGATACTTGCGTGCGTAGGGCTGCAATCCGACGAGTTCGAGCAGGCGCTGCACGCGTGCCGCGCGCGTGCGGCGCGGCACGTCGCGCAGGCCGAAGGCGATGTTCTCGTTGATGCGCAGGTGTGGAAAGAGCGCGTAATCCTGGAACACGAGGCCGACGCCGCGCTTCTCGGTCGGCACTTCAATGCCGTCGCCGGCGACACGCTCGCCACCGATGTCGATCGAACCGGAGGTGACCGGCACCAGGCCGGCGATGGCGCGCAGCAGGGTCGTCTTGCCGCAGCCTGAACTGCCGACGACGCAGCCGATGTCGCCTTGCACGAGGGCAAGGTTCAACCGCTCGAGCACCGCTGCCCGCGACTGCGGATAGCAGATGCTGAGGTCGCGAATGTCAAGGACCGTGGCAGTGGCCATGAGCCCAGTCAGGATTTCGGACGCAAATGATTATAATTCTCATCTCGGCGCAGCGGTGAACTTCCCATGACAGCCTTGCGAGCCTCGGCGTTCAGGATTGCAGCGGCCGCGGGCAAAGCGGCGGACGGCTCGCGGTGAGTGCCTCGGTACTGCCGCCGGCGTCTCCTGCGCGCCGATACTCGCAGCGCCACCGTTCGCGCCACGCGCTGGCCCCGCTGCTGCTGGCGCTGCTGTGCGCCGCGACCGTGCTGTTTCCGGTTTTCGGTGTGCTGTCGAGCTTCACGGATCTGCCGGCTTCGTGGGAGACCTTGCGGCATCTGGCAGGAACCGTGATTCCGCGCGCAGCGGCCGAGACGACATTGCTGGTGACGCTCGTCGCCGTTGGCGTGATCGTTCTCGGTTCGACCTCGGCCTGGCTCGTGGCTGCCTACGAATTTCCCGGGCGGCGGCTGTTTGAGTGGGCCTTGCTTGTACCGCTGGCGATGCCTGCCTACATCGTCGCCTACGCGTACACCGACTTCCTGCAGTTTGCCGGCCCGGTACAGAGCGCTCTGCGTTCGAGTTTCGGCTGGCAGCGCGGTGACTACTGGTTTCCCGAGATCCGTTCGATTCCGGGCGGCGCGTTCGTCTTCACGGTGACGCTGTATCCCTATGTGTACCTGCTGGCACGCACGGCGTTCCTGGCGCGGACAGCGTCGATGGCCGATGCGGCGCGCTCGCTCGGGTATTCGCCACTGCGCAGCTGGCTGCACGTCAATCTGCCGATGGCGCGGCCGGCGGTGGCGGCAGGTGCGGCGCTGGCGCTGATGGAGACCGTTGCCGACTACGGTGCCGCGGCGTACTTCGGCCTGCAGACCTTCACGACCGCCATTTATCGTGCCTGGTTTTCGCTCGGCGACCGGATCGCCGCAAGCCAGCTAGCCAGCGCGCTGCTCGCGGTCGTGCTCTTGCTGATGGCTTTCGAACTGCGCGCCCGTGGCCGCGCCCGGTTTGTCTCGGCGCCGAACAGCGCACGCCCGGCGCAGCGCGTGCGGCTCGCCCGCGGCCGCGGCATCGCCGCCACGGTGGCCTGCTGCCTTCCGCTGGGTGCCGGGTTCGTGCTGCCGATGGCGATCCTCATCGGGCTGGCGGCGCCGGCAGTGCACGAACTTGATCCGCACCGCTACCTCCTGTGGCTGTGGCACAGCGTGTCACTCGGCGCCGGCGCAGCACTGATCGCGATCGTGATGGCGGCGCTTGTCGCGTACGCGGTACGCCTGCAACCCATCGGCCGGCCCGGCCGCGCCGTGACGCTGGCCGCGCGTCTGATGAATCTCGGCTATGCCGTGCCGGGCATCGTGATCGCCGTCGGCATCCTGTTGCCATTGGCGGCGTTCGACAACGCGCTCGATGCATGGATGAGGGCGCACTTCGGTTTCGGCACCGGGCTGCTGTTCACCGGCAGCGTCGCCGCACTGCTCTACGCCTACGTGGTCCGCTACTTCGCGGTGGCCTTCCAGCCGATCGAGGCCGGGCTGGCGCGCATCACGCCGGCGATGGACGCCAGCGCGCGCAGCCTCGGCGCCAGCCCAGGCGAGGTCTTCCGGCGGGTTCACCTGCCGCTGCTGGCACCGTCGCTGTTTGCCGCCTCGCTGCTGGTGTTCGTCGATGTGATGAAGGAACTGCCGGCCACGCTGGTGTTGCGCCCGTTCAATTTCGACACGCTGGCGGTGATCGCCTATCAGCTGGCCGCCGACGAGCGACTTGGGGAGGCGGCGATTCCGTCGCTGACGATCGTTGCCGTCGGCGTGCTGCCGGTGATCCTGCTGTCGCGCGCGATCGCACGCAGTTCTCAGCCCGGTCCGGCCGCTGCCTAGCCTGCGACCGTCGCGCGCATAATCGCCGCGCAATCTGTCGTGGAGCAGACCGCAATGGCCTATGTGTTCGCAGCGCCGCCGCAGGTGGTTGTCCCGGTGACCGGATCGACCGACCTTTATCCCGTGCATCGCGTCTACTGCGTCGGCCGCAACTACGCGGAGCACGCGAAGGAGATGGGTTTCTCCGGTCGCGAGCCGCCGTTCTTCTTCGCCAAGCCCGCCGATGCGCTGCTTCCCACTGCCGAAGGCACTGGCGAGATGCCCTATCCGCCGGAGACCGGCAACCTGCATCACGAGATGGAACTGGTGGTGGCGATCGGCCGGCGCGGTCGACGCATCGCTGCCGCCGAAGCCGTGTCGTACATCTGGGGCTACGCTGTCGGGCTGGACATGACGCGCCGGGACCTGCAGGCGGAGGCGAAAAAGCAGGGCCGGCCGTGGGAGGTCGGCAAGGGTTTCGATTTCTCGGCGCCGATCAGCAGCGTCAATCCCATCGGCCGCACGGGCGAGGTCACGCGCGGGCGGATCTGGCTGAAGGTGAACGGGCAGCCCCGGCAGGACAGCGACGTTTCGACGATGATCTGGAACGTCAATGAGACCATCGAGCATCTTTCGAGGTATTTCGAACTTCTTCCCGGCGATCTCATTTTCACCGGAACGCCCGAGGGCGTGGCCGCGGTCGTGCCGGGCGACCTTCTGGAGGGCGGGGTCGACGGCGTCGGTGGGCTGCGCGTGAAGATCGCGCCGCCGGTGCGGGACTGAGCGCCGTGTTCGCTGCGCGCGGTCTTGGCGATGAGGGTCGATGAGGGACGGGCCGGGTCAGGTGTCGTGGCGCGGCGATCTCGCTGACGCGCCGCTGCAGGTGTTGTGGGCATCGCATCCTGCGCGCCGATGTCGTGCCATGCGGCCTTCGATGCCGAGGAGGTTGGACTGATGAAGCTGTACTCGGCGGCGCGCTCGTCGGCCTCGTTTCGCGTGCGCATCGCGCTGAATCTCAAGGACCTGTCCTACGAGTACGTTCCGGTCGACCTCGTGCATGGCGAGCAGTTCAGCGGCGGCTTCCGCGACATGAACCCGGCCGAGCTGGTACCGGTGCTCGAGCACGACGGTGCGCTGCTGACGCAGTCGCTGGCGATCATCGAATATCTGGACGAGAAGTACCCGCGGCCGCCGCTGCTTCCGCACGAACCGCTCGACCGCGCCTACGTGCGCAGCGTCGCGCTGTCGATCGCCTGCGAGATCCACCCGCTGAACAACCTGCGCGTTCTGCGCTATCTGGTCAGGCAGCTCGGGCAGACCGAGGACGCCAAGAACGCGTGGTACCGGCACTGGGTCGAGCAGGGGCTGGCGCAGGTGGAGGCGCAACTGGTGGCGCAGCGAAAATGCGCCCGCTTCGTGCTCGGCGACGCCGTGACGCTGGCCGACGTGCTGCTCGTGCCGCAGATTTTCAACGCGCGCCGCTTTGCCTGCCGCCTGGACCATGTGCCGACCTTGATGCGCATCTTCGATGCCTGCATGCAGGTTCCGGCCTTCGTCGAGGCGCAGCCCGACCGACAACCGGACGCGCCAGCCGCCTGATCCGCGGCGGACTGTCGGTTTTCTTTTCGTCGGACGAGGTGGCGATCCCGCTCGCGTCGGCGTTGCCGCCACTCGTCGGCCGAAATCAGTTCCGCGGCCGCGCTTGGCCGCAGCCTTCGCCGGTTTTTCGTCCTTGACCGGACGAGACGCGTCGCGCTGCAACTCATTCCGCGGACGGAAGGCCGCAGCGCCACGCTGCGCGGCCGTCAGACCGCGGTACTGGTGTCGGCAGGACTTACATACTCAAACACGGTATCGGAGTCGTCATTACAAGACATTGATTACTATGCCGTTAAAGTACATGGCATATCGATTGCTTTGATACCGCGTATGCGGTAGCCAACCGACACTCAACCGACAGAGCGCTTCGTGAAGAAGAAATCGCCAATCAAACAGTTCATTGCCGGCTTTCTGGCCTCGGGTCTGCTCTTGGGCGCAGGCGCCGCATCGGCGGCGCCCGCGTATTGCCCGGTCGCCCCGGCGCCTGCAAGCGCGACCAACGAGGACGGTCTGAGCCGGGACAACGTCACCTTCCGCTCCGTCGCCTCCAACGGCTGCTACGGCGTGGTCTCGGGCAACGACAGCCTGAAGGTTCTCAATGGCATCGGCGGCGGCAGCGCATTGTTTGGCGGAGGCTGGCAGGCTTCGGTCACCGACGGGGGAAGCGATGCCACCCTGTTTGGTTATCTCGGCCTGAACTGGACGCTCAGCGCGCCGCAGACGCTGCAGTCGGGCAATTGGACGCTGACGATCGCCGATCCGCTCCCGGTCAGCCTGCCGGTGGCTGTCGACATGCTGGTGGTTCTCAAAGGCGGGAACAACTGGGCCGGCTACTACTTCGACGACGAGGCGTTCGCGATCTCCGGCTCGAGCGCGGGCACCTTCGATATCAATTTCCTGAACAACGGCGGACAGATTCCGGGTCTGTCGCACATGACGCTGTATCTGCGGCCGGGTACACCGCCGCCGCCGTGCCAGCCCGGCGACCCGAACTGCGGCGGCACCGTCCCGGAGCCCGGCACGATTGCCCTGCTCGGATTCGGTCTGGCAGGGATGGCGTTGGTTCGCCGCCGCCGAATCTGACATCGGCAGTTGACGCGCACAAGGGCCCGCCGCCTGGCGGGTCCTTGTGCGTTCCGCCTATGAGCGCGTGGCAGCGATATCGAACGCTTCGCGCAGCGCGCGTGTCGCCGCTGCGCCGCGTTCCCGAGTCAACGCGTCGGCGAACTCCGCGACCGCCGCAGCGTAGAAGTAACTGCGGTTGTAGTGCAGGATCGTCGCCAGATTGGCCGTGCCCAGCCGGTATTCGACGCCCGTGCTGCCGTCGTTGCGGACGAAAGGCAGATCGAGCAACAGAACGCGCGTGTCGGGCGGCAGGTAGCCGTCGATGCGCACGCCGAGCTCCGCGACTTCCGCCCAGGTCTGAATTGCGCTGATGCCGTGATCGAGTTGTTCGGCGATCGATGCGTCGGCCGTGGCATTGAACATCACCGGGCGGTGGCGCTGCCAGCCCTGCTGGTACAGGTAGTTGGCCACGGAGCCGATCGCGTCGGCGGCGGAGCGTGCCAGATCGATGCGCTCGTCGCCGTCGTAGTCGAGCGCATAACGGCGGATCGAACCGGGCATGAACTGGGGCAGGCCGATCGCGCCGGCGAACGAACCGGTCTGCTTCAGCACGTCGATGCGGCCGTCGTAGCCGAGGACGAGGAAATGCCCCAGTTCCTCGCGGTAAAACGCGGCGCGGCGCGGGTAGTCGAAACTGAGCGTCAGCAGGACGTCGAGGGTTCGGAAACTGCCCATCAGTCGTCCGAACAGCGTTTCGATGCCGATGATCGAAACGACGATCTGTGCGGGCACGCCGAACTCCTCCTCGGCTCGCGCCAACGCCGGCCGGTGCAGCTGCTGGTACAGCGCGGCGTCGCGCAGGCGTGCCTCGTCGAGGGCGCGGGCGCGGTAACGGCTCCAGTCGCGCGGCGGCGGCGTCAGGCTCGGTGTCATCAACCGCTCGGCGCGTGCCGAATAGCGGCCAGTGGCGAGTACGTTCTCGATCCATGTCCGCGGCAGGCCTTGCTCGGCCGCAAGTGCGTCGATGAACTGCTGCACATCCGGCCGTTGCGTATAGGTCTGGGCGCTGCCGCTCGCGGCCCGCGCAGGCACGCCGATCAGGGCAAGTGTTGCCAGCAGCCACCTGCGCCGGCTGTCGTTCATCATCGTCTGCTGACCGGAGTGCATCGTCGATCCGTTCGCTGCCGGCGATGCATTCACGCGGCAGGACGCACGCGAAAGCGCCGTACCTTGGCGCGCAACTGGCGCAGCGCCGCCGGTGTCACGGTGCGGCTCGCGGGCGAATACCGCCAGTGCTCCAGTGCGCGCAGTATCCCGTCGGCTTCGGCCTGCGCCGCGGGCGACAGCTCGCTCTTCAGGCGCCGGCCGAGCGCGCGAGGCCCTTCGGCCGGAGACACGCGCAGGCCGGCGCGCTCGAGGCGGCTGCGGAAGCGCGCCTCCAGTTCGGCGAGAGGATCACGGCTCACCCGATGACGCAATGAAACCACGGCCAGCGCGATCGCCACGATCGACACGGCGATGGCGAGCAGGATGCCGAGCACGCGCCAGTTCGGCTCGAAGCCGAGCCGGTCGAGCAGCGACATCTGCTGCTGCGCCGAGTAGCTGAGGACCCACTGGTTCCACGAGTTCTCCATCGCTTCCCAGTTGAAGCGCAGGCGGCGGACGACGCGTACCCAGGTCGCATCGGGGTTGGCGCCGATCGTGAAAAGCGGCCCGACGCCGGCCTGCCGGGCAAGCTCGCTCAGTCCCTGTTCGATCCTTACCGGCGCTACGACGGAGGTCGGATCGACGCGTACCCAGCCGCGACCGGCAAGCCAGACCTCTGCCCAGGCATGCGCGTCGGACTGGCGCACGGTCATGAAGCCGTCGACCGGATTGATCTCGCCTCCCTGGTAACCGGTGACGACGCGCGCCGGTACGTCGAGCGCGCGCATGAGCACGACGAAGGCCGAGGCGTAGTGCTCGCAGTAGCCGAGTTTGGTTTCGAAGAGAAACTCGTCGACCGAGTCGCGGCCGAGCAGCGGCGGCTGCAGCGTGTAGCGAAAGCCGTTGCTGCGCAGGTAATCGAGCACGGCCTGCACGCGCTGCGCGTCGCCGGCGGCGCGGTCGCCGGGACTGGCCGGCGGCAGCTTTGCGCGCAGTTCGGCGGCCAGTTGCAGCGTTCGTGGGTTGAACCCTGCTGGAAGCGCTAGCCAGTCCTGCAACGACCGGCTGCTCTCGTTCAGGCCAAACGAGAACCGGGTGAACGAACGCGCTTCATAGCGCGTTCGAGCGCTGATCGGCCGCGCCGCGAGCAACTGACCTACCGGGTTCATCCGCGGCCGCAGCTCGGAGTCGTCCGGCAGGCGCGCCGGCATTTCCAGCGCAAAGAGCCAGTCGCGCTGGCTGGGCTCGAGCGTGACCGTGTACTCGATCGCCGAGGCCGGATCGGCATCAATGCGCAGCGGCGGCCCGGCCGTCAGCCGCTGACCCAGGGGCGACCAGGTCCGGCCATCGAAGCTGCCAAATACCGGCCCGCGCCAGTACAGGTGCTGGTTGACGGGCGGCGTGCCGTCAAAGCGGACGCGAAAGGCGATCGCCTGCGACTGCAGCAGGTTGCTGATGCCGCCCGGGGACATCGAGTTCGACAGGCCGGTGCCGGTGGTGAAGGCATCGCGCGGCAGTCCCCACAGCGGCGTATCCAGGCGCGGGAAAAGCACGAACAGCACGAGCATCAACGGCACGGCCTTCAGCGCCGTGCCGACGACCAGCCGCAGCTTGCGCCCGGCAGAAAGGTCGTCGGCTTTCAGGCTGACGCTGACCAGCACGAAGAACAGCGCCAGCACCGCCGCCAGCGTCAGCAGTGCCACCGGCAGGGCCTGGCTGTGCAGGAACTGCGTGAGCAGGATGAAGAAACAGAGGAAGACGACGACGAAAACGTCGCGCGTGGCGCGCATCTCGAGCAGCTTCAGCGCCAGCAGAAGCAGCAGGAAGGTCACGCCTGCCTCGCGGCCGAGCAGGGTCCGGTACTGCAGCCAGACCGCAGCGGCGGCCGCGGCGAGCAAAGGCAGCATGGCCACGTGCCCGGGAAGCGGCAGGTTGCGCAGCGTGATCCAAGCCCGCCAGCACCAGAGCAGAACGATTACGCCGATCGTCCACCACGGCAGGTGCTCGAACTGCGGCATGGCGACGAAGGCGACCGCCAGAAGCAGCACCATCGTGTCGCGCCGGTCGCGTGCCGCCGACGACACCTGCGCCCGGACGAACCATGCGAAGAGCAGGCGCAGCTTCGCCAGCGCTCTGGCCGGAGCGTTGCGCGCGGAGCCGTTGCCCACACTGGCCATCAGGAGCCGCCGTAAAGCGCGAGCGCGGTCAGGCAGCTCTCGCGCTGCTCGGCGCCGAGGCCGAGGTCGATCCGCACGCCGGGCAGCCGCAGTCCGTAGCGCACCTGTTCCGCTTCGGCCATCAGCACCCAGCGACACAGCCGCGCCAGCTTATGCTCGTCGGCGAGCGACGCCGGCAGGTCGGCGAAATCCAGCAACACTTCACCGCGCGCATAGGCCTCGAACAGCTTGACCGACAATTCGTCGCCGCGGGCCGCCAGCCGCCATGCCACGCGCTTGAGCGGATCGCCGGACTGGTAGGGGCGCACGCCGGCGAATTCGTCGCCGCTGACCACCAGGCCGGTCTCCTGTTCCGCGCCGGCCGTGGCCGTGGCCGGCAGCGGCGGCGCTTCGCTTTCCGGCGTCGGATAGACGATCGCCGCCAGCGGCGGCGAATAGTAAGCCCACGCCTGCCACAGTCCGAAAGGAAAACGCGTCTCGATGCGCAGGCGCGGACAGGCGAGCCGGCCGCGCGAGCGCGTGGCCACGGCAACGCGGACCTCGCGGCTGCCGGCGGCCGGGACGTCGGCGTTGGTGATGGGCTGCACGGGAACGTCGGGGCCGATCGCCTCCTGCAGCGGGTTGGTCGGCTGCAAGGGTTCGAATTCCAGTGCGAAACGCGCTTCCGGCGTCGGGTTATGCACGGTGATCTCGAACGTCGCCAGGTCGCCGGCGAAGACGTTCTCGGCCCGGTGCGCGGTGAGCGTCAGCCGCGCCAGGTTGCGATGCGTGTGGTACATCGCCACCAGCGCCATGCTGCTGACCAGGAACGTCAGCATGAAGCCAAGCTGCAGCGAGTAGTTGATCGAACCGATCAGCATCATCAGCATCGCGACGGCAAAAAGCACGCCGGCGCGGGTCGGCAGGATGTAGACGCGGCGGCGGTCGAGCAGCACCTCGCCGTGCTCGACGCCCTTGACGCCGCCGATCATCTCGCCGATGCGGACAGCCAGCGGATGGGTGGTGAAGCTCATCGACAGCGACGTTCGGCCGGATGCGCGTGGCCCTTATCAGGCAACTTCGGGCGCGCCGCCGTTCAGGGCAAGCGCACCGCCTGGATCAGCTGACCGACGAGTTCGCGGCCGTGCAGCACGCGGCCGCCTTCACGCTGCGCGGCATGCAGCCGATGGCCAGCGACGGCAGGCAGGACATTCTGCACGTCCTCGGGGATGACGTGCTCGCGCCCGTCGATCCAGGCCCACGCTCGGGCCGCGGCCAGCAGCGCCAGCCCGGCGCGCGGCGACAGGCCTTCGGCGTGCCGGCCCGAACTGCGGGTAAAGGCAAGCAACGACTGCACATAATCGAGCAGCGCTTCGGAAACGAACACTTCCTTGACCGCGGCCTGCGCCGCCAGCAGGTCGGCCGGGCGCGCCACGGCCGGCAGGCTGCGCAGCATGTCGCGGCGCGCCTGGCCGGCCAGCAGTGCGCGTTCGGCGGCGCGGTCCGGGTAGCCGAGGCTGATGCACATCAGGAAGCGGTCGAGCTGCGATTCGGGCAGGGGGAAGGTGCCGACCTGGTGCAGCGGATTCTGCGTGGCGATGACGAAGAACGGCTGCGGCAGCGGCCGAGACATGCCGTCGATGGAGACCTGGTTTTCTTCCATCGCTTCGAGCAGCGCGCTCTGCGTCTTCGGGCTGGCACGGTTGATCTCGTCGGCGAGCAGCACTTCGGTGAAGATCGGCCCGGGATGGAAGGAGAACTGGCTGGTGCTGCGGTCGTAGACCGACACCCCGATCACGTCGGATGGCAGCAGGTCGCTGGTGAACTGCAGGCGGCGGAACGGCAGCCCGAGCGAGATGGCGATCGCGTGCGCCAGAGTCGTCTTGCCGACGCCCGGTGCGTCCTCGATCAGGAGGTGCCCGCCCGCCAGCAGGCAGGTCAGGCTCTGGCGGATCTGCAGATCCTTGCCGACGATCACGGCGCCGATCTGTTCGGCGCAGCGATGGATTCTTTCCAGCATTAGACTTTCCGCAAACAGGCTGATAGACGACGGCAGGGAGACTGGGACCCGTGCATACCGGCTTTATCACGCATGCGCAGTGTGCCGCGCATGAGATGGGTTCGTGGCATCCGGAGAGTCCCGAACGTCTGGCCGCGGTGCACGACCATCTGATCGCGGTCGGCCTGCTGCCCCATCTGCTGACGATCGATGCGCCGGCGGCGAGCCTCGAGGCCATCGGGCGTGCGCACGACCGCGGCTATATCGAGCGGTTGCGCGGCAGAATACCAAAGCAGGGCTACGAGCCGGTCGACCCGGACACGTCGATGAACTGCAGCAGTTGGGACGCGGCGCTGCACGCCGCCGGCGCCGTCATCGAGGCGACCGACCGGGTGATGCGCGGCGAACTGGCCAACGCCTTCTGCGCCGTGCGGCCTCCCGGACATCATGCCTGCCGCGCGGCGGCGATGGGATTCTGCTTCTTCAACAACGTCGCCATCGGCGCGTTGCACGCGCTGCACGCCCACCGGCTCGAGCGCGTCGCGGTCATCGATTTCGACGTGCACCATGGCAACGGCACCGAGGACATCCTCGCCGGCAATGGCGGCGTGCTGATGGCGAGCTTTTTCCAGCACCCGTTCTATCCGTACAGCGGCACCGACTTCACGGCCGACAACATGGTCAACGTGCCGGTGCCGGCAGGCACCCGCGGCGACGTCATCCGCGAACTGGTCGACAGCCAGTGGATGCCGCGGCTGCAGGCCTTTGCGCCGCAGATGATCTTCATCTCGGCCGGCTTCGACGCGCACCGCGAGGACGATCTCGGCCAGATGGGCCTGGTCGAGGCCGACTATGCCTGGATCACGCAGCGCCTGATGGACGTGGCCGAACGCCACGCCGGCGGCCGCATCGTCAGCACGCTCGAAGGCGGCTATAACCTCAGCGCTCTGGCGCGCAGCGTTGCCGCGCACGTGCGCACGCTGGCGCAGCTCTGACCGATGCCCAACGCGATCTTCGACCAGGACCTGCCGCGCACCGCCGCCAACTTCGCGGCGCTGACGCCGCTGACCTTCATCGAACGCGCGGCGTCGGTGTTCCCGCAGCGGCTCGCCGTCGTTCACGGGACTTCGATTCGGCGCAGCTGGGCCGAACTGTACGGCCGCTGCCGGAAACTCGCGCATGCGCTGGCACGGCGCGGGCTGGGCCGCGGCGATACGGTGGGGGTGATGCTGCCGAACACGCCGGAGATGGTCGAGGCGCACTTCGGCATCCCGATGGCGGGCTGCGTGCTCAACGCCATCAATACGCGGCTCGACGCCGAGGCGATCGCCTTCATGCTCGACCACGGCGAGGCGAGCGTGTTCATCGTCGACCGCGAGTTCTCGGCCGTCGCGCGCGCGGCCGTCGAACGGCTGAATCGGCCGCTCCTGGTCGTCGACGTCGACGATCCCGTGTACGCCGGCCCGGGCGAGCGCATCGGCGCGGTCGACTACGAGACCTTCATCGCCGACGGCAGCGCCGAATTCGCCTGGCCGCAGCCGACCGATGAGTGGGACGCGATCGCGCTGAACTACACCTCGGGCACCACCGGCAATCCGAAGGGAGTCGTCTACCACCATCGTGGCGCCTATCTGAACGCGGTGTCGAACATCCTCGTCTGGGCGCTGCCGCACCACCCCGTCTACCTGTGGACGCTGCCGATGTTCCACTGCAACGGCTGGTGCTTTCCGTGGACCGTGGCGGCGATGGCCGGTACCCATGTCTGCCTGCGCCGCGTCGAGGCGGCGGCGATCTTCGACGCCATTCGCACGCACAGGGTTACGCATTACTGCGGCGCGCCGATCGTGCACGCGCTGCTGGTGAACGCGCCCGAGGCGCTGAAGCACGGCATCGGCCATCGCGTTCAGGCGATGGTCGCCGGCGCGGCGCCGCCGGCGGCGATGATCGAAGGCATGGAACGGCTCGGCTTCGACCTGACGCATGTGTACGGCCTGACCGAGGTCTACGGTCCGGCGACCGTGTGCGCCAAGCAGCAGGAATGGGAAGAACTCGACGTCGGCGAGCGGGCGATGATGAACGGCCGCCAGGGCGTGCGCTATCCGATGGAGGAAGGCGTCGCCGTGCTCGATCCGGAAACGCTGCAGGAGGTCGCCCGTGACGGCGAAACGATCGGCGAGGTGATGTTCCGCGGCAACATCACGATGAAGGGCTACCTGAAGAACCCGCAGGCCACGCAGCAGGCCTTTGCCGGCGGCTGGTTCCACTCCGGCGACCTCGCCGTCGTCCACCCCGACGGCTACCTGCGCATCAAGGACCGCAGCAAGGACATCATCATCTCGGGCGGCGAGAACATCAGCTCGATCGAGGTCGAGGACGTCCTCTACCGGCATCCGGCGGTGATGACCGCGGCGGTGGTCGCCGCACCCGATCCCAAGTGGGGCGAGGTGCCGTGCGCGTTCATCGAGACCAAGGAAGGCGCGCGCACCACGGCCGAGGAACTGATCGCACACTGCCGCGCCCACCTGGCCGGCTTCAAGGTGCCGAAGAAGTTCGTCTTCGCGCCGATTCCCAAGACCAACACCGGCAAGATCCAGAAATTCCTGCTGCGCCAGCAGGCGAAGTCCTCCAGCGCCATCGACGTCTAGGGCCTGCCGCAGCGATATCGATCCGTACAGGAGATCTCCATGAACGCACCACAGGCCCAGGCTCAGCTGGAACCGCTGCTGCTCGAGACGCGCTCGCCGGAAGGCGTTGTCACGCTGACACTGAACCGGCCGGCGCAGTTCAATACGCTGTCCGAGGAGATGCTGGCGGCGCTGCAGGAGGCGATCGATCGCATCGGCGCCGACGTTAGCGTCCGGGTGGTGGTGATCGCCGCCGCCGGCAAGGCGTTCTGCGCCGGCCACGACCTGAAGCAGATGAAGGCGAACGCGCGACTCGACTACTACGAGAAACTGTTCGCCGACTGCGCCAGGCTGATGCTGACGATCCAGCAGCTGCCGCAACCGGTGATCGCCCGGGTGCACGGCATCGCCACCGCGGCGGGCTGTCAGCTGGTGGCGACCTGCGATCTGGCAGTGGCCGTCGAATCAGCGCGCTTCGGCGTCAACGGCATCGACGTCGGGCTGTTCTGCTCGTCGCCGAGCGTGGCGCTGTCGCGCAATGTCGGTCGCAAGCAGGCCTTCGAGATGCTGGTCACCGGAGAGTTCATCGACGCCGCCACCGCCCGGGCACGCGGGCTGGTCAACCGCGTTGTGCCGGCCGACGGACTCGACGCCGAAGTGAAGAAGCTGGCCGATGCGATCATCGCCAAGCCGGCACTGGCGATCGGCATGGGCAAGGGGCTGTTTTACCGGCAGCTCGAAATGGGCGTCGACGCCGCCTACCAGCTGGCCGGACAGACGATGGCCTGCAACATGATCGACGATGTGGCGCAGGAAGGTGTCGCCGCGTTCATGGAAAAACGCCGGCCCGCCTGGTCGCCAGCCGCTGCACCCAAGGCGCCGACGGCCGACTCGTGAGGGCCTGACTTCGCGGCAGCCGCGCCTACAGCCGAAGCGCGGCGCTGCAGGCGAGCAGGGCGAGCCAGGCGACGACGAACAGCGGCCCGGCCCAGCTGCTGGCCTGCGCTGCGTCCTTCGGCAGAACTGGCGTTCGGCCGCTGAGTTCGGCAAGCTCCACCTCGACCGCGCGCCGCTGCACGACCAGAAGCGCCAGCGACCTGCAGGCGCGTTCGATGCTGGCGTGCAGGGCCACTGCGGACAGGATGCCGATCAGCGCGAGGCCCCCCAGCAGCCAATGGTTCAGCGACAGCACGCCCATGCCGCTGACCACGAACACCATCAGGAAGGCGTGGATGAAGATCGCCTGCGAGGCGATCAGCCAGTTGACATGCTGGCCCAGCGACAGTTGGGCGGCGACGGCAGCCTGGTGCAGCCGGTCGAGCTCCTTCTCCGCGGCCACCTGCCGCTGCATGCGTGACTCTTCGGGGCTCAGTGGCGGTGCCGGCACCGGGCGCTCGGCATCGATGCGCAGCGTGGCGCGGTTGGCCTCGGTGTCCGCGGCGGGGACGACGCGAAGCTCGGTATTGCGTGGCGTGCTCATTGCACTGACTTATCGCTGCGCTTGAAGAGGGCGCGGCCGGCGAAGCCGGCGCGCGCGGGTCGACAGGCAGTCTGCGCGATGGGTCGCCGCCGAGAAATCCGCCGATAGTCTTAGTGCACGCAGCCGGATTCCGGTGCGTACTGACCCACGCTCATGACGATCGGAAGAACTGGCAGGCCGACGCGGCCCGTCCCAGTTCAGGCGGCGCGAAGTTCGGCTGCGTCGTCCTCGACGAACAGCGGCGTGGCGACCTGCGGCCGGGTGCACAGGTCGAGGCGAAGCGTCAGGCAGTACGCCGCGCCGCCTGAGCGGTTGAACGAATCGAGGGGGACGACGTGCGGCCGGTAACCGCGCTCGAGAAGCCGGCCGCGCAGCCCGGCGGAGGCGTGGCACAGCACGACGTCGCGTCCCAGGCAGACCGAGTTCACGGCCAGGTGATGCGCGTCTTCGTCGCATGCCTCGATCAGCAGGTCCGGATCGACCAGTTCCCGCAGCTGTGCTCGCGCCGCGGCCGAGAACGCCGCCGGGTAGTAGATGACTTCGCCGCCCGCAAGCAGGCAGAAGCAGGTGTCGAGGTGATAGAAGCGCGGATCGATCAGCTCGAGCGGCACCGTGGGTACGGCATAGGTCTCGCTGATCACGTACTGCATCTCGCGGCTCGATCTCTGGCCGTGGCCGACCCAGATCAGGCGTCGGCGTGCGTCCCAATGGGCGTCGCCGGCGCCTTCGAAGAACAGGCCCGGCGGTGGCGTGACGATCTCGTCGATTGCGCCGCGCGCACGCAGCGCCTCGAAGAACGCGTGGTCATGCATCTCCTCGCCGCGCCGTTCGACGCAGGCAAAGCGGGCGAGCAGGGCCTTGCGGTCGAGCACCATCGCTGCATTCGCCGTGAAGACCATGTCGGGCAGGCCGCGCGCCGGTGCCTGCACCTCGACCGTCGCGCCGAGCCGCTCGTAGGCGGTCTTCAGCCGCTGCCACCCCCGCTGTGCATCTGCGGCGAGGCGCTGCGCCGACGCGTGCCAGCGGTCGGGCTCCATCCACGGGTTGATCCGGTAGCTGACCTCGAAGAAGTCGGGCGCGCTCATCATCAGGTGAGGGCGTTCGGCCGGGCGATCGACGGCGCTGTTTCGTGCCGGCCTGGCCGCGGCCTTCCTGCCGCCGATCGGCAACGTCCCGGCGTGGCGTACGGGCTCGAATTCGCGCAATACCTCGGCGAAGACGTCGATCCCCCAGTCAAGCGCGGCGCGCTCGACCGTCAGCGGCGGAGCGAACCGGATCACCGTTTCGTGCGTCTCCTTCGACAGCACGCCGCGCTGTGCCAGCCGTTGCACCACCTCGCGCGCCGAAACGCGCGTGGGTTCGAGGTCGACGCCGACCCACAGGCCGCGGCCGCGCACTTCACGCACCAGCGGCGAGGCGATGCCGCGCAACCGCTGCAACAGGTGCGCGCCCAGCGCGGCGCTGCGCGCCACCAGTGCCTCGTCTTCGATCACGCGCAGTGCTTCCAGTGCCACGCGCGATGCCAGCGGATTGCCGCCAAAGGTCGAGCCGTGGCTGCCCGGCTCGAACACGTCCATCAGCTCGGCCGTGCCGACCAAAGCGCTGACCGGCAGCAGCCCGCCGCCGAGCGCCTTGCCGACGATCAGGCCGTCGGGCCGGATGCCTTCGTGCTGGAAGGCGAACCAGCGGCCCGTACGGCCCAGGCCGCTCTGGATCTCGTCGACGATCAGCAGCACGCGGCGCTCATCGCACAGGCGGCGCACTTCCTGAAGGAAGCCAGCCGGCGGCACAACAATGCCGGCTTCGCCCTGGATCGGCTCGATCAGGACGGCGCAGGTGTTGTCGTTGATCGCTGCCGCGAGCGAGTCGATGTCGCCGAAGTCGAAATGCGCGAAGCCCGGCGCAAACGGCCCGAAGTCCGCACGGTACGCCGGCTCGGTGGAAAAGCCGACGATGGTCGTCGAGCGGCCGTGGAAGTTGCCGCGCGCGACGGCGATCTCGGCGCGATCGGCGCTGATCCCCTTGATCCGATAGCCCCAGCGCCGCGCGGCCTTGATCGCCGTCTCCACCGATTCGGCGCCGCCGTTGGCCGGCAGCGCGCGATCCAGCCCGGCAAGCTGCGTCAGCTTTTCGAGGAAAGGCGCCAGTGCATCCGTGTGATAGGCGCGCGAAGTGACCGCCACCTTCTGCGCCTGTTCGACCAGCGCCGCGACGAGGCGCGGATGCGCGTGACCATGGCTGACCGCGGAGTACGCGCTCATCATGTCCAGGTAGCGCTTGCCATCAACGTCGAGCAGCCATTCGCCACGGCCGCTGGTAAGCACCACCGGCAGCGGCGCATAGTTGCGCGCGGCCACACATGCTTCGCGTTCGATCAGCATCTCGGCGGGGGTCGGCGCGGCGTTCATGGTCGGCTCCGTCGTCAGGCAGGATCTGCCTGAAAAGTCTAGGCATCGCCCCCGCCAGCTGTGGCGATTCGACACCGATGAAACGTGCCGAGGCTGAAGCGCGGGCGCCGTGCAGCCGCCGATTCTGTCGTCGTTACCCGTTGCATCGGTCGCCGTCGCGGCGCAACCGAATATCCGACAGCGCGCCGATGGCTCGCGCTCCTACCATCGGCGTGTGCTTGCTCCTCATCGCCCGTTCAACGGCGGCCACGTCGGCTGGCGACCGCTCATCGCGGCCGGATTCCCGGCGACCCGCATCGACGAAGTGCTGACGCTGTACGACGAGCCGCAGCGCGTTTATCACGATCGGCGCCATTTGCGGCGGATGCTTTGCGCCGCCGGCCGGATGTCGCTTCGGCTTTCGGCCGCGCAGGCATTGGCCGTGCTGTTCCACGACGCCGTCTACGTCCCCGGTGCGATCCATGGCGCCAACGAGGCGCTGTCGGCGCAGCTGCTTCGCGTCCATGCGCAGGGCATGGCGCCTTCGATCGTCGACGAGGCGGCCGCCATCGTCATCGATACCGCGCAGCACCTGCCGAGTCTGCCCTCCGCTGCGCTGGTCATCGACCTGGATCTGCTGCGGCTGGCCGGCACGTCGGAACAGTTCGACCGCGACTCGCGCGACGTCTTTGCCGAAATGCGACCGCTTTTCCCGACGGACGACGAGGCAGAGGCATGGCGGCAGTTTGTCGCGCGGCGCAGAAGCTTCTTCATCCGGCTGCTGGCGCGGCCGCGGATCTACACGACGACGCCGATCTTCGACCGCTGCGAGGCGGCCGCGCGCGCCAACCTGCGCGCGGTGATCAGCGGATCGGATAGCCGCGGAACGGCTTGACGGTCTGCAGTTCCGGCTTGGAGGCGATGCGCTCGATGGCCAGCGTCGGATCGTCGGTCCAGGCGTTGGTCAGTTCCCGATAGTGATCGAGGCTGCTACAGGCCAGGCGCAGCACGTAGTCGCAGTTGCCGGAGACGAGGAAGCACTCGATGACTTCCTCGGCCGCGCGCATCTTCGCCTCGAAACGAGCGTGGCTTGCCGCCGTCTGGTCGCGCAGCGAAACCTCGACCACGATGGTCAGCAGGCTGCCGAGCCGGCGGGCGTCGATCAGCGCCATGTAACCGCTGATCACGCCGGCCTTCTCCAGCCGTCGCATGCGCTCGAGGCAGGCACGCGGACTCAGCGCCACACGTTCGGAAAGGGCCTGATTGGTGATTCGCCCGTCGGCCTGCAGGATGGCCAGGATCTGGCGGTCGATGCGGTCGAGTTCTCTCATGGACGTTGACCCGAAGCGGGGCGGCGGTAGCGCCGGATCCGCCGATGGTCATCTGCTGCGTGACAGCGCACGGTAGCATCGGCCGCCCGCGGCTGCGTCAAGCGGCTGCGCGCGGCCGCAACGTGCCCGCAGCAATCGCCTCGATGCCCCTGTTCGATCCGCAGAGTCTCAATCCCGGCGTGCCTAGGCGCGAGGTGTTCGCGTGGGCAATGTACGACTTTGCCAACTCGGGATACACGACCGTTGTTCTGACGGCCGTATTCAATGCCTATTTCGTTAACGTCGTCGCCGGCAACGCGCCGTGGGCGACGCTGGCCTGGACCCTGGCGCTGTCGGCGTCCTATCTGCTCGGCATGATCGTGATGCCGGCTCTCGGCGCCTACGCCGACCTGCATGCGCGCAAGAAGGCACTGATGGGCTGGGTCACGGTGGGCTGCATCGTCGGCACCGCGGCACTGGCGCTGGCCGGCCCCGGTGATCTGGCGCTGGCCGTGCTGGCCATCGGCGTGTCGAATATCTGCTTCGCCGCGGGCGTGACGCTGAACAGCGCCTTCCTGCCCGAACTGGCGCGGCAGGAGGCCCTGGGCAAGGTCTCCGGCTGGGGCTGGAGCCTGGGTTACCTCGGCGGGCTGCTGGCGCTCGGCCTCGGTCTCGGTTACGTGCTGTGGGCGCAGCAGCGCGCGCTGCCTGCCACGCACTACGTGCCCGTGACCATGCTGATCACGGCGGCGCTTTTCGCGGTGGCGGTGATCCCGACGTTCACGATGCTGCGTGAACGCGCCGAGCCGCTCGGTCACGGCACGGTCGGCGGCGTGCTGCGCGAATCGACGCAGCGGCTGTGGCAGACGCTGGCCCACCTGCGTACGTTCCGCGACTTCGGCTGGCTGACGCTGTGCGGCCTGCTTTACCAAAGCGGGTTGTCGGTGGTGATCGCGCTGGCGGCGATCTACGCCCGCCAGGTGATGAACTTCGAGACAGCGCAGACGATGACGCTGATCCTGGCCGTCAACGTGACCGCCGCCATCGGTGCCTTCCTGTTCGGTTACGTGCAGGACGCGATCGGTCACCGCCGCGCGCTGGCCCTGACCATCTTCGGCTGGATCGCGATGGTCCTGATCGCCGGCCTGACCTCCGGGGTGCTCTGGTTCTGGGTTGCGGCGAACATTGCCGGCCTGTGCATGGGGTCGAGCCAGTCGGCGGGCCGGGCGATGGTCGGCGTGCTCGCGCCGGCACACCGGCGCGCGGAGTTCTACAGCCTGTGGAACGTGGCGGTGTGGCTGTCGGCGGTAATCGGCCCGGTGACCTATGGCCTGGCCACCTGGATGACCGGCAACAACCACCGCCTGGCGATTCTCTCCACTGGCCTGTATTTCGTCGCCGGGTTGCTGGTACTGGCCAAGGTGAACGTCGCGCGCGGAATCGAGGCGGCGCGCACCAGCACAGACTGACTGCCGGGGCGCTACAGGCCCAGCCTGGCGATGCCGGCCTTGGCGATCTGAACATCCTCGACCGACTTCACGCCGGAGACGCCGACCGCGCCGACGACGTGGCCATTGACCAAGATCGGAACTCCGCCTTCGAGCATGCCCTGCAGCGGCGCTGACAAAAACGCTGTGCGGCCCTGATTGATCATGTCCTCGTAGATCTTCGTCTCGCGCCGGCCCATGGCGGCGGCGCGTGCCTTCTCGGGGGCGATGTACGACGAGATCGGCGCCGCGCCGTCGAGGCGGGCGAACTGCAGCAGATGTCCGCCGTCGTCGACAATGGCGATGCTCACCGCCCAGTTGTTCTTCCTGGCCTCGGCGATCGCGCCGTCGAGCACGCGCATCGTCTCGTCCAAACCCAGCACGCTCTTGGATTGCATCGTCGGTCTCCATGTGCGCCGGGTTAAACCGGCGAGGTGTTGTGAATACAAGAGTCATACGTTGAAGGGCTAGCGACCCACGATGGCCCGGAGTCATGCGGAGCTGCCTGCGAGGGCAGCGTCGAAGCGTTGACAGGGGTACGTGCGGGCCGGCTATTGAGCCGCGAAAGAACGTTCCTCCGGGGTGCCGACGCTGTAAGGAGAAGCGGAAGGCCATACCGACTGCCTCGATATCGCGAGAGGCAGGCGGACCCCGCGCGGTCACAGACCCCGAGCACGTACGGAAACACCTCGCGCGAGAACCGGGAGATCCGCTGTCCGCCCGCGGGAGCGGGCCGTCTCGGGAAGTCCGAGGACGTACGCCGACGATGAACGGGCAGCGGAAATCGGACCGCGCCGTAGTACCGCCGAAGTCGCCGAACAAAGCCGCAGTCGCGGGGGCGGAGGCGATGGAGGGAAGGGCGTGGGCCAAAGGGAACCTGCAAGAGCAAAACGTGCTCCGGACACAGGGCCGGATCAGCGCGCGCAGTGCGCTCGAGCGGGTACGTCAAGCAGCAAAGCAAGACAAGACGATGCGGTTCACCGCGCTGCTGCACCATGTCTACAACCCGGACATGCTGCGGGAGGCCTACTTCAGCCTGAAGAAGGAAGCCGCCCCCGGCGTGGACGGGCAGACGTGGCAGCAGTACGGCGAGGCCTTGGAAGAACACCTCCAGGATCTCGCCGCGCGGCTTGCGCGCGGCGCCTACCGGGCCAAGCCCGTGCGTCGGGTGTTCATTGCCAAAGACGGCGGCGGGCAGCGCCCGCTGGGAGTCACGGCGCTGGAGGACAAAATCGTCCAGCGCGCCACCGTCGAGGTGCTGAACGCCATCTACGAGACGGACTTCTGTCGGTTCTCGTACGGGTTTCGACCCGGACGCAGCCAGCACGACTGCCTGGACGCGCTGTACGCCGGGCTGCTTACGCGGCCGGTGAACTGGGTGTTCGACGTGGACATTCGGGGCTTCTTCGACTCGATCGACCACGCATGGCTGGTGAAGTTTGTCGAGCACCGCATCGCCGACCGGCGCCTCGTGCGGCTCATCCAGAAATGGGTGAACGCCGGGGTGCTGGAAGAGGGCAAGCACAGGCAAGTCAGCGAAGGCACGCCCCAGGGCGGCAGTGCCTCGCCGCTGTTGGCCAACATCTACCTGCACTACGTCTTTGACTTGTGGGTCCAGCGCTGGCGTCGCAAGCACGCGCGCGGCGAGGTGATCGTCGTGCGTTATGCCGATGACATCGTGCTGGGCTTCCAGGTCAAATCCGATGCCGAGCGGTTTCGCACCGAACTGTCCGAGCGGCTGCAGCGGTTTGCGCTGCAACTGCACCCCGAGAAGACCCGCCTGCTGGAGTTCGGCCCATCTGCGGCCGCCCGCCGCCGGCGCGCCGGCTTGGGTAAGCCCGAGACGTTCAACTTCCCTGGCTTCACGCACATCTGTGCCACCAAGCGAAGCAATGGGCGTTTCACGGTGCTGCGGCAGACGATGCGCAGGCGGCTGCAGGCGAAGCTCAGTGAGGTCAAGGCCGAGCTGCGGCGTCGCCTGCATGCACCGATCCCGGTGCAGGGACAGTGGCTGGGTGCGGTCGTGCGGGGTCACCTTGCTTACTACGGAGTGCCGATGAATGCGCCGGCGCTGCATCTGTTTCGCTTCCAGATCGCTCGCCTGTGGCATCGCGCGCTGTGTCGGCGCAGCCACCGGGGTCGCGTCCGCTGGGATCGGATGCGTCGGTTGCTGCAGCGCTGGCTGCCTGTCGCCCGCGTGTGTCATCCGTACCCTCTACGACGGCTTGGCGTCATCACCTGAGGCAGGAGCCGGATGCGGTAACGCCGCTCGTCCGGATCTGTGGAGGGGGCTATGGGTGACCATGGTTCCTACTCCGACCCGTTCGCGGGTCAGTCGCGCAACCAATACCACAGCATGGCGGACCATTCACGCAGCGCCAGGTTGCTCACGCGCAGCGCTTCGGCATTCGGCACCAGATGCTGCGGCCGGAAGGGCCGGCCACCCACGTAGCCCGTCGGCGCGGCGAGCGGCGTCAGGCCGGCGATCGCGAACGCACGTCGCGCGCGCGGCATGTGAAAGGCGTCGGTGACCAGCAGCACACGCGTGATGCCCAGCGGCGACAGCATAGCGGCGCTGAAGCGCGCGTTCTGCGCCGTCGTGTCGCTGCGCTCCTCGACCCAGCGAGGACGGACGCCGAACTCGCGCTCGAGCACGATCTGCATCAGTCGCGCCTCCGGCAGTCGCGCCCGATCCGGGTTGCCGCCGCTGAGGAGCACCGGCAGGCCGGTTTCCCGCGCCAGCTGTGCGCCGTAACGCAGGCGGCGCAGCGTCAAGGCGCTGACCGTGTCGTCGCCCCATTCCGGCGAAGCATGCACGCGGCCGCCGGCCAGGATCACGATCGCCTGCGCTGCAGCCCGCGACGCCGGCGTCAGCGGCGGCGGCTCCAGCGTGCGGATCAGCGTTCTTGCGACGAACGTGGTGCTCAGCGCAAGCAGGGCGAGCAGGCTCGCGACGGCGAGCGCGATTCCGGCCGTCTGCCGGCGCAGCGCTAGCAGTGCGCCGGCGAGCCCGGCGATGACCAGCGAGGTCGGCGGCAGCAGCAGCTGCCCGAACACGTAGCTCGTCGTTTCGCCGGCCGTCATGCGGCGCGCGTCAGGCCGCGGGCCTGACGGCGGCACGCACCTGTTCGAGTGCGGTTGGGTCTTCGATGGTTGTCAGGTCGCCCGGGTCGCGGCCTTCGCACAGGGCCTGGATCGACCGGCGCAGAAGCTTGCCCGAGCGTGTCTTTGGCAGCGCGGTGACGAAGTGCACGCGCGCCGGCCGAGCCACGGCGCCGAGCTGGCTGTCGACCGTCTTCATCACGTCGCCCTCGAGCGCCAGCCTGGCCTCGGCGGTGGCGATAGCGTTGGCGTCCCTGACGACGGCGAAGGCCATCGCCACCTGGCCCTTCAGCGGGTCGGCGACGCCAACGACGGCCACTTCGGCGACTGCCGGATGCGAACTGATCGACTCCTCGATCTCGCGCGTGCCCAGGCGGTGGCCGGCAACGTTGATCACGTCGTCGGTGCGGCCGAGGATGAAGAAGTAGCCGTCCTGGTCGCGGATGCCCCAGTCGAAAGTCGAGTAGACCATCCGATTGGGGATGGTCTGCCAGTACGTGCTGACGAAGCGGTCGTCATCGCCCCAGACGGTGGTCATGCATCCGGGGGGCAGCGGCCCCTCGATCGCGACCACACCTTTTTCGTTGCTGCCGGCGATCTCCGCGCCGGTCGCTTCGTTGAACAGCTTCACGTCGTAGCCGTAAACCGGTAGCCCCGGGCTGCCGAACTTCGACGGCAGCGGCTCCACGCCGCGGCTGATGGCCAGGATCGGCCAGCCGGTCTCGGTCTGCCAGAAGTTGTCGACCACGGGCTTGCCAAGACCCTCGGAGATCCAGCGCGCAGTCGGTTCATCGAGCGGTTCGCCGGCGAGGAACAGCAGGCGCAGGCTGGAAAGGTCGTACTTCTTCAAGTAGGCGGGATCCTGCTTTTTCAGCACGCGGATGGCCGTAGGCGCCGAGAACATCACCGACACCTTGTACTTCTCGACGATGCTCCACCAGATCCCGCCGTCGGGCCGGATCGGCGTGCCCTCGAACATGATCGTGGCCATGCCCGCGAGCAGCGGCCCGTAGATGATGTAGGAGTGGCCGACCACCCAGCCGATGTCGCTGGTGGCGAAATACGTCTCGCCGGCGTTGCCGCAGAAGATGTGCTTCATTGACGCGGCCAGCGCCACCGCGTAGCCGCCGGTGTCGCGCTGCACGCCTTTCGGCCTGCCGGTGGTGCCCGAGGTGTACAGGATATACGACGGTTCGCTCGATTCCATCCACGCGCACGGGACCTCGTCATTCATGTGCGCGGCGCGCAGGCCGGCGTAGTCGACATCGCGGCCGGCGGTCTTTCCCATCGGCGCCAGCCCGCGGTCGACCAGCAGCACCTTCGCCGGCGGGCTTTTCGACAGCCGGATCGCCTCGTCGAGCAGTCCTTTGTACGGCACGACCTTGCCGGCGCGCGAGCCGGCGTCCGCGCTGACGATCACCTTCGGCTGCGCGTCGTCGATGCGCGAGGCCAGGCTCACCGAGGCGAAGCCGCCAAAGACCACCGAGTGGATCGCGCCGATGCGCACGCAGGCGAGCATGGCGAAGGCCGCTTCGGGAACCATCGGCATGTAGATGAGCACGCGATCGCCGCGTCCGACGCCAAGCCCGCGCAGGATGCCCGCCATGCGGTTGACCTCGCGATGGAGCTGGTTGAACGTGTAGGTTTTCTCGGCGCCAACTTCGGTGGAGACGAAGATCAGGGCGTTCTGCTCGCCGCGCGCGGCCAGATGCCGGTCGATGGCGTTGTGGCAGAGGTTGGTGCGCCCGCCGACGAACCAGCGCGCGAACGGCGGCCGGGAGTAATCGAGCGTCCGTTCGAAAGGCGCCTGCCAGTCGATCAGGCGTGCCTGCTCGGCCCAGAATGCATCACGGTCGTTGATCGACCTGGCGTGGAACTCCCTGTAGGCTGCCATGGACTACGGTCTCCTTGTTCGACAGTTCGAGTTCTTTTTGCTGTCGCACCAGGGCCATCAACGGGCGAAGCTGGTGCACCAGCCGGGGCAGGTGGGGCACGACTTCCGCGGCGCGCCCCGACCGGATCAAGGTCAACGCCAGATTGACGTCCATCGAGCCTTCGTCGGCGCGCAACTGCCCGTTGCCGCCGGCGGCGTCCCCTGCCCCGAGCACGATACGCCGCGACCGGGCAGTTTGCGCCTGCTGGGCGCGTTTCTGGCTGATCTGCCTCAACTGCTCGGCGCTCAGCCGCATGTCCTCCGACAGGCAGGCCACGCCGATGCAGGTCCAGACCTCGACGCCGGTGCCGGCGGCGTCCACGTTTTCCAGCACCTTGCGCAGCCGGGCGGCGAAGCGCAGCACGCTGGCCACCCCGTCGCTTTGCGTGGCGACGCAGAACTCGTACCGCTCGGAGCGGGTGGCGAGATCTTCCAGCCGGATCGAAGCCGCCAGCGAACGGGCGACGAGGCGTACGCGCTGCTCGATCTCCCCTTCCCAGGAGTCCGAATGCGGCAGCGACAACTCGACGCGAATGCAGATCACTGCCACGTCGGTCATGTTGCGGCGCGAATACGAGACGAGCTTGTCAACCTGGCGATCGAAGAACGGCACGTTGAGCAGCTCGGTGTCGGGATCGATCGCGCGCGACGTTTCCAGGGCGGCGCGGCTTTCGGCAAGCGCCTCGCGCGTTGACGACAGCCTGATCAGCACCTCCAGCCGCGAGATCAGTTCGGCGGCGTTGACGCCTTTCTGGACGAAGTCGGTGGCGCCGAGCGCTGCGGCGCGCTCGCACTCGGCCTGCTCGTCGGCGCCGGAGATCACGATGACCGGCAGTTCGCGGATCCGCTGCAACTTGGAGGCGCGCACGCGGCCGAGCAGTTCGAAGCCGTCGACTTTCGGCATCGTCAGGTCGGTGATCACGACACGGATCGATGAATCGAGCAGGATGGCCTGCCAGGCGGCCTCGCCGTCGACGACTTCGCGGACATCGAACCGGTCCCGGATGTGCTGGGCGACGGTCGCGCGCACGATACGGGAATCGTCGGCGATCAGGATGCGCGCTTTGGAGGACACAGGTCCCGTCGACAGTCAGTTGGGCCGGAACGCTGGCATGGTCGAAGAGCAGGTCGGCGGACGCGGCCTGCGCGCAACTGCCCCCGATTCCAAACCGGGAAATCCGCCGGCAATGCTGCCGGAATCCCCGCTGCTTTTCTTCATCTGTTCGGCTATCTTGACGGCCGGTCGATGCCATCTGGAGGTCGCTTGCACGCAGGTGCTGGCCGAACGGCCCGTTGGCTGGCCGCTTTGCCGTTAGTGGTTACGTCGCTGTTCGGCGCGACCGCTGAAGTGCGGGCACAGCCTTTGACCCGCGGGCCGGTCGATCTCGTGCTCAGCGCAATCGCGCTGCTTGGCGTTCCGTACAAGTTCGGCGGCAGCGATCCGGCCGTTGGCCTGGACTGCAGTGGCCTGGTGCAGTTTGCCGCCCGGCAGGCGCTTGGCCTGCATCTGCCACGGCACTCCGAGGCGATGAGCCGAAGCGGCATGGCGGTCGAACGCTCGCGCCTGCAGCCCGGCGATCTGGTGTTCTTCAACACCCGCGGGCGGCCCTTTTCGCATGTCGGCGTCTACATGGGCGAGGGACAGTTCGTCCATGCGCCGGCGAAGCGCGGCCAGGTCCGGATCGAGAACCTGCGCGAGCCGTTCTGGCGCGCCCGCTTCAACGGTGCGCGCCGCCTGCAAGCGTCGCCGGACGATCCGGCAGCCACGCCGGGGGTGCCGGGTACGGCGCCGCTGCAAATCGAGGCGGACGACCCGACCGCGACGGTCCGGCCTTGATCCTTGTCCAGCAGGCACGGCATGGCGCGGGGATCGGGCGCTGCCTTTGATCGACATCAAACGGGAACGATTTGCAAATGCGAATGCTTATCGTTAGCATCCGTCCAACCGGTCCGGGCGATCAGCGATCCGCGGGGCCGACATATCCATGACGGAGTCGATCGATGGCAAGCAAACAACTGTGGATGGAGCGGGCAGAGGGGGTGCTGAAAAAGGGGCTTTGGGTCGTCCTTACGGGCGCGGCCGTTCTGAGCCTCGCCGGGCCGCCGCGCAGCCAGGCGCAGCAGTCTGAGCTGAATCTTTACTCGGCGCGCCACTACCAGACCGACGAGGCGCTGTACCGCAACTTCACGCAGCAGACCGGCATCAGGATCAACCGCATCGAACTGGGCGACGAGCCGCTGCTGCAACGCCTGAAGAGCGAAGGCGCCAACAGCCCGGCCGATGTCGTGCTGCTTGTCGACGCGGCGCGACTTTGGCGGGCGCAGATCGACGGCCTGTTCCAGCCGATCGATTCGAAGGTCCTGAACGAGCGCATTCCGGCCAACCTGCGCGCCAACGACGGCAGCTGGTTCGGTTTCTCGACCCGGGCGCGGGTGATCGTCTACGACAAGGCGAAGGTGAAGCCGCAGGAGGTTGACACCTATGAGAAGCTGGCCGAGCCGGTGAACAAGGGGCGCGTGTGCACGCGCTCCGGCTCGCATCCGTACATGCTGTCGCTGATCGGCGCCATGGCGGAGCGCAACGGCGAGGCGGCCACCGAGCAGTGGGCGCGCGGCGTGGTCGCCAACATGGCCCGTCCGCCGCGCGGCGGCGACACGGACCAGATCCGCGCCGTGGCCAGCGGTGAGTGCGGCGTGGCGCTGACCAACAGCTACTACTGGGTGCGATTGATGCGCTCGACCGACCCGAAGGACAGGGAAGTCGTCGACAAGGTGGGCTTCGTCTGGCCGAACCAGGCCACTTCGGGTACCCACGTGAACGTGTCCGGCGGCGGTGTGGCCCGCCACGCACCCAACCGTGCCAACGCGATCCGCTTTCTCGAATATCTGGCGAGTCCGCAGGCGCAGGCGTATTTCGCAGACGGCAACAATGAGTGGCCGGTGGTCAAAGGCGTGCAGGTGAACAACCCGGCGCTTGCCGCCCTAGGCAACTACAAGGCCGAGAACGTGCCCACTTCGTCGATCGGCAAGGGCCAGATCGCCGCGCAGCGCATCCTCGATCGCGTCGGCTACCGCTGAGGCCGCGCGCTGGTCGGGGCGTCTGCTCGAGCGGGGCTCGTCGCCATCGGTACGCGCAGTCGGTTGCGTGCCGGCTGCGCCGCCTCGTCTGGGATGATGCATGCCTGCCGCCGGGGCGTGCATGGGCAAGCTCGACGTTCTGATCATCGGCGCCGGCCACAACGGTCTGGTCTGCGCCTGTTACCTCGCCGCCGCGGGGCTGAAGGTGCGCGTGCTCGAACGGCGCGGCGTGGTCGGCGGTGCGGCGGTCACCGAGGAATTCCTCCCCGGCTTCCGCAACTCGACAGCCAGCTATACCGTGAGCCTGCTCGAGCCGAAGATCATCCGCGACCTTCGGCTCGCCCAGCGCGGTCTGCGCATCGTCGAACGCCCGTTCTCGAATTTCCTGCCGTTGCCCGACGGCTGCCATCTGAGCTTCGGCGGCGATAAGCGGACCTCGCTTGCAGAGGTCGCGAAGTTCTCGGCCCGCGACGCGCAGCGCCTGCCCGAGTATTACGCGCGGCTGGTTCGCATCGCCGATCTGCTGAAGCGCTGGACGCTGCAGCCGCCGCCGAATCTCGGCGGGCCGTTCATCGTGCAGGGGTGGCGCGATCTGATCTCGGCGGCGCGCCTGCTCTGGCAGTGCGGTCGGCTGCCGCCGGACGGACAGCGCGACCTCGTCGACATCTTCACCCGCAGCGCCGGGCACTGGCTTGATGCCGCCTTCGAATCGGAACCGCTGAAAAGCGTGCTCGGCTGGGATTCCGTTGTTGGCAACTATGCCAGCCCGTATGCGCAGGGTTCGGCCATCGTGCTGTTGCATCAGTGCCTTGGCGAGGTCAACGGCAGGCCCGGCTTATGGGGGCACGCGATTGGCGGCATGGGGCGCATCACTGAACTCATGGCCGAAGAGGCGCGCAGCCGCGGCGTGCGCATCGACGCCGATGCGCCGGTGCGGCAAGTCAACGTCGAAGGCGGACGCGCCATCGGCGTGGAGTTGGCGAGCGGCGAGCAGATTCGCGCCCGTGCCGTGGTCGCCAACGTCAATCCGAAATTGCTGTACCAGCGGCTGATCAACCGCGCCGACCTGCCCGCCGACTTCGCTGCCGCAATCGACCGCTACCGCTGCCGCTCTGGCTCGTTCCGCATCAACGTCGCGCTGTCGGAACTGCCAGACTTCGACTGTCTGCCAGGCAGGCACGTGCAGCCACATCACGCCAGCGGCATCGTCTTCGCGCCGTCGCTCGCCTACATGGACCAGGCCTGGCACGATGCCGAGGCCCGGGGCTTTGCCGCGCGGCCGATCGTCGAGATGATGGTGCCCAGCGTGGTCGACGACTCCCTGGCGCCGAGGGGGGCGCACGTGGCCAGCCTGTTCTGCCAGCAGTTCCGGCCGGATGCCGACTGGGACTCGCTGAAGCCGCGGGCGGTTGAAGCGATCTTCGACGTCGTGCAGTCGTACTGCCCGAACTTCCGCCGTGCGCTGCTCGGTTACCGCGCGCTGTCGCCGCTCGATCTGGAGCGTGACTTCGGGCTCGTCGGCGGCGACATCTTCCACGGCCAGCTGTCGCTCGATCAGCTCTTCTCGCTGCGCCCGGTGCTCGGCTACGCCCGTTACCGCGGGCCGCTTGGCGGCTTGTATCACTGCGGTGCCGGGGCGCATCCCGGCGGCGGCGTCAGCGGTGCACCGGGGCACAACGCCGCCGTCGAGATCGCGCGCGATCTCGGCTGAGCCTGCCGGTCGACCGGAACCCATACCGGCGGCGCGAATGGCGCGGCGCATCCGACCGGCGCGTCGGCGCGCAAGAGCGCGGCTCATAGAATCGCCGGAGTTTTTTCGCCGAGCGCGAACCGCGCCTGATGTTCGACTTCTCCGCCGAGGCCGGTTTCGTCGGCCTGTTCATCGCCAGCTTCATCTCGGCCACGGTCCTTCCCGGCGGCTCCGAGGTGGTGCTGATCGCGGTCATCCACCAGCATCCCGAACTCGTGCTGCGCGCGGTGGCCGTCGCCACGCTCGGCAATACGCTGGGCGGCATGACCTCCTACTTGCTCGGTCGGCTGATTCCCAACCGGGCCGACAGCCGCGCGATCATCTGGCTGCATCGCTACGGCTACTGGGCACTGCTGTTTTCCTGGATCCCGCTGTTCGGTGACGCGCTGTGCGTCGGCGCCGGCTGGCTGCGTTTCAACCCTTACGTGTCGTTGCTGCTGTTTGCCGCGGGCAAGCTGGTTCGATACGCGCTCGTCGCCGGCGGCTGGCGCTGGATCGAGGCGGTGGTGCTGCCGCTGCTCGTGCGCTAGCGACGGCATAGAGCGCGAGCTCCAGAGCTGGCGGCGTGCCATGGCGCCGCGGGCACGCTTCGTATAATCGCGCCAAACTACGGAGACCCCGCGCCATGAAGATCCTCGTCTCGGTCAAGCGCGTCGTCGACTACAACGTGAAGGTCCGCGTCAAGTCCGACGGCAGCGGTGTCGACATCGCCAACGTCAAGATGTCGATGAACCCCTTCGACGAAATCGCCGTCGAGGAGGCCGTGCGACTGAAGGAGGCGGGCAAGGCGACCGAGATCGTCGCCGTGTCCTGCGGCGTTGCGCAGTGCCAGGAGACTTTGCGCACGGCGATGGCCATCGGCGCCGACCGCGCGATCCTCGTCGAGACCGATGTCGAACTGCAGCCGCTGGCCGTGGCCAAGATCCTCAAGGCGCTCGTCGACAGGGAAAAACCGCAGCTCGTACTGATGGGCAAGCAGGCGATCGACGACGATGCAAACCAGACCGCGCAGATGCTGGCGGCGCTGGCCGGGTTGCCGCAGGCCACGTTCGCGTCGAAGATGACGATCGAAAACGGTGCTGCTCAGGTGACGCGCGAGGTCGACGGCGGGCTGGAAACGATCGCGGTGAAACTGCCGGCCGTGGTGTCGGTCGATCTGCGCATGAACGAACCGCGCTACGTGACGCTGCCAAACATCATGAAAGCGAAGAAGAAGCCGCTCGAGAACGTCAAGCCGGCGGACCTCGGAATCGACCCGGCGCCGCGCATCAGGACGCTGAAGGTCGTCGAGCCCCCGTCGCGCAAGGCCGGCATCAAGGTGCCCGACGTGGCCGCGCTGGTGGCAAAGCTGAAGAGCGAGGCGAAGGTCATCTGAAAGCGGCCGCGGACGCGTCCGTCCGCTTCCCGGCCGGCGGGAGCACTGCTTAACGGAGAATTAGGAAAATGCCTGCACTGGTCATCGCCGAGCACGACAATCGGCACCTGAAGGCCTCGACCCTGCACACCGTCACCGCCGCGGCCAAGGCAGGTGGCGAGGTTCACGTGCTGGTGGCGGGCAGCGACTGCCGGGCCGTCGCCGAGCAGGCGGCCAGCATTGGTGGTGTGACCAAGGTCCTGCATGCCGATGCGCCGCAACTGGCCGACGAACTGGCGGAGAACGTCGCCGCGCAGGCGCTGGCGGTGGCGAAGAACTACACCCACGTCTTCGCGCCAGCGACGGCCTTCGGCAAGAACGTGCTGCCGCGGCTGGCCGCACTGCTCGATTGCGCGCAGGTCTCGGACATCATCAGCGTCGAGGCACCAGATACCTTCACGCGCCCGATCTATGCCGGCAACGCGATCGCGACGGTGCAGTCGACGGATCCGATCAAGGTCATCAGCGCCCGTCCGACCAATTTCGACGCGGCCGGTGGCGGCGGCGGTGCCGCAGTCGAATCGCTGACACCGGTTCCTGACTCCGGTCTGTCGAAATTCGTCGGCCGCGAGATCGCCAAGAGCGACCGACCCGAACTGCAGGGGGCGAAGGTCGTGGTTTCGGGCGGCCGGGGCATGGGTTCGGCCGAAAACTTCAAGCTGCTCGAACCGCTGGCCGACAAGCTCGGCGCTGCGCTCGGCGCTTCGCGGGCTGCGGTCGATGCGGGCTTCGCTCCGAACGACTGGCAGGTCGGCCAGACAGGCAAGGTGGTTGCGCCGCAGCTCTATATTGCGGTCGGCATCTCGGGCGCGATCCAGCACCTTGCGGGTATGAAAGACAGCAAGGTGATCGTCGCCATCAACAAGGATCCGGAAGCGCCGATCTTCTCGGTGGCCGACTACGGGCTGGTCGGCGACCTTTTCGAGGCGGTGCCGCAGCTGGTCAAAGAGCTCGGCTGAGCGCCGGGACATCATCTCGCGGGGCACGGCGCTGCGGCTTCGGCTGTGGATCTGTGCCCCGTAGTGCAATCTGAGGAGTCGACATGAGCTACGCCGCGCCCCTGAAGGACATGCTGTTCGTGATGCGCGAACTGGCCGGCCTGGCGCAGATCCAGCGGCTGCCCGGCTGCGAGGACGCGACCGACGAAACGGTCGCCGCCGTGCTCGAGGAGAACGCCCGCTTCATGAGCGAGGTGGTGGCGCCGCTGAACTGGACCGGCGACATCCAGCCCTCGACCTGGAAGGACGGAGAGGTGACGACGACGCCGGGCTTCAAGGAGGCGTTCCGCCGGTTTGTCGAGGCTGGCTGGCAGGGCGTGCAGCACCCGCAGCAGTATGGCGGGCAGGGGCTGCCGAAGCTGGTGGCCACGGCGTGCACGGAGATGCTGCAGTCGGCGAACCTGTCGTTCGCGCTGTGTCCGCTGCTTACCGACGGCGCCATCGAGGCGCTGCTGACGGCTGGCTCCGAGACGCTGCGCGAACGGTTCGTGCCGCGTCTGGTCGACGGCACATGGACCGGAACGATGAACCTGACCGAGCCGCAGGCCGGCTCGGATTTGGCACTGGTGCGCACGCGCGCGGTGCGGCAGGACGACGGTACCTACCGCCTGACCGGACAGAAGATCTTCATCACCTACGGCGAGCACGATCTGGCGGAGAACATCGTCCACCTCGTGCTGGCGCGCACGCCAGACGCGCCGGAGGGCGTCAAGGGCATATCGCTGTTCGTCGTGCCGAAGCGGTTGGTCAATGCCGACGGCAGCCTCGGCCGGCGCAACGATGTGTTCTGCGCGTCGATCGAGCACAAGCTCGGCATCAAGGCGAGCCCGACGGCGGTGCTGCTGTTCGGCGACAACAAGGGCGAGGTCGGGCCCGGTGCGATCGGCTACCTGGTCGGTGAGGAAAACCGCGGGCTCGAGTACATGTTCATCATGATGAATGCCGCCCGCTTCCAGGTCGGCATGCAGGGCGTCGCAATCGCCGAGCGCGCCTACCAGAAGGCAGTGGCCTACGCCCGGGAGCGCGTGCAAAGCCGAGCAGTCGAGGGCTCAGCGGGTCCGGTGCCGATCGTCGAACATCCGGACGTGCGCCGGATGCTGATGTTCATGCGTTCGCACGCGGAGGCGTCGCGTGCGCTGGCTTACGTCGCTGCCGCCTGGGCCGACGTGGCCCACCATCACCCCGATGCCGGCGAACGCAGGCGGGCGCGGGCGGTCTACGAATACCTGGTGCCGATCGTCAAAGGCTGGTCGACCGAAATGTCGATCGACGTGGCGTCCACCGGCGTGCAGGTTCATGGCGGAATGGGTTACATCGAGGAAACGGGCGCAGCGCAGTTCTACCGCGACGCGCGCATCCTCACGATCTACGAGGGCACGACGGCCATCCAGGCCAACGACTTTGTCGGCCGGAAAACGGTGCGTGACGGCGGCGCCGTGGCCAAGGCGCTGATCGGCGAGATGCGACGGGCCGCGGTCGAACTGGCCGCGGGCGACGACGACGACCTGAACGCCATCGGGCGGCGACTCGAGGCAGCATCGGGCGCCTATGCCGAAGTCGTTGATTACGTGATTTCACGGACCAAGTCCGATATCCGAAGCGTGTACGCCGGATCGGTGCCGTACCTGAAGCTGGCCGGAATCGTGCACGGAGGCTGGCAGATGGCACGGGCAGCGGCGGCCGCGAAAAAGGCGTTGGATGCCGGGGCTGACGACCGCGCCTTCCACAAGGCAAAGATCACCACGGCGCGCTTCTTTGCCGACCACGTGCTGAGCGCTGCGACCGGCCTGCGCGACAGCATCGTCGACGGCGCCGCGGGCGTGCTCGGGCTGGCCGCCGAGCAGTTCTGATCCGCCGCGGCGGAGTTCCGCCACGCTTTCCGCGTTTCCGTGATCGTGATCAGCGCCCTGTTCGGGCGCGGCGGTAACGTGTGCTGGCGGTCCGCGCCACCATAGGGATTGGCTATGGATCGGATTGGCACAATTCATTTGTCCAACTGACTCCCGGCCCGTATCTTCTCCGAGCTTGGCGCCGTCGTCTCGAGCGGCGCGCCGGGTTGTTCCCGTCTGATTCGAATCAGGAGACTCGTATGGCACAGCTTAAAGGCACGAAAACCGAACACAACCTCAAGGAAGCGTTCGCCGGCGAATCCCAGGCTAATCGCCGCTACCTGTATTTCGCGGCCAAGGCCGACGTCGAGGGCTACAACGACGTCGCCGCCGTGTTCCGCTCGACCGCCGAAGGTGAGACCGGGCACGCGCACGGGCATCTGGAGTACCTCGAACAGGTCGGCGATCCGGCCACGGGCCTGCCGATCGGTCCGACCCGCTCGAACCTGAAAGCCGCAATCGCCGGCGAAACGCACGAGTACACCGACATGTACCCGGGCATGGCGAAGACCGCTCGCGACGAGGGCTTCGACGAGATCGCCGACTGGTTCGAGACGCTGGCCAAGGCCGAGCGTTCGCACGCCAACAAGTTCCAGAAGACGCTCGACTCGATCGCCGACTAGGCCATCTGTCGCTGCCATGCGGCCGCCCGCGGCGGCCCGCTGGCGGCTGCGGGCCGCGGCTGCGCGCGGCCCGTTCTTCACAGCGCGTCCGCGCGTCGGGCGCGCCGCGAAGAGCGAGAACAGCCAACGCCAAGGAAAATTCGATGAACGTCAGAGAAGGCAGCCTCGAGGCGCCCACCCGCCATCCTATCGACTGGAAGAGCGACGCCTACTGGGACGAGGCGACGCTCGACAAGGAACTCGAACGCGTCTTCGACATCTGCCACGGCTGCCGCCGCTGCGTCAGCCTGTGCGGCGCGTTCCCGACGCTTTTCGACCTCGTCGACGAGGGACCGACGGGCGAGGTCGACGGCGTGCCGAAGGAGAAATACAAGGCCGTCGTCGACCAGTGCTACCTGTGCGACATGTGCTACATGAGCAAGTGCCCGTATGTGCCGCCGCATCCGTGGAACCTCGATTTCCCGCACCTGATGCTGCGCGCCAAGGCCGTGCACTTCCGCAAGCACGGCGCGAAGGCGGCGGACAGGTTCATGACTTCGACCGACAAGGTCGGCATGTTCGCCGGCATCCCGATCGTCACGCGCACCATCAACGCGGTGAACCGCTCGCAACCTGCGCGCGTGGCGATGGAAAGCATGCTCGGCATCGAGCGCAGCGCCTGGCGGCCCGAGTTCGCGCCGAAGAAGTTCCGCTCGGCCGCCGCCTCGGAGCCGAAACGTCCGGTGCGCGACGGCGAGCGTACCCCGGGCCGGGTCGCGATCTTCTCGACCTGCTACGTCAACTACAACGAGCCGGGCATTGGCCACGATCTGATCAGGATCCTCGAGCACAACGAGATTCCCTACATGCTGGTCGACAAGGAGGCCTGCTGCGGCATGCCGAAACTGGAGATCGGCGATCTCGAATCGGTCGAGCATCTGAAGAACGTCAACATCCCGCAGCTGGCTCGGCTGGCCCGCGAGGGCTATGCCATCCTGACGTCCATCCCGTCGTGCACGCTGATGTTCAAGCAGGAACTGCCATTGATGTTTCCACAAGACGCCGACGTGCAGGCAGTCAAGCGCGCGATGTGGGATCCGTTCGAATACCTGGTCGCGCGCAACAAGGATGGCCTGCTGAAGACGGACTTCAGGAAACCGCTGGGCACGGTCTCCTATCACGTGCCGTGCCACGGCCGGGTGCAGAACATTGGCAGGAAGACCGAGGAGCTGCTGAAACTCCTGCCGCAGACGACGGTCAATACGGTCGAGCGCTGCTCGGGGCACTCCGGCATCTGGGGTACGCGCAAGGAGTTCCATGCCATGGCGATGAAGATCGGCAAGCCAGTGTTCAAGAGCATGGCCGGCGCGAAGCCGGACTACATCAGCTCGGACTGCCAGCTTGCCGGGCACCACATCGAGCAGGGCATCGAGCGGTTCGCGGCCGATGCGCTCGGTGGCAAGAAGCCGGAGATCGCCCATCCCATCACGCTCGTACGCATCGCGTACGGCATCTAGAGTCGAAAGGAGTCCGGAGTTGAATATGGCCGCAATTGCCCGTGCCAGCCTGCTTTCGCTGGAGGCGTACGCCAAGGCCCGCAAGGAGTTCCGTGCCAAGGTGATCGCGCACAAGAAGAACCGCACGCTGAGCCTGGGCGGCAACGTCACGCTGATTTTCGAGGACGAGCTGACGGTTCGCTACCAGATCCAGGAAATGCTGCGAATCGAGAAGACGTTCGAGGAAGAGGGCATCCAGGACGAGCTCGACGCTTACAACCCGCTGGTGCCCGATGGCGCCAACCTGAAGGCGACGATGATGATCGAGTACGACGATCCCGTCGTGCGCAGACGCGAACTGGCGCGGCTGATCGGGATCGAGGACAGGACCTACCTGCAGGTCGACGGATTCGACAAGGTGTATGCGATTGCCGACGAGGACCTCGAGCGCGAGAACGAGCAGAAGACCTCTTCGGTGCACTTCCTGCGCTTCGAGTTCACGCCGCCGATGATCGCCGCGCTGAGGCGGGGCGCCGCCCTGGCGGTCGGGATCGATCATCCCAACTACCAGGTGCGGGTTGACGAAGTGGCGCCGAACGTGCAGGCGGCACTGGTCAAGGACTTCGCCTGAAGCGGTCCCCCGGGAAGAATCCTGATGACGATGCAGCCGCCGGCGGCGCGGCTGCGCCGTTCCTGTTGCCGCGCAGGGGTCGCGGCGCCGTCAGCAACCTGCCGCACCGCTTCGAGTCGGTCGAGCGCAGCGTCGATGGCGACGCGCTCGACGACCGGCTCGCCAGCGGCGAGGCGCCGAACCCGCCGCTGGCCACCGAGGTCCGGCACGAACGGGTGAAGAGCCTGCTCGCCTACAACGACTCGCCCGACATCTATTTCGACCGGTCGATCAATCCGTATCGCGGCTGCGAGCACGGTTGCGTGTACTGCTACGCGCGGCCCACGCACAGCTATCTCGGCCTGTCGCCGGGACTCGACTTCGAGACCCGTCTTGTGGCGAAGGTCAACGCCGCCGAGGTGCTTCGCCGGGAACTTGCGGCGCCGGGCTACCGGGCCGCGGTGGTCAACCTCGGATCGGCGACCGACGCCTATCAGCCAGTCGAGCGTGAACTGCGCATCACCCGCGGCGTGATCGAAGTGCTGGCCGAGACGCGGCATCCGCTGGCGATCGTCACCAAGTCGAGCCTGATCGAGCGCGATCTCGACCTGCTCGTGCCGATGGCCGGGCAGAAGCTTGCGGCGGCGTTCGTCAGCATCACCACGCTGGACGATGCGCTGTCTCGCACGCTGGAACCGCGCGCCGCCAGCCCGGCGCGACGGTTGCGTACCGTCGAGACGCTGGCGCGTGCCGGCGTTCCCGTGTGCGTCAACGTGGCGCCGGTGATTCCGTTCGTCAACGAGCCCGAAATCGAACGGATACTCGAGGCGACAGCGTCTGCCGGCGCGCGTGCCGCCTTCTACACCGTGCTGCGCTTGCCGTGGGAGGTCGCGCCGCTGTTCAGGCAGTGGCTGCAGGCGCACTTGCCGCAGCGCGCCGAACGTGTGATGAACCGGGTGCGCGACATGCGCGACGGCCGTGACTACAACGCCGAGTTCACCACACGGATGAAGGGCACGGGCCCCTGGGCCGAACTGATCAGGCAGCGCGTCGACAAGGCCTGCCGCCGACTCGGCCTCGGGCGCGGACGGTTCGACCTGCGCGAAGACCTGTTCCGCCGGCCAAAGCCCGACGGAGCGCAACTGGACCTTTTCTGATCATCCGGCCGTGCCTTCGAAGATCGTCTGCAGAAACAGGGCGATCACCGTCATCAGCACGACGGCGCCGACCATCAGCGTGGCGATGGCCACCAGCACCGCATCCCAGCCGCTGCTGTTGCGGCGTTCAGCGCCGGCGTTGAAACGGGCATCGAATTTTTCGTCCGGCATCAGCGCCAGAACCAGCGCTTCGACGAAGCCGGCGACGACCGGCATCATCAGCAGAAAAAAGGCCGGCGTCTGGTACCAGTTGCGGACGCCGACGAGCAGCGGCAGCGTCAGCGCGGTCACGGACAGTGGCAGCCACCAGCGGGGCTTGGCGAGGTAGAGGCGATGCGCGCCGAATGCGCCGAGCAGAAACGCGAGCAGTGCGGCGACGGATTTGCGGCGAAACGGCACGGCGCGGCGAGCTTTACGCGATCGAGGAGGGGCGGATCTTAGTCGGGCGCAGCGCCTCCGGCCCCGGTGCGCCCTCGATGGCCGAACCGTCACCCGCGGCGGTTTGCCCGGCATTGCGGCCTCGGCTAGAATCCTTTGCTTTTCGAGATCGTAAGCACCGGATTTTCAACAGGAACATTGCACATGGTCGTCATCCGACTGGCCCGCGGAGGCGCCAAGAAGCGTCCGTTTTTCAACATCGTTGCCACCGATTCGCGCAATCCGCGCGACGGCCGGTTCATCGAACGTGTCGGCTTCTACAACCCGCTGGCGCCGGAAGGCGAGACGCGGTTTCGCCTTGCCGCCGACCGACTGACCTATTGGCGGGGCGTGGGCGCGCAGCTGAGCCCGACCGTCGCGCGCCTGGTCAAGGAATTTGGCAAACCCGCGGCCTGAGTCCGAGCCGGCGCCGCTGCCGCCGGCGGATCTGGTCGAACTGGGCGTGCTACGCGGCGCCTACGGGGTCAAAGGGTGGGTTCGTGTGCAGCCGCACTCTGCCCAGGCGGGCGCGCTGCGTGCGAGCCGGCAGTGGTGGTTGATAGGAGAATCGATCGGTCGCGTTGCAGTCACTGGCGTGCGCCGCCATGGGTCGGGGCTGGTGGCCAAATGGGCCGGTTGCGACACGCCGGAACAGGCGGATCGGCTCAGGGGCGCTGCGGTGGCGGTTTCGCGGGCCGAGTTTCCGCCGGCGGGTGAAGGCGAGGTCTACTGGGTCGATCTGATCGGCGCCCGCGTCGTCAACCGCCGCGGCGCCGAGCTGGGCACGGTAAGCGAAGTGCTCAGCAGCGGTATGCAGGAACTGCTGGAAGTGCGGCGCGACGGGCGTGCGCTGCTGGTGCCAATGGTCGATCGGTACATCGACGAGATCGATCTCGTCCAGCGCGTCGTGCGGGTGGACTGGGAAGCGGATTGGTGAAGTTCTGGGCGGGTGCGATGCGGTTCGATGTCGTCACGCTTTTTCCGGCAATGTTCGCGGCGATCGGCGATCACGGCATCACGCGCCGTGCGCGCGAGCTCGGCCTTTGGACGCTTTCGACCTGGAACCCTCGCGACTTCACCAGCGACCGCCACCGCACCGTCGACGATCGGCCGTTCGGCGGCGGCCCCGGCATGGTGCTGATGGCTGAGCCGCTGTCGGCTGCCGTCGATGCAGCGCACGCCGCGCAGCGTGCGGCGGGCCATGCGCCGGGCCGGGTCGTGGCGCTTTCGGCCAGCGGCCGTCGGCTCAGCGACCGCCGCGTCCGGCAATGGGCACAGGACGGCGGCGCCGCGGTGCTGGTCTGCGGCCGCTATGAAGGCATCGATCAGCGCTTTGTCGACGCCTGCGTCGACGAGGAACTGTCGATCGGCGACTTCGTGCTTTCGGGCGGCGAGATCGCCGCCATGGCACTGATCGACGCGGTGGTGCGGCATCTGCCCGGCGCGCTGAAGATCGAGTCGGCCGCCGACGAATCCTTCGCCACCGGAGTACTCGACGCGCCGCATTTCACGCGCCCCGAGACCTGGCGCGGGCGGCGCGTGCCGGCGGCGCTGCTGTCCGGTCATCATGCGCAGATCGAGCGCTGGCGGCGTGAGCAGGCGCTGGCGAAGACTGCAGCCGAACGGCCGGAGCTGATCGCGGCGGCGCGCGCCGGCGGTTGGCTCGACGCTCGAGATGAAGAGTTTCTGCGCCAGTTTGCGCAGGGTGCCGGTGGCATTGGGTCATCGGCGTTGATCGATCCATCCTCTGCTGCGGTGAAAACAGCGGACAATGCAGCCGCCAGAACTGATCGCAGCACGATGGCCTCTGGAGAAGTGCGATGAATGTCATTCAGCAACTCGAACAGGAAGAGATCGCCCGCCTGACTGCCGGGCGCGAGCTTCCGGACTTCGGCCCCGGCGACACCGTGGTCGTCAACGTCAACGTCGTCGAAGGCACACGCAAGCGTACGCAGGCGTACGAAGGCGTGGTGATCGCGCGCCGCAACCGCGGCCTGAACTCGTCGTTCATCGTGCGCAAGATCTCCAGCGGCGAAGGCGTCGAGCGGACCTTCCAGCTGTATTCGCCGACGATCGCCTCGATCGAGGTCAAGCGCAAGGGCGATGTCCGTCGCGCCAAGCTGTACTACCTGCGCGAGCGCTCCGGCAAGTCGGCGCGCATCAAGGAGAAGCTGGCGCACAAGGGCGGCAACTAGCCCGGCGATGAAGGTGCGGGGATGACTGACCGCACTTCGACGCCACCGCGGGTTCCTCGTCGACCGAACTTCGATCCGGAACTCGTCGGCCACGATCCGGCTTTCGTCCCGCTGCATGTGCGCGGCGAGGCGGTCGACGCCGCGCAGATGACGGCCGATGCGCTGCGTCGCCGCTTTGCCTCGCCGCCGGCCTGGCAGCCGGAGATCACTGCCGACGGCCGGTTGCTGCAGGCGCACGAGCCGCCGCGCGAGGCCGCGGTTCTGATTGCGCTGGTCATGCATGCGACCGGACCGACGGTGCTGCTGACGCGTCGCACGGCCCATCTGCACGATCACGCCGGCCAGATCAGTTTCCCGGGCGGAGGTGTGGAAGTTCACGACGACAGCCCGGTCGCCACGGCGCTGCGCGAGACCGAGGAGGAAGTTGGGCTGCGTGCGGAAGCGGTCGAAGTTCTTGGCAGCCTGCCGCGTTATGCCACCGCGACCGGCTACGTGGTCACTCCCGTGGTCGGCCTCGTGAGGCCGGGTTTCGCGCTTGCGCTCGACCGGTTCGAGGTCGAGGAGGTGTTCGAGCCGCCGCTGGCCTTCCTGATGGATCCGGTGCACCACGAGCGGCGCCTGATCGATTTCGACGGCGTGCGTCGCACCTTTTACGCCATGCCCTACGAAGCCGGGCGCCGCTACTTCATCTGGGGCGCGACGGCGGCGATGCTGCGCAACCTGTACCACCTGCTGCGCGCCTGAGCGCGCGCACGCCGGCCGCGGAACCGATCTAAGCGAGGACCAAGGCGTGGGTTGGATCGCTCTCGTCCTGACTCTGCTGCTGGAGCAGCTGCGCCCGCTGCCGGGGCGCAATCCGGTCTACGCGATCGCCGGCACGATGGCCGATGCGACGCAGGAAGGGATGAATGCCGGCCGTCGTCGGCACGGCATGTATGCATGGATGCTTCTGGTCGGTGGCGTGATCGTGGTGGCCGGCGCGGCGTACGCCTTTGCGCTGAGCATCTCGTGGTGGCTGGCCCTGCTGGTCAACGTGGTCGTGCTGTATTTCACGATGGGCTTCCGTCAGTTCAGCCACCGCCTGACCGAGATCCAGATCGCGCTTGCCAACGGCGATCTGCCGGCAGCGCGGCGCGAACTCGAACAGTGGAAGGCCGGTGTCGAGGAAACCCCGCCGGCGGCGGAACTCGACGCCGGCGAACTGGTGCGGCAGTCTTGCGAGCACGGCCTGCTGCTGGCGCATAAACATGTCTTCGGGGTCGTCTTCTGGTTCGTGCTTCTGCCCGGGCCGATCGGCGCGATCCTGTTCCGCCTGTCCGAGTATCTGGCCCGCCGCTGGAACCAGCCGCCGTCGGGCGCGTTGCCGCCAGACCGTTTCGGCGACTTTGCGCGCCGCGCCTTCGCCTGGATCGACTGGCTTCCGGCGCGGCTGACCGCGCTCGGATTCGCCATCGTCGGCGACTTCGAAGGCGCCGTGTACTGCTGGCGCAAAGTGGCGCGACCGCCAGCGATCGTCGATGGCATGCCGCGTCCGGAGTCGCGCACACTGATCCTCGCCGCCGCCGGCGGCGCGCTCGGCAGCCGCGTGCTCAACAGCACGGAGTCCAGGCGCCACTTCGACGAGGCGGGGCTCGAAGGCGCGGGACTGGCCGAGCCGAATGTGCCGATGCTGCGCGCGGCCATCGCGCTGGTTTGGCGTGCGCTGGTGCTCTGGCTGCTGCTGCTGCTGCTGATTTCCGTCGCCAATTGGCTGACGTAGCCGCCGCATGCTCAGCGCGACCTGCCGCAGTTCCAGCACTGGGCAAACTGTGGTTCCAGGACTTCGCCGCATTGCGCGCAGATCCACCTCTCGCCGGACACCGGGCTGCGCAACTGCGTGATCAGTTCGCGTGCGCGCCCTTCTTCCAGCGCGTTGCGCAGCCAGATCTGCGGCGCGCACTCGAGGAACGGGATCTCGCCGAGGGCGCCGGAGAGCACGGTATTGCGCACCTCGCAGTCGATGCCGGCGGCGCGCAGCGCCGCGGCATAGTGCGCCGCGGCCAGCGCATGATCGCAACGCATCAGCAGTTTCATTCGTGCGCCAGTGCCAGTTCGGTGTAGAAGGCGTAGCGGTCGCTGTCGATTTCGCCGCGGGCCAGCGCCGCGCGGATGGCGCAGTCGGGCTCGGCGAGGTGGCGGCAATCGCCGAAGCGGCACTGGCCCAGATGCGGGACGAACTCCGGCATCGCGGCCGCAAGCTGCTGCAGGTCGAGGTGGGCGAGCCCGAATGCCTGGAAACCCGGCGTGTCGATCAGGTCGCCACCGTCGAGTGCGAACAGGCGCGAAGCGGTGGTCGTCTGCCGGCCCAGGTCCAGCCGCGTCGAGTACTCCTGCGTGCGCGCATTGGCCTGCGGCACCAGCAGGTTGATCAGTGTCGACTTGCCCATGCCCGACTGGCCGACGAGCAGGTTCGAATGGGCATCGAGCGCGGCACGCAGGCGTGTACGAGTCGCCTCGGGTTCGGCCTTGGCCGATACGGCCATCGTTGGATAGCCGAGGCGCGCCAGCCGCTGCAGGACCGTGCGGCCGAAGCCCTCGTCATCGACATCGGTCTTGTTCAGCACGGCCAGAGGTACGATGTCGGCGCTGGTGGCCGCCACCAGCGCCCGCCAGATGAAGCGTTCGTTGAACGACGGCTTCGGGGCAAACACCACCACCACGCGGTCGACGTTGGCGGCCAGCGCCTTGCTGCGCTGCCCGTCGGCGCGCAGGAGCAGGCTTGCGCGCGGCCGGATCGCCTCGATCGACGCCTGCGCGGCCGCGACCTGCCGGCAGAGCGCGCGGTCGCCGATCACGACGTCGCCACGCTTGCCGCGTCGCTGCGCCTCGAACAGGCGGCCGGTCGCGTCCTCGACCACGAAGTGTCGGCCATAAGCGGCCACTACGCGCGCCTCGAAGCCGGCGAGCGCGCGAGTGCCTGCGCTCATGCAGAGCCGCTGCCGTAGCGCTGCGCGAAGATCGCGTCCGCCTTCGCGGCGCAGATGAAGTCGTTCTCCGACACGCCACCGACCGAATGGGTGTTGAAGCGCACCTCGCAGCGGTTGTACCCGACCACAAGGTCCGGATGGTGGTCTTCGCGATGGATCATGTGCGCCAGCGCGTTGACGAAAGCGATGGTGTCGAAGTAGTCGGCGAAGCGGTAGACGCGGCAAATCGCGGTGTCCACAAGCCGCCACTCGGGCAACACCGCCAGCTGCGCCGCGATCTGTTCGGCGCCCATCGCCGCATGACCCTCGAGCGGACGGCAATGCGCGTTAAGCAACTGGGCGATGCTGAGCATCTACGCTCTCACTGGGCGGCCCTCTCGCTGACGCTCGAAGGAGTCGCGCTCGGGGCGGCCCGCGCGCTCATGCGGCGGCCGACTGCAGGCGCGCGATGCGGATTGTCGCCGGCGGATGCGAATCGTAGAAGGCCGAATGCACGGGATCGGGGGTCAGCGTCGAGGCGTTGTCCTCGTACAGCTTGACCAGCGCGCTGGCGAGGTCCTCGCCGCTGGTGTGCGCGACGGCGAAGGCGTCGGCCTCGTATTCGTGCTTGCGAGAGATACGGCTGGCAATCGGCGCCAGCACGAACGTAAACACCGGCACGACCAGCATGAACAGCACCAGGGCAACGCCGTGGTGCGTGCCATCGAGCGTCGGCCTCACGCCCAGGCCCTGGTAGAACCAGACCTGCCCGGCCAGCCAGCCCAGCGCGGCGAGGAACGCGAGGCTGGAGAAGAAAGAGAAGGCGAGCCGCTTGGCGATATGCCGGCGCTTGAAGTGGCCGAGTTCGTGCGCCAGCACCGCTTCGATTTCCGCCGGCCGCAGCCGCTGAAGCAGCGTGTCAAAGAAGACGATGCGCTTGGCCCGGCCCAGCCCGGTGAAGTAGGCGTTGCCGTGCGCCGAACGACGCGAGCCATCCATCACGAACACGCCGCGGCTGGAGAAGCCGGTGCGCTCCAGCAAGGCGGCGATGCGGCTGGCGAGATCGCCGTCGACCAGCGGCTCGAACTTGTTGAACAGCGGCGCGATCACCGTCGGATACAGGACGAGCACGAGGGCGTTGAAAGCGACCCAGACCGCCCACGCGTACAGCCACCAGTACGGCCCGGCCGCCGCCATCAGCCACAGCACCAGCGTCAGCAGCGGCAGGCCCAGCGCCGCCGCAACGAGCACGGACTTCAGCATGTCGGCGAAGAAAAGCCTCGGCGTCATCCGGTTGAAGCCGAACTTCTCCTCGATGTGGAACTGGCGGTGCCACTCGAAGGGCAGGTCGGCAAGGCCGAGCAGTACCGCAACGCAGGCGACGATCGCCACTTGCGCCGCCAGCCCGCTGCCGAGCAGATCGGTGGCGATAGCCGAGATCGCCTGCACGCCACCGAGCAGGGTCAGCGCGACCAGCAGCGCCACGCTGACGGCCGCTTCCAGCATCGCCAGGCGCTGGCGGGCGATCGTGTAGGCGGCCGCCTTCCGATGCGCCTGCAGGCTGACGCGCTCGGCGAACTGCGGCGGCACGGCCTGCGCGTGGTGCGCGACATGGCGGATCTGCCGTGTGGCGAGCCAGAACTTCAGCCCGATCATCAGCAGCAGAAAGAATACGAACAGGGTGGTGAAAGCAGTGGCCATCGTCCCGTTGCTGAAGCGGCCCTTGCCCGCAACGGGCCACGGAGACGCGAGGCATGCGTGCGAGAATCCGCCGTCACAAAAGTGCCAGAAATTATGTCACAGCCTTCTGTCGCTGCCGTCCGCCACGCCCGCTACGACGAGAGCAATCTCATCTGGATCGACATGGAGATGAGCGGCCTGAATCCCGACTGCGACCGCGTGCTCGAGATCGCCGTCGTCATCACCGACGCCCAACTCGAAGTGCTGGCCGAAGGGCCGGTCGTCGTCGTGCACCAGAGCGAACGCGTGTTAGCGGCGATGGATTCTTGGAACACCGCCACGCACGGGCGCTCCGGGCTGACCGAGCGCGTGCGCGCCAGCCGCATCGACGAGGTCGACGCGCAGCAGCAGGTGATGGACTTCCTGCAGACGCTGGTGCCGGCCGGCAAGTCGCCGATGTGCGGCAACTCGATCTGCCAGGACCGGCGATTCATGGCGCGCTGGCTGCCGCAGCTCGAGGCCTACTTCCACTACCGCAATATCGACGTGAGCACGCTGAAGGAACTCGCACGTCGCTGGAAGCCCGACGTGTACCGGAATTTCGAGAAGAAAAGCCGGCACGAGGCGCTCGCCGACATCTACGAGTCGATCGACGAGATGCGCCATTACCGGCAGTTTTTCATCCAGGCCTAGGGCTCACGGCCTGTCGGCCGTGCCGCGCGCGCTTGCAGGCGCTCGCGGCGCGCGCGGGCAACTCACGCGCAGCGGGGCGTCGCGACTTCGATGTGGCTCACGGCCTGCCGGCCGTGCCGCGCGCGCTTGCAGGCGCTCGCGGCGCGCGCGGGCAACTCACGCGCAGCGGGGCATCGCGACTTCGATGTGGCTCACGGCCTGCCGGCCGTGCCGCTCGCGCTTGCAGGCGCTCGCGGCGCGCGCGGGCAACTCACGCGCAGGCGTGAGTTGCTCTCCCGCGCGCGTCCCCCCGACAGGAATCGAACCTGTATCTGGCGCTTAGGAGGCGCCCGTTCTGTCCATTGAACTACGGGGAGTGGGCGCGAGTATAAGTTCGCGTCTCAAAGGCTCTCGGCGCTGTCGTAAAATCGCCAGCTTTCTCGGCCGGCCCTACCGATGTCTTCGTCGTCACAGCGCAGCGCCATCGTCGTGCTGACCGCAGCGATCGTTGTCCTGCTGGTGGCGATGGGCGTGCGCGCATCCTTCGGGTTGCTGATGCAGCCGATGGGACTGGACCGCGGCTTCACACGCGAGACCTTCTCGCTCGCCTTCGCCATCCAGAACATCGTCTGGGGCATTGGCGCGCCGCTCGCCGGAGCACTGTCGGACAAGTACGGCTCAGGCCGCACGATCGCCCTCGGCGCGGTGCTCTATGCGATCGGGCTGCTGTGGATGGCACAGGCCGATACTGCGGCGACGCTGTATCTGTCCGCGGGGGTGCTGGTCGGTCTCGGCCAGAGCGGAACGACCTTCGGCGTGCTGCTCGGTGTCGTCGCCCGCGCATTCCCGCCGGAAAAGCGCAGCCTGGCGCTGGGCATGGCGAGTGCGGGCGGCTCGATGGGCCAGTTCCTCATGGTGCCCTTCGGCCAGCAACTGATCGCGCACTACGACTGGCACACGGCGCTGCTGGTGCTGTCGGCCGTATCGGCCTTCGGCCTGCCGCTCGCCTTGCTGCTGCAGGGGCGGACGGCGCAGTCGGCGGACCCGCCGCACCAGTCGCTATCGGCCGCGTTCCGCCAGGCCTTGGGCCATCGCTCCTATCACTTCCTCTTCTGGAGCTTCTTCGTCTGCGGCTTTCACAACGCATTCATCACGCTGCACCTGCCTTCTTACGTGGTCGACCGCGGCCTGTCCGCGTTCAACGGCGCGCTGGCCGTGGCGCTGATCGGACTGTTCAACGTGATCGGCTGTTATGGCTGCGGCTGGCTCGGCGGCCGGCACAGCAAGAAGAACCTGCTCGGCTGGGTCTACGCGCTGCGCGCGGTGTTCATCGCTCTGTTGCTGCTGTTTCCGCTCACGCCGTGGGTGCTATACGTTTTCGCCGCCGGCATGGGGTTGCTCTGGCTGGGCACCGTGCCGCTCACCAACGGGCTGATCGGGCAGATCTACGGGCTGCGCTACACGGCAACGCTGTACGGGCTCGTGTTCCTCGGCCACCAGATCGGCAGCTTCATCGGCGTGTGGCTCGGCGGCTGGACTTTCGAGCGCACCGGCTCGTACGACCTCGTGTGGTGGCTGGGCATCGCCCTGGCCCTGGCCGCCGCGGCGCTTTCATGGCCGATCGATGAGCGGCCGATGAGCATGCAGCGCGCTGTCGATGGCGCAGGCTCGTAGCGCGATGCCGGGCCGGCGGAGGCTTTCGTTGGGGCTGCGCCGGACGGCGTTGTGGGCCGTGATCGCCGCCGCGCTCGCCGTGGGCTTCGTCGGCTACCTGCATCCCGACATGCAACTCGACTGGCTGGCGTTGGCGCAGATGTGCGGGCTGCGCTAGTCGTGCAACGTTTGCTCTGCCCCTGCATGCCGATTGGGCAGCTCAGCGAAAGCTGCGCCGCTGCGTGCTTTTCCGGTCTATGCCCGGTGTTTATCCACAGTCGCTGTGGACAAGAAGACCTCGCGACCCGCATGAAGCATTCTCATTTCCGTCATGGCCAGCCCTTCCCGTTCACGCGCCGCCGCTGAGTACGGCGAGGCGTCGATCCGTGTTCTCAAGGGCCTGGAGCCGGTCCGGCAACGGCCGGGCATGTACACGCGCACCGACAGTCCGTTGCACATCGTGCAGGAGGTGATCGACAACGCTGCCGACGAGATCCTCGCCGGCTTCGGCCGCCATATCGACGTCACGCTGCACGCGGATGGCGCGGTCACCGTTCAGGACGACGGCCGCGGCATCCCCACCGGCCTGCACCCCGAGGAAAACGCGCCGGTGGTGGAGATCGTCTTCACCCGCCTGCACGCCGGCGGCAAGTTCGACAAGCGCGCCGGCGGCGCCTACTCGTTCTCCGGTGGGCTGCACGGTGTCGGCGTGTCGGTCACCAACGCGCTGGCGAAGCGGCTCGAAGTGACCGTCTGGCGCGAAGGCAGGGCGCACACGATGAGCTTTGCCGACGGCGAGGTGCGCGAGCCGCTGGCGGCGCGCCAGCCGAAAAGCGGCGAGCCGAAGACCGGCACGCGCGTGACCGTGTGGCCGAACGCAAAGTACTTCGATTCCGCGGTCGTGCCGGCTGACGAACTCGAACGCCTGCTGCGCAGCAAGGCGGTGCTGCTGCCCGGCACCACGGTGACGCTGGCAGTGGAGAAGACCGGCCGCCGCGAGAGCTGGCGCTACGACGGCGGCTTGCAGCAGTATCTGCTCGGCACGCTCGGCGCGGATCCGGTGGCGCCGCTGTTCGAGGCCGAAGGCTACGCCGCGGCCGACGACGAGGCTTTTGCCGAGGGCGAGGGCGCGCGCTGGGTGCTGGCGTGGACCGAAGACGGGCCGCTCGTGCGCGAGTCTTATGTAAACCTGATTCCCACGCCCGCCGGCGGCACGCACGAAGCCGGTCTGCGTGAAGGCATGTTCAACGCCGTTCGCGCCTTCATCGACGCGCACAACCTGCTGCCGAAGGGCGTCAAGCTCCTTTCGGAGGACGTGTTCGCGCGCGCCAGCTTCGTGCTGACGGCTAAGGTGCTCGACCCGCAGTTTCAGGGGCAGATCAAGGAGCGGCTGAACAGCCGCGACGCGCTGCGGCTGGTCGCCGGACAAGTCAAGCCGCAGCTGGAGTTCTGGCTCAACCAGCATCCCGATTACGGCCGTGCGCTGGCGGATGTCGTGATCCGGCAGGCGCAGGCGCGCGCGCGCGCAGCGCAGAAGGTCGAGAAGAAGAAGGGCTCGGCGGTGGCGGTGCTTCCGGGCAAGCTCACCGACTGCGAGTCGACCGACATTTCGCGAAACGAACTGTTCCTCGTCGAGGGCGATTCGGCCGGCGGCTCGGCCAAGATGGGCCGCGACAAGGAGTTCCAGGCCATCCTGCCGCTGCGCGGCAAGGTGCTCAATACCTGGGAGGTCGAGCGCGATCGCCTGTTCGCCAACGCCGAAGTGCACGACATCGCGGTGGCCGTCGGCGTCGATCCGCACGGAGCGAACGACGAGCCCGATCTTTCCGGCCTGCGCTACGGCAAGATCTGCGTGCTGGCCGATGCCGATGTCGACGGCGCACACATCCAGGTGCTGCTGCTGACGCTGTTCTTCCGCCACTTTCCGAAGCTGATCGAACGCGGCCATATCTTCGTTGCCCGGCCGCCGCTGTTCCGCGTCGACGTGCCTGCCGCCGGCAAGCGCCCGGCGCGACGGCTGTACTGCCTGGACGATGACGAACTCGACACGACGCTGGAAAAGCTGGCCGACGAGGGCGTGCGCAACGGCAGCTGGTCGATCGCTCGCTTCAAGGGTCTGGGCGAGATGAGCGCCGAGCAGCTGTGGGAGACGACGCTGTCGCCCGACACCCGCCGGCTGCTGCCGGTGGCGCTCGGCGACCTCGCGGTTGCCGACACCGTCGGTACGATGACCATGCTGATGGGACGCGGCGAAGCGGCTGCGCGCCGTGCCTGGATCGAAGAGCACGGCAACGAGGTCGAGGCCGATATCTGAGGCGCAGCTTCGGTCCTGCGGCGTCGGCCCGTCACGACGGACTCGTAGACGCTTTGCGCGGCCGCGCCGCTGTCACTTCGGCCCGCTCGATGCCGGGCGATGGCTGACCATCCCTTCGCCCCTCTGCGGTGGCAGGTTTGTCGGCGCGAGCGAATGCGCTTGGGCCGATTCGCGACGGAACCGAAGTTCGCAGAGCCGATTGTGCTGTCGGCCAGACGGGCGCGTCAGCCGACGATCGTTTCGTCGTCGACTGATCTTGCGGTCCGGAACCCGCGCAAGTCCGTGAGGCTGCCTTGCGCACTGCGCAGGAAGCGGCCGTGTTTCAGGAACAAGTCCCGGCTCACAGGGCGCCGGGTCATGGTCGTCACGCCGCTCGGAGGGTTCACGGTCGGTGCGGGTTGATCTTGGCGTCGATCCGGGCCTGGATGCCGATGGCGTCGATGCGATTGAAGACGTTGGCGTTCGTCTGCACGTCGGTGTACAGGGCCTGCGTGGGCACGCCGCCGGCACCGTTGGGGCTGGTGGTATCGACGGGCCCGCCGCTGCCGGCCTCTGCGCCGTCGGCCGGAATAACGCGTTGGCCAAGGCGAGCGTGGATCGCGTTCAGGTCGGCGCGGGTGATGACCGTCGGGCCGCCGGACTCGGCAGCGTCGGGGTTGGGGGTCTTGTCGTTGGAGTAGCTGAGGATCCGCTCGCCGTAGGCGCCGGTGGCCATATCGCGGAATGCGGCCCAGCCGCGGAACTCGTCGGCCTTGGACGCCGGGCTGTCGGTATTGGCGGTGACGACCGTGGTGGCGCCGCCGCCGACGGTGCCCAGCAGCGAGGTGGCGACGGAGCTGGCCCAGTTCTTGAAGGTTTCCCACCGGCTCGGCTTCTGTTCGCCGTCCGCGGGGTCGCTGCTGATCCTGGCGTTGCGGCTGCCGATGAAGTTGCCGGCCAGGGCGTTGTCCAAGGGGTTCCTGCTGTGCCCGCCGCCCAGGCCGCGCAGGCCATCCAGCAGACTTCCGGCCTGCTGGGAGACGCCACCGGGGCCGAACGCCTGATCGGTGAACCGCTGCCCTGCGGTCTTGCCAGCCGCGACTTTCAGCGTGTCTAGGTTCTCCGCGAGCTGCGCCAGCCGACCGGTGTTGATCTGGGGGGAGAGGCGCTCGATGACTGTGCCGTTCAGAGACGAAGCGAGCGGGTTGGCTTCACGAGGCGCATCGGCCTCGTGAGTGGCAGCGGCATCGGACGCCACGGCGTCGCGGATGGCGGCATTGTCGGCCAGGTAGTCCTGGAGACGCTGGTGCGTCGTGTTGACCTGAATGCCTAGCATTTTCTGCTCCGATGGGGTTGAAGGTTCTGGCGGTGTCCTGCCTGTCATCGTCGAATGCGGGGCAGCATCGCGTTCGGTTTCCTTGGACCGGGCTGCTGAGCATCGTCGGACTGTGGTTGCACGGAACTGCCAGCGGGTTCAGTCCGCAGCACTGCGGCGGTCCCCAACTTGACAGCCGCCGTTGGTTCGACGGCGACTCGACGAGTTCGAGGCCCCGGGCTTGATCCCCGGCCCTTGCGTTTTGTCGCGCCGTGACGCAGTTCGTCGCGCGGTGATGGCGGCGGCCGCTGCCGGTCACGACAATCCGCGCCACCAGAGGCGATTCGGCCGTGCCCCGGCTTCGGGCAGAGGCGGCCGCGGGGGAAAAGATGGACAAGAGGAAGAAGCGCGGCATCCTGCTGGCAGGCAGCGCCCTCGCGCTGGGTGCGGTCGCGCTGGCGGCGATGCAGGCCGGCGTCCTGAAGCTGGGTGCCAGGGCGGAGGAGAAGAAAGTGCCGCCACCGCTTGCCTTCGCCGCCACCGACATCGTGCGACTGGCGCCGCACCGGCTGGCGGTGGAAGTGTCGATGCCCGGCACGGTGCAGGCAGTTACCCAGGCGACGGTTCGCTCGAAGCTGTCGGCCGAAGTTCGCCGGCTGCCGCTGCGCGAAGGTGACGCGGTCGCCTCCGGGCAGGTGCTCGCCGAGTTCGACACGGCACAGCTGCGCATCCAGCTGGCGGAACGGCAGGCCACCCTCGAGGCGGCGCGCGCCACGCTGGCGCAGACCGAGAGGACGCGGGCGGCCAACGCGCAGCTGGTCAAGCAGAGCTTCATCTCGCGCAACGCCTTCGACACCGCCGACGATGCGTACCGCGCGCAGGTGGCCGCCGTGCAGGCGGCCGAGGCGCAGCTGGCGCAGACGCGGCTTGTACTTGCCGATGCAGTGGTGCGCGCGCCGATCTCCGGCCGGGTGGCGAAGCGGCACGTGCAGCCGGGCGAGAAGGTCGTTTTCGACGCACCGCTGCTGCACATCGTCGACCTGTCGCGGCTCGAAGTGCAGGCGCAGGCGCCGGTGGCCGATGTCGCGAAGATCGCGGCGGGGGCCGAGGTCAGCGTCGAGGTCGAGGGTCTGGCCGGCCAGCCCTACAAGGGCCGCATCGACCGCATCAATCCGACCACCGAGGCCGGCTCACGGATGCTCGCCGTCTACGTCGAACTCGCCAACGACGACGGCCGGCTGCGCGGCGGCATGTTCGCGCGGGTGAGGCTGCAGGTCGGCGGCAGCGCGCCGGTGCCGGCGTTGCCGATCGCTGCCGTGCAGGACGATCGCGGGCAGGGCTACGTCTGGATCATCGCCGACGGCAGGCTGGCGCGGCGCAACGTCGCCACCGGCGTGCGCGACGAGCGCGCACAGCGCATCGAAATCCTCTCCGGCCTGCGCGGCGACGAGCAGGTGATCGGCAGCCGCTTCGACAACCTGCGCGAGGGCCTGCTGGCCAATATCGCCGGTGCCGGCGAGCCGAAGGTCGTCCGGCGTGACGCGGTCGCGCAGATGCGCTGAAGCGGCGCGGACCCCCGATCATGTGGATCACGCGCGTATCGATCAACCATCCGGTGTTCGCGACCATGGTGATGGTCGCGCTCACCGTGCTCGGCCTGTTCTCCTATGCGCGGCTCGGCGTCGAGCCGATGCCGGACGTCGCGCCCCCCGGCGTGATGATCTGGGTCAACTATCCCGGCGCTTCGCCGGAGCAGGTCGAGAACGACCTGGCCAAGCCGATCGAAAACGCGGCCAACACGGTGGCCGGGGTCAAGCGCATCCTGTCGCGGTCGGACGAGGGCCGTTCGCTGACCTGGGTCGAGTTCCGCCTCGACGTCGATGCGACGCGGGCGATGCAGGAGGTGCGCGACAAGCTGGCACAGATCCGCGCCAGCTTCCCGCGCGACGCCAAGGATCCGATCGTGAGCCGCGCCGAGACGGAGAACGACCAGCCGGTGGCGACCTTCGCGCTGCTGGGCAACGGCCGTTCACTGCGCGAGCTGACGCTGATTGCCGAACAGGTCGTGGGCAAGGGCTTCGAACGCATCAGCGGCGTCGGCCGCGTCGAACTCGGCGGCACGGTCACGCGGCAGGTGCAGGCACGCGTCGACCCGGCCAGGCTCACGGCCTACGGCCTGTCAGTCGACCAGGTCGTCGCGGCGCTGCGCAACGCCAATGTCAGTGTGCCGGTTGGCACGATTTCGAACCTGAACTCGGAATCGATCGTGCGCGTCGACGGCCGTCTGGCGTCGCCGGCGCAGTTCGGCAAGATCGTGGTGGCGCGCAGGAACGGCGTGCCGATCCTGCTCGAGCAGGTAGCCGAGGTGCTCGACGCCGAGGCCGAGCGCCGCTCGGCGACCCGCGTCGACGGGCAACCGGCGATCGGCGTGTGGGTCCACAAGGCGCAGGATGCCAACATCGTCGAGGTCGGCCGCGCGCTGAAGGTGGCGGCAGATGACATCCGCAGGCAGCTGCCGCAAGGTGTGGAGCTGAAATTTATGTGGGCGATGGCCGACTTCGTCGAACAGTCGGTCGACAACGTCAAGCGCACGATCGTCGAGGGCGCGATGCTCACCGTGCTGATCGTGTTCCTGTTCCTCGGCTCGTGGCGCAGCACGGTGATCACCGGGCTGACGCTGCCGATCGCCGTGATCGCCACCTTCATCGCCGTCGACACGCTCGGCTTCACGCTGAACTACATGACGCTGATGGCCCTGTCGCTGTGCATCGGCCTGCTGATCGACGACGCCATCGTCGTGCGCGAGAACATCGTCCGCCACATCCGCATGGGCAAGGACCACTACACGGCGGCGCGCGAGGGCACCGACGAGATCGGGCTGGCGGTGCTGGCGACCACGTTCTCGATCGTCGCCGTGTTCGTGCCCATCGCCTTCATGAGCGGCATCGTCGGCAAGTTCTTCTACCCGTTCGGCATGACGGTCGTGGTCGCGGTGCTGGTGTCGCTGTTCGTCAGCTTCACCCTCGACCCGATGCTGTCTGCCGTCTGGCGCGATCCGCCGCAGGGCGCCAAGGCGCTGCCGGTGGTCGGAGGCGCGCTCACCGTCTTCGACGGCTGGGTCGAGCGCTGGCATGGCATCTACGACCGCCTGCTGCGCCGCGCGCTGGCGCAGCGCAAGACCACGCTGGCCATTGCCGTGGCGAGCTTTCTGGCGAGCATTCCGATCGCCGGCATCGTCGGCGGCGAACTGATGCCCGATGCCGACCAGAGCTTCACCAGCCTGCGGCTGACGATGCCGGTCGGCTCCAGCCTCGAGTACGCCGACGAGCGCGTCAGGCGCGTCGAGCAGGTACTGCGCGGCTTTCCCGAGATCGCCTCGATCGACACCAGCATCGGCACCGACGGCGCCAGGAACAGCGCGCGGATCAACCTGAAGCTCACGCCACGGACCGAGCGCGACCGGGCGCAGAAGAAGATCGAGGAGGCGATCCGCAAGGAGGTCGCCGGCATTCCCGGCGTGCAGATGGTGGTGGGCTTCGGCCCGCCGATCTATGTGGCGCTGCTCGGCAACGATCAGGAGGCGATGAACCGGGTCATGGCCGAGTTCAAGGACAGGGTGGCGCAGATCCGCGGCGTCGCCGACGTCGAGACCTCGGTCAAGGAAGGCACGCCGGCGCTGGCCGTACGGCTGAAGCCCGAACTGGCGTCCGAATACGGCATCACGCACGCGCAACTGGGAGCCACGCTACGCGCGCTGGTCGGCGGCGAGAACTCCGGTCACTGGCTGGCGCCCGACGGGCAGAACTACGAAGTGATCACGCAGCTGCCGCGGGCCAACCGGACGGTGGTCGACGACATCGCCGGTCTGAACATCGCCACCGGGCGCACGCTGCCGGACGGCACCGCCGAAGTGGTGCCGCTGCGCGCGATCGCCACCATCGGGCGCACGTTCAACCCGGAGAACATCCGCCGCCAGGACCTGCAGCGGCGGGTGGCGCTGTTCGCCAATGTCGAGGGCCGGCCCGCCGGCGACGCCGGCAGGCAGGTGCAGGACCTCGTCAGGTCCTTTGACCTTCCGCCCGGCCTGCGCTTCGACGTCGGCGGCCAGATCAAGGACCAGCAGGAGGTCGGCGGCGCGATCATGAGCGCGTTGCTGCTGGCGGTGATCTTCATCTACATCGTGCTGGCCTCGCAGTTCGGCAGCTTCATCCAGCCGCTGGCCATCATGGCTTCGCTGCCGCTGGCGATCGTCGGCGTGATGCTGGCGCTGGCGCTCACCGGCACGACGCTGAACATCTTCTCGATGATCGGCGTCGTCTTCCTGATGGGCCTGGTGACCAAGAACGCGATCCTGCTGGTGGACTTCGCCAACCAGGGACAGAAGCGCGGGCTGTCGCGGCAAGAGGCGCTGATCGCCGCCGGCCAGGTCCGCCTGCGGCCGATCCTGATGACCACCGGCGCGATGATCTTCGGCATGCTGCCGCTGGCCCTTGGGCTGGGCGAGGGGGCTGAGCGGCAGGCGCCGATGGGCAGGGCCATCATCGGCGGCGTGATCACCTCGACGGCGCTGACGCTGGTCGTTGTGCCGGTGATCTACTCGTATCTCGACGCCATCGAGGCGCGCTGGCTCAGACGCGGCCAGCCGCGCGGCGGCGCCTCGGTGCTGCTCACGCAGCCCGCCGACGAGCAGAAGTAGGATCGGCGCGACGCGCGCGATCTCGCCAGCCGAAGGCGAATCGGTCTATCCTGACCGCCACTTCGAATCCACCGGGGGCGCGAGATGACCAATTCGACAGCGCCGGCGGGGGCCTCCCCCGCGCCGGCCGACGAGCAGGCGATCCGGGAAAGGGTGCGCGAACTGACCGCGCAGATGCTGTCCGGCGGGCGGCTCGACACCGAGAGCGTGAAGGAAGTGATGCGTGTGTTCGGCGGCGGCGCAGCGCTACCGCCGGCGATGGACAGCGAACAGGCGCGCGCGGCCTTCGCCGAGTCGGTGCGCGATCTCGACCAGGCGCTGCAAAGCTCGGCGCAGGCGGCGCACGAAGCACTGTCGGCGCTGGCGGCGCGCGGCAAGGAATTCTCCGACAACGACCTGAAGAACGCCTTCGCCAGCCTGCAGAAGCTGCAGGAGGACTATGTCGCCACGGCCAACGCTATCGCCGATGCGACCACCGGCAGCATCCGTCGCGAACTCGTCGGCCTGGCGCTGCATGCGCAGCGCGTCGGCACCGACGCCAGCGTGCGCATCGCGCAGGTGATGAGCGAGTTCGCCAGCCGCATGGGCGGTTCGTACCGCGGGCGCGCCGCCTCCGGTTTCGACGCGGCGCGCCAGTACGGCGCCAACATGACGTTGCTGACCAGCGGGCTGCTCGCCGGCTTCGCCGACGCCTTGCGGCAGCAGTCCGAGCCGAAGAAAGCCAAGTAGGACCGCCCGTGCCCGAGGCGGCGCTCAGTGCGGTGCGCGATCTGCCGCGCCTGCACGAGATCAGTCTGGTCTTCATTCGGCACGGCCTCGGCGATCTGGTGAGGCGTGTCGGCGTCGCGTCGATCCTCGAGCGCGCCGGGGCGATCCTGCACTGGGGCGAGGCGGCGCGCAGTTCGCAGCTCGAGCCGCAGCAGCGCCTGCGCCAGGCGTTCGAGGAACTCGGCCCGACGTTCGTCAAGCTCGGCCAGATGCTGTCGACGCGCGAGGACCTGCTGCCGCCGGCCTGGACCGCCGAGCTGGCGCGCCTGCACAGCAGCGCCGCGCCGGTGCCTTTCGATCAGATCCTGCCGCTGGTCGAGCGCGCGCTCGGCGCGGACCCGGCGACGGTGTTCGTCGATCTCGAGCGCGAGCCTTCCGGCGCGGCGTCGATCGCGCAGGTGCATCGCGCCCGGCTGCCCGACGGCCGGCCGGTGGTGCTGAAGGTGCGGCGGCCGGGCATCGAGGCCAAGGTCGAGGCCGACCTGCGCCTGCTGTCGCATCTGGCGCAACTGATCGAGAGCGAAGTGGTCGAGGCGCGCCGCTACCAGCCGACGCGCGTCGTCGAGGAGTTCCGCCGTTCGCTGCTGCGCGAGCTCGACCTCGCCGCCGAGGCGCGCAATATCGAACGCTTCGCGCGCAACTTCCGCGACGACCCGGACGTCCTGATCCCGCACGTCTACGGGCAGTGGACGAGCAGCCTGATGAACGTGCAGGAGCGCATCGACGGCATCAGCGGCGACGATCTCGACGGCATCCAGCGCGCCGGCCTGGACACGAAGCGGCTGGCCCAGCGCGGCGTCGATGCGGTGCTGAAGATGATCCTCGAGGACGGCTTCTTCCACGCCGATCCGCATCCGGGCAACGTCATCTACCTGCCCGGAAACCGCATCGCGATGATCGATTTCGGCATGGCCGGGAGGCTGTCGCCGGAGCGGCGCAGACAGATCGTCGATCTTCTCTCGGGCCTCGCCCGCCGGGATACGGAGCCCATGCTCGAAGTGCTGCTCGACTGGGCCGGCGAGGATGCGGTCGACGAGGAACAGCTTGCCGCGGACGTCGATGAACTGGTGCTCGACTATGCCGACGTGCCGCTGAAGGACATCCGCATCGGGGCGCTGATCGGGCGCATCACCGCCATCGTGCGCGAGCACGGCATCGTGCTGCCGTCCGACCTGACGCTGATGTTCAAGGCGCTGATCTCGCTCGAGGGACTGGGCCGCCGCTACGACCCGGACTTCCTGTTGGTCGACCGGCTCAAGCCGTTCCTGGAGCGTGCGATCGCGGCGCGCTACGCGCCGGCCGAGGTCGGCCGGCGCGGCAGCGCCAGCTTCGGCCAGTTCCTCGGGTTGGTCGGCTCCGTGCCGCGCGACCTCGGCCGTCTGCTCAAGGACGCCCGGCGCGGGCGGATGCGCGTCGATCTGGATCTCAAGCGGCTCGACAGCTTCGGCCGCAAGCTCGACAGCACGATCGACCGCATCACCATCGGCATCATGACGGCCTCGCTCGTCATCGGCTCGTCGATCGTGATGACGGTGACGTCCGGCCCGCAGCTGTTCGGCGTTCCGGCATTCACCGTGCTCGGCCTTGCCGGCTACCTGCTCGCCTTCGTCAACAGCGTCTGGATCATCGTGTCCATCTGGCGCTCGCGCCGTGACTGAGCCTGCCAAGCGGACTGCGCGGCGCCTGCGACTGGCGCTGGCGTTTGCGGAGCGCGGCGCGCGATGGGATCGCGAAATCCCGCGCCGGGCCGGGCCAGGTCGGGCCGCCGCGAGCGACGCGGCGCCATCGAGTTCAGCCATGCGGCAATTTGGGTCGGCAACCCTGCTGGCGCTGCTTCTGGTGGCGGGGGGCACCACGGCCAGCCGCGCCGCGTCGATCGAAAAACTGGCCTGGCTCGGCGGTTGCTGGGCCGCGGCGGAGGGCGAACCCGGCAGCGGCGAGCACTGGATGCCGCTCGCCGGCGGCACGCTGCTGGGCGTCAGCCGGACAGTGAAGCGCGGCCGTACCGTCGAACACGAGTTCATGCAGATCCGCGCCGGCGAAGACGGCCGGATCGCGTTCATCGCCCAGCCGTCCGGGCAGCGCATGGCCCGCTTTCCGGTGGCGCAGCTGGCCGACGACGAGGTCGTCTTCGAGAACGTCGAGCACGATTTCCCGCAGCGGATCATCTACCGGCGGCAACCCGGCGGGCGGCTGCTGGCGCGGATCGAAGGCCTGCGCGGCGGCGCGGCGCGAGCGTTCGACTTCCCGTTTCGCAGGATCCGCTGCGATGCCCTGGGCGAGGGCACGGCTGCGGTGCCTGCCGAGCGCCCTGACGGCGCGGCTGTGCCCGGCCGGCGGCCCGAAGGGATCGGGGACCCCGGGGCGGCGCGGCATTGCCTCGAGCAGAATGCGGCCACCGCGAAGCAAGAACCCTGATGAGCGCCGCCCGGCCGCTCCGAAGGCGCTCACTTCCCCTCGGGAGGACAGCGCGCAGCGCGAAGGGGGCACGATGAGTACGACGGCTTTTCATGGTGTTTTTCCCTATCTCGTCTCGCCGCTCGACGAGGCCGGCGACGTCAAGGCCGAAGTGCTCGGCCGCCTGTGCGACGACCTGATCAAGGGGGGTGTACATGGCCTGACGCCACTGGGCTCGACGGGCGAGTTCGCCTATCTGAGCCGTTCGCAGAAGCGGCGCGTGGTCGAGGTGGTGATCGAGGCCGCCGCAGGGCGCGTGCCCGTGGTCGCCGGTGTCGCGTCGACGACGACGGCGGATGCTGTCGACCAGGCGCGCGAATGGGAAAAGCTCGGCGCCGACGGCATCCTCGCCGTGCTCGAGGCGTACTTTCCGGTCGCCGACGACGGCGTTTATGCGTACTTCAGGGCGATCGGCGAAGCGGTCTCGGTGCCTGTGGTGCTGTACACCAATCCGAGCTTCCAGCGCTCCGACCTCAGCCTGCCGGTGATCGAGCGGCTCAGCCACGTGCCCAATATCCGCTACATCAAGGATGCCTCGGTCAATACCGGCCGCTTGCTGTCGATCCTCGATCGCGTCGACGGGAGGATGCAGGTCTTCGCTGCCTCGTCGCATATCCCCGCCTGCGTGATGCTGATCGGCGGCGTCGGCTGGATGGCCGGGCCGGCGTGCGTCGCACCGCGCGCCAGTGTCGAGCTTTATGAACTGTGCGCGCGCGGCGACTGGGCTGCCGCAATGCAAAAGCAGCGGCCGCTGTGGCTGCTCAACCAGGCCTTCGCCAGGTACAACCTTGCGGCCTGCATCAAGGGCGGCCTCGAACTGCAGGGCTACGCGGTCGGCGCGCCGCTGCCGCCACAGGCGCCGCTGACCGAGCAAGGTATCGAAGACGTGCGTCGCGCGCTGGCCGGCATCGGCGCGCTCTAGGGGGCGCGGGCGGCCTGCCGCCGCGGTTTTCTCTTGCACGGCGAACGACGCGCGCGTACCTTCGCGCTCGGGATGCCTGCGCCTCGCTGCCCGCGGCCGCCGGTCTCCGCGATATCGAAGCCAAGCGCAGAATTCAGACTAGATGGCCCGCAAAGGGCCGCAAGGAGACAAGCCATGCAAGAGCACGAGTTGCGGCAACTGATCGAAGACGTCCGGCACGGCAGGCTGTCGCGCCGTTCGTTCGTGCAAAGGATGGTGGCGCTTGGGCTGACGGCGCCGCTGGCCAGCCAGATGCTGGCCTACTCCGGCATCGCTCAGGCGCAGGCGCCGAGCGGCTACAAAGCCACAAGACGCGGCGGCGGCGGGTCGCTGAAACTGCTGTGGTGGCAGGGCGCGACGCTGCTCAATCCGCACTTCGCCACCGGGACCAAGGACCAGGAAGGCTCGCGCATCTTTTATGAGCCGCTGGCGGCCTGGGATCCGGACGGCAACCTGGTGCCGATCCTCGCCGCGGAAATTCCGACCCTGGCCAACGGCGGCCTGGCCAAGGATGGCATGTCGGTGACCTGGAAACTGAAGAAGGGCGTGACCTGGCACGATGGCAAGCCCTTTACCGCCGACGACTGCGTGTTCAACTGGCAGTACGCCAGCAACCCGGATACCGCCGCGGTCACCATCGGCAGCTACAAGGACGTCACCGCCACCAAGATCGACGAGCATACGGTGCGCGTGAACTTCAAGAAGCCGACGCCGTTCTGGGCTGACGCCTTCGTCGGCACGCGCGGCATGCTGATCCCGAAGCACCTGTTCGGCGACTTCATCGGCGCCAAGTCGCGCGAGGCACCGACCAACCTGAAGCCGGTCGGCACCGGCCCGTACAAATTCGTCGACTTCAAGCCCGGCGACATGGTGCGCGGCGAGATCAACCGCAACTACCACGTCGAGAACCGGCCGTACTTCGACGTGATCGAAATGAAGGGCGGCGGCGACGCCGTGTCGGCGGCACGGGCGGTGATCCAGACCGGCGAGTTCGACTATGCGTGGAACATGCAGGTCGAGGACGAGATCCTGAAGAAGCTTGAGGCCGGCGGGCGCGGCCGCGCCGAGATCACGCCGGGCGGCAACATCGAGTTCATCCCGATCAACTTCACCGATCCGTGGACCGAGGTCGACGGCGAGCGCGCCAACCCGAAGAGCCGGCATCCGATCCTCACCGACCCGGCGGTGCGGCAGGCGCTCGCCCTGCTGGTCGACCGCAAGGGCGTGCAGGACCACATCTACGGCCGCACCGGTGTGGCCACCGGCAACTTCCTGAACAACCCGAGCCGCTACGCGTCGAAGAACACGAAGTGGGAGTTCAACGTCGACAAGGCCAATGCGGTGTTGGAGGCCGCCGGCTGGAAGCGCGGTTCCGACGGCGTCCGCGCCAAGGACGGCAAGAAGCTGAAGTTCGTCTTCCAGACCTCGATCAACGCGCCGCGGCAGAAGACGCAGGCGGTGATCAAGCAGGCCTGCCAGCGCGCCGGCATCGATCTGGAACTTAAATCGGTGACTGCCTCGGTGTTCTTCTCCTCCGACGTCGCCAACCCCGATACCTACACCAAGTTCTTCTGCGACATCGAGATGTACACGACGACGATGACGCAACCCGACCCGGAGCTGTTCATGAACCAGTACGTGTCGTGGGAGATGTCGAGCAGGGAGAACAAGTGGCAGGGCCGCAATATCACGCGCTGGAAGAGCGACGAGTACGACAAGGCCTACCGCGCGGCCGAGGGCGAGCTCGATCCAGTCAAGCGCGCGGCGCTGTTCATCCGCATGAACGACCTCGTCGTCGGCGACAACGCGGTGATCCCGCTCGTCTACCGGCCGCGCGTGGCGGCGGTGTCGAACCGCCTGTACGCGCCGTTATCGGGCTGGGACAACGACCTGTGGAACCTGAAGGACTGGTACCGCGCCGACGCCTAGGCGTTTCGGGTTGAGGGAATCGACGTTCGAGCGGCCTGTCGCCCGTGCGCCATCGCGGGAAAGGGAAGCACTTCTGGTGCACGCTTCCCTTTCCTGGAGCAGCGCCACCGCGCGCAATGGGGCGTTGCCCCGGCGAAGGCCGGGGCCTGAGTTCGTCGGCGCCCGACCGGGGTCACGGCCTTCGCCGTGACGACCGAATCCTGTCTTTCCCGTGAGCCAATACATCCTCCGCCGCCTGCTGATCCTGGTGCCGAGCCTGCTCGGCATCAGCATCATCCTGTTCACGATCCTGGCGCTGGCGCCGGGCGATCCGTTCGAGGAACTGGCCACCAATCCGAACGTGCCGGCCGAGGTGCGGCAGATGCTGCGCACCAAGTTCGGCCTCGACGACCCGGTCTATATCCGCTACTTCCGCTGGGTCAGCGCGATGGTGCAGGGCGACTGGGGCTTCTCGTTCATCAGCCGCGTCGATGTCGACCAGCTGATCCTGCAGCGGCTGCCGGTGACGCTGGTGGTGATCGGCTCGTCGCAGATCCTGGCGCTGCTGGTGGCGCTGCCGGTGGGCATCTATGCCGCGGTGCGGCCGTATTCGCTGTTCGACCAGATCGCCAACACCTTCGCTTTCATCGGCTTCTCGCTGCCGACCTTCTTCACCGGCATCCTGTTCATCCTCGTCTTCAGCATCTACCTGGACTGGCTGCCGTTCGTCTACCGCGCCGACATCGACGCCAGCGGCTGGCAGTGGTGGTGGGAGCACATCCGGCAGTCGATCATGCCGGTGGCGGTGCTCGGGCTGTTCCAGGGGGCGAGCTGGACCCGCTTCGTCCGCTCTTCGGTGCTCGACGTGATCCGGCTCGACTACGTCACCACCGCCCGCGCCAAGGGCCTGGCCGAGCGGATCGTGGTCGTCAAGCACGTGGTCAGAAACGCGCTGATCCCGGTGGTGACGCTGGTGGCGCTGTCGATGCCGGCGGTGGTCGGCGGCGCCATCGTCACCGAGCAGATCTTCCGCGTGCCGGGCATCGGCTCGCTGCTGATCGAGGCGATCCTGCGCAATGACACGCCCGTGATCATGGCGGTGACCTTCGTCACCTCCTGCCTGGTGCTCGCCTTCAACCTGATCGCCGACCTGCTCTATGGCTGGCTCGACCCTCGCATCTCCTACCGCTGAGGCGGCCGCTGCCCGAATGCGGCCGTTCAGTCCGGGGCGGGAGGCCTGGCGGCGCTTCCGCCGCCACCGGCTGGCGGTGGCCGGCGCGGTTGTGCTGGGGCTGATGGCGCTGCTGGTGATCTTCGGGCCGTGGCTGTGGCGGGTGCCGATCAACGAGATCGACTTCACCGCGCGGCTGGCCGGGCCGTCGCCGACGCACCCGTTCGGCACCGACGACCTCGGCCAGGACCTGTTCGCCCGGATGCTCTACGGCGGCCGCATTTCACTGGCGGTCGGGCTGGCCTCGATGGTGGTGGCGATCAGCGTCGGCGTGATCGTGGGCGCGATCGCCGGCATCTCGCGCGGCAGCGTTGATGCGGCGCTGATGTGGCTGACGGATCTGTTCCTGTCGCTGCCGCAGTTGCCGCTGCTGCTGCTGGTGATCTATCTATTCCGCGACGCGCTGAAGACAGCCTTCGGCCCGGAGGTCGGCATCTTCATTCTGATTGTGGCGGTGATCGGCGCCTTCCGCTGGATGCCGGCGGCGCGGCTGGTGCGGGCGCAGTTCTTCTCGCTGCGCGAGAAGGAGTTCGTCGAGGCGGCCCGCGCCCTGGGCGCGTCCACGTCGCGTACCGTGGTGCGCCACATCCTGCCCAACTCGCTCGGGCCGGTGATCGTCGCTGCCACCATCGACGTCGCCGCGGCGATCATCGCCGAGTCGACGCTGTCGTTCCTGGGCCTCGGCTTTCCGCCCGACATCCCTTCCTGGGGCCGGCTGCTGTACGACGCCAAGGATTACCTCGACATCGCGCCGCACTGGGCGCTGTTCCCCGGCGCCGCGATCTTCCTCGCCGTGCTGTCGATCAGCTTCATCGGCGACGGCCTGCGCGACGCGCTCGACCCGCGCAAGGTGATGTAGTGCCGGCCGCCGCGCACGCCAACGGCCGCCTGCTCGACATCCGCGGGCTGAAGACCCACTTCCGCACCGACGACGGCTGGCTGCACGCCGTCGACGGCGTCGACTTGACGGTCGACCGCGGCGAAACCGTCAGCGTGGTCGGCGAGTCGGGCTGCGGCAAGTCGGTCACCGCCATGACGGTGCTGAAGCTGCTGCCGATGCCGCCGGGACGCATCGTCGCCGGCCAGGTCCTCTGGCAGGGCCGCGACCTGGTGCCGCTGGACGCCGACCAGATGCGCTCGATCCGGGCCAGGGAGATCGCCATCGTCTTCCAGGAGCCGATGACCTCGCTGAACCCGGTGTTCACCATCGGCGAGCAGATCGCCGAGGTGATCCGGCTGCACGAGAAGCTGCCGCGGCGCGCGGCGCTCGAGCGCACGGTCGAGATGCTGAAGCTGGTGCACATCCCCACCCCCGAGCGGCGCGTGCACGATTATCCGCACCAGTTCTCCGGCGGCATGCGGCAGCGGGTGATGATCGCCATGGCGCTGTCGTGCAACCCCGGGCTGCTGATCGCCGACGAGCCGACCACCGCGCTCGACGTCACCATCCAGGCGCAGATCCTCGACCTGCTCGGCGAGCTGAAGGCGAAGTTCGGCATGGCGGTGATGCTGATCACTCACGCGATGGGCGTGGTCGCCGAGACGGCGCAGCGCGTGGTCGTGATGTACGCCGGCAAGGTCGTCGAGGAGGCGCCGGTGGCGGAACTGTTCGCCCACCCGCGCCACCCGTACACGCAGGGGCTGATCCGCTCGATCCCGCGCATCGACACCGCCGCGACGCACAAGGTGCGGCTGGAGGCGATCCGCGGCGTGGTGCCGAAGCTGATCGAGCCGCCGGAAGGCTGCCGCTTCGCGCCACGCTGCAGGTACGCGCGCGCCGCCTGCACTGCCGCCACGCCGTCGCTGCGCACGGTCGCTCCGGGGCACAAGGTGGCCTGCATCCTCGATGCCGTGCCCTCCTGATGGCCGAACCGTTGCTCAAGGTCACCGACCTCGTCAAGCACTTCCCGGTGCGCGGCGGGCTGCTTCGGCGCGAGGTCGGCCGCGTGCACGCGGTCAACGGCGTCAGCTTCGAGATGGCCGCCGGCGAGACGCTCGGCCTGGTCGGCGAATCGGGCTGCGGCAAGTCGACCACCGGCCGCTGCATCCTGCGCCTGATCGAGCCCACCTCCGGCGAAGTCTGGTTCGGCGGCGAGAACGTCATGCGGCTGGACCGTGGCGCGCACCGCCGGCTGGCGCGCGACATGCAGATCATCTTCCAGGATCCGTACGCGTCGCTGAATCCGCGGATGACGATCGGGGCGATCATCGGCGAGGCGCTGATCATCCACAAGCTGGCGAAGTCGCGGCGCGAATTCGAGGACCGCATCGTGCAGCTGCTGGAGACGGTGGGGCTCGCGGCCGACCACATGCGCCGCTACCCGCATGAATTCTCCGGCGGCCAGCGTCAGCGCATCGGCATCGCCCGCGCGCTGGCGGTCTCGCCAAAGTTGGTCGTTTGCGACGAGGCGGTCTCCGCGCTCGACGTCTCGATCCAGGCGCAGGTGATCAACCTGCTCGAAGACCTGCAGCAGCAGTTCAACCTGACGTATCTGTTCATTGCACACGACCTGTCGGTGGTCGAGCACATCAGCGACCGCGTGGCGGTGATGTATCTGGGCCGCATCGTCGAGATCGCGCCATCGAAAGGCCTGTACACCAAGCCGCTGCACCCGTACACCGAGGCGCTGCTGTCGGCGGTGCCGATTCCCGACCCGCAGGTCAAGCGCAAGCGGATCATGCTGCAGGGCGACGTGCCCAGCCCGATCCATCCGCCGTCCGGCTGCGCGTTTCACACCCGTTGCCCGATCCGAACGCTGCCCCTGTGCAGCACGGAGGTGCCGCAACTGAAGCGCAGCGGCGAAGGGCATTGGGTGGCCTGCCACCTGCGAGGCTAGGCGCGCTGCGCAGCATGGCGGGGAGATGACGCCGGGCCGACGTTTCACCGATCCCGACGCGCGCCTGCTGCGCTGGGGCTGGCTGGCCTTTGCGGTGTGGGCGCCGATGGGCCTCGTGCAGATGTGGCAGGCGCTGCATGCGGGCGAGGACGCGCTGGTCGGTGTGGCGCTCAGCGCGCCGCTTTGGGCCGCGTGGCTGCTGTGGCTGCTCTGGCGCGCCGCCGCGGCGCTGCGCCGGGTCGCGAAGCAGCGCGCGTACGGCCGCTGGCACGGCAGCTACTACGAGTTTGACGGCCGCCAGATCCGCATCGTCTTCGACGGCGACGAGATCCTTGTTGCCGCCGAAGACGTCTTCGATGCCCTCGGCATCGAGTCCCGGCGCCGCGAACCCGAGCGCGTGCGGCGCATCGCCGGCCGCGACGGGCTGATCGAGCGGCCGGGCGAGAACCTGCTCGTGTTCACCGAGCGCGGGCTGCGGGCGTGGATGCAGCGGCGGACCGACCCTGCCGCGGTGCGCTTCGGACGCTGGTTCGAGGCGCAGGTCGTCGGGCCGAGGCGAAAGCGGGTCGACCCGGTGCCGAATGCGGTCGAGACCAGTGCCGGGCAGGGCTGCTCCGGATGATCGTCGTCTTGGCACATCGTCGCCACGACCCCCTAGACTGAGCATCGCCGGGTCGCCCCACCGTCGACGAAAAGTACGGAAAGGCAGCCGCGGTTCTGCCACCGCGCTTTGCGGTGCGGCGAAGCGCGACGGAAATTCCGATCCTGCATGAGCTTGGGGAGGCATCGATGGCCAGAGCGAAGAAGGCAGTCGGCAAGAAAGCGGTCGCCGCCAAGGTACGCACCGGCTTCACCAACGTCACCTTCGATGCCCGGCCCGATCGGCTCGACTTCCGCGACAAGGCTTATCTGCCGCCGCTGCGCTCGCTGGCGCCGCGATTTCCGGACGACGCGACGATCGCCCGCTTCCTTCCGGCCTATGTCAAGGCCGGCCTCGTGCTCGACCAGGGGCGAGAAGGCGCATGCACCGGTTTCGGGCTGGCCTGCGTGATCAACTTCCTTACCTTCGTACGCAGCCTCGGCAGCACGCCGCGCGGTGAGTTCCGGCCGGCGAGCCCGCGCATGCTCTACGAACTCGCCCGCCGCTACGACGAATGGCGCGGCGAGAACTACGAAGGCTCGAGCTGCCGTGGTGCGTTGAAGGGCTGGCACAAGCACGGCGTCTGCGCCGAGGACCTCTGGCCCTACCGCGACAAGGCCGGCAAGGTACGGCTGATGATTCCCGACGCGGCGTGGGCGGCCGATGCGGTCACCCGTCCTCTCGGCGTGTATTACCGCATCGACAAGCGCTCGGTCGTCGATGTGCAGGCCGCGATCCAGCAGATCGGCGCCGTGTACGTTTCGGCACGCGTGCACGACGGCTGGGACCGCGTGCCTGAAGGGCCAGCGCCGAAATCACACGACGAAGTGCCGGTCATCGGGCCGGCGGTGAATCCGAAGAACAGCGGCGGCCACGCCTTCGCGCTGATCGGTTACAACGAGCACGGGTTCATCGTTCAGAACTCGTGGGGGTCGGGCTGGGGCGCCGGCGGGTTTGCCGTGATGCCGTACCGCGACTGGGTTTCTTCCGCCACCGATGCCTGGGCGGTGGCCCTCGGCGTGCCGCAGCAACTGACGCCCGAGCGCATCGAGTCGGTGCGCTGGCCGTCGCGCAGCGGCCGCTCCCTCGGCTTCTTCGATCTCGCCCTGCGCAACCCGCGCAACCCGGCCGACGATCCGTGGCCGATCGACCGCGACTACGAGTACGCGCCATACGAACCGTGGAGCACTGCGCAGGCCTACGGCCATACGCTGGTCACGGGCAACGATGGCCGCATCGTCGTCACCGATCTGACGGCAGGCGGGGGCCAGGACAACATCGGCCGCTTTCTCGACGAGTTGCTCGTGCAGCGCCCGCTCGCCTGGATGAAGGACACCGGCTCGCGCAAGCTGATGCTGTACGCGCATGGCGGCCTGAACAGCGAGGCGGATTCGATCGACCGGCTGCGTGTGCTGGCGCCGTACTTCGAGGCCAACGGCATCTATCCGCTGTTCCTGACCTGGCGCACCGGCCCCGGCGAGACGGTGAGCGCAGTGCTGGAGGACGTGTTCCGCTCGTTCTTCGGTGCCGAGGACGAGGAGGAGATGCGTGCTGCCGGCTTCTTCGACGAACTGGCCGAGGCGCGCGACCGGCGCGTCGAGGAGCTGGCGCAGCGAACGGTCAAGCCGCTGTGGACCGAAATGCGCGAGAACGCGGCGCGCAGCAGCGACCACGGGCATGGTCTCGATCAGCTGGCGACATACCTGGCGCGGATGCAGGACAAGCTGAAAGCGGGAGCACTGGAACTGCATCTCGTCGGGCACTCGGCCGGCTCGATCCTGCTCGGCCACCTGTTGCCGCTGCTGGCCGCCGGTGGCGCGCCGGTCAGGGTGTCGAGCTGCACGCTTTTCGCTGCGGCCTGTTCGGTGCAGTTTGCGGTCGACAAGTATCTGAAGAAAGGCGCGAAGGTGCTGAAGTCGAGTGACCTGCACCTGCATTACCTGTCGGACCGCAACGAGAAGGACGATTTCCTCGGCGGCGTCCGCGCCGCAGGGCTTCATCTGTACGGCAAGTCGCTGCTGTACCTGGTCAGCCGGGCGCTGGATGACGCGCGAAAGATCCCGCTGCTCGGCCTGCAGCGCGCGGTCGAGACCGATTGGCACGGCGGCGACGTGAGGTGGCAGCGCGATCAATGGGCGCCCGAGCATCTGGGCTACATCGATCAATGGCTGGCCGGGTTCAAGGGGCATCTGCATCGGATCGACGCGCCGAGCGTGCAGATCAACAAGCGCGGCAAGACGGCGCAGGCGCAGCACGGCGCCTTCGACAATGACTTGAAGACGATCGGCGAGACGATCGAGCGTATCCGCGGCGCCCCGCTGGTGAGCCCGATCGAGTGGCTCGACTACTATTGAGCATTACGTAACTTCATGACAACTGATTCGCCGCTCGCGCGTTACGG
>CAZDXQ010000017.1:0-70976 GCA_964509545.1 uncultured Burkholderiaceae bacterium | reverse complement strand
ACCATCGCCACCAACATGGCCGGCCGCGGCACCGACATCGTGCTCGGCGGCAACGCCGAGAAACAGGTGCAGTTCGTCGAGGCCGACCCCAGCCTGCCGGCGGAGGAAAAGGTCTCGCGAATCGCCAAGCTGCGCGGCGAATGGCAGTCGCTGCACGAGCAGGTCGTCGCCGCCGGCGGGCTGAAGATCATCGGCTCCGAGCGGCACGAAAGCCGCCGCATCGACAACCAGCTGCGCGGCCGTTCGGGCCGGCAGGGCGATCCCGGCGAGTCGCGCTTTTACCTGTCCATGGAAGACCCGCTGCTGCGCATCTTCGCCGGCGATCGCATGCGGGCGATCATGGACCGGCTGAAGATGCCCGAGGGCGAGGCGATCGAGGCCGGCATGGTCAGCCGCTCGATCGAAACCGCGCAGCGCAAGGTCGAGGCGCGCAACTTCGACATCCGCAAGCAGCTGCTCGAATACGACGACGTCGCCAACGACCAGCGGCGAGAGATCTACCGGCTGCGCAACGACATCCTGGAGGCGGAGAGCGTCGCCGACATGGTCACCAACCTGCGCCGCGGCCACTTCACCGACCTGTTCCGCAGCTTCGTGCCGGCCGAGTCGGTCGAGGAGCAGTGGGACATCGATGGCCTGGCCAAGGCACTGGTCGACGACTGGCAGATCGATCTGCCGCTGCGGCACTGGCTGGAAACCGAGGAGAAACTTTCCGACGACGAACTGCTCGAGCGCGTCCTCAAGGCGGCTGACGAGGCGTACGCGGCAAAAGTCAGTCTGGTGGGCGCCGAGTCGTTCAACAACTTCGAACGTTCGATCATGCTGCAGCTGATCGACCAGCACTGGCGGGAACACCTCGCCGCCCTCGACCACCTGCGCCAGGGCATCCATCTGCGCGGCTACGCGCAGAAACAGCCGAAACAGGAGTACAAGCGGGAGGCGTTCGAACTGTTCGGCACGCTGATCGACCGGGTCCGCGCCGACGTCATTCGTATCCTGATGAACGTCCGCATCCAGACGCCGGAAGAGGTAGCTGCCGTCGAGCAACAGATCGAGCAGGAAAGCGAGCGGCGCCTCGAGCAGGCGCGTGCGCAGCACGCCGAGTTCGCCGCCGCCGCAGCGCAGGCTGAAGGCGATGTCGTGGAAGCGTTGACGCTGGCCGAGGCCGAGGAGCCCAAGGCGCAGCCGTTCAAGCGTTTCGGCGACAAGATCGGCCGCAACGATCCCTGTCCCTGCGGCAGCGGCAAGAAATACAAGCAGTGCCACGGCAGGTTGGCCTAGGCGCGCGATCTGGCAGCCGGAGCCACGGGGCCGGCGGCGCCGGTAGCATCGACGGGCCGCGGCGTTTCCGGTCGTGCACATGATCGGGGCGAACCGATCCGTGCCCGCTGCGGGATGGCGGCGCAACGAGAGCAGCACGGATTGAAACAGACAGATCGCGATCTTCGCTCCATGCCCGTCAAGCTGACTGCGCCAGATCCTGCTTCGCTGCTGCCGGTCAACGGTATCGACCTGGGCTGGGTAGAAGCCGGCATGCGCAAGGCCGGGCGCAAGGATGTCCTGCTTGTCCTTATCGCCGACGGCGCCAGTGTGGCCGGCGTGTTTACACGCAACCGTTTCTGCGCGGCGCCGGTGCTCGTTTGTCGCGAGCACCTCGCGCTGGGAGGTCGGATTCGCGCGCTCGTCGTCAACACCGGCAATGCCAACGCCGGCACCGGCGCCAAGGGCTTGGCCGATGCTCGGGCAACCTGCGTCGAACTGGCACGGCTGATCGGCTGTGATCCGGCGCAGGTGTTGCCGTTTTCCACCGGCGTGATCATGGAGCCGCTGCCGCTCGAGCGGCTTCTGGCCGGTTTGCCGAAGGCGTTGCAGCGAATCGGGCCGGCTAACTGGGGGCAGGCGGCTGAAGCGATCATGACGACCGACACGGTGCCGAAGGCGGCATCGCGCCGCGTCTTGCTGGACGGGGTGGCGGTGGCCGTGACGGGAATCGCCAAGGGGGCGGGCATGATCCGGCCGAACATGGCGACCATGCTCGGCTTTATCGGCACCGACGCCGCCGTCGCACCGCCACTGTGGCGGGCACTGACCGCGGAGGTCGCGGACCTGTCGTTCAACCGGATCACGGTCGACGGCGACACCTCGACCAATGACTCGCTGATCCTGGTTGCGACCGGCGCTGCAGGAAATGCGCCGATCGCGACACGCGCCGACGCGCGGCTGCCGGCATTGCGTTGTGCTCTGGTCGAGGTCGCCCAGCAATTGGCCCAGGCAATCGTGCGCGACGGCGAGGGCGCGACCAAGTTCATCGAAATCGTCGTCGGCGGTGGCGCCACTGCCGACGAGGCTGCGCGCGTCGCCTACAGCATCGCCCATTCGCCGCTGGTCAAGACGGCGTTCTTCGCCTCCGACCCGAACCTCGGCCGAATCCTGGCCGCAGTCGGCAACGCGGGCATCGAGGACCTCGACCAGAGCCGGGTGCAGTTGCGCCTTAACGACGTCTGGGTCGCCCGCGATGGCGGCCGTCATCCGCAGTATCGCGAGGAAGACGGACAGCGCGTGATGAAGGGCGAGGAAATCCGCGTCCAGGTCGATCTGGGCCGCGGTAACGCCGCGGCGACCGTGTGGACTTGCGACCTGTCGCACGACTACGTGAGCATCAACGCTGACTATCGCTCATGAAACGGACGAACAAGCATGGCCGGCACCGGGAATAGTGAAGTCGCGGCCGCCTTGCAGGCGCTGCTGGCACGGCTCGAACCGCTGCTGCCGCCGCGGCGGGAAGTCGACTGGACGGCGCCGGCGTTTCGCTGGCGCAAGCGGCAATATCTGGGCGTGCCGGTTGGCCATCTGGAGCCCGTGCGGCGGGTGGCGAAGATCGCTCCGGGCGACCTTCGTCACATCGATGCGCAGCGCGAAGCGATTCTGCGCAACACCGAGCAGTTCCTGCGTGGCCTGCCGGCGAACAACGTCCTGCTGACCGGTGCCAGGGGCACCGGCAAGTCGTCGTTGATCCGCGCCTGCCTGGCGCAGTTTCATGCCGACGGTCTGCGACTGATCGAGGTCGACAAGAACGACCTGACCGACCTGCCCGACATCGTCGCGCTGGTGGCGGCGCGGCCGGAGCGCTTCGTCCTGTTCTGCGACGACCTCTCCTTCGAGGAGGGCGAATCGTCGTACAAGGCGTTGAAGGCAGCGCTCGATGGTTCGGTGGCCGCGCCGAGCGAGAACCTGCTGATCTACGCCACTTCGAACCGCCGCCACCTGATGCCCGAGTACATGCGCGAGAACCTCGACGCGAAGTACCAGGAGGATGGCGAGATCCACCCGGGCGAAACAGTCGAGGAGAAGATCTCGCTGTCGGAGCGCTTCGGGCTGTGGCTGTCGTTCTACCCGTTCCGACAGGACGACTATCTCGACATCGTCGCCCACTGGTTGCGCCGCTTCGGCGCCACGGCCGAGCAGATCGAGGCCAGCCGCGCCGAGGCGCTGCAGTTTTGCCTGCAGCGTGGCTCGCGTTCCGGCCGGGTGGCGTTGCAGTTCGCGCGCGACTGCGCCGGCCGGATTGGCCTCAGCAGCGCGGCGCGATGACCGAGGCGGGGGCGCGGCGAAAGGTCACGCAGGTCGCCGTCGGCGTGCTGTTGCGCGACGACGGTTGTGTCCTGCTGGCCGATCGCCCGGACGGCAAGCCTTACGCGGGTTACTGGGAGTTCCCGGGCGGCAAGATCGAACCGGGCGAACCCGTGAGCCGGGCGCTCGAGCGCGAACTGCACGAGGAACTCGGCATCGACATCGGCCCGTCGGTGCCATGGGTTTCTTTCAAGTTCGACTATCCGCACGCCTATGTCGAACTGCAGTTCCGCCTCGTGCGCCGCTGGCGCGGCGAACCGCATGCACGCGAAGGCCAGCGTCTGCGCTTCGTGCGCCCGACGGGTGAACTGCCTCAGCCGCTGCTGCCGGCGGCCGTCCCGGCGCTGCGCTGGCTGCGGCTGCCGTCTTCAGCGCTGGTCGCAACGACGGGCGACATTGATCTTGCTGCCCGCCTCCAGATGTCGCGCGGTGCGCCTCGACTGATTGTCGTCGCGGCCGACTGGCGCGGCGACGACGGCGCCGGCGCCCTGGCGTCGCTTCGCGGCGCGATCGGCGGTTCAAGGGATCTGATTCTGGTCTCCGGTCCGGGGGCACAGCGGGTTACGGGCGCCGATGGCGTGATCGCACAAGGCGCCGAGCCCGCGCCGGTGGCCGAGAAACGCTGGCGCGGCCGCTGGATCGATTCGATGGACGAGCTGCGTGACGTGTCGCCAGATACATGCGACTTCATCCTCGTCCGTTCGGCCTCTGTCGCGCAGGCCCTGCGCGAGGGCGCGGCCGCAGTTCCCGCCTATCTGCCGCAAGAGCCTGCCGCAGATGCCGGTTCGTTACTGAACGCACCGCGAGCACACGGATCCTGGACCGATGTTCGCGGTCGCTGTGGATTGCGGCAGTAGCGAGGAGCAGCGGGCGATCCAGGCCGTGGACGCCGCCGGGCAGAAATGACCGGTTCAACCTCGTCGCTGGCGCCGAGCGGCTACTGCGAAGGCGCGTTTGGCCGCGCGGAGGTGCCGTCGGCGACGTCGTTGGTCAGACTGTTGCCGGCAATGACGAAGCGATCGCTTGCCCAGTCGCCCAGATCCACGGCCCGGCAACGCGCACTGCAGAACGGTCGCCAGCGGCTGGCCTCGGCCCACACCACGTCGGTGCGGCACGTGGGACAGGTCACGGTCGGCGGTGCGCTCACAGTGCGCACAAGGCCAGATCGAAGGCCACGTCGCGTTCGACCGAACGCGGTTTCAGGTCGCGGTCGGATGCCGTGAACCGTATCCACAGCATGTAACGGTTGGCGCTGATTTCCGGGATGGCGTCATCGCCGGCCGGTACCCGGACCTGCAGCAGTGCGTAGCTGCGCCCCTGCAAGGTCTGCTGGTACGCGCCTTGCGCGGCAACCTGCTGCGAGCGGTAGGCGCTTTCGCGCATCAGCCGCAACACGATGCCGAGCGCCGACGAGAACCGTTGCAGAGGCTGCATCCAGGCCTGCAGATCGCCCCTTCGGTCGTCGGCATCCTGCATCAGCCAAGCGTGATACGAAGGCAGGTCGAATTCGCACGTGCCGCCCGGAATCCCGGCCCGGCTGCGAATGCTGGTCAGCCATTCGTTGTCGCGCAGGTGCTGTCCGGCCTTGCCCGGCGTCGCGTTCAGCTGCTGTTGCGACCTCTCGATGTCGGCGAGGACCTCGGCCAGCTTGTCCTGCGCAACCTGCGGATTATTCCGCAGCGCCTGCAGAGTCTGCCGCTGCCGCTCGAGTTCCTGCAGCAGGTCGCCCTTCAGGTCGGTCCTCGAAGTGACCTCGAGAATCTCGAACAACGCCATCAGCGCCGTGTGATGGCTGTAAGGGTGCGACTCACCGACGAAGTAGCTGAGCCGGTCGAAAAGGTCTTCCAGGCGCAACAGCGAACGCACGCGCTCGGTGAACGGGTACTCGTAGAGGATCACGCCGTCTTGCCTGCTGCCCATGCCGGAAAATATCACAGGCAGTGCCCTGCCTCGTGCGCGAGCTCGCAATAACGACGGTGCAGGCGGGCGACGCGAGGCGCGAGTTGTTCGAGCCCGCCGTCGTTGACGAGGATATCGTCGGCGGCAGCGAGCCGCTCGCCGCGCGACGCCTGCTGCGCGATGATTGCCCGCACCGTCGACTCGTCGAGGCGGCTGCGCAAGCGAACGCGTGCGACCTGGGTCGGTTCGGGACAGTCGACGACCAGCACGCGGCTGACGCGGCGCTGCCAGCTGCCGCTTTCGACCAGCAGAGGCACGACCAGGATCACATAGGGCGCGTGCTCGAAGGCCGCCGCGGCCTGCTCCGCGGCCAGTTCCCGGATGCGTGGATGCAAGATGGCTTCGAGCCGTGCCTTGGCCGACGGATCGGCAAAGATCAGTTCACGCACCCGCGCCCGGTCGAGTGCGCCGTCGGCGCCGATGTACTGGTCGCCGAAATCGCGCGCGATCGCCTCGATCGCGGCTCCATGCGGCGCGGTGAGCGCGTGGGCGATGGTGTCGGTGTCGACGATGGCCGCGCCCAGTTCGGCGAACAGTTCGGCGACCGTCGACTTGCCGCTGCCGATGCCGCCCGTAAGCCCGACCGTAAAGCCGTGCGACTCAGAAGGGGACGAAACGGCGTGCGATTTCGTCGCCATAGACGAGCGCGATGAAGCCGGCCGCCGCCAGATACGGTCCGAACGGGATCGGAATGTCACGGCCGCGACGCGCCAGGATCAGCAGCACGACGCCCACCGCGGCGCCGACGACCGACGAAAGCAGCACGATCGGCAGCAGCATTTTCCAGCCGAACCAGCCGCCCAGCGCGGCGAGCAGCTTGAAGTCTCCGTAGCCCATCCCTTCCTTGCCGGTGGCGAGTTTGAACAGCCAGTAAATCGACCACAGGATCAGGTAGCCGGCGACGGCACCGATGACCGCTTCCTTCAGCGGCACGAAAGTGCCGTTGACGTTCATCAGCAGACCCGTCCAGAGCAATGGCAGGGTCAGACTGTCGGGCAGCAGCGTGGTGTCGGCGTCGATGAAGGTCAGCGCGATCAGAGTGAAGGTGAAGGCCAGGGCCGCAAGCGCCGCGAGTCCGATGCCGAAGCGCCACGCCACCCACATCGCCAGTACCGACGTCAAGGTTTCGACGACCGGGTAGCGCGCGGAAATGGCTGCGCCGCAGTGCGCGCACTTGCCGCCGCTGGCGAAGTACGAGAGCAACGGGATGTTGTCGCGAATGCGCAGCGGTGTCTTGCATGCCGGGCAGTGTGAACCGGGCACGAGCAGATTGAAGCGCGGCGTTGCTTGAACTTCCCGGCCCTCAAGTTCGGCGCACTCGGTCAGCCATTGCGCCTGCATCATCTTTGGCAGGCGGTAAATGACGACGTTCAGAAACGAGCCGATGGCCAGCCCGAATGCCCCGGCGCAAATGGTGAAAACGAGGTCGGGTGTCAAGCGTCCGTGGCGGCGCGCAGCGGGCCGTGACCGCCGCGGGCGACCCCTGTTTCTTCGTTCAGACGACCTGACCGAGCTTGAAGATCGGCAGGTAGATTGCCACGACGATGCCGCCGATGATCACGCCGAGCACGACCATGATCACTGGCTCGATCAGGCTGGCCAGCGCATCGACCGTTTCGTCGACCTCGCGCTCGTAATAGTCGGCCACCTTCGAAAGCATCGAGTCGAGAGCGCCGGATTCTTCGCCGATGCTGGTCATCTGCACCGCCATGTTGGGAAAAACGCCGGTGTTCTGCATCGCCTGCGCCAGACTGGTGCCGACGTTGACCTCGGACTGCACCTGCTTGGTCGCGTCCTTGTATACCGCGTTGCCCGCCGCCGGGCCGACCGAGTCAAGGGCATCGACCAGCGGCACGCCGGCGGCAAACGTCGTCGACAGCGTGCGTGCCCAGCGCGCGACCGAAGCCTTCTGCAGCAGTTCACCGATGACGGGGATGCGCAGCATGTAGCGGTCGACAAGGCGCTGGAAGCTCGGGTTGCGACGCCAGGACTGATAGGCGAAATACCCCGCGCCGAGGGACCCGAACAGGAGCCAGTACCAATGCGCGACGACGAAGTCGGACATTGCGATCACGACCAGCGTCGGATAGGGCAGGTCGGCGCCGAAGCTGGTGAACACCTGCTTGAACGACGGGATGACGAAATACATGATGATCGCCGTGATCAAGACTGCGACCAGGATGATCATCACCGGATAGAAGAGCGCTTTCTTGATCTTGCCCTTCAGCGCCAGCGTCTTTTCCTTGTACGTGGCCAGGCGGTCGAGCAGCGTTTCCAGGATACCCGCCTGCTCGCCGGCGGCGACCAGGTTGCAGAACAGCGGATCGAAGTACAGCGGGTACTTGCGGAATGCCTGGTTCAGGCTGGTACCCGTCTCGACGTCGGCGCGGATGTCCATCAGAAGGCGAGACATCGACGGGTTGCTGTGGCCGCGCGAGATGATGTCAAAGCTCTGCATCAGCGGCACGCCGGCGCGGAGCATCGTCGACAGCTGGCGCGTGAACAGCGCCAGGTCCTTCTCGGAAATCTTCTTTCCGCGCGAGAAGGCCTGCTTCTTGATCTTTGGCTGCGCGATGCCCCGGCGGCGCAGGGCCGCCGCAACCACCGATTCGCCGCCGGCGCGCATCTCGCCGCGCACGATCTTGCCGGTCTTGTCCCTGCCTTCCCATACGAACAGCGATTCCTGCACCGCTGCCGCACGGGTCTTCGCGATTGCGCCTGTTGCCATGAACTCGTCGACTCCGTGTTAAGCGCTCACTCGTTGGTGCAGCCGAGAACTTCCTCGAGTGAGGTCACGCCCTGCTTGACCTTGAGCAGGCCGGACTGACGCAGGTTCCTGACCCCGTCGCGCTGCGCCTGCTGCGCGATCTCGATCGAGCTGCCGCCTCTTAGGATGATGTGCTGGATCGCTTCGGTGATCGGCATCACCTCGTAGATGCCGACGCGCCCTTTGTAGCCCGAACCCTTGCAGCGGTCGCAGCCCACCGGCTTGTACGGCACCCACGAGCCATCGATCTCGGTCTGGGCAAAGCCGGCGGCGAGCAGGGCATCCTCGCCGAGCTCGGCTGGCTGCTTGCATGAGCACAGCCGTCGCGCCAATCGCTGGGCGGTGATCAGGATCACCGACGAGACGATGTTGAACGCCGGCACGCCCATGTTGGCCAGCCGCGTCAGCGTCGATGGCGCATCGTTGGTATGCAGCGTTGACATCACCATGTGACCGGTCTGCGCCGCCTTGATGGCGATGTCGGCGGTCTCAAGGTCGCGGATCTCGCCGACCATGATGATGTCCGGGTCCTGGCGCAGGAACGATCGCATCGCATTGGCGAAGGTCAACCCCGCCTTCTCGTTGACGTTGACCTGGTTGATGCCAGCCAGCTGGATCTCGGCCGGATCCTCCGCTGTCGATATGTTCACGCCCGGCTGGTTCAGGATGTTCAGGCACGTGTATAGCGACACCGTCTTGCCGCTGCCGGTGGGGCCCGTCACCAGTACCATTCCGTACGGACGTTTGATGGCGTCCAGCAGAATCGTCTTCTGCTCGGGTTCATAGCCGAGCGCATCGATGCCCAGCTTGGCCTGTGTCGGATCCAAGATCCGCATCACGACCTTCTCGCCAAACAGCGTCGGCAGCGTGCTGACGCGGAAGTCGATCGCCCGCTGCCCGCCAAGCGAGAGCTTCATTCGCCCGTCCTGCGGCACCCGCTTTTCCGAGATGTCGAGCTTCGAGATCACTTTGATCCGCGTGACCAGCCGGTCCCTGATCGCCAGCGGTGGCTGCGTCACCTCGCGCAGCACGCCGTCGACACGGAAACGGATCCGGTAGAACTTCTCGTACGGCTCGAAGTGCAGGTCGGAAGCGCCGTCGCCGATGGCGTCGAGCAGAAGCTTCTGCAGGAAGCGAACGACCGGCGCATCGTCGATGTCAACCTGCGATTCGTCGGGCGACGTGTCAGGCGACTCGGACAGCAGGTCGCTGAAGTCGATATCGTCGTCGACCAGCTTCTCCAGCGACTGCGCCGCGGTCTGCGTGGTCGATTCGATCAGCTTCAGCAGCTTGTCGTGTTCGACGACGACGATTTCCAGCGCCAGCTGCGTCTGGAACTTGACCTGGTCCAGCGCCTGGACGTTGGTCGGGTCGGACACCGCGACGGCGAGGCGGTTGCCGCGCTTGCGCACTGCCAGCACGCGCAGCGAACTGACCAGCTTCTTGTCGATGACATCGCCCGGCAACTGGTCGGTGTCAAGGGCGCTGAGGTCGAGCAGCGGATGGCCGAAAGTCTCCGCGGCGAAGCGGGCAATCTGTCCCGGCGCCAGCCCGGTCGATTCGGCGGCGCCGACCAGTTCGTCAATGAACAGCGTGCTGGACTGGGCGGCCTTGCGGGCCAGGGTCTCGGCGCGATCCGGACGCAGCCTGCCTTGCTGCACGAGCGCGCGCGCCAGTCCGGTCAGCGAACTGGCAGCGACGACGGTGTTCTGACTGACAGCGGACACGATCGATCAGACGCGATATGAAGCTGGTTTCGTTTCAGCGGCCTGCCCGGCGAAACATTACTCCCGCGGGTGCGAGTGAGGGCCCACGAAGCGACAAAATAGTGCCCACACGACAGGCGTTTGTAAAGCAAGTGCAGCCCCTGTTCGCCTCACGAGATGGCCTAATCCGTCCCGCGTAAACCGCTGCCGGCGGGCCGCCGAATGCGGATCAGCCGTGCGCTGCGCACCGCCTGCTCATCGATCTGGATGACCTCGACGATGCAGTCCTCGAAGCGAATGCAGCAAGGCGCATCCGGAATTTCCTGCAGGTGCTCCAGCAGCAGGCCGTTGAGCGTGCGCGGACCCTCGAGAGGGAAGCGCAGATGCAGCCGGCGATTCAGTTCCCGCAGTGCGACGCTGCCATCGACCACAATCTGGCCCTCCGCCGGCCAGCGCAGCCCGGCACTTCCGACGCCTGGAGCCGGCGTCGTAAATTCGCCGACGATCTCCTCGATGATGTCCTCGAGCGTCACCAGGCCGAGCACGTCGCCGTACTCGTCGACGACGAGACCCACCCGCTGCCGGTTATCCTGGAACATCTGCAATTGCTGCAGCAATGGCGTTCCGGTCGGTATGAAATATGGCCGGATGATCCTTTCGCGGATCTGCTCGGCACTGAGCGCCTGTTGGCCGAGCAGCGGCAAGAGCTTGCGAACGTGCAGCACGCCGAGCACGCGCGCGATGTCACCCTCGAAAACAGGCAGTTTGTTGTGGTAGCAGGTCATCAACTGGTGGCCGATCGCCTCCGCTGGCAGCGAAATGTCCAGCGCCTCAACGCGCGCGCGTGGCGTCATGATGTCGTCGACCGTGAGTTGCTCGAGGTCGAACAGATTCAGCAGGATGCTGCGGTGCTTGGAGGGAATGAAATTCCCGCCTTCGAGGACGATGGTGCGCAGTTCCTGCGGCGTCAGTTGGGTCGCCTCGCTGCCTTCCCGGCGGGGTATGCGCAGTACCCACAGCACCGCCCGCACGAACAGATTGACAAACCAGACGAGCGGCGTCGCCACCTTGAGGAGCAGCGCCAGCGCAAAGCTGGCCGGCAAGGCGATGCGCTCCGGGTAAGTTGCGCCGATCACTTTCGGCGTGATCTCGGCGAATACGAGGATGGCGAAGGTCAGCGCGCCCGCGGCAATTGCCAGCACCCATTCGCTGTGACCAAAGTGAAAGATGGCCAGTGCGGTCACCAGCGTGGCCAGCACATTGTTGACGAGGTTGTTGCCGAGGAGGATCACACCGAGCAGGCGGTCGGTCCGGTCGAGCAGGAACTGGGTCAGCCGCGCTGCCCGGCTGCCTTCGCGCACCAGATGGCGCAGTCGAAGGCGGCTCATGGCCATCATCGACGTTTCGGCGATCGAGAAGAACGCCGACAGAAGGAGGAGCACGAAGAGGGCGAGAAGTTGCGCCCAGAGAGGGAAACTTTCCACTAGACAAGCTCCTGCGGGCCCGACAGCCTACAGGGGCAGGGCGAGAAGTGGTCGGGGTGAGAGGATTCGAACCTCCGACTCCTGCGTCCCGAACGCAGTACTCTACCAGGCTGAGCTACACCCCGACGCGACATTCTTGGCCGAGCAATGTCGTGCCATTAATGCCGATCTGCGTCGAACCGTTCCCACGGTCAGCGGTCACGGCCCATCGCAAAAGCGTTTAAGTGTAGCAAAGATTCCCTGAAGACTGACGCTGGCAGGACGGCCGCGGCCGCTGTCGCCCGCCGCGATTCTTCACTCGCTCGCTGCCGCACGTATGAGATCGAGCCGTTTGCCTGCACGATCCTGGCGATCTCGGCAAAATCGCCGCCACCCTCGCGTATGGCCAACTCGATCTGCCGCCGCTGGGCGGTGCCGGCCATCTGCATTGCATGTATCAGCGGTAGCGTCACCTTGCCTTCGCGAAGGTCATCACCGAGTTGCTTGCCGATGTCTTCGACATGGCCGGAATAGTCGAGCACATCGTCGATCATCTGGAAGGCGATTCCTAGTCCGGCGCCATAGCGGGCCGCGGCCTCCTCGAGCAGAGGGTCAGCGCCAGCGATCACGGCGGCAATTCGCGCGGCCGCCTCGAACAGCGCCGCCGTCTTGCGCCCGACAACTTCGAGGTAGCGCTGCTCATCGACTGACGGATCGTGCACGTTCATCAGCTGCAGAACCTCGCCCTCGGCGATCCGATTGGTCGCGTCGGCAAGAATCTGCATCACACGCATCTCGCCGGCCTCCACCATCATCTGGAAGGCGCGCGAATAGAGAAAATCGCCGACAAGGACGCTGGCGGCGTTGCCAAAGCAGGCATTGGCGGTTTCCCGCCCGCGACGAAGCTGCGATTCGTCGACCACGTCGTCGTGCAAGAGTGTGGCGGTATGGATGAACTCGATGACCGCAGCAAGCAGGACGTGCGCCCGACCCTGGTAGCCCAACGCTCTCGCCATCATCAGCAGTACGGCCGGCCGAAGTCGTTTCCCGCCCGCGGCGATGATGTAGTCGGCAACGGTGCCGATCAGCGCGACGTCGGAGGTGAGCCGCGCCCTGATCTCGCGGTCGACCGAGCGCAGATCCTCCGCGACCGGCGCGAGGATCTGGGCCAGCGAACTCGTTGCGGGCCCGGATTCCGACAACGCGGCTGTCAAGGCAGTGCTCGTCTTCAGAGGGCGACTCGAACGGCCACATTATAGGTGCCCGCCGTCTGCAGACTGCCCGCCGCGGCCGGCGGCTGCGCCTTGCCGCACCGCGCCTCGTCGCGATGCTGTACTGCCTCCGCAGGGCCGTGCATGTCGTTTGACAGCGACATCGAGTCCGGCGAAAATCATAAGCTTTCGAAGTTTCTCCGGCGCCTTGGTGCCGGTGGTAGTGGGCGCGGTGCGCTCCGGCGGGGACAGGAACCATGTACGCGGTGATCAGGACGGGCGGCAAGCAGTATCGGGTGGCGCCGGGGCAGGCATTGAAGGTCGAATCGATCGCCGCCGAACCAGGCGCCGAGATCACCTTCGATGAGGTCCTGGCAGTGGCCGATGGCGCGGAGGTGCGCGTCGGCTCGCCGCGTGTCGCTGGTGTTTCGGTGAAGGCGAAAGTGCTTGCGCACGGGCGCCACGCCAAGGTGACGATTTTCAAGATGCGCCGGCGCAAGCACTTCCAGAAGCACGGTGGACATCGGCAGAACTTCACCGAGGTCCGCATCGAGTCGATCAGTTGAACTACGGGCGCGGCGCGTCGGTAACAAGAGGCTGCAAATGGCACACAAGAAGGCAGGCGGATCGTCGCGAAACGGTCGCGATTCACAGGCCAAGCGGCTGGGGGTGAAGGTCTACGGCGGCGAGTCGATCAGCGCCGGCTCGATCATCGTCCGTCAGCGCGGCACTCAGTTTCACGCGGGCGATAATGTTGGCGTAGGGCGGGATCACACGCTCTTTGCCCTGATCGACGGACGGGTCCACTTTGATGTTCGCGGTGCCCAGAACCGGCGGACCGTGAGCGTACGCACCCAGCAGTAGGTCGCGCGACCGCGCGGGCCTTCGCCCGCTGCTGCGTACGGACCAGTAGGGCCCTGCCGGTTTCCGGCAGGGCCTTTTGCTTTGACGTCAATCCATGAAATTCGTCGACGAAGCGCGCATCGAGGTGCAGGCCGGACGTGGTGGCGACGGTTGCGCATCGTTTCGGCGCGAAAAGTTCATCCCCAAGGGCGGTCCCGATGGCGGTGATGGCGGCCGTGGCGGCAGCGTCTGGGCCGTAGCCGACAACAACATCAACACCCTTATCGAGTATCGCTACCGCCGAAAGATTGCCGCGGCAAATGGTGAGCATGGGCGCGGCTCGGATTGCTACGGAGCGTCAGGCAAGGACGTCGAAGTGCGGCTGCCAGTGGGAACGGTCGTCATCGACGAAGAGACCGGACAGATTCTGGCCGACCTCGCGGCTGATGGTGCACGGGCGCTGCTCGCCAAGGGAGGAGCGGGCGGCCTCGGCAACCTGCATTTCAAGTCGAGCACGAACCGGGCGCCGAGGCAGAAGACGCCCGGACAGCCGGGCGAGCACCGCTCAGTGCGGCTGGAACTCAAGGTGCTGGCTGATGTCGGGCTGCTCGGTCTGCCCAACGCCGGCAAGTCGACGCTGATCGCGGCCGTGTCGAACGCGCGACCGAAGATCGCTGAGTATCCGTTCACGACCCTGTATCCGCACCTTGGCGTGGTGCGTGTCGATTCGCAGAGAAGCTTCGTCATCGCCGATGTGCCGGGACTGATTGAGGGTGCGGCGGAAGGTGCTGGCCTCGGGCACCGATTCCTGCGACATCTCAGCCGTACCAGGCTGCTGCTCCACGTGATCGATGTCGCCCCGGTCGATCCCGGCGCAGACCCGGTTCGGCAGGCGCGAGCGCTGACGGTCGAGCTGAAAAAATACGATCTGGCGCTGTGGCGCAAGCCGCGCTGGTTCGTCTTCAACAAAGTCGACCTGGTCGGTGTTCAGGAGCGCGAGCGGCTGAAGGTCGACTTTCGCCGGCGCTTGCGGACCAAGGCGCCGATGTACTTCGTTTCCGCGGCGACCGGCGAAGGTTGCCGCGAACTGATGGCTGCGGTGCAGCGGCATCTGGACGAACTCGCTGCCCTGCGCGACCGAACGGGCGTCGCCGAGGCGGCGGGGGCCGTTGCCGAGGAGGTTCTGTGACTTCGGTCGCGGCCGTGGCTACGGCGGGTCGCGTCGTGATCAAAGTCGGCAGCAGTCTCGTGACCAACGAGGGTCGCGGGCTCGACCGGGCCGCGATTGCCCAGTGGGCCGAGCAGATCGGCGCGCTGCGCGCCCTTGGCAAGCAGGTGCTGCTGGTGTCCAGCGGCGCAATCGCCGAGGGAATGCAACGACTCGGCTGGACGCGGCGGCCGCGTGAAGTGCACGAACTGCAGGCCGCCGCCGCGGTCGGGCAGATGGGGCTGGCACAGGCTTATGAGAGCGCCTTCGCCGCGCTGGGCATCCGCAGTGCGCAGATCCTGCTGACGCACGCGGATCTTGCCGATCGAGTGCGCTACCTGAACGCTCGTTCGACGCTGTTCACGTTACTTGGGTTGAGCGTCGTCCCAGTGATCAACGAAAACGACACGGTTGTCACCGACGAGATCAAGTTCGGCGACAACGACACGCTGGCTGCGTTGACGGCCAACCTGGTCGAGGCCGATGTCCTGGTGATCCTGACCGACCAGGCCGGCCTCTACAGCGCCGATCCGCGGCGCGACCCGTCGGCCACGCTGCTGCAGGAGGTCACCGCCGGCGATCCGTATCTGGAGAAGATCGCAGGCGGCAGCGGAAGCCACATCGCGCGCGGTGGCATGATCACCAAGGTACTTGCCGCGAAGCGCGCGGCACGCAGCGGCGCCCACACGGTGATCGCGAGCGGCAGGGAGAAGGACGTACTGGTCCGGCTGGCGCAGGGCGAACGCGTAGGAACGCAGCTGCTGGCGTCAACCGAGGTGTTGACCGCACGCAAGCAGTGGCTCGCCGATCACCTGCAGGTCAAGGGCTGGGTGCTCATCGACGCCGGAGCGGCGCGGGCGCTTGCGGCCGAAGGCAAGAGCCTGCTACCGATCGGTGTGGTCGAAGTTCACGGCGAATTTGCCCGCGGCGACGTGATCACCTGCCTCGGTCCCGACAGGCGCGAGGTGGCGCGCGGCCTGGCCAACTACAGCAGTGAACAGGCTCAGCGCATCGCCCGGCGGTCGAGCTCGGAAATCGAAGCCGTGCTCGGCTTCGTCGAGGAGCGCGAACTCATCCACCGAGACAACCTGGTCGTTCTGTAGCGGCGGCCGGATCAGGGCGGTGGGATCGGCGGCCCGACCTGCGGCAGCGCCGAGCCAACCTCGTCCGCAGTCTCGGTTCTGCGCTCGACGCCGGCCCGCGGCGGCGGGCCGTGCGGAGATCGTCGCGAAGATCGGAACGCGTAGCGCGACAGTTCGAGCAGCGCCTGCTGGTATACATCGCGCTTGAACTCGACCACCGCGTCAAGCGGCACCCAGTAGGGGTGCCAACGCCACGCATCGAACTCAGGTTTCTCCGAGCGGCGCAGGCAGACATCGCAGTCGCGCGCCAGCAGACGCAGCAGGAACCAGATCTGCTTCTGGCCGCGATAGTTGCCGCGCAACTCGCGTCGCATCCACTGCTCCGGAACGTCGTAGCGCAACCAGTCGCGGGTGCGGGCAACGATCCTGACCTGCTCCGCGCGCAGCCCGATCTCTTCGTACAGCTCGCGATACATCGCCTGCTCGGGCGATTCGCCGTACTTGATGCCGCCTTGCGGGAACTGCCAGGAATGTTGTCTTACACGCTTGCCCCAGAAAACCTCGTTGCGCGTGTTCAGCAGAATGATGCCGACATTCGGGCGATAGCCTTCCTTGTCCAGCATGCGAACACCTGAAGCCTTATCATCTCGGGCCATTATATGACCGCAGGTTCCGTGCGCGTGCGCGGAGTCATGTTGCGATGCGCGCATCGACATTCTTCATCTCCACGCTGAAGGAAGCGCCGGCTGACGCCGAAGTGATCAGTCACCGGCTCATGGTGCGCGCCGGCATGATCAAGAAGCTGGCTGCCGGCATCTACAGCTATCTGCCGATCGGTCTGCGCTCGATCCGCAAGATCGAGAACATCATCCGCGAGGAGATGAACCGCGCCGGCGCGATCGAACTGCTGATGCCGATCGTGCAGCCGGCGGAGCTGTGGATGGAGTCGGGACGCTGGTACAAGATGGGCCCGGAACTGGCACGGCTGAAGGACCGGCACGAGCGCGACTTCGTGATCCAGCCGACCTCCGAGGAGGTGATCGCCGACATCGTGCGCGAGCAGGTGAAAAGCTACAAGCAGCTGCCAGTCAACCTCTATCACATCCAGACCAAGTTCCGCGACGAGCGCCGGCCGCGATTCGGACTGATGCGGGGCCGCGAGTTCACGATGAAGGATGCGTATTCCTTCGATCGCGACGACGCCGGCGGCATGACGAGCTACCGGGCGATGTATGACGCCTACGAGCGGACTTTTTCGCGCATGGGGCTGAAGTTCCGCGCCGTTGCGGCCGACACCGGCAACATCGGCGGCAGGGCCAGCCACGAGTTCCAGGTGATCGCCGACACCGGCGAGGACGCCATTGCCTATTGTCCGACCTCGGACTACGCCGCCAACATCGAGATGGCCGAGGCGGTGCCGCTGATTGCCCAGCGCAGGCCGCCGGCGGAAACGATGCGCAAGGTGCCGACGCCGGGCAAGGAGCGCTGCGAGGATGTCGCCGAACTGCTCGGCCTGCCGTTGGAACGGACCGTGAAGTCGATCGTGCTTGCCGTCGAGCGCAGGGATGCGCGCGGGGTCGTCGCCGATACGGAGATCTGGCTGCTGCTGGTCCGCGGCGATCACGAACTGAACGAAGTCAAGGCGGGCAAGGTACCCGGCCTGACCGACGGATTCCGCTTCGCCACCGAGCCCGAGATCCGCGCCGCCTTCGGCTGCCGTCCGGGCTATCTCGGTCCGATCGGCGCGCGCCAGCCGGTCAGGATCGTCGCCGACCGGACTGTGGCCAACATGAGCGACTTTGTCTGCGGCGCCAACGAGGAGGACTTTCACCTTGCCGGCGTGAACTGGGATCGCGATCTGCCGCCGCCGGAACAGATCGCGGACATTCGCAACGTCGTCGCCGGCGACCCGTCGCCGGATGGCAAGGGCGTGCTGGCGATCCAGCGCGGCATCGAGGTGGGGCACGTCTTCGCCGGCCTGCCGTACGCGCAATCGATGCGCCTTTCCTTCACCGACGAAAACGGTCAGCCGCGGCCAATGGTCATGGGCTGCTACGGCATCGGCGTCACCAGGCTGCTCGGCGCGGCCATCGAGCAGAACCACGACGAGCGCGGCATCATCTGGCCGGAGCCGATCGCGCCGTTTTCGGTCGTGATCTGTCCGGTCAACTACCGGCAGTCCGAGCAGGTGCGACAGGCTGCGGACCAGTTGTACGCACAGGTCGAGGCCGCCGGCATCGACGTCATCATCGACGATCGCGGCGAGCGGCCTGGCTCGATGTTCGCCGACTGGGAACTGATCGGCGTTCCGCATCGCCTCACCGTCGGCGAACGGGGCCTGAAGAGCGGCCAGATGGAATACGTGCACCGACGCGACCTTCAGGCCACGTCGGTGCCTTTAGGCGATGCCTTGGACTTCGTCGCCCGACAGGTGGCGAGCGGCCGCGCCTGACCGGCTGCGTCGGCGGCTGCTTGCCGCCGTGGCGGTGCCGGCGATTGCCGTCCTGCCGGTGCCCGCCCGGGGCGGGGCGCAGCTTTACGAGCCGATGGCCGACGCGGTGCGGGCGGCGCTGGCGGCGCGCATCGCCGATGCTTCGCCACCGCAGCGGCGCTTCGACGACATTGGCGAGCGCATCGAGTTCGTCGACTGGCTGAACGAGATGTCGGGTCGGCTGCTGCGGCAGAAACACGATTATCGGGAGCGCATCGAGTTCCTGCGCACGCTCGACTATGAGGCGATCCGTGCCGGTCTCGATCGGCAACTCGTGCTGGGCCTGATCCAGGTCGAAAGCAACTTCCGCAAGTACGCCGTATCCGTTGCCGGCGCGCGCGGCTACATGCAGGTCATGCCCTTCTGGACTGGCGTCATCGGCGACGGCGATGCCCGCAAGCTGTTTGACATGCGCACCAATCTTCGCTACGGCTGCGTGATCCTGCGCCACTATCTCGACATGGAAAAGGGCGACCTCTTCCTGGCGCTCGGTCGGTACAACGGCAGCCGCGGCCGCGACGCCTATCCCAATGCCGTGCGCGCGGCCTGGCAGGGGCGCTGGAACTACAGCCCGCGCCGCCCTGCGAGCGGATGAACGGCGCGCCGCCGCTGTTTCGTTTTGCGTACGGCTGCGTCGCGATGGGTGGCGGGAGTTGACTACGGTCAACGGGGCGGAAACGGCGACTGGCGACACTCTTTTAGCCAGTCGAACCCCAATTTCGGAGTCCCGCCATGTCGCTTCGTCTCGCGCCCGCTCTTCTTGCCTTCATTGCTGCCGCTGCGCCGCTCGCCGCCGCAGCCGAGTCCAGCCCGGTAATGATGCGCGTCCGCGCCGCCTATCTGGTCCCGGCCGACAAGTCGTCAGCCGTTCCGGCGCTGAGCCTTCCCGCCGATTCGATCGACGTCAGCAACAAGACGATCCCCGAACTCGACTTCAGCTATTTCTTCTCGCCAAACCTTGCGGCCGAACTCGTGCTGACGTATCCGCAAAAGCACGACGTATCGGTCAGCGGCACGCACATCGGCACGTTCAAGCATCTGCCGCCGACGCTCCTGCTCCAGTATCGCTTCATGCCTGATGCCGTGTTCTCGCCGTATGTCGGCGCCGGCATCAACTACACGCGGATCTCGAACGTCAACCTGGTGGTGCCCGGTGCCGACCTGGAACGCAACAGCTTCGGGCTGGCGGTGCAGGTCGGTGGCGACGTCAGGATCGACCGCAACTGGTCGCTCAATCTCGACGTCAAGTACGTTCAGATCCGCGCCGACCTGAAGGCCGGCGGCAGCACCATCGGCGAGGTCAAAGTCGACCCAATGCTTTACTCGCTCGGCATCGGCTACCGCTTCTGACGCGAAGAGGCGGCGCCGCACTGGACGCGTGGTGCCGAAGGTCAGCGCTTGGGCAGTGGCGGCGCGCCGCCGCGCAGTGCGGCCAGCCCGCCCATGGCCCGCATCATCTTCGACAGACCTCCCTTTTTCATCTGCTTCATCATCGACCGCATCTGCTCGAACTGGCTGAGCAGCCGGTTGACTTCCTGCACCGGCACGCCGCTGCCGGCGGCGATGCGGCGCTTGCGCGAGGCCTTCAGCAGCTCAGGCTTCGACCGCTCAGCCGGCGTCATCGAGTTGATGATCCCTTCGATGCGCCGCACCTGACGATCGGCATCCTTGTCACTGACGTGGCCGGCCGCCTGCGCCAACTGCGCCGGCAGCTTGTCGAGCAGGCCGGACAATCCGCCCATCTTGCGCATCTGGGCGATCTGTTCCCTGAAGTCGTTCAGGTCAAACCGGTCGCCTGCCTGGATCTTCTTGGCCAGCTTCTCGGCAGCCTTCAGGTCGACCGCCTTGCGCACGTCCTCGACAAGGGCGACGACGTCGCCCATGCCGAGCACGCGGCCCGCCATGCGCTCGGGTTCGAAGCGTTCCAGCCCGCCGATCCGTTCGGCAACGCCGATGAACTTGATCGGCTTGCCGGTCACGTGTCGGACCGACAGCGCCGCGCCGCCCCTAGCATCGCCGTCGAGCTTGGTCAGGATGACGCCGGTCAGTGGCAGCCGCTCGGCGAAGACCCTGGCCGTGTTCACGGCATCCTGGCCAAGCATCGCATCGACGACGAACAGCGTCTCGACCGGCTTCAGGGCCGCGTGTAGCGCCGCGACCTCCTGCATCATCGTCTCGTCGATCGCCAGTCGGCCGGCGGTATCGACGATCAGCACGTCGAAGAAGTGCCGGCGCGCGTGATCAAGTGCCCGGCGGGCGATCTGAAGCGGCGCGTCGGCGGCCTCGCTGGGAAAGAACTGGGCGCCGGCCTGCTGGCTGACTGTCCTCAGCTGCTCGATCGCCGCCGGACGATAGACGTCGGTGGAGACGGCCAGCACCTTCTTTCGCCGTTCGTCGATCAGCCACTTCGCCAGCTTGGCGGCTGTCGTCGTCTTGCCGGCGCCCTGCAGACCGGCAAGCAGAATCACCGCCGGTGGCTGCACCGCCAGGCTGAGTTCGCGCTCGGCGGCAGGCAGATCGCCGCCCATCAGGGCCGTCAACTCCCGGTGAACGACACCGACCAATGCCTGGCCGGGCGTCAGGCTGCCGGCGACTTCCTCGCCGAGCGCCTTGTCGCGGACCCGGGCGATGAACTCGCGCACCACGGGCAGGGCGACGTCCGCCTCGAGCAGGGCTACGCGCACCTCGCGCAGCATTTCCTGCGTGTTCGCCTCGGTCAGGCGTGCCTGGCCACGCATCGTCTTGACGACGCGGGCAAGCCGTTCGGTAAGGGAGTCCAGCATCGGCGGGCGGGCGCGCGGCCGAGTCGGCGCGTGCTATACAAACAGCTATGACGATCAGCCAATTCTACGGGGCCGGCACCACCGTCGTTGCAGCCGCGTACCTCGCGCTGGGTTGGCTCGCCTGGCGCACACTCGATACGCCGGCGCGAGGCGCGCGCTGGCGTGCGGTCCTGCTGCCGGTGCTCGCGCTCGTTCATGCCGCGCTGCTCGGCCTGGCCATTGGCGGCAGCGGCGAGTTCCGCTTCGGTTTTGCGCAGGCGCTGTCGGCAACGCTGCTGCTGGCGGTGCTCGCGCTCTGGGTCGAAGGCATGTTCGTGCCGGTGCGCAGCCTCGACGTGCTGGTCCTGCCTGCGGCGGCGCTGTGCGTGCTGCTGCCGCTGCTGTTTCACGGCGCGCCGATCACCGCCGGCGTCGATTCGATCGCGCTGCGCCTGCACCTGCTGGTCGCGATCGCCGCCTACAGCCTTCTGACGATCGCCGCCCTTCACGCGCTGCTGATGGCGCTGCTCGATCGCCGGCTGCACGCGCCCGTGCAGGGACCGGCGCATGGAATGGCCCGCGTCTTTGGCCAGCTGCCGTCTCTGCTGGCGCTGGAGAAGTTGCTGTTCCGACTGATCTGGGCCGGTTTCGTCCTGCTCACGGCAACGCTCGTCACCGGCGTGTTTTTTTCCGAGCAGCTGTTCGGCCGCGCGCTGCGCTTCGAGCACAAGACGGTGTTCACCATCGCCTCCTGGCTGGTGTTTGCCGGATTGCTGGGCGGGCGCGTCGTGTTCGGCTGGCGGGGCCGAACGGCGCTGCGCTGGACCTTCGCCGGCTTCCTGATGCTGCTGCTGGCCTACGTCGGCAGTCGCTTTGTCCTCGAGGTGATCCTGGGACGGGTCTGATGGGTCGCATCGCCTTCTTCCTGCTCCTTGGCCTGGCGCTTTATGTCGGCTTTCGCCTCTGGCGGGCCGGGCAGCGGCGCGACTCCGGCCGGACCTCGTCGCCGGACGGCACCGGCGAGTCGATGGTTCGCTGCGAGCAATGCGGGCTGAATGTGCCGCAGTCGGAGGCCGTGGCCGATGCCGGACGCTGGTACTGCAGCGAGGCGCACCGTCGCCTCGGGCGTGAGGCCCGATGAGCCGGAAGCGGCGGTCCGGAAGCACGTCGCCGCGCCGGCCGCAATCAGTCTTCGGCGTCCACAGGCGCCTCTGTCCGGGTGCGCGCAGCGCAAGGCGGGGCACGCGCGTCGCTGCGGTCGAGGCAGGGCAATGAGTGGCGGCGGCTTGGTCGAACGCGACGAAGAATCCGGTTCGTCGAACTGGCGGACGCTGCAGTACCTTGCGCTGACGCGGCTGATCATCGCCATCGGCCTGCTGCTGGCGATCGCCGCGTTTGGCGCGACGATCACCGGTTGGTCGACGCCGGGTTACCTCGCGTCGGCGACCGTCTACTTCGTCGGCGCGGCGCTGCTTGCCCTGGCTTCGACTTATCTACGGCGCCGCTCGCTGGCGCAGATTGCAGGGCAGATCACGTTCGACCTGGTGCTGATTTCGGCGCTGATGGTGTTCAGCGGCGGCCTGCGCTCCGGCCTGGTCGTCCTTTATCTGCTGCCGCTGGCCAGTGCGTCGTTGCTTCTGCCGACCGCCGCCGTGTTCTCGGTGTGCTCGCTGGTCGTGATCACCATTCTCCTCGATACCTTGGCGCGTACGCTGACAGCGACCGGTGGCGAGCCGTCCCTTGTTCAGGCCGGGCTCTATGGCGCGATGATGTTTGCCATCACCGCGCTGCTGCGGCTTCTGGCGCAGCGGCTGTCGGCGCAGGAGCAGCTGGCGCAGCAACGCGGGCGCAATTTGCACAACCAGCTGGCGATCAACCGGCTGGTCATCGCGCAGCTCGAGCAGGGCGTTGTCGTGGTCGACGCCGACACGCGCGTGCGTGCCAACAATCGGGCGGCGCGGATCCTGATCGGCATGCAGCCGGAGGCGCGGCTGACCGGAGAGCGCCTGGCGTCGCTGCAGCGGCTCGCGCCGCTGGTCGCCGCGTTCGAGCGCTGGCGCGACGACGATGCCGAGGGCGTGCGCGCAACGCGCATCATCGAACTGCCGCAGCTGCGTCTGCGCACCCGTTTCGTTCAGCCGGCGGCGGCGCACAGCGACGAGTTCCTCATTTTCATCGAGGATCAGCGGGCGCTGGACGAGCGCGCGCAGCAGCTGAAGCTGGCCTCGATGGGCCGGCTCACGGCGTCGATCGCGCACGAGATCCGCAATCCGCTAGCCGCCATCAGCCATGCCAGCCAGCTGCTTGTCGAGGATGCGGCCGACGACGGCTCGAAGCGGCTGGCGGCGATCGTGCGCGAGAACACGATGCGCCTGAACCGCCTGGTCGACGACATCCTGCGCGTGGCCAGGCGCGAGGCCCCGCTTGGCGACGATATCGACCTGCAGCGGTTCCTGAACGAGTGGCTGCAGGAGTTCGCCCGCGACCGCGCAACGACGCGGGACAGGATCAGAATGCAGGTGCCGGCTGGCGTGCGGGTGAAGTTCGAGCAGTCGCACCTGCGCCAGGTTCTGTATAACCTGCTCGACAATGCGCTGCGCTATGCCAGCGAGTCGTCAGGCGCGGTGCGCGTGCTGGTCGAGGAGGAGCCGGTTATCGCCATGTGGGTACTCGACGACGGACCCGGGGTCGCCGACGGGGTGCGAAGCTCGCTGTTCGAGCCGTTCACGACGACCCACGTCAAGGGCACCGGCCTCGGTCTGTACATCGCGCGCGAGTTCTGCCTGGCCAATCGCTGCGACCTTGCCTACGGCGAGCGCGCAATGCCGGAAGGCGGGCGCCGCCACGGCTTCGTCGTCCGGTTTGCCCCGCTGCAGAGCGCGCCGCAGGAGGCGGACTTCCTCGATACGACCGTGCCCTATGAGTGAGCTGTCGCACCACCCGGGAGTGCCCGACGCAGCGATCGATCGCCGCAGCCCGGCCGTGCTCGTCGTCGACGACGAAGCCGATCTGCGCGAACTGCTGACGCTGACCCTCGGTCGTCTTGGCCTCGACGTCGATGCGGCCGACTCGGTCGGCGCCGCCCGCGATCTTCTGGCGCGCAATCGCTACGCGCTGTGCCTGACGGACATGCGGCTGCCGGATGGCACCGGGATCGAACTGGTACGGCAGGTGGCCGCGCGGGGCGACACGCCGATCGCGGTCATCACGGCCTTTGGCAGCGCGGAGAACGCAGTGGCCGCGCTGAAGGCGGGCGCCTTCGATTACCTGTCCAAGCCGGTGGATCTCGACCAGCTGCGCCTGCTCGTGCGGTCGGCGCTGGCTCGCCCACACGCCGGCAGCGCGCCGCCGCCGCAACAGCTTCGCGCGATCGATCGCCTGCGCGGCGATACCGCGGCCATGCGGCAGCTGCGGAGCATGATCGAACGGCTGGCGCACAGCATGGCGCCGGTGGCCATTTACGGCGAGTCCGGCAGTGGCAAGGAACTGGTGGCGCGCGCCATCCACGATGCCTCGGCGCGTCGGCTGCTGCCGTTCGTTGCCGTGAACTGCGGCGCGATTCCCGAAGCGCTGATGGAGGCCGAGTTCTTCGGTTACAAGAAGGGCGCCTTCACCGGAGCCGAACGCGACCGCGACGGCTTCTTTCACGCCGCTGCAGGTGGCACGCTGTTTCTCGACGAAGTTGCCGAACTGCCGCTGGCAATGCAGGTCAAGCTGCTGCGCGCGATCCAGGAGCGGCGGGTGCGCAAGGTGGGCTCGAACACCGAAGATCCGGTCGATGTCCGCATTCTCAGCGCCACGCACCAGGATCTGCCCAGGCTGGTTGCCGCGGGCCGCTTTCGCCAGGACCTGTTCTATCGCCTGAACGTGATCGAAGTACACGTGCCAAGCCTGCGCGAGCGCGCGGAGGACATCCCGCTGCTGGCCGAGGCGATTCTCGACCGGCTGGCGCAGCGCGGCGGCGAGCGGGCGCAGCTGTCGCCGGAGGCGCTGCGCGAACTGCAGAGTTACCCGTTCCCCGGCAACGTCCGCGAGCTCGAGAACGTGCTCGAGCGGGGCGTGGCCCTTGCCGCAGGCAGGGAGCTTGCCGCCGTCGACCTGATGCTGCCCGCGGCCGACGCGGCACCGGAGGCCGAGACGTCGCTGCGGTCCGGCGCGCTCGCGCCGGCCGCTGACGGACCGGACGATGCCTCCGGCGTCGAATCAGCGGCATTGCCGGACGACGGTGTCCCGCCGGATCTGCCGGCGTATCTCGACTCGGTCGAGCGAGATGCGCTGCTCGCCGCCCTGCGCCGAACGGGCGGCAACCGCACTGCGGCCGCGCAACTGCTCGGCATCACTTTCCGGCAGCTGCGCTATCGCATGCAGCGCCTGCAACTGAAGTAGTGGCCGCCGGGCGGTTGCGCATCGACGTCGACGGCTGGGCCGATGGCGTCCGCCGGCTGCCCAGTAAAAACTGCGACGCCCGCCCGGCCGGCACGGCCGTCGAACTGCTGGTGATTCACAGCATCAGCCTGCCCCCGGGCGCCTTTGGCGCCGGCCGTGTCGAGCAGCTGTTCTGCAATGCCATGGAACACGGCGGCCATCCGTTCCTCGATCTGCTTGCGGGGTCGCGCGTTTCCGCCCATTTCCTGATTGAGCGCGGCGGGCGCATCACCCAGTTCGTCAGCTGCAGCGAACGCGCCTGGCATGCCGGAATCTCCAGCTTCGAGGGCCGCTCAGGGTGCAACGACTTTTCGATCGGCATCGAACTCGAAGGCACCGATTTCACCGCCTTCGCGCCGGAACAGTATGCAGCGCTGGCGCAACTCACCACCGCCTTGCGTGCCGCGCTGCCGCTACGCGCGGCGCGGGGACACAGCGACATCGCCCCCGGACGCAAGACAGACCCCGGGCCGATGTTCGACTGGGCAGCGTATGCCGACCTGGCGCAGCTGCCCTCGCACTGGCTGCCGGAACGGCGCAGCACCTAGAACCAGGCTCCTCGCCTGGCCTGCAATTCGCATTGCAGGGAGCGCAGCCGCAGGCGCCGTCGACGACGTTCCGATTGCGTCCGTGCCGGCGGCGCGCGGCCACAGTTGAGTTCGCGGCTGACATCCCCTAACATCCGGCCTACAACAGCTTGAATAAAGAACGGTAGAGGACACAATATCTTGTGTCCGAACCGACCGCGGTTCGGCGGCGCGACCGGTGCCGGCCGATCGCCGTCAAGCGGCCTGGGCAGAACCGGGGTGAAGCCGGCGTCAGGCGCAGACGATCAACACCTTGTGTGTGCGCGGCACCGCGCGGACGACTTGAACAACAGATGCGGCTGGCGGTATCCGGCGGCCGACATCTCTCAACGGAGGCAGGATGCAGTTAATGCAGGGCGGCGCCGCCGGCGCAGCGGGTGCTTTCCAGTCGGCGCGGCCGCTGCCGGCGGCTGATGACGGCGTCAATCGCGTCGTGGCGACGTCGTTTGCCGATTACAGGATCATCCGCCGCAACGGCTCGGTGGTCGGCTTCGAGCCGAGCAAGATCGCGGTGGCGATGACCAAGGCCTTCCTGGCCGTTCGCGGCAGCCAGGCGGCTGCCTCCAGCGCGGTGCGCGAGCAGGTCGAGAAGCTCACTGCCAATGTCGTCAGCGCGCTGCTGCGCCGGCAGCCGGCTGGCGGCACCTTTCACATCGAGGATGTGCAGGACCAGGTCGAACTGTCGCTGATGCGCGATGGCGCGCACGACGTTGCCCGGGCCTATGTCCTGTACCGGGAAAAGCGGGCGCAGGAGCGGGCGCGGCTGAAGCAGGAGCAGGGGCAGGCCGAGCCGCCGCTGTCGATGATCGATAACGGCCAGCGCGTGCCGCTTGACCTGGGCCGGATCCGCGCGCTGGTCGAGTCGGCCTGCGTCGGCCTGGCCGAGTACGTTTCGGCCGACGCGATCGTCGCCGAGACGGTCAAGAACCTGTACGACGGCGTTCCTCTGGAGGAGATCGTCAAGTCGGCGATCCTTGCGGCGCGGGCCCTGATCGAGAAGGATCCGGCCTACTCGTACGTCACGGCGCGGCTGCTGCTGCATACGATCCGGCATGAGGCGCTCGGCGAAGAGGTCGCCCAGGAGGCGATGTCCGAGCGTTACGCCGATTACTTTCCGGGCTTCGTCAGGTACGGCATCGAGGCCGAACTGCTCGACGAGCGACTGGCGCAGTTCGACCTGCCGCGGCTGGCGCGGGCCTTGAAGCCCGCGCGCGACCTGCAGTTCAACTACCTCGGCCTGCAGACGCTGTACGACCGCTATTTCCTGCACCACGACGGCCGTCGCTTCGAGCTGCCCCAGGCGTTCTTCATGCGGGTGGCGATGGGCCTGGCGATCAACGAGATCGACCGCGAGGCGAGGGCCGTCGAGTTCTATGAGGTGCTGTCGAGCTTCGATTTTATGAGTTCGACGCCCACGCTATTTAATAGCGGGACCCGCCATTCGCAGCTGTCGTCGTGCTACCTGACCACCGTCTCGGACGAGCTTGACGGCATCTACGAGGCGATCAAGGAGAACGCGCTGCTGGCCAAGTATGCCGGCGGGCTGGGCAACGACTGGACGCCCGTGCGGGCCCTGGGTTCGCACATCAAGGGCACCAACGGCAAGAGCCAGGGAGTGGTGCCGTTCCTCAAGGTGGTCAACGACACCGCGGTGGCGGTCAATCAGGGTGGCAAGCGCAAGGGCGCCGTCTGTTGTTACCTCGAAACCTGGCACCTGGACATCGAGGAGTTCCTGGAACTGCGGAAGAACACCGGTGACGACCGCCGCCGTACCCACGACATGAACACGGCGAACTGGATTCCGGACCTGTTCATGAAGCGGGTGATGGAAAACGGCGACTGGACGCTGTTCTCGCCCTCCGACTGCCCGGACCTGCACGACAGGACAGGCAAGGCCTTCGAGGAGGCGTATGTCCGCTACGAAGAAAAGGCCGCCCGCGGCGAACTGAAGCTGCACAAGAAAGTGCCTGCCGTTCAGCTGTGGCGCAGGATGCTGTCGATGCTGTTTGAAACCGGGCATCCATGGATCACCTTCAAGGACGCCTGCAACCTGCGCTCGCCGCAGCAGCATGTCGGCACGATCCACAGCTCGAACCTGTGCACCGAGATCACGCTGAACACCGGGCCCGCGGAGATCGCCGTGTGCAACCTGGGTTCGGTCAACCTGCCGGCGCACATGGTCGGCGACGGGCAGGGCGGCTTCCGCCTCGATCATGCCAAGCTGGCGCGGACGATCGGCACGGCCATGCGGATGCTCGACAACGTCATCGACATCAATTACTACGCGGTCGGCAAGGCGCGCAACTCGAACCTGCGCCACCGTCCGGTAGGGCTTGGCATCATGGGCTTCCAGGACTGTCTGCACCTGATGCGGGTGCCGTATGCCTCGGAAGCGGCGGTCGAATTCGCCGACCGCAGCCAAGAGGCCGTCTGCTACTACGCGTACTGGGCATCGACCGAACTGGCGGCCGAACGTGGCCGCTATTCGTCGTTCAGCGGATCGCTGTGGGACCGGGGCATCCTGCCGCAGGACACCCTGGCGCTGCTGGCCGAAAGCCGCGGCGCACTGAAGGAGGAAGGGGCCCCTTCGCCCCTGGTCGAGGTCGACACTTCGGCGACGCTGGACTGGGAAGCGCTGCGCCGCCGCATCCGCCAGCACGGGATGCGCAACTCCAACTGCGTGGCCATCGCCCCGACGGCGACGATCTCCAACATCGTCGGCGTCGACGCCAGCATCGAACCCACTTTCCAGAACCTGTTCGTCAAGAGCAACCTGTCGGGTGAGTTCACCGTCGTCAACGAGCACCTCGTGCGCGACCTGAAGCGGCTCGGCCTGTGGGACGAGCTGATGGTTGCCGACATCAAGCACTACGACGGCTCGCTGGCACGGATCGACCGCATCCCCGAGGACGTCCGGCGGCTTTACGCCACCGCCTTCGAGATCGAGCCGAAATGGCTGATCGAGGCGGCCGCCCGGCGGCAGAAATGGATCGACCAGGCGCAGTCGCTCAATATCTATATGGCGGGCGCCTCCGGCAAGAAGCTCGACGAGACCTACAAGCTGGCCTGGCTGCGCGGCCTGAAGACGACCTACTACCTGCGCACCATTGGCGCCACCCACGCCGAGAAGTCGACCAGCACCCGCGCCGGGCAGCTGAACTCGGTGCCGTCGGCGCACGAACTCGCCGGCACCGCGCTGCCGGACGCCCAGGGCAAGGTCTGCATGCTGAAGCCGGGTGACGCCGGCTTCGCCGACTGCGAGGCCTGCCAGTAGGCGCGGCTCGAAGGACACGCACAGGACACGACAGGAGGACCCGGCATGCTTGCCTGGGACGATGTGACCCCGGAATCCACACCAGCGCGGACGCCTGCCCCCGGACCGGCGCGGCCGCCGGCGAATGCGCCCGCCGGCGGCGAGCAGGCGCCCGAGCGACGCCGCGTCAACGTCGCCGACAAGCGGATCATCAACGGCCGCACCGACGTCAATCAGCTGGTGCCGTTCAAATACAAGTGGGCGTGGGACAAGTACCTCGCCACCTGCGCCAACCACTGGATGCCGCAGGAGATCAACATGTCCCGCGACATCGCCCTGTGGAAGGATCCGGGCGGACTGACCGAGGACGAACGGCGCATCGTCAAGCGCAACCTGGGCTTCTTCGTCACCGCCGACTCGCTGGCGGCCAACAACATCGTGCTCGGTACCTACCGGCACATCACGGCACCCGAGTGCCGGCAGTTCCTGCTGCGGCAGGCCTTCGAAGAGGCGATCCACACCCACGCCTACCAGTACATCGTCGAATCACTGGGGCTGGACGAAGGCGAGATCTTCAATGCCTATCACGAGATCGCCTCGATCCGGGCCAAGGACGAGTTCCTAATCCCGTTCATCGACACGCTGACAGACCCCGGCTTCGCCACCGGCACCGCGGAGAACGACCAGAAGCTGCTGAAGAGCCTGATCGTTTTCGCCTGCCTGATGGAGGGCCTGTTCTTCTACGTCGGCTTTGCCCAGATCCTGGCGCTCGGCCGGCAGAACAAGATGACCGGCGCCGCCGAGCAATACCAGTACATCCTGCGCGACGAATCGATGCACTGCAATTTCGGCATCGACCTGATCAACCAGATCAAGCTGGAAAACCCGCAACTGTGGACCCCGGCCTTCCGCGAGGACATCCGCGGCCTGTTCCGCCGGGCCGTCGACCTGGAGTACGCCTACGCCGAGGACACCATGCCGCGCGGCGTACTCGGGCTGAACGCGCCGATGTTCAAGGGCTACCTGCGCTACATCGCCAACCGTCGCGCGCAGCAGATCGGCATCGAGCCGCTGTTCGGCCCCGAGGACAATCCCTTCCCCTGGATGAGCGAGATGATCGATCTGAAAAAGGAGCGCAACTTCTTCGAGACGCGAGTCATCGAGTATCAGACCGGCGGCGCGTTGAGCTGGGAATAGCGCGCGGCATCGGCGGTCCGGTTCATGCGTCCGCATGAATGAATTCGTTGTGCGAGCGTTGAATAAATCGAACATCACACGCGTGAAACGCGCGAAAACTCTTGCGACTGAAATTGATTGAGAGTAAAAAGCGAACTCATGTTGAGTTGCTCGATTCGTTGATCAAACAGCGAACTTCGATCACGGCATTGAACCCAGACAGCCACAGTAGACGCTCCATCGTCAACGGCACGCGACGAATCGGGATCGAGACAAGAAGGTCTTGCGGGATCGTTCCCCCTCCGAAAACCGGGCCTCGCCGCACTGTCAGCCTCAAGCAGTTTCTTCAGTTTCCGAACGCCGGCCGCCTGCCGGCGTTTTCTTTGCGCGCACTCCGGCCACGGCCGGACATGCCGCAAGGTGCCGAATTCATCAGCGTCAGCGGTCATTGCACTGACCGTTCCGCGCTCTTCTCGGATATGCGTCCATCAAAACGCACTTCTGGGGTTGCCGCGGCGACAGCGCTTCCGCATGCGCCGATGAATAGCCCGAGCCAGGCCTTCGACGGCCTTTCGGGTTTGCTCATCAACCCTTTGTCAATCCAGTTAAGGAGATGAATATGGCAACGAAGAAGACTGCGAAGAAGGCCGCCAAGAAGCCGGCCAAGAAAGCCGCCAAGAAAACGGCGAAGAAGACGGCCAAGAAGGCTGCGAAGAAGACCGCTAAGAAAGCGGCGAAGAAGACCGCGAAAAAGGCGGCCAAGAAGACCGCCAAGAAAACTGCTAAAAAAAAAGTAGCTAAGAAGGCCGCGGCCAAGCCGGCCGCAAAGGCCAAGCCCGCGAAGAAGGCTGCACCGGCAGCCAAACCGGCGGCGGCTGCTCCGGCGGCCGCCGCGCCGGCAAAAACGGCGCTGAATCCGGCGGCCGCATGGCCGTTTCCGACCGGTAGTCGTCCGTAAGGCGGGCGCGCAAACGCGCATCGACATCTGTTTGGGGGCGCTGAGATTCTCAGCGCCCCTTTTCTTTCCGCCTTCACCGCATCGTTAGAATCGGCCGACTTGCCGCAAGCCCCGCCGTCATGATCCTGGTCGACATCGCCGATTTCCTGCTGCAGACCATCGCGGTGATCCTGGGCGTGACACTGCTCGCGCGCGCCTATATGAACTATCTCGGAATGCCGGCGCGCAATCCGCTGGCGCAGTTCACGATCGCACTGACCGACTGGCTGGTGCGACCGATGCGGCGCGTCGCGCCTTCCGCCGGCCGCTTCGATGCGGCAACGATCCTGGCGGCCTTGCTTGTGGCCATCGCATTCCTGGCGCTGCGTTTCCTGCTTGTCGGCGTCGGTGCCGGAAGCTGGCCATGGTCGGGCCTTCTGCTCATGGCGCTGATCCAGTTGCTGCGCTGGGCTCTCTATCTGGTCCTCTGGCTGACGCTGCTGCACGTGGTCCTGAGCTGGATCAATCCGCATGCGCCGATTGCGCCGGCCGTCTCGATGCTGGTCCGGCCTTTCCTGGCGCCGTTCCAGCGCGCCCTGCCGCTGGTCGGCGGCATCGACCTGTCGCCGATCGCGGTGATCCTCGTGGTCAACGTGATGCTGATCGTGCTCGGCCGCAGCGGGCTGTAGCGGCTGTCGCACGCCGCTGCCGCTCGAGCGGCCGCCGGCGGCTGCGCGCGCCGGGGCGTCCGCGCTTGGCACAACCGAAACCCGCTCGACTTCGGTTCGGCGGCAGGCCGGCGCCGGAGGACTTGGGTCTGCCCCGGTGGTGGCGCGGCTACCAGGGGCGGTAGCCGAAGGATTCGCTGAAGCGCTCGGCGATCTCGTCGCGTGACGCGACGTGGTTCTGCGCGCCGCTGTGCTCGATCTTCAGCGCGCCCATCACTGCCGCCAGCCGACCGGTCGTCTCCCAGTCGAAGCCATTGGCCAGTCCGTGAAGGAGCCCGGCGCGGTAGGCGTCGCCGCAGCCGGTCGGATCGACGATGCGCCGTGTGCGTGCCACCGGGATGTGCAGTTCGCGCCCGCCTAAATAGATATCGGATCCCTGGCCGCCGCGGGTGACGATCAGCGCCTGCACTTTGCGCGCCTGCTCGGCGATTGTCCTACCGGTCTTCTCGACGACGAGTTGCGCCTCGTAATCGTTGAACACGGCGTAGGTGGCCTGAGTCAGGAAGTCGTCGAGTTCGGTCGAATCGAACATCGGCAGCCCCTGCCCCGGGTCGAAGATGAAAGGGATGCCGTGTTCGGCGAACTGAACGGCATGGGCGATCATGCCGTCACGGCCGTCAGGGGCGACGATCCCCAGGCGGATCGAACCATCGGCAGGCACTGCGTTCAGGTGCGAGTGCGACATCGCGCCAGGATGGAAGGCCGTGATCTGGTTGTCGTCCAGGTCCGTGGTGATGAAGGCCTGCGCCGTGTAGCTGTCGGCGATCTCGCGCAGATGCTTTCGCGTGATGCCCAGTTCGTCGAAGCGCTGCAGATAGGCGGCTGCATCGGTGCCGACGGTGGCCATCGGCAGCGGATCGCCGCCGAGCAGCTTCAGGCTGTAGGCGATGTTGCCCGCGGTGCCGCCGTATTCGCGTCGTAGCTGCGGCACGAGGAAGGCGACATTCAGGATATGGACCTTGTCGGGCAGGATGTGGTCCTTGAAGCGGCCCCGGAAGACCATGATCGAGTCGAAGGCGATGGAACCGCAGATCAGCGTGCTCATAGCGAGATGATGCGTGCGAGAGGCGAGGCCGACACGCTCGGCGGTCGGTGCGGGCGCCGCCCGGCGCGGCAGTCAAAGGTAGAAGGGATAAACAACGAAACCGGCGGCATTCAGCCCGCGCGCCTCGAAGGCGATTCGAATCGTCAGGTCGGCGCCGGCTTCGAGGCCGGCCAACAGATGCGCCGCCGGATCGGCTTCGCCAGCGAGGTAGTCGACCGGTGCGAAGACCTTGCGCGCGACCGTGCGGTTCAGTGTGTCGATGAGCGTGAGCTCGATTGCCGGCAGCGCCAGCGTGATGCTGCCTCGATTTCGGACGACCGCGGTCAGCTCGAAGGCGCTGGTACCGGGCAATGCCTGCAACTCGCTGCCCACCACCGCCAGCAGGTCGCCGCGCGCGGGCCAGTTGACCGCGCAGCGGAACAATCGGCAGAGCTGTGTCAGCGCCGGTCGCGCCTGAGGCGCCTTGACGAGGATATCGGCCCGGAACAGAACGGCCAGTTGCGCCAGCGCGAGAGTCGCGAGCACGATGGCGCCGCCGCCGAACAGGATCGAGAAGCCTCGCTTGACCGGCGTTGCTTCGTGACGGAGGAAAGCAGGTGCCACCTGCTCCGCCGTGCCAAGGGGCTCGATCGCACCTGCCACCGCTTCGGCGTTGATGGCCCCGGCCGCCGGCCCGGCCTCCGCGGACGATGTCGCGGCCGCTGTCGACAGCATCGATTCGACGACAGGCGCAGCCGCGTCAGGCTCGCTGCCGACGGCTGCGTCCTTAGCCGCAGCCAACGTCGGCCGCGCCTCGATCGGCGCCGCGGTTGCTTCAGCCGGAAGACGCTCGGCGGCCGAGCCTGCGGCCAGAGGCCCCGCGCCGACCGTGGCCGTCGTCGATGCGGGTGGAGTCGTCGTCAGCACCGCGTCGTCGATGTAACTGAGCGTGCCGACGGCATCGAAGACATGCTGACAGGCGCCGCATCGGACCAGGCCGCCACGCAGCTTCAACTGGTCGGCGACCACGCGAAACAGGGCGTGGCAGTTCGGGCAACGTGTCGCCAGAGCCATTGATTTCAGTGGCGCTCGGCCGCCCGAAGCCACTGAGCGCCCCCTTGGGGGGCAGCGAGCGCCAGCGAGCGTGGGGGTCTGATCATGCGCTCGGCCGCCCGAAGCCACTGAGCGCCCCCTTGGGGGGGCAGCGAGCGCCAGCGAGCGTGGGGGTTCACGTCAGGCGCCGGCGTCGTTGCGCCTGCCGCTGCGGTGTCCGGCGAGACAGGCCCAGCCATCGGCGGCCGCCCAGACCGACAGCGCGACGCCGCTGTTAACAGCCGCATAGGCGGCGATCAGTTCATCAGCCTGTCGCGACAGCACCCCCGACAGCACGAGGGCGCCACCTTCCGCCACACGGGCAAGCAGCGTGGACGCCAGCAGGCGCAGCGGGTTGGCCAGGATGTTGGCGAGCACGATGTCGAAGGTTCCGGCCGGCAACTTATCCGGCGCAGTGTACCGAGCGGCCACCGCGTTGCGCTTGCTGTTGGCGCGCGCTGCGGCCAGTGCCTGCTCGTCGATGTCGGTGCCGAGCACTTCGCGTGCACCGAGCCGGGCCGCGGCGATCGCCAGCACGCCCGAGCCGCAGCCGTAGTCGAGGACGCGCGCACCCATCGGCGTGTGCTGCTGCAGCCAGTGCAGGCACAGGCGTGTCGTCGGGTGCGTTCCGGTGCCGAAGGCGATCCCCGGATCGAGGCGGATGTTGATCGCCGCCGGATCGGGCGGTTCGTGCCAGGTCGGCACGATCCACAGGTTCTCGGCGATCCGCGTCGGCGGGAACTGCGACTGCGTCAGCCGCACCCAGTCGGCATCCTCGACCCAGCGCAGCGAATCGATCGTCGGCGGGGGCATCGACAGCGCCTCGCCGACGCTGGCGAGCAGATGCGCCGGATCGGTGCCGGCAGGCAACAGCACAGACAGGCGGTTCAGCGGCCAGGCCGGGCGCTGCGGCTCGGCCCCGGGTTCGCCATAAAGCGGCTGTTCGCCGGGGCAATCGGCCTCCGCATCCTCGATCGAAACGGAAATGGCGCCGTGATCGAGCAGGACGTCGGACAGTGTATCGGCGATGTCGGCGTCGGCGCGCAGCGTAATTTCGCGCAGCATCGATGTCGTTCCTGGCAAGGGGAAGGCAGCGACGATTGAACCGACCCGCGGCCGTCCCGCCGGGCCACGCCCTTCAGGCCGGTTTGGGCAGCCGCGCCGCCAGGCGCTTTTCAAGATAGTGAATACTAGTTCCGCCCTGCACGAACTTCTCGTCGACCATCAGTTCGCGGTGCAGCGGGATGTTGGTCTGGATGCCTTCGACGACCATTTCCGACAGCGCCACCGACATCCGCGCGAGCGCCTGTGCCCGCGTGTCGCCATAGCAGATCAGCTTGCCGATCATCGAGTCGTAGTACGGCGGCACGAAGTAGCCGCTGTACGCATGGGAGTCGACTCGTACCCCGGGCCCGCCCGGCGGATGCCAGGCGGTGACGCGCCCCGGGCTCGGCGTGAACTTGTACGGGTCCTCGGCGTTGATTCGGCATTCGATCGCCGCGCCGTGCAGCGCGATGTCGCGCTGTCGAAAGGCGAGCTTCTCGCCGGCCGCGATGCGGATCTGCTGCTGCACGAGGTCGATTCCGGTGACCATCTCGGTGACAGGATGCTCGACCTGCAGCCGCGTATTCATCTCGATGAAAAAGAACTCGCCGTTCTCGTACAGGAACTCGAAGGTGCCGGCACCGCGGTAACCGATCCTGCGGCAGGCATCGGCGCAGCGGTCGCCGATGCGCTCGATCAGCTTGCGCGCGATGCCCGGGGCCGGCGCCTCCTCGATGATCTTCTGGTGCCGGCGCTGCATCGAGCAGTCGCGCTCGCCCAGCCAGACCGCGTTGCGATACTGGTCGGCCAGCACCTGGATCTCGATGTGGCGCGGGTTCTCGAGGAACTTCTCCATGTACACGGCCGGGTTGCCGAACGCAGCCTGCGCTTCCTGACGCGTCAGGTTGACGGCGCCGATCAGCGCCGCCTCGGTGTTGACCACGCGCATGCCGCGGCCGCCGCCGCCGCCAGCGGCTTTGATGATCACCGGGTAGCCGATCGAGCGGGCGATACGCACGATCTCGCGTGCATCCTCGGGCAGGGCGCCCGGCGAGCCGGGGACGGTGGGCACGCCGGCGTCGATCATGGCCTGCTTGGCCGAAACCTTGTCGCCCATCAATCGGATCGACTCCGGCCGCGGGCCGATGAAGACGAAACCGCTCTTTTCCACCCGTTCGGCAAAGTCGGCGTTCTCCGACAGGAAGCCGTAGCCGGGATGGATCGCCTCGGCATCTGTGACCTCGGCGGCGCTGATGATCGCCGGAATGTTCAGGTAGCTGTCTTTCGACGGCGGCGGGCCGATGCATACGGATTCATCGGCCAGCTTCACGTACTTGGCATCCGTGTCCGCCTGCGAATGAACGACGACGGTGGTGATGCCCATCTCGCGGCAGGCGCGCTGGATGCGCAGCGCGATCTCGCCGCGATTCGCTATGAGGATCTTTCCGAACATGAAGTCCCCGGCTCAGCCGCCGGCGCTCAGGTGATGGCTGCCGCCCGCCCCAATGTCGGCGAAACATCGGCCGGACCGCGCTGCGGCAGCGTCTCGCGCGCGGCTGCCGTTGCAGCACGAGATCTGGGCCTTGCCGGAGCTCTGTGCGTTCATCGGGGTTTGCATCGGTGATTCAGGCGCGGGCTGCGCCTTCGTATCGTGGCTGATCCCAGACAGCGGGTAACCGTGACGGCGCCGTTTAGCCGCGATTGAACGCTCGACGTTTGCCTCGCTCACTTCGGCCTTGCCGGGACGGCCTGCTAGACGATGACGAAAAGCGGCTGGCCGTATTCGACCGGCTGGCCGTTCTCGACCAGGATTTCCTTGACTTCGCCGGCGACCTCCGCTTCGATCTCGTTGAGCAGCTTCATCGCCTCGATGATGCATAGCGTGTCGCCGGGCTTCACCATCTGCCCGACCTCGATGAACGGCTTGGCGCCGGGGCTTGGCGAACGGTAGAAGGTGCCGACCATCGGCGACTTGACGACATTTCCTTTCGGCTCCGTCGGCGCCGCCTCGGAGGGCGCCGCAATCGGCTGCGTCGAAGCGGCCGGCAAACTGGCGGGCAGAGCGGCCGCCACTTGTGCCGGCGCCGGCGCCGCAACGGCAACCGCAGCCGAGGCATGCTTGACGATCCTGACCTTGTCCTCGCCTTCGGTTACCTCGATCTCGGCAATGCCGGATTCGGCGACGAGATCGATCAGCGTCTTGAGCTTGCGCAAATCCATGCGTCCTCCTGCGCTGTCAGCTGCGGCCGCTCAGGACGGCTGCCATTCGAGCGCGAACTGCAGCGCGTAGCGGTAACCGGCCGCGCCGAGCCCGGCGATGACGCCGACGGCGTGGTCGGAGAGATAAGACCGGTGCCGGAACTCCTCGCGCTTGTGCACATTCGACAGGTGCACCTCGACAAACGGAATGGCCACGGCGGACAACGCGTCGCGCAGGGCCACGCTCGTGTGCGTCAGTGCGCCAGCGTTGATGATGATGAAATCCACCGCTTCGGCGCGCGCGGCGTGGATGCGGTCGATCAGCGCGCCCTCATGGTTGCTCTGCAGGAACGCGATGTTTGCGGGAATTGCCGCAGCGATCGCCGCCAGATCGCGCTCGATATCGGCGAGGGTCGCCGAGCCGTATATCCGCGGCTCGCGCGCACCCAGCAGATTGAGGTTCGGACCGTTCAGGACCAGGATGTTGCGCGCCATGGGCGGGAGGCTTTTCGGTGAAAAAAGCCGCCATTCCGTGAAAATGAGGGCAGATTCTGTTCTTTTGGCGCCGCCCTGTCCAGCGACTTGGTCAGACGGCGCGGATCGCTGACTCGATCCACCGCTGCAACTGCTCGACCCGGACCTGGCCGAGATGCCGCTGTCGGACCCGGCCGTCGGTCCCGATCAACACGGTGAAGGGCAAGGCGCCGCTGCTGTTGCCCAATGCACGATTCAACTCGCTGCCACCCGCGCCGGCCACGAGCAGCGGCAGGGACAGGCCATGCCTGTCGCGGAATTCGGCGATCTTTGCGGCGCCGTCGATGCCGATGCCGATGACTTCCACGCCGCGTTGCCTGAACTGGTCGCGCACTTTCTGCAGGTTGGGCATTTCTTCGACGCATGGAGGACACCATGTCGCCCAGAAATTCACCACCAGAATGCGGCCTCGCCACTGCGCCAGCGGCTGCGGGCGGCCGTCGGCGTCAGGAAAGGTCGCCGCGAAGAGTGGGGCCGACGCTTCGGCGGCCGACTTCGGTTGCGTGCGCCACCAATGCAAGGTGGCGCCGACTCCGGCCGCGACCAGCCCGGTGGCCAGAAAGACCAGACCGGTGCGTCGGCTCACCCGGCCTCTGTTCGGCGGCTCGCCCGGCTCGTCCTGCAGTGGCTGCATTGCGCTCAACGTCCGGCGCCTCGCTGGCTGAGGAGGGCGCGCAGGGCGGAGATTCCGGCTCGGCCGGCCTTCTCTGTCGCCGACAGTGACGGATCGCTGGAGCGGAACCGTGATGCAACGCGGACCGCGTCGGTGGGCAGCACGCTGAGGACCGCGGACGGCGCGAGCCGGCGGCCCTGCAGCAGCGGCCGCGGCACCTGCAGATGGATCGACTCGAGCGCTCCGGCCGGCTCGTGCGCCGCGTCGACCTCGAAGCGCAGCCCTTCGTTGAGCAGAAAGATCTCGACGTCCTTGGCGCTGTCGGTAAAAAGGTGGATATGGATATCGGAGTGCTCGGTGGCAGTCCCATTGAGCACGGCGCCGACAAGGTGCGGATTGAACTGCCCCAGAAACTCCATCAGCGACAAGGCGATGGCCCGCATTTCGCCGAGCCGCTCGGCGTGTTCGGCGCCGCCGAAGGTGCGCAGATAGCGCCGCAATTCGCATTCGACCAGTTCATTTTCGGGCAGCAGGGCGCGCGCCGCGCGCGCCTCGCCGAGCACCAGCTGCACCGCCTTGCGCTTGGCAGTGGCGTAGTCACACCCGTCCTCGGCGATCAGCCTCGCGGCGGTGGCCGCCAGTTCGATCGTCAGCTCGTCGCGGTTTCCCGCTCTGGACTCGGACCGGATCATCGGCGAAGTCTAACCAACGGCGCCCCTTAAACTTGGCGGCCTTTCGTGAGGCGGGAACGCACCTTGCATCTTCATATTCTCGGCATCTGTGGCACGTTCATGGGCGGCGTGGCCGAGCTGGCTCTGGCCGCAGGCCACCGCGTCACCGGCTGTGATGCCAATGTCTACCCGCCGATGAGCGAGCAGTTGCGCGGTGCCGGCATAGAGGTGATCGAGGGCTACGGCGCCGACCAGCTCGCGCTGGGCCCGGATCTTTTCGTCATCGGCAACGTGGTCACGCGCGGCAATCCGCTGATGGAGGCGATCCTCGAAGCCGGGGCGCGCTTCATCTCCGGGCCGCAGTGGGTCGGCGAAAACCTCCTGTCCGGCCGCTGGGTGCTGGCGGTGGCCGGCACGCACGGCAAGACCACCGTTTCCGCCATGCTGGCGACCATTCTCGAGCATGCCGGCCTGGCGCCGGGATTCCTGATCGGCGGCGTACCGGCGGACTTCGGCGTTTCGGCGCGCGCCGGCCGGCACGGCTTCTTCGTCATCGAGGCCGACGAGTACGACACGGCGTTCTTCGACAAACGCAGCAAGTTCGTCCACTACTTTCCGCGCACCGCGGTGCTGAACAATCTCGAATACGACCATGCCGACATCTTCGCCGACCTGGCCGCGATCGAGACCCAGTTCCACCACCTGGTGCGCGGCGTGCCCGGCCGCGGTCGCCTGATCGTCAATGGCGCCGATGCCGCGCTGGCGCGGGTTCTGGCGCGCGGCTGCTGGTCGGAGGTCGAGGCGTTCGACATCGGCGAGGGCTGGCATGCGCAGGCGGTCGACGAAGATGCGCAGCACGCTTTCGATGTCGCCTTCGGCGCCCAGGTGTACGGCCGGCTGACGTTGCCGCAGGCCGGCGGCCACAACCGCAGCAATGCGCTGGCGGCCATTGCCGCCGCGCGACACGCCGGTGTCGCCCCGGCGGTCGCCATCGAGGCGCTGTCGCGCTTCGCCGGAGTGCGCCGGCGGCTCGAGGTACGCGGCGTTGCCGCCGGAGTCACCGTCTATGACGACTTCGCGCACCACCCCACCGCCATCGAGGCGACGCTGGCCGGTCTGCGCCGCCGCGTCGGGGCGGCGCGCATCCTTGCCGTGCTGGAGCCGCGCTCAAACACAATGAAGCTGGGCACGATGAGCGCCCGCCTTCCCGGCAGCCTGCAGGCGGCGGATCTGGTGTTCTGTTACGGCGAGCGCAGCGGCAAGAACGCGCTGGGCTGGGAGCCGGCGCAGGTGCTGGCGCCGATGGGCGCGCGCGCGGCGAGCTTCGACGACCTCGAGGCGCTGGTGCGCGCGGTCACGGCGGCGGCGCGCCCCGGGGACCACGTGCTCGTGATGAGCAACGGCGGCTTCGGCGGCGTGCACGAGCGGCTGCTGGCCGCGCTGTCGGTGTCATTGCCGCGGGAGCAGGCGGCGTGATCGTTTACCTGCACGGCTTCCGCTCGTCGCCGCAGTCGAAGAAGGCGCAGATGGTGCGCGCCGCCATGGCGGCGCGCGGTCGGCTCGACGACTATGTCTGCCCGCAACTGCCGGCCTCGCCGCGCGCCGCGGCGCAGCTCATCGAGGCCACGGCGCGCCTCGAGGATCCGGACGAGTTGGCGCTGATCGGCTCTTCGCTCGGCGGCTATTACGCCACCTGGCTCGCCGAGCGCACCGGCTGCCGCGCCGTGCTGCTGAATCCGGCGATCACGCCCTATCGCGACCTGCGCGCGCATCTGGGGACGCAGCAGATCTTCTTCTCCACGCAGACGATCGACGTCAGGCCCGAGCACATGGACGAGCTGCTGGCGCTCGACACGCCGCTCATCACCCGGCCGCAGCGCTATCTGCTCGTCGCCGCCACGGGCGACGAGGTCATCGACTGGCGCAGCATGGCGGCAAAGTACGCCGGCTGCCGGCAGCGGATCATCGACGGCTCGAACCACGAGATCAGCGACTTCGCGGCGTACATCGACGAGGTGCTGGCGTTCTGCGGCATCGATTAGGACAAGGCACAGGCGACATGCACCGTACAGGCAGGGTTGCGACCGTCGCCGGCGTCGCGCAGGGCACCGGTGCGACGACCGCGCACGGGTTCGCCGCGGACGGCGCGGCGATCGCGCTCGCCGGCGGACGGGCGGCCTGATGGCGGCTCGCGGTTCCGCCTTGCCCGCCTCGGCGCAGCGTGTGCAGGCCGCGCTGCAGGCGCTCGGCATCGAATCGCAGGTGATCGAACTGCCGGTGGCGGCACGCACCTCGCAGCAGGCCGCCGACGCGCTCGGCATCGGCGTCGGCCGCATCGCCAAGTCGCTTGTCTTCCGCGGCCGCGACAGCGCGCGGGCGGTGCTGGTGATCGCCGCGGGCGACCGGCGCGTCGACGAGAAGCGCGTTGCCGGGGCGCTCGGCGAGCCGATCGAGCGGGCGTCACCGGAGTTTGTCCGCGAAAAAACCGGCTTCGCGATCGGCGGCGTGGCGCCGGTGGCGCACCCGGCGCCGCTGGCGACCTTCGTCGATGCCTCGCTGCGGCGCTTCGACACCGTATGGGCGGCGGGCGGCACGCCGCACTGCGTCTTCGCCGTCGCGCCGGCGCAGCTGGTCGCCGCCAGCGGCGGGCGAGAGATCGACATCGGCTGATGGAAACGAGCTTCGCCTCGGCGGTGCTGCTGCTGCTGATCGTCTGCGACCCGGTCGGCAATATCCCGATCTTCATCAGCGCACTGCAGGACGTGCCGCGCGAGCGGCGGCGGACGATCATCCTGCGCGAGTGCCTGATCGCCTTCGCCGTGCTGGTGACCTTCGTCTTCATCGGCGATCCTTTCCTGCGCCTGCTCGGGTTGTCCGAGCTGAGCCTGCAGATCGGCGGCGCCGTGGTGCTGATGCTGGTCGCGCTGCGCATGGTGTTCCCGACGCCCGAGGGCATCTTCGGCCAGGCGCCGGGCGGTGAGCCGTTCATCGTGCCGCTGGCCGTGCCAGCGCTCGCCGGTCCGTCGGCGCTGGCCACCGTGCTGCTGCTGGTGTCGCGCGAGCCGGCGCGGATGTGGCAGTGGGTCATCGCCATTGCCATCGCAATGGCGGTGAGTGCGTTCGTGTTGGCGTTTTCCGAGCGCATCATGCGGCTGCTCGGCGAACGCGTGACGCTCGCCTTCGAGCGGCTGCTCGGCCTGGTGCTGGCGGCGATCGCGGTCGAACTGATGCTGCGCGGGATCAAGGCCTTCATTGCGGGCCTGTAGCGGAAGGCAACGATGAACCTGCTGTTTGACGACGACGGGAACTTCAAGGCGGGCAGCGTGCTGGCCGCCACCGATTCGTCGTACCAGGTCGAGACCGCGAGCGGCAAGAGAACCAAGGTGCGCGCCTCGCACGTGCTGCTGCGCTTCGAGACGCCGGCGCCGGCCGCGCTGCTGCAGCAGGCGCAGGTCCAGGCCGAATCGATCGACATCGACTTCCTCTGGGAATGCGCGCCGCAGCAGGAGTTCGGCTTCGAGGAAATGGCCGGCGAGTACTTCGGCCACGCACCGTCGGCAGTCGAAGCGGCAGCGATCCTGCTGCGGCTGCATGGCGCGCCGGTGTACTTCCATCGCAAGGGACGCGGCCGCTTCCGCCCGGCCCCGCCGGAGACGCTGAAGCAGGCGCTGGCTGCGCTCGAGCGGCGGCGGCTGCAGGAGGAGCAGAAGTGCCAGTACGTGCAGATGCTCAAGGCGGGCGAACTGCCGGCGGCCATCGGCGCGCTCGGCGTCAACCTGCTGGTGAAACCCGATCGCAACGGCATCGAGTACAAGGCGCTCGAACAGGCGGCGGCCGAACTGCACTGCTCGCCGCTGCGCCTGCTGCTGGCGCGTGGTGCAATCGCCTCGCCGTACCGCTGGCACCGCGACAGCTTCCTTGCCACGACCTTCCCGCACGGCATCGGTTTTGCCTCGGACCTGCCGCGCCCGCCGCCGCTGCAGGATCTGCCGCTGGCGCCGGTGGGTGCCTTTTCGATCGACGACTCGGCCACGACAGAGATCGACGACGCGTTCTCGGCCCAGTTCCTCGCCGATCGCATCCGCGTCGGCATCCACATCGCCGCTCCGGCGCTGGCCATCGGCCGCGGCGACATGCTGGATCTCGCGGCGCGCAGCCGGATGTCGACGATCTACGCGCCGGGACTGAAGATCACGATGCTGCCGGCGCCGTGGATCGACGCTTTTTCGCTCGCCGGCGGCCGGGTCGTTCCGGTGCTGTCGCTTTATGTCGACGTCGAGCGCGACAGCCTGCGGCCGCTGGCCTACGACACGCGCCTGGAACGGATCAGGATCGACGCCAATCTTCGCCACGACCTGCTCGACGAGCGGGTCACCGACGTGCACATGGCCGCCGGCGCGCTCGACGTGCCGCACGGGCGCGAGCTGCTGTTCCTCTGGCATTTCGCCCGCTCGCTGCTGGCGCTGCGCGAGCAGGCGCGCGGCCGGCCGGAGCCGATCGGCAAGGTCGACTACACCTTCGTCCTCGACGGCGAAGACGAAGCGGCACGCGTCAGCATCCGCCCGCGCCGGCGCGGCGCCCCGCTCGACCTTATCGTCGCCGAGCTGATGATCCTCGCCAACAGCCACTGGGGCGGCTGGCTGGCCGAGCTGAAGCGCGCCGGCATTTATCGTTCGCAGAGCCTCGAGCGCGTCGGCGGGCGGCTGCTGCCGGGGCGGGTGCGCATGAGCACGGTGGCGGCGCCGCACGAGAGCATGGGCGTGGCGCAGTACTGCTGGTGCAGTTCGCCGTTGCGCCGCTATGTGGATCTGGTCAACCAGATGCAGCTGATCGCCGCGGTGCACGGCGAGCCGGCGCCTTTTTCGACCAACGATGCCGAGCTGTATGGCATCGTTTCCGCTTTCGAGGCCGCCTATGCGAGCTTCGCCGAGTTCCAGGAACGCATGGAACGGTACTGGTGCCTGCGCTGGCTGCAGCAGGAGGGCATCCGGCGCATCGGCGCCACCGTGCTGAAGCCGGATCTGCTGCGTCTCGATGGCATGCCGCTGGCGACACGGCTCGCCGGGCTGCCGTTGCTCGAACGTGGCCAGAGAGTCGAGGTCGACGTGCTCGGCGTCGACGAGGTCGACCTGGCCGTGGAACTGCGGCTGCACCGCGTGCTGCTGGAGGCCGCCGGCAATGTCGAGGCGCTCGTGGATGAGGAAACTGCGGAGCCGGAAACCGCCGCAGCCGAGGCGCCGTCGCCGCTGTCTGATCTACCGCAAGCGGGCTAGGCTTTTCCTCGGCTTGGCGGGCACGGTCGATCGATACAATCGGCCGGCGTTTTTCGACCGCGGGGCTTGACGACGCCGCCACCATGCAGCGCGCGACGCAACAGAACCGGATCCTGATGTGGGCGCTTGGCGTTTCGGCCGCGGCGCACGCATTGGTGCTGGCGGTCCGTTTCGTCGATCCGGAACTGCTGCGGCTGCGCTCGACCGATCCGGCGCTGGAAATCATCCTCGTCAATGCGCGGTCGCCGGCGAGGCCGAACAACCCCGAGGCCTATGCGCAGGCCAATCTCGACGGCGGCGGCGCCAATGAGGCCGGGCGACGCAGCTCGCCGCTGCCGAACCTGATGCAGCATCTTGACGGCGAGACGCTGGAGGCAGCGCGCGCGCGGGTCGAAAGGACGCAGCAGCAGCCGCAGAAGCTGGCGATGTTCGACCGTGGCGATTTCGCCGTCAGCGAAGCCGAGCGCCGCGATCCGGTGCCGCAGCCGGATGCGGGCAGCGCCGAGAACACGCTCGATCTGCTGGCACGGCTGCAGGCGGAGATCTCGAAGAGGATCAACGATTACCAGAAGCGGCCGCGCCGGCATCACTTCATGCCGAGCACATCGGAGTACCGCTACGCGCGCTATGTCGAGGACTGGCGTGCCTGGGTGGAACGGATCGGCAATGAGCACTATCCTGAGGAGGCGCGCGGGCGCATCTACGGCGCGCTGCGGATGACGGTGGTGATAGGCTCGGATGGCAGACTGGTGCAGGCAGTGATCGAGGAATCTTCGGGTTCGGCGGTGCTCGACCGCGCGGCGCGGCATATCGTCAAGCTGTCGGCACCGTTTCCGCCGTTCCCGCCGGAGATCGCGCGCGACACCGACGTACTTGAAATCACGCGGACGTGGATCTTCACCAATGACAAATTCGCCACCCGCAGCGGCGAGCGCCCGGCTGTGCACTGAGTGATGAAGCAGCCCGACAAGTACGCAGTGGTCGGCAATCCGATCGCGCACAGCAAGTCGCCGGAGATCCACCGGCTGTTCGCGCAGCAGACGCGCCAGCACATCACTTACGAACGGCTTGAAGCGCCGCTCGATGGATTCGAGGAATTCGCGCTGGCGCTGCGCGAAGCCGGCTATCGCGGGCTGAACGTCACGATCCCGTTCAAGCTCGATGCGGCCAAGCTTGCCGACCGGCTGACGGCGCGCGCCCGGCTGGCCGGCGCCGTGAACACGCTGAAGTTCGACGGCGAGGCAATCACCGGCGACAACACCGACGGCATCGGCTTCGTCCGCGATGTGACGCAGCGGATGAAGTTCCGCATCGAGGATTCCTCGGTCCTCGTGCTCGGCGCCGGCGGTGGTGTGCGCGGCCTGATCGGCTCGCTGCTCGAGGAGAAGCCGAAGTGGATCGCCGTGGCCAACCGCACGCACGACCGGGCGCAGGAGCTCGCCGACGAGTTCGGCGTGCTGGCGCTGTCATTCGACGAGGTGCCGGCCGAGCATTTCGACCTGGTGATCAACGGCACGGCGACCAGCCTCAGTCACACCACTCCGCCGATCGACGCCGAGACCTTCGACGACTGCACGCTCGCCTACGACCTGCTCTATGCGCCGTCGCCGACGCCCTTCATGCAGCTGGCCGGACGCGGCGGCGCACGCAAGGTCAGCGACGGTCTCGGCATGCTGATCGAGCAGGCCGCCGAGTCGTTTTACCTCTGGCGCGGCGTGCGGCCGGATACGGCGCCGGTGTTCAAGGAACTGCGCCGGCTGCTGAACAGCGAGGCCACCTCCGAAAGCGCCACCGCGCGATGAGCACCGCCCGGCCGCGCCGACGGTGCCCGCGCCCGCAGGCCGTGCGCGCGGCGGCTGCGCTTGGCGGATCCGTCGGCCCCGGCCGCGCAGGCGAAACCTGCCAGCGGGTGCGCCGCTCCTGCGAAGGGACAGACCGAACGGTGATGCAAGCGCAATGAATCTGCTGCGCTGGGGCGGCCGCTGGCTCGGCCGGCTGGCGCTGCTCACCGCGGCGGCATTGCTGCTGCTGCAGCTTTGGTATCTCGGCTGGATCGTGCTGTACCGGTGGGTGAATCCGGGGGAAACGGCGTTCATGGCGCGCGAGCGGGAACGCATCGAGCAGGCGCGGCCAGGCACCGCGCTGCGCCATGCGTGGGTCGCCTACGACCGGATATCGCTGCACCTGAAGCGGGCCGTGGTCACCGCCGAGGATGCGCGCTTCACGGAGCACGAGGGCGTCGACTGGGAGGCCATCCAGAAGGCCTTCGAGGCCAACCGCAAGCGCGGGCGCCCGGCGCGTGGTGGCAGCACGATCTCGCAGCAGCTGGCCAAGAACCTGTTCCTGTCTCCGGAACGCAGTTACATGCGAAAGGGCCAGGAACTGGTCATCACGTACATGATCGAGATCGTCTGGGACAAGCGGCGCATCCTCGAGGTCTATCTGAATGTTGCCGAATGGGGCGACGGCGTCTTTGGCGCCGAAGCGGCGGCGCGGCACTATTACGGCAGCTCGGCGGCGCGACTCGGGCCGGAGCAGTCGGCGCGACTGGCGGCGATGCTGCCGAGGCCGAAGTTCTACGACCGCAATCGCAGTTCGGCTTATCTCGCCGGCCGCGCGGCGACGATCCTGCGCTTCATGGGCGACGCACAGATTCCATAGGTGGGCGGCATGGCGCCGCGCCCTTGCACGATCTGTCGCCGTTGAACTGACGGCGCGGTACGCGGCAGCGCGGCCGGTCGCTTCGCATCCGTGCCGGCATGCGCATTCGGCCGCGCAGCGCGAATCGTCGGGCCGCCGGCGCGCGGGCGGCGCCTAGAATCCGCCCGCGATGAACGAGGCACTGCTCGACAAGACACCGGTTGCGGTATCGCGGCCCGCGCGCGATCCAGAGGAGGCGCAGCGGGCGCTGGCGCGCGTGCAGGCCGTGCTCGAAAAGCAGCAGCGCGTCGAGAGCCTAGTGCATCGCGAGCACGTGCCCGACGAGGAGAAGAAGCCGCTGGTCGAGGCCCTGGTGCACCGCCAGCACCTGAGCGAACTGAAGTCGATCGTCGACGGCCTGCATCCGGCCGATATCGCCTATGTCCTCGAGGCGCTGCCCCCGCACGAGCGGCTGCTGGTCTGGGACAGCGTCAAGGCCGAGATCGACGGCGTGGTCTTGCTCGAAGTCTCCGAGGCGGTGCGCGAGACGCTGATCGCGGCGATGGACCCGGCCGAACTGGAGGCCGCGGCGCGCACGCTGGAAGCCGACGAACTGGCCGACCTCGCTCCGGCGCTGCCGGAGGAACTGGTCGAACGGATCTCGCGCGACCTGACCAGCAAGGAGCGGGCGCAGCTGAACGCTGCGTTGAGCTACCCCGAGGATTCCGTCGGCGCGCGCATGGACTTCGAGCCGCTGTCGATCCGCGACGACGTCAGCCTCGAGGTCGTGCTGCGCTACCTGCGCCGCTTCGACGAACTGCCCAGCCATACCGACCAGGTCTTCGTCGTCGATCGCGACGGCCTGCTCAAGGGTTCGCTGCCGCTGGACCGGCTGCTGATCAACGAGCCGGAAACCGAAGTGGCTGCGGTGATGCAGACCGACATCCTGACGCTGTCGCCGATGGACGATGCCAGCGAGGCGGCGCAGGCCTTCGAGCGCTACGACCTGGTGTCGGCGCCGGTGGTCGATGCCAACGGCCGGCTGGTCGGCCGCCTGACCGTCGACGAAGTGGTCGACGTGATCCGCGAGGAAAGCGAACAGGAAGCGCTGGCCAAGGCCGGCTTGCGCGAGGAGGAAGACCTCTTTGCCAGCGTCTGGCAGTCGGCGAAGAACCGCTGGCTTTGGCTCGGGGTGAACCTGTGCACGGCGTTCTTCGCCAGCCGGGTGATCGACACCTTCGAGGGGACCATCACCAAGGTGGTGGCGCTTGCCGCCCTGATGCCGATCGTCGCCGGCATTGCCGGCAATTCGGGCAACCAGACGCTGACGCTGCTGGTGCGCTCGATCGCGCTCGGCCAGGTCGTCGGCGACAACCAGCGCCGGCTGGTGATGAAGGAAATCGCCATCGCCCTGCTCAACGGCGCGGTGTGGGGCGGCATCGCGGCACTGTTCGCCTATACGCTGTATCGCGACTCGCCGCACGGCATCGCGCTGGGCATCGTCATGTTCCTGGCCATGATCCTGAACATGCTCGTCGGCGCCGCGGTCGGGCTGGCGGTGCCGATGGTGCTGCGCGCGATGGGCCGCGACCCGGCCATCGGCGGCTCGGTGCTGCTCACCTTCAGCACCGACTCGGGCGGCTTCTTCATCTTCCTCGGACTGGCGACGCTGGTATTCCGGTAGCGGACGCCGCCTCAGGGCATACGCCGGGCCGCCTCAAAAAGAGTTTCCTGACCCCGGTGCGGGGCGGGCTGGGCGGGGTCCAGCCGTGGGGACGCCTCACCTGGCGCGGCGCTGGCCGGCCTTGTTGCCGGAACGCTTGGCGCGTTGCGTCTTGGCCGCGGTCTTGCGGGCAGCGGCTTTCGCGGCGGCACGGGCCGCGGCCGGTTTCGCCGCAGTGGCAGGGGTGGCGGCGCAGTTCAGCGCGACCGCGTCGGCCACCTGCTGCAGCCGTGCCCGCAGCTCGATCGCGTACGCCGCCTGCGGGTTGCTCCGTATCAGCGCGTAGTCGGCCGCGAGCGTATCGCTGCACATCCTGCTGTGCACGAACGGGCTAAGCTGCGCGCGCGGCTCGCGGCCGTCGGGCTCGCAGTGCAGTTCGCCCTGCCATAACCGGCGAGCCTGCGCGAAGTGCTCGGCCCACTGCCGGCCAGCCTCGAAGTCGCGCGCGCCGCAGTGCGCGGCCGCCAGGCCCGCCCACGCCAGTTCATGGCTCGCGTCGACGCGGGGCAGCGCGGCGGCGAAGCCAAAACGTTCCAGCGCGACGTCGAACCGGCGTGCGCGCAGCGCCGACTCGCCATCGCACAGCGCCTGCGTGTAGGTGTCGAGTCGCGCGCTGCCCTGCGGGCACAGGCCGATCGCAGCCGTCTGGTCGCCGCCTTGCGCCAGCGCGGTGCAGGCCAGGCAGGCGGCAAAGAGCAATGCCAGGAACGCGCGTAGCGCGGACCGCCGTGCCATCGACTACTTGACTCGGCGGATGGTGAATTCCTCCTGGATGTTGTCCTTGTAGTAACTGCCCGGACTGGAGGAGGCGAGAAAGCGGCGGGCGATTTCCTCGCCGACGGCGGTGTGCTGGATCACAGAGCCGTTGTCGAACTCGATCTCGAGCACGCGGGCGCTGCGGTCGTATCCGGCGGACTTGATGCCGCCGCGGCGGATTGGTTTGCGTTCGAGGGTCATCGTGCGTGCCTCATCCGGCTAGATGCCGAGGTCGTCCCATATTGCATCGATACGCGCCTTGACGCCCGGATCCATCACGATCGGTCGGCCCCATTCGCGCGCGGTCTCCCCGGCCATCTTGTTGGTGGCGTCCAGCCCCATCTTGCCGCCCAGTCCCGACACCGGAGAGGCAAAGTCGAGATAGTCGATGGGCGTGTTGTCGACCAGCACCGTGTCGCGTACCGGGTCCATCCGCGTGGTGATCGCCCAGACCACTTCCTTCCAGTCGCGCGCGTCGATGTCGTCGTCGACGACGACGATGAACTTCGTATACATGAACTGGCGCAGGAAGCTCCAGACGCCGAACATCACCCGCTTGGCATGGCCCGGGTACTGCTTGCGCATCGATACCACGGCCATCCGGTAGCTGCATCCTTCCGGTGGCAGGTAGAAGTCGACGATTTCCGGGAAAGTCCGGCGCAGGATCGGGACGAACACCTCGTTCAGGGCTACGCCGAGGATGGCGGGCTCGTCCGGCGGCTTGCCGGTGTAGGTGGAGTGATAGATGGGGTCGCGGCGCATGGTGATCCGCTCGACCGTGAACACCGGGAAGCGCTCGACCTCGTTGTAATAGCCGGTGTGGTCGCCGAACGGCCCTTCGAGCGCGGTCTCGTAGCCCGCATTGGCGGCGCTGAGACGGCCGCCGGCGTTGGCCGGATCGGCTTGGATATGGCCTTCGAGCACGATCTCGGCGCCGGCTGGCACCTGCAGGTCCATGCCGATGCAACGGACGGTTTCGGTCCGCGCGCCGCGCAGCAGTCCGGCGAACTGGTACTCGGACAGCGTGTCCGGAACCGGCGTCACCGCGCCAAGGATCGTCGCCGGATCGGCGCCAAGCGCGACGGCGATCGGAAAAGGCGTCCCGGGGTGGGCCAGCCGATGGTCGCGAAAATCCAGGGCTCCGCCCCGGTGCGCCAGCCAGCGCATGATCAGCTTGTTTGGGCCGATGACCTGCTGCCGGTAGATGCCGAGGTTCTGCCGCTTCTTGTGCGGGCCACGGGTCACCACCAGACCCCAGGTGATCAGCGGACCGGCATCGCCGGGCCAGCAGGTCTGGATGGGCAGTCGGCCGAGGTCGACCCGGCTGCCCTCCCACACATCCTGCTGGCATGCCGCCGAGCGGATCGTCTTCGGTGCCATGTCCCACAGCGCTGCCTTGAGCATGGCCACCTTGCCCAGCGCGTCCCTGATTCCCTTGGGCGGTTCCGGCTCCTTCAGTGACGCGAGCAGTTCGCCGACCTCGCGCAGGGCGGCAGTGCCGTCCGCGCCCATGCCCAGTGCGACCCGTTGCGGCGTGCCGAAAAGATTGCACAGCACGGGCATCGTCGAGCCTGTCGGCTGCTCGAACAGCAGTGCCGGCCCACCCGCGCGCAGGGTGCGGTCGCAGATCTCGGTCATTTCGAGGGCCGGCGATACCGGGACGCGTATCCGGCGCAGTTCGCCACGCCCCTCCAGTTGCCCAACGAAGTCGCGCAGATCGGAGTACTTCATCTAGAGTCGGTTTTTTTGCAACGCGATAGTCTGCACTTGCTCACCGCCGGGGATCGCGGGATGAGATTGCAGAGCCTGGAGACAACCATTTGAATTAACAAGATTCAGGCATCACCCGAAGCCGGCAGCGATCCGCCAGCGGAGTCGTGCGAAAATGCTGCTACGCAGCAGTTCCGACGAACGAGACGATCGGACTACCTTGCTGCGGCCGTAGAATGCCATCGCTGCCCCGTCCTTTGCGGCCGGGAACGCGAGCCGCCGAAAGGCGGTAGTCAAAAAGGATCGTTTTCACCGGTCCTGCATATTTGGGTTGCTGCGCCAGGCGGACAACGCTGGTGTGGCTTCCGAGCCGATCCGGTCAGGGCAAACGGAACGGCAAAGCAGTGCGGAGCATCGCAACACGCTCCCGCTGACGTTCCAACCTGTGAGTGAGGACAGCCGGCACAGCCGGCGGCCGCTCAGCATAAGGAGGTACGCATGTCGTTGCTCACCAAGTGTTTTCTGGCACCCGCGGCGGCGGCTTGGGCTGCTGCCGGCCGTGACGTCGTCAGCGGCATGGCCATCGTCGCGCGCACCGCCGTCGGCCTGGCCGGCTTCGCGGCGCTGTCGGCGGCCTTCGCGCTGCTGACCAGCGAACAGGCGCGAGACCAGGCCGTTTCAGCGGCGCTGATGGTTGCCTCGGCCGCCGCGACGCAACTGCCGGCCGTCGTCGTCGAGGCGCCGGAAGTCGTCGAGGCGAAGTCCGGACGCTGGAGCGACTGGCTTTCGACGGTGCCAGCAGGCAAGGTCGAACCGCAGCAGGAAAACGTGACCCGTTATCTGTCACGCCGGTACCGGGTCGCGGAAAACGCCGTTCGTCAGATCGTCGGCGAAGCGTTCAGCACCGGCCGCTCGATTGGCCTCGATCCGATGCTGATCCTGGCCGTGACGGCGATCGAGTCCAGCATGAACCCCTTTGCGCAGAGTTCGATGGGCGCCCAGGGCCTGATGCAGGTGATGACCCGGGTACACAGCGAGAGGTTCGTCTCGCATGGCGGCGACCATGCGGCGCTCGATCCGATTGCCAACCTGAAGGTGGGCTCTGAGATCCTGAAAGACCTGATCCAGCGCGGTGGATCGGTTGAGCGCGGGCTGCAGCTCTATGTCGGAGCCGGCAACCTGCCCGATGACGGCGGCTATTCCGCGCGCGTCCTTGGCGAGGCGGCGCGGATCAGGATCGCGGCCGGCGGCGACATCCGTTCGGCGCTTGCCGCCGGCCTGCGCGCCGATACCCGCGTCGAAAGCAAGCCCGCGGCTGTGCTGGTTCCTACTGCGGTCGACGCCAAGCCGGAGACGGTGCCAGCCACCTCACGTCAGGCGACCTGAGTCGGCGCAGCCGCCTGCGCCCGGCAAGCGCCGGATCGGGCGGTCGCCCCCTTGCGGGTGAATTCCGCGTTTGCAGCATAAGAATTCTTATCCCAGGTATCCTTCTCCACCGCGCGGGCGGACTCCGCGTTCATCGGGTTCGCGACCTGCAGCGCAGGTAATGATCGATGCGACGGATCGCCTCCTCGAGATTTTCCCGCTTGTTGGCGTAGGAAACGCGGACATAGCTTGCAGTTTGGGCTGATCCGAAGTCGCGCCCCGGTACAACGCAGACCCCGGCCTCGCGCAGCAGCTCGAATGCGAAGCCCCAGCTGTCATCGGCCCAGCGACTGATGCCTGCGTAGATGTAGAAGGCGCCGTCCGGCACGACCGGGATGTCGAAGCCGAGTTCGCGCAAGGCCGGCACCAGAAAGTTGCGGCGGCTGCAGAACTCGGCCCGTCGCTGTTCGTAAGTGGCCATCGCCTCGTCGTAGAAGCACGCCAGCGCGGCATGCTGCGCGATGGCCGACGGGCAGATGAACAGGTTCTGCGCCAGCTTCTCGAAGACCGGGACGAGTTCTCGCGGCGCAACCAGCCAGCCGAGCCGCCAGCCGGTCATGCTGAAGTACTTGGAGAAGCTGGCCAGCGCGAGCAGGTCTTCGCCCAGCGCCAAGGCCGTCGACGGCGCATGGTCATAGCAGAGCCCCTGATAGATCTCGTCGACGATGACGAAGCCGGATCGGGCCCGTACCGTGTCGACGATCTCGGCCAGCACGGCCGGCTCGATCGACGTTCCCGTGGGATTCGACGGAGATGCCAGCAGTACGCCGGCGCTGCGCTCGTTCCACGCCGCCCGGACCAGCGATGCGGTGGGCTGGAAGCGGGTCTCCGGCCCGCAGGGAAGCAGTTGCGCACGGCCCTCGAACACCGCGGCGAAATGGCGGTTGCATGGGTAGCTCGGGTCCGGCATGAGCACGTTGCGGTCACGTTCGAGCAACGCCGCCAGGGCAAGCAGCAGGGCTCCGGAGGCGCCGGCCGTAACGACGATCCGCTCGGCCGCAACCTGCAGCCCGAAGCGCCTCGCGTAATCGGCGGCAATTGCCTCGCGCAACGCGTCGAGGCCGAGCGCCGGCGTGTACCGCGTCCGGCCGCCCTCGATGGCGGCGCGCGCCGCAGCCTGGACGGGCGGCGGCGCGGTGAAATCCGGCTCGCCGATGCTCAGGTGGATGATCGACCGGCCCATGTCGGCAAGGCGTTGCGCCTCCTTGACGATCTCCATCACATAGAACGGCTCGATGCCGAGCGCCCGCTCGGTGGCGGCTGGCGCTTTCATCGTGGATTCCGCCGGGTTCGCGACCGGAGCGGCGCGCTCCCCGTCATGTCTTTGCCCAGCGTCCGGGCAGACATGACGGCCGGCCGGACGCGCCCGGAATCGGCGCAGCAGGCGGAAGAAAAGCGAAAACGGGGGCTCTTACGCCCGAGCGCTTCGGCACGCTCGAGTGAGGTTTGCATCTCTGTCGCAGGATAGGAGAAATCCATCGCCCCGCAAGGGTAAACGTTCGTTTCGTCCGGGCGGAGTGTGCGCACTCCTGCTACGCGCTCGATGATGCCGCCGGAACCGCGTGCCCGCCTTGCCTGAGTGAGGATCGGCGTGACCGCGCGCACGATAATGCGCCCTTCGTTTCTCCGCCCGGTGCCCCGTATGCCTACGAACGACGAAAACTCGGACCTGAAGCGCGCAGCGCTCGAGTACCACGAGCAGCCAAGGCCGGGGAAGATCGCGGTCACGCCGACCAAGCAGCTGATCAACCAGCGCGATCTCGCTCTGGCCTATTCGCCGGGCGTGGCCGCCGCGTCGGAGGCAATTGCCGCGGAACCGGCGGCCGCGTCGCGCTACACGGCGCGCGCCAACCTCGTCGGCGTGGTGACCAACGGCACCGCCGTGCTCGGCCTGGGCAACATCGGGCCGCTGGCCGCCAAGCCGGTGATGGAGGGCAAAGGCGTTCTGTTCAAGAAGTTCGCCGGCATCGACGTCTTCGACATCGAGATCAGCGAGCACGACCCCGACAAGCTGGTCGAGATCATCGCCGCGCTGGAACCGACCTTCGGCGGCATCAACCTCGAGGACATCAAGGCGCCGGAGTGCTTCCACATCGAGCGCAAGCTGCGCGAGCGGATGAAGATCCCGGTGTTCCACGACGACCAGCACGGCACCGCGATCATTGTCGGCGCGGCCATCCTCAACGGCCTGAAGGTCGTCGGCAAGGAACTCGACAGGATCAAGCTCGTCGCCAGCGGCGCCGGCGCCGCGGCGCTGGCCTGCCTCGACCTGCTGGTCGAACTCGGGCTGCCGCGCGCGAACATCTGGGTCACCGACATCGAAGGCGTGGTCTACGAAGGGCGCACCGTGCTGATGGACGACGAAAAGCGCCGCTATGCGCAGCGCACGTCGGCCCGGCGGCTCGCCGACGTGATCGATGGCGCCGACGTGTTCCTCGGCCTGTCCGCAGGCGGCGTGCTCAAGCGCGAGATGGTGGCCAAGATGGCGGCGCGGCCGCTGATCCTGGCCCTGGCCAATCCGAACCCGGAGATCCTGCCCGAGGACGTCAAGGCCGTGCGCGACGACGCGGTGATCGCCACCGGCCGCTCCGATTATCCGAACCAGGTCAACAACGTCCTGTGCTTCCCGTTCATCTTCCGCGGCGCGCTCGACGTCGGCGCGACGACGATCACCAAGGAAATGGAGATCGCCGCGGTGCACGCGATCGCCCAGCTGGCGCAGGAGGAGCAAAGCGACGTGGTCGCCAGCGCCTACGGCATCCGCGACCTCGCCTTCGGCCCCGAGTACCTGATCCCCAAGCCTTTCGATCCGCGGCTGATGATGCGCATCGCGCCTGCGGTGGCGCAGGCGGCGATGGCCAGCGGCGTGGCCACTCGGCCGATCGCCGATGTGCCCGCCTACCGCGACCAGCTGCAGCAATTCGTCTATCACTCCGGCACCTTCATGAAGCCGATCTTCGCCACCGCCAAGAAAGCGGTGGCCTCGGGCGGCCGGGCGCGCGTCGTCTTCTGCGAGGGCGAAGACGAGCGCGTGTTGCGTGCCGTGCAGGTCGTGCTCGATGAAGGCATCGCCCGGCCGATCGTGATCGCCCGCCCGGCCGTGCTTGAACGGCGGCTGGAGCGCTTCGGGTTGCGGATGAAGGCCGGGCGCGACTTCGAGGTGGTCAACCCGGAATCCGATCCGCGCTATCGCGAGTTCTGGCGCCGCTATCACGAGATGACCGCGCGCCGCGGCATGACCGAGCAGTACGCCAAGATCGAAATGCGGCGCCGGCTGACGCTGATCGGGTCGATGCTGGTCGCCACCGACCACGCCGACGGCATGATCTGCGGCACCTTCGGCAGCTTCGAGCAGCACCTGCAGTACGTCGACGAAGTGATCGGCCGCCGGCCCGGCGCGCATGTCTACGCGGCGATGAACATCGTGATGCTGCCGGGCCGCCAGCTGGCGCTGGTCGACACCCACGTCAACGTCGAGCCGAGCGCGGCGGAAATCGCCGAGATTGCGGCAATGGCGGCGGAGGAACTGCAGCGCCTGGGCATCACGCCGAAGGCGGCGCTGCTGTCGCATTCGAACTTCGGCTCCAGTCGCGCGCCGGCGGCGGAGAAGATGCGTCAGGCGCTGGCGCTGCTGCGCGAGATGGCCCCGGCGCTGGAGGTCGATGGCGAGATGCACGCCGACTGCGCGCTCGATTCGGCGCTGCGCCGCGCGATCATGCCGTTCTCGACGCTGCAGGGCGATGCCAACCTGCTCGTACTGCCTGGCATCGACGCCGCCAACATCGGCTACAACCTGCTCAAGACCGCTGCCGGCAACAACGTCGCCATCGGCCCGATCCTGCTCGGCGCCGCCCGTCCGGTGCACATCCTCACCGCCTCGGCAACGGTGCGGCGGATCGTCAACATGACCGCGTTGACGGTGCTCGACGCCAACTCGCCGCGCTGAGCGGCACCGCACGAGCTGTTGCACCGGTCCGCCCGGCGACGCGCCGACGGATGCCGCGATCGCGGCGTTTACATTGCGGTTGATGAGTTCGCTGTTCCGGCACATCATCCTGCTGCTCGCGATTGCGTTCGGCGTCGCCGCCTGCGCCCGCGAAGCGCCTTCGGCGACTGATGACCGCCACGCGGCCGCGATTGCCGAGGTCGCGCTTGCCGCGCTGCCGCTGCAGGCGCAGCAGACACTGGCGCTGATCCGGCAGGGCGGACCTTTCCCCTATCGCATGGACGGCACTGTCTTCGGCAATCGCGAACGGCTGCTGCCGCCGCGCCCGCGCGGCTACTACACCGAGTACACGGTGCCGACTCCCGGACGCCGCGATCGCGGCGCGCGCCGCATCGTCGCCGGCAAGGGCGCCACCGGTGACCCGGCCACTGGCGACGAGTACTACTACACCGATGATCATTACCGTAGCTTCCGCCGGATCCGACCATGAACGCCTCGAACAGCCGCCCGCCCAAGCCGATCGACGAACTGCCGGCGCAGACCGTGCGGCCGCTCGCACGCTACACCGTCGACGAGCTGCGCCGCTGGGCGGCGCAGGCGGGGCACGCGTTCGTGCTGGCCGAGTGCTCGGACTGTGTCGACAAGTCGGCGGTGCTCAAGGCAATCGGGCGCGCCTTCGCCTTTCCGGACTGGTATGGCGCGAATCTCGACGCGCTCTACGACTGCCTGACCGACCTGCCCGAGCGTGGCGGCCGCGGCTGGGTGGTGGTCCTCGAACGGCTCCCCGGCAGCGGTTTCGGCGCCGAGCAGCGGGCGGCGCTGCTCGATGTCTTCCGCGACGCGGCCGACGACTTCGCCGAGCGCGGCGTCGGCTTGCGTGTTTTTTATTCCTGAAGCGCAGCAGCCCGGCTACCTAGGCATCAGCCGCGACAGCATGCCCAGCGCGTCTTCGATGCCGCCACTCGGGACCTGGCCGTCCGGGGTCAGCCGGTCGACCGCCTGCGGCAGCATCTCGGCAAGCTGGCTACCGAGTGCCTGCTGATCGAGCCCCGCGCTTGCTGCCATCTGCTGCATGTGCTCGGCGCCGAAGACCTGCATCAACTGGTCGATCGAGATGGGCAGGTTCTGTCCGCGGCTGACCCAGCTCTGCGCCTGCTCGCCGAGGCCGGCCTGCTGGAACTGCGCCAGCAGGCCGTTCAGGCCGCCGCTGCCGGAGAGAAGTCTGCCGATGATCTGCAGCAGCGCGTCCTGCGTGTTCTGCCCGCCCGTCATTCCCTGCAGGGCGCCGGCAACGAGTTTGTCGAGCATGATCGCCTCCTCCGAGTCAGCGTGATCAACGTGCGGCCACGGTGAGATCACCGGACGACGCCTGCAACGCCGCCAGCGCCGCCAATCCAGCCGTTTCCGTACGCAGGATACGCGGGCCAAGCCGCACCGCGGTGAAGCCCGCGCCTGCAGCGTGCCGCAGTTCGGCATCGGTGAATCCGCCCTCCGGGCCGACGGCCAGTGCCGCGATGGGTCCGGCAAGTCTCGACGGCAGACCCGCCGAGGCGGCGGGCGACAGCAGCAGGCGCGGCTGATCGGCAGGCACCGCGGCCAGCGCCGCGTCCAACGATCCATGGAAGTCGAGCGCGGGAAGGCGATTGCGGCCGCACTGGCTGCAGGCAGCGCGCACGATCTGCCGCCAATGCTCGAGCCGCCGCGCGCCGCGCGCCGCATCCAGGCGCACGACGCTGCGCTGGGTCGGCGCGATCACGATGCGCGCCACGCCTAGTTCGACCGCCTTCTCGACGATCCAGTCGAGCTTGTCGGCGGCAACCAGCGCCTGGATCAGTGTCAGCCGCAGCGGCGACTCGCGCTCGACGCCGTCGAAGGCGAGCACGCGCGCCCGTGTCTCGTTGCGGTCCCGGCGCAGCTCGGCAGCAAACTCGCCGCCACGGCCGTTGAACAGCGCGATGGGGTCGCCGTTGCGCAGCCGCAGCACGCGCAGCGCATGGTGGGCGAGGTCGGACGGCAGGTCGATCTCCTTGCCGGCCGCCAGCGCCGCGTCAATGAAGAAACGGGGCGCAGACACGGCGGCCGGGAAGAAAAAGCCCGGCAGGCTGCCGGGCTTGTGCGATCGCCATGGCGGCGCGGGCTGCGGCGCTAGGCGGCCAGTCGCGCTGGTGTCGCTGCCGGGTCGGTCAGCGCCTTGACGAAGTTGGGCAACGCAAACAGCGCGTTGTGCAGTTCGGCGTTGTAGTACTTCAGCGCGCCGATGCGCCGCTCGCGCAGCCGCGCGGCGATGGCCTCGGTGGTCATCAGCCGCGGATTGGCGCTGTCGCTGGCCACGCCGAGGCACCACAGCGAGCCGTAGAGCGGAATAAACAGCGCCAGCGGATGCACCTGCTTGAACACCTTGCGCAGGTTGGCGGCGTTCTTGCGCACCGTTTCCGGCGCGTACACCGGCGTGCCCAGATGCAGCGTCAGCATGCCGCCGGGGTTGAGCCGCTCGCGGCACAGGCGGAAGAACTCTTCCGAGTACAGATGGAACGCCGGCGTGTCCGGATCGGTGAGGTCGAGCACGATCAGGTCGAACGTTTCCGTCGTGCCCTTCACGTACTCGAAGCCGTCGCCGATGCGGATTTCAAGCCGCGGATCGTCGAGCACGCCCTTGTGGATCTCGCCGAGATGGGTCCGCGCGACGTCGATCACCGCCGCGTCGAGTTCGGCCATCACGACGCGCTTGACGCTCGGGTGCTTGAAGATCTCTTCCGACGAGCCGCCGTCGCCGCCGCCGATCACCAGCACCGACTGCGGATTCGGGTGCGTGAGCAGCGCCGGGTGCGTCATGCACTCGTGGTAGAAGAATTCCTCCTTCTCCGAGGTCATCAGGCGGCCGTCGAGGCGGAACAGCTTGCCGAACTGCGGCGTGTCGTAGACCTCGACACGCTGGTACGGCGATTCGATCGTCTGCAGGCGGCGCGAGGCGGTGAAGCCGTAGCCGGAGTTGGCGTTCAGCCAGTCGAAGATCAGTTCGCTCGACGCCGCCGCAGCGCCGCCGGGTGTCTTTGCCGAGGCGTCTGCCGCGGCCGACTGCGTGCTCGCCGCGATGTCGCCGCGGATGATGCGGTTGACCGCCTGGCTTTTCGGCCGGAAGGCCACCATCAGCTCGTCGAACAACTGCTGCGCCTTGCCGCTGTTGTCGTCGGTGAAGTTGCACACGTAGACGTCGAGCGTCACGCCGCGCCGCTCGGGCCAGGTGTGTATGGCCAGATGCGACTCGGCGAGCAGCACCGCGCCGGTGATGCCGCCGGGTTGCCCGTTCCAGTCGGGAAACACGTGGTATTTCTCGTCGACGATCGTCAGCCCCGCGGCGATGGTCGCGTCGCGGGCGAGCGTCGAGAGTTTTTCCAGATCCGTCAGCAGCGCCGAAGTGCAGCTGCAGTCGAACAGATCGCCAGTCAGGTGAAGTCCTTGCATCTTCGTCCCCCAGCAGGTCCGCCCTAATCGACCTGAATCGCGGTTCATCACCGCAACCCACGATCCGGGACCCGGCGCTGGTGCGCGGCGCGCGGGTCGGTGACAGCTTTCGCTGCGTCGATTGGACCTGGCGGGGACAGATGCCTGAGACTTCTCGGCAACCCGTTGCTTCCGGTGCTCCGGATCGAATTTAGGGGGCGGATGTTAAAGGAATTCACCCCCCAATGAAAGCGCCGCAGCACAGGCGGAAGTCGAGCGTGGCCTCGATGTTTGATCGGGAGCAGGCGGCGGCCGCGGCGCCGCCGGTTGCCGCCACCGCCGCTGATAAAATTCTTCCTTCTGCCGAGGGCGCCGCGCCCGCCAATACACCCGCCCGTATGCCTGACACCACCGCGACGCCGTTGCCGACCCGTGAGCAGATGTGCAACACATTGCGCGCGTTGGCGATGGACGCCGTGCAGAAGGCCAACTCCGGCCATCCCGGCATGCCGATGGGCATGGCGGAAGTTGCGTACGCGCTGTGGCATCGGCATCTGCGCCACAACCCGGCGGACCCGCGCTGGCCTGACCGCGACCGCTTCGTGCTGTCCAATGGTCACGGCTCGATGCTGCTCTATGCGTTGCTGCACCTGACCGGTTACGACCTGCCGATCGGACAACTGTCCGAGTTCCGGCAACTGCACAGCAGGACTCCGGGGCATCCGGAGTTCGGCCTGACCCCCGGTGTCGAGACGACCACCGGCCCGCTCGGCCAGGGGCTGGCCAACGCCGTCGGCATGGCGCTGGCGGAAAGGCTTCTTGCGGCCGAGTTCAACCGCCCGGATTTCCCGATCGTCGACCACCGGACCTACGTGTTTGCCGGCGACGGCTGCCTGATGGAGGGCATCTCGCACGAGGCGGCGTCGCTGGCCGGCACGTGGCGGCTGAACAAGCTCGTCGTCGTCTACGACGACAACGGCATCTCCATCGACGGCGAAGTCAAGCACTGGTTCACCGACGACACCGCGTCGCGATTCCGCGCCTACCGCTGGAACGTGATCGGACCGCTCGACGGCCACGATGTCGATGCCGTCGATCGCGCGATCGTGCAGGCGCAGGACAGCGATCGGCCGACGCTGATCGTCGCCCGCACGGTGATCGGCAAGGGTTCACCCAACCGCGCCGGCAGCGAAAAGGCGCACGGCGAGGCGCTCGGCGAGAGCGAGGTCGCGGCGACGCGCGCCGCTCTGGGCTGGTCGCACCCGCCGTTTCACGTGCCGGCTTCAGTCAGCCAGGCCTGGGACGCGCGCGGCGAGGGGCGGCGCCGGCAGCAGCAATGGGAGGAACTGTTCGCTCGCTACGCGCAGCAGTTTCCCGAACTGGCGGCGGAGTTCCGCCGGCGCATGGCGGGCGAACTGCCGGCGGCAATCGGCGGTGTGGTCGAAGCCGCCGTCGCCGCGGCGCAGGACAAGCGCGAAACGGTCGCCACGCGCAAGGCTTCGCAACTTGCGCTCGAGGTGCTGGCCGAAGCGGCGCCGGAAATGGTCGGCGGTTCCGCCGACCTGACCGGCAGCAACCTGACCAAGTGGAGCAAGGCGGCGCCGCTGCGCGTCGGCGACGAAGGCTTTGCCGCGGGCCGGCACATCAACTTCGGCGTGCGCGAGTTCGGCATGTGCGCCATCGCCAACGGCATGGCGCTGCATGGCGGCTTCGCCCCGTTCGTCGGCACCTTCCTCGTCTTCTCCGATTACGCCCGCAACGCGCTGCGCATGGCGGCGCTGATGAGGCAGCGCGTCGTCTTCGTCTTCACGCATGACTCCATTGGCCTGGGCGAAGACGGGCCGACGCACCAGGCGGTCGAACACGCCGCCAGCCTGCGGTTGATTCCGAACATGGACGTCTGGCGGCCGTGCGACACGGTCGAGACGCTGGTGGCCTGGTCGCAGGCGCTGGAGCGGCGCGACGGGCCGACCTCGCTGCTGCTGTCGCGCCAGGCGGTGCCGTTCCTGCGCGCGAAGGCAGACGCCGAGGCGGTGCGCCGCGGCGGTTATGTGTTCAGCGAAGCGGCGGGCGGCTTGCGCAAGGCGCGCGCCGTGCTGATCGCCACGGGCTCGGAACTCCCGCTGGCGGTGCAGGCGCAGGCGAAACTCGCTGAAGCGGGCATTGCCGTTCGCGTCGTGTCGATCCCGTCGACCACGGTGTTCGACCGCCAGGACGCCGCCTACAAGTCGAGCGTGCTGCCGCAGCGGCTGCCGCGCGTGGCGATCGAGGCCGGGGTCACCGATTTCTGGTGGAAGTATGTCCGTGCCGGTGGTGCAGTGCTCGGCGTCGATCGCTTCGGCGAGTCGGCGCCGGCGGCGGATGTTTACAGGCATTTCGGGCTGACGGTCGACAATCTCGTCGCGACCGTGCTGGCCGTCTTATCCGGGGAGAAGTCATGACGATCAAGGTTGCCATCAACGGCTATGGCCGCATCGGCCGCAACATCCTGCGCGCGCACTACGAGGGCGGCAAAAAGCACGACATCCAGATCGTGGCGATCAACGACCTGGGCGACACCAAGATCAATGCCCACCTGACCAAGTACGACACCGCGCACGGCAAGTTCCCCGGCACGGTGGCGATCGACGGTGATTCGCTGGTCGTCAATGGCGACCGGATCAAGGTGCTGTCGAACCGCGATCCGGCGCAGCTGCCGTGGAAGGACCTCGGCGTCGATGTCGTGCACGAGTGCACCGGCTTTTTCACCAGCAAGGAGAAGGCCTCGGCGCACCTGAAGGCGGGGGCGAAGAAAGTGATCATCTCGGCGCCCGGCGGCAAGGACGTCGACGGCACGATCGTCTACGGCGTCAACCACGGCACGCTGAAAGCCGCGCACACCGTGATCTCCAACGCTTCGTGTACGACCAACTGCCTGGCGCCGATGGTCAAGCCGCTGCACGAGAAGATCGGACTGGTCAACGGCCTGATGACGACGATCCACGCCTACACCAACGACCAGGTGCTGACCGACGTTTATCACGAGGACCTGCGCCGGGCGCGTGCCGCCGCGCACAACATGATCCCGACCAAGACCGGCGCTGCGGCCGCGGTGGGCCTGGTGCTGCCGGAGCTGAATGGCAAGCTCGACGGCTACGCGATCCGCGTGCCGACGATCAACGTGTCGGTGGTCGACCTGTCCTTCGTCGCCGCGCGCGACACCACGGTCGACGAGATCAACGCCATCATGAAGGCGGCGGCCGACGGCGAACTGAAGGGCATCCTCGGCTACAACGCCGAGCCGCTCGTTTCCAGCGACTTCAACCACGACCCGCGCTCCAGCATCTTCGAGGCCACGCTGACCAAAGTCTCCGGCCGCCTCGTCAAAGTCTCCAGCTGGTATGACAATGAATGGGGCTTTTCGAACCGGATGCTGGACACCACGGTGGCGCTGATGGCGGCCAAGTGATCGGGTAACCGAAGCCGGCCCCATTCATTGCGGCGCCCGCTTACTTCGGCGCAGCCGAAGTTAAGGCCGAAGGCGGGCGGGCGGCACAACGAGTGGGGATTCAGCAATCGGATGCTGGACACGACGGTTGCGCTGATGGCGGCGCGCTGAGAGAGCGATCGAAGCCGCCCCAACTCGTTGCGTCGCAGGCTAACTTGGCGCAGTCAAGTTAAGGGCGGCGTGCGCCGCCCGGCCGGAGACACAATGACCGCGGCTCCTCGAACCGGATGCTGGACACCACGGTTGCGCTGATGGCGGCGAAGTGATCGGGTAACCGACGCCGGCCCCATTGATTGCGGCGCCTGCTCACTTCGGCGCAGCCGAAGTTAAGGCCGAACGCCGGCGGGCGGCACCACGAGTGGGGATTCAGCACGCCGCGCCCGCTGACTTCGACACTGGCTGCAGGAATCTCCGTCGCACGCGGCATCCCGCCGGACGGGCATCAGCCGCCCGGCTGATGCGTTCAGCCGCGCCCCTTCGCTACGCTGGCGCGTGCCTGTGCGTTGGCCGGTATCCTCCGGCGCCAGTGCGATCGCGCGATGGCACGAATGCGTATCCGGCAGGTCATCGCCGCATGCCCGCGACGCGTTGGTTGCATGTCGCGCTGGCGGTGATTCCGGTGCCCCGGAACGAGTGAACGACAGGGCCCAGGTCGCGGCATGCCGCGGCGCCTCAGGGCAATGCCAGCGCAACGAATGGAGCGGCGATGAAGGCATTACGGTGGTGGCTGGCAGCGCTTGGGCTGGCGGCGTGCAGTGGCATGGCAACTGCCGCGCCGGTCCGTTCCACTTCGACCGCGAACGACGAAGCGCAGCGCGTGATCGTCAAGTTCCGCGAATCGCGATCGGCCGCGGCACAGCCGCTTCCGGCGCGCATCGGCGAACTGGCCGCGCGGCAGGCGGTGCCGCTGGAACTCGCGCGAAGCGTCTCCGAACACATGCACGCCCTGCGGCTGGAGCGGCCGCTGCGCGGGCGCGAACTGGCGAACCTGCTGCAGCGCCTGTCGGCCGACCCGGCGGTCGAGTACGCGGTGGCGGACCGGCGCAAGTACCGAACCGCGGTGCCGAATGATCCGTTGTTCACGCGATCGCAGGAGGCTGAAGTCGGCCAATGGTGGCTCGATGCGCCGAACGGCACTTTTGTGTCGGCGATCGATGGGCCGGCGGCGTGGGCTGATTTTCTTTCGAGGGGCGTCGCCGTTGGGCGGGCTGACATTGTCGTCGCCGTGCTCGACACCGGCGCACTGTTCGGTCACCAGGATCTCGGCCGGGTGAGCGAACCGGGCGGCAAGTACCTGCCCGGTTATGACTTCATCGGCGGCAGCGGCACGGCCGATGCGATCAAGGTGGCCAACGACGGCAACGGCCGCGATGCCGACCCGAGCGACCCCGGCGACTGGATCAGCAAGGCCGACCAGAGCGACCCGCTGTTCTCGGATTGCGAGGAGTCCGACAGTTCGTGGCACGGCGTGCACATCGCCGGCATCATCGGCGCGCGCAGCAACAACGGCATCGGCGGCGCCGGCATCGGCTGGCACACGCCGATCCTGCCGGTGCGCGTGCTCGGCAAGTGCTTCGGCTACGACTCCGACATCCTCGCCGGCATGCGCTGGGCGGCCGGCCTTACGGTGCCGGGCGCGCCGGTGAACACGACTCCGGCTCGGGTCGTCAATCTGAGCCTTGGCGCGCTCGAGAACTGTTCGGCGGCCTACGTCAGCGCTGTCGACGAATTGCGCGCGCGCAATGTGCTGGTCGTTGCCGCTGCCGGCAACGATGGCGCCGGCGAAGTCGCGTCGCCGGGCAACTGCCCCGGCGTCGTGTCGGTGACCGCGCTGCGCCATGTCGGCAGCAAGGTCGGCTTCGCCAACTTCGGCCCGGGCGTGACGATCGCCGCGCCCGGCGGCAACTGCGTCGATACCACAGGGGCGCGCTGCCTGTATCCGATCGTATCGACCGATAACGCGGGCTTCACCACACCGGGCCCGATGATCTACGGCGGCAAGCTCGGCACCAGTTTCTCCACGCCGATGGTCGCCGGCGTCGCGGCACTGATGCTCAGCGTCGATCCGCTGCTGACCAACGACGACCTGACCGCCCGCCTGCGCCTGACCACGCGCGTGTTCCCGGCGCCCGATCCGGCGCTGCTGTCCTGTTCCGATCCGAATTTCAGGGCCGACGCCAACGGCAACTTTCCCAACGACGGCCAGTGCAACTGCGACTCGTCCTCCTGCGGCGACGGCATGCTCGACGCCGGCAAGGCCGTGCGCGCGGCCGGCAACGCGGTGGCGGTGGTCTTCGGTCCGTCGAGCAGCGCACAGGGGCAGGCGGTGACCTTCGACGGTTCGGAGAGCCTGCCGGCGCCGCGCCGGTTGATCACCGGCTACAGCTGGACCGTCATCTCCGGGCCGGCGGGCGGCGTCTTTTCCGCGCCGACGGCGGCGGTCACGCAGTTCATCGGCAATGCCGGCCAATACACGCTGCGCCTCGCCGTCACCGACAGCGCCGGTACCTCCGATCGCTACGACTTCACGCTCGCCGTCAGCGCGCCGAGCGGTGGTGGCGGCGGCGGCGGTGCGTTGCCGTGGTCGTTGCTGATCGTGCTGGCCGGCCTGCTTGCGCTGTCGCGCCGCCGGCTTAAAGGCTGACCGCGGCGGATTGACGCCGCCTTCGACTGAAAAGCGCGCCGAGCGCGGTGCCGGCGACGGCGCCGGCCAGGTGCGCCTGCGGCACGATGCTCGCGCCCAGCCATTCCGCGTGGGGTGTCAGCGCGTCGCGCGGCCATTCCAGCGCGATCTTCAGCCAGCCGCCGGCAAACGCGGCCGCCCACAGCGCCGCCGGCCAGCGACGCTCGCGCACGGCCACCCGCAGCGCCGAGCTCGCGCCGGCGAAGAAAAGGGCGTGCAGCATTCCGGAGGCGCCGCGATACCACTCGATGGCCGGGTACAGCAGCGCCAGTGCCAGCGACACGAACGCGGCGCCGAGCGCCAGCGCCAGCAACTGGCGCCTGGCATCGAGCATCGGCGCGAAGAGATGCGCCAGCAGCAGCCAGGCGGCGCCGTTGACCAGCGCGTGCGTCCAGTTCAGATGCACGAGATGGCCGGTGAGCAGGCGCCACGGCTCGGCAGCCAAGAGCTCGCGACGGTATTCGAGCAGCGGCGCGGCCGCGGGCGTCGCCTGCAGCACCGTCAGCAGGATCGTGCCGGCCAGCGCCAACTGCGCCGGCGGCGCCAGAAGAAGACCGGCGGACGCACGCGGCTCAGAGGTCGAGGGCATTGCCGATCGATTGCCGGCGTGGCGCACGGCGCGCTCGCAGGCGGTGACTGCGATTGCCTTCGTATAATCCTTGCTCGCGCTCGGGGCATTGAATCCGGTCACCGCCTGCCGGTCCCCCGGGCACTCCGCCGCCTTTCCTACGCCCTATTCCGACGATGAAAGTCAAACTGCTCTCCGAACTGGCCGCCGCGCGCGCGCTGGCCGGCAAACGCGTCTTCATACGCTCGGACCTGAACGTGCCGCAGGACGATGCCGGCAACATCACCGAGGACACGCGCATCCGTGCGTCGGTGCCGGCGATCAGGATGGCGCTCGACGGCGGCGCGGCGGTCATGGTCACTTCGCACCTCGGCCGGCCGACAGAAGGCGAGTTCAAGCCGGAGGACTCGCTGGCGCCGGTGGCAAAGCGGCTGGGCGAACTGCTCGGCCGCGACGTGCCGCTGCGCGCCAACTGGATCGACGGCGTCGACGTGGCACCCGGCCAGGTCGTGCTGCTGGAGAACTGCCGCATCAACAAGGGCGAGAAGAAGAACAGCGACGAACTGGCGCAGAAGATGGCGAAGCTCTGCGACGTTTACGTGAACGACGCCTTCGGCACCGCGCATCGCGCCGAGGCGACGACGCACGGCATCGCCAAGTATGCGCCGATCGCCTGTGCCGGCCCGTTGCTGGCTGCGGAGATCGACGCGCTCGGCCGGGCGCTGCTCGAGCCGAAGCGGCCGCTGCTGGCGATCGTGGCAGGGAGCAAGGTCTCGACCAAGCTGACGATCCTGAACAACCTGGCGCAGAAGGTCGACCTGCTGGTCGTCGGCGGCGGCATCGCTAACACCTTCCTGCTGGCCGAGGGCATGAAGATCGGCAAATCGCTGGCCGAGCCCGACCTCGTGCCCGAGTGCCGCAAGGTGCTGGCGACACTGGCGGCCAAGGGCGGCACGCTGCCGCTGCCCAAGGACGTCGTCGTGGCGAAGGAATTCAAGGCCGACGCCGCGGCGACGGTGCGCCGCGCCGACGACGTGCGCGACGACGAGATGATCCTCGACGTCGGCCCGGCCAGCACGCTCGAACTGGCGCGCGTGATCAATTCCGCCGGCACGATCATCTGGAACGGGCCGGTCGGCGTGTTCGAGTTCGACGCCTTCGCCAACGGCACGCACCAGATGGCGCTGGCGATCGCCGAGGCCAGCACGCGCGGCGCCTTCTCGATCGCCGGCGGCGGCGACACGCTGGCGGCGATCGCCAAGTACAACATCGGCGACCGGGTCAGCTACATCTCGACCGGCGGCGGCGCCTTCCTCGAGTTCCTCGAGGGCAAGACGCTGCCGGCGATCGACGTGCTGCAGCAGCGCGCCGCGGGCTGACGCCGGCGTCGCGCCTGCCGCCGCCGCGCGGCCGCGGGATCACGGCCGCCGTGGCGTTCGCCGGCACTGGATGCACAATCGACCTGCCTCGGCCGGCGCACGCCGGCGACGGGCGCCACAGGAGAGCCCGGCTATGCGCAGCACCAAGATCGTCGCCACGCTCGGCCCCGCGTCCAGCGACCCGCTGATCCTGCAGCGGCTTCTTGCCGCCGGGGTCGACGTCGTGCGCTTCAACTTCTCGCACGGCAAGCCCGAGGATCACCTGCAGCGGGCAAAGCTGGTGCGCGATGCAGCGGCCGCCAGCGGGCGCGAAGTCGCGATCATGGCCGACCTGCAGGGACCGAAGATCCGCGTCGGCAAGTTCGCGGATGGCAAGGTGGAACTGCACCCCGGCGCCCGCTTCGTCCTCGATGCCAACTGCGAACTGGGCAACGCCGAGCGCGCCGGCCTCGACTACAAGGACCTGCCCAAGGACGTGCGCGCCGGCGACGTGCTGCTGTTGAACGACGGCCTGCTCGTGCTCGACGTCGACCGCGTGGCCGGCGCCGAGATCGTCACCACGGTGCGCGTCGGCGGCGAACTGTCGAACAACAAGGGCATCAACAAGCAGGGCGGCGGCCTGTCGGCGCCGGCGCTCACGGCCAAGGACGTGCGCGACATCGAGACGGCGATGGAGTGCGGCGCCGACTACGTCGCCGTGTCGTTCGTCAAGAACCGCACCGACGTCGAGATGGCGCGCCGGCTGGCCAGCATCGCCGGCGAGAAGCACGGCATCAAGCCGCTGGTCATCGCCAAGATCGAGCGCGCCGAGGCCATCCCGGTGCTCAAGGAGATCCTCGACGCCGCCGACGGCATCATGGTGGCGCGCGGCGACCTGGCGGTGGAGGTCGGCAACGCCGCCGTGCCGGCGCTGCAGAAGCGGATGATCAAGATGGCGCGCGAGGCGAACAAGCTCGCCATCACGGCGACGCAGATGATGGAGTCGATGATCGTCAACGCCTCGCCCACGCGCGCCGAGGTCAGCGACGTGGCCAACGCGGTGCTCGACGGCACCGACGCGGTGATGCTGTCGGCCGAGACCGCGAGTGGCAAATACCCGGTCGAGGTGGTCGAGACGATGGCGTCGATCGTGCTCGAAGCCGACCGCTCGGAAACGCCCGGCCTCGACCAGCAGTTCCTCAACGAGACCTTCACCCGGGTCGACCAGTCGATCGCCTACGGCGCGCTGTTCACCGCCTATCACCTGCGCTGTGCCGCGATCGTCGCCCTGACCGAGTCGGGATCGACGGCGCTGTGGATGAGCCGGCACGACATCGACATCCCGATCTACGCGCTGACGCCGAGCGTGGCCACGCAGCGGCGGCTGGCGCTGTACCGCAACGTGCGGCCGCTGCACTTCCCGATCACCGACGACCGCGACCGGGCGCTCGCCGCGGCGGAAGCGCTGATGCTCGATCGGGCGCGGGTCAAGCGCGGCGACCTGATCGTGCTGACCTGCGGCGAGCCGATGGGCCAGCCCGGCGGCACCAACACGCTGAAGATCGTGCGCGTGGGGGAGCATGCCTGAGCGGCGACGCGGGCCTGGCGCGGTTCGGGCACGGCGCCGGGGCGGGTCGCCATATACCCCATACCGTATGAGCGGGAGCGGCCCAGCGGAGATGGACCGCGGCTCGACTAGACTTTCCGGCAACTTCAGGAGGATGTGATGGCACTGGTATCGATGCGGCAGCTTCTCGACCACGCGGCGGAAAACGGCTACGGCATTCCCGCCTTCAACGTCAACAACCTCGAGCAGGTGCAGGCGATCATGGAGGCCGCCGCCGAGGTCAACGCGCCGGTGATCATGCAGGCCTCGGCGGGAGCGCGGAAATACGCCGGCGAGAAGTTCCTCGCCCACCTGATCCAGGCGGCGATCGACAGCTACCCGGCGATCCCGATCGCCATGCACCAGGACCACGGCGCCTCGCCCGCCGTGTGCGAGAGCGCGATCAAGCTCGGCTTTTCCAGCGTGATGATGGACGGCTCGCTGAAGGAAGACGGCAAGACGGTCGCCGACTACGACTACAACGTGCAGGTCACGAAGCAGGTGGTCGACATCGCGCACAAGCTCGGCGTCAGCGTCGAAGGCGAGCTGGGCTGCCTCGGCTCGCTGGAGACGATGCGCGGCGACAAGGAAGACGGCCACGGCGCCGAGATCACGATGACGAAGGAAATGCTGCTGACCGACCCCGACCAGGCGGCCGACTTCGTCAAGAAGACGCAACTGGACGCGCTGGCCATCGCCATCGGCACCAGCCACGGCGCCTACAAGTTCACGCGCAAGCCCACCGGCGACATCCTGGCGATCGAGCGGATCAAGCAGATCCACCGCCGGATCCCGAACACGCACCTGGTGATGCATGGCTCATCGAGCGTGCCGCAGGACCTGCTCGAGGAGATCCGCAGGTACGGCGGGCAGATGAAGGAGACCTACGGCGTGCCGGTCGAGGAGATCCAGGAGGCGATCAAGCACGGCGTGCGCAAGGTCAACATCGACACCGA
>CAZDXQ010000016.1:0-71155 GCA_964509545.1 uncultured Burkholderiaceae bacterium | reverse complement strand
CCGGCGAGCGACTCCGGCTCGTCCATCTCGCCGTCGCCGACGAAAGCCCAGACCTTGCGGCCGTGCGTGGCCGCGAGGCCACGATGCTCGAGGTAGCGCATGAAGCGCGCCTGGTAGATCGCGAACAGCGGCCCGAGGCCCATCGAGCCGGTCGGGAACTGCCAGAACTCGGGCATCAGCCACGGGTGCGGATATGAACTGAGCCCATGGCCCGAAGTCTCGCGCCGGTAGTTGTCCAGCTGCGCGGCGCTGAGGCGCCCTTCGAGGAAGGCGCGCGAATACACGCCGGGCGCAGAGTGAGGCTGCAGGTAGACCAGGTCGCCGCCGGAGGGGGCGGGAGCCCCTTCCTTTCCGCCGTGTCCGGCGCGGAAGAAATGGTTGAAGCCGACCTCGAAAAGATCGGCAGCCGAGGCATAGCTGGCGATGTGGCCGCCGAGCTCGGGCGCGGCGCGGTTGGCGCGCACCACCATCGCCAGCGCGTTCCAGCGCACCAGCGCCATCAGCCGCGCCTCGATCTCCAGGTTGCCTTGATATGGCGGCTGCTCAGCCAGCCCGATGGTGTTGATGTACGGCGTGTTGGCCACCGTCGGCAATTGAACGCGGCGGCGCCGCGCGTGCTGCACCAGTTTCTGCAGCAGGAAGGTGGCGCGCTGCGGGCTCGACTCGCTGATCACCGCGTCGAGCGCATCGAGCCATTCGCGCGTTTCCTGCGGGTCGGCATCGGCTTCGGGCAGTCGCCAAGAAGCGATCGGCGACAGCCTGGCGAGATCGTCGGGTTTCATGGCGGCGCATCGCGGAGGAACGACAGTCCATTATCGCCCCCGCGGTTCGCGGTACGCGCTGGCGGCTGTCGCGCTCAGGGCGAAACCACGACGGCAGCGTCTTCGACCCGCCGGCCGGCCACGGCGTCGAGTGCCTGCCTGACGTCGGCGAGCAGATCCTCGGTGTCCTCCAGGCCGGCGGAGATCCGCACCAGGCCCTCGGCGATGCCGTGTGCGCGGCGCTCCTCGCGCGTGTAGGTCGAGTGCGTCATGCTCGCCGGGTGCTGCGCCAACGATTCGGCATCGCCGAGGCTGACAGCGCGCGTGACCAGTTGCAACGCGTCGAGGAAGCGCTTGCCGGCGGTGAGTCCGCCGCGCAGTTCGAAGGCGACCATTCCGCCCGGCAGCTTCATCTGCTGCTGCGCCAGCGCGTATTGCGGGAACGAGGCCAGACCGGGATAGTGAACGACCTCGACCGCCGGGTGCGCGGCCAGGAGTTCGGCGACCGCTTGCGCGTTCGCGCAGTGCTGGCGCATGCGCAGCGCCAGCGTCTTCATGCCGCGCATTACGAGGAAGGCATCCTGCGGCGACAGCACGGCGCCGGTCAGGTCCTTCAGGCCCTGCAGGCGCACTCGCTGGGCCAGTTCGGCATCGCGAAACACGGCGGCGCCGGCGGAGAGGTCGCCGTGGCCGCCGAGATACTTGGTCGCCGAGTGCAGCACGATGTCGGCGCCGAGTTCAAGCGGCCGCTGCAAGTACGGGCTGCAATAGGTGTTGTCGACCGCGACCAGCACGCCGCGCCGGCGTGCGGCGCGGCTGACGGCGGCGATGTCGACCAGTCTCATGTTCGGATTGGCCGGGGACTCGAAGTACACGAGCTTCGTCCGTGCGCCGATCTGCGCGTCGAGGGCGGCAGCGTCGGTCAGGTCGGCGTGGCGGACGCGCACGCCGAAGCGTCCCAGCCCATGGTGCATGAAGGCGAAGGTGCAGCCGTACAGCGTGGTGTCGACCAGCACCTCGTCGCCCGGTGCGAGCAGCGTCCAGAGCGTCGCGGTGATCGCGCCCATGCCGGAGCTGAACACCACGGCGGCCGCGCCGCCCTCGAGCGCGGCGAGCCGCGCCTCGAGCAGCGCGAGGGTCGGATTGGCGATGCGTGTGTAAACATAACCGACCGTTTCGCCGGTGAAGCGGCGCATGCCGTCGTCGGTGTCGGGGAACGCGAACGTGGCCGACAGGTGCACCGGCGGCACGAGAGCCCCTTGGTGGTCGAGCGGGTCGTAGCCGTGATGGATGGCTCGGGTGGCGAAGCCGGTGCGGCAGGCGGCGTTCATGCAGGTCTCCGAAGGTTTGTCGGGATGGAGACATGCTAGATTGCTCAAGATGCGAACTTGTTGCGACATTGGTGCTGATATGGCCAAAAGCAAGCAAAAAACTGCGTCGAACGCGAGGAAAATAGACAAGACATTGCTCGATGCTCCGCTCGATCGCATCGACCGCGCGCTGCTGCGCCAGTTGCAGGCCGATGCGAGGATGACCGCGACGCAACTGGCGGAGAAAGTCGCCCTGACCACGTCCCCGTGCTGGCGGCGCGTACGCCGGCTGGAGGATGCCGGTTACATCTGCGGCTACCACGCCGATCTCGACGCCGCGCGGCTCGGCTTTGGCGTCACCGCGTTCGTCAGCGTGATGCTGGAGAAGCACACGCCGGCGGCTGGCCGAGCCTTCGAGGACGCCGTGCGCGCGATTCCGCAGGTGCTGGCATGCCACAACGTCTCGGGTCGCTACGACTTCCTTCTGCACGTGATCGCGCCGGACCTGGAGGCCTTCGGCCGTTTCGCGCGCGAGACGATCCGCGCGCTGCCCGGCGTCAAGGAGATGTACTCGAGCTTCTCGCTGAAGGAGGTCAAGCGCGGTGGCACGCTGCCCGTGCCGGAGTGAACGCGCGTCGGGCGAGTGATCAGCCTCTGTCGGCGGGCGGCAGGAACAGCGCCGGGTCGACCGCCGTCGCATTCAGGTAGACGCTGAAGTGCAGGTGCGGCCCGGTGACGCGACCGGTGGCACCGACGGTGCCGATCGGCTCGCCCGCCGCCAGGCGGACACCTCGCGTGGCGATGATCTCTTCGAGATGGCAGTAAAGGGTCTGGAAACTCTGGCCGTGATCGACGATCACGGTGCGACCGTTGAAGAAGTAGTCGCCGGTATCGATCACCTCGCCGGCCGCGGCGGCCACGACCGGTGTTCCGGTGGCGGCGGCGATGTCCATGCCGCTGTGCGGATTGCGCGACTGTCCGTTGAAGACCCGCCGCAGGCCGAATGACGAAGAGCGCGGCCCCGGCGCCGGCGGCAGCAGCTGCAGGGTGGACGGCGGCGCGTCCGACCAGTGCTCCAGCACGCGCAGCAGATGCTCACGCTCGTGTTCGTGGCGGGCTAGATCCTGAGCCGACAACTGCACGTGCCGCGGCGCGACCCTCAGACGTTGGACGGCGTACTGCCGTGCTCGCACGCGCAGCGTGATCTCGCGGCTGGCGCCCGCATCGACCACCTTGAGCGCAACGGTCGTTCCGGCTTTCGCCTGCAGTCCGATGCCGACCAGTGCCAGCCAGCCGGCGCGAGCAGGCACCACCAGCGCACGGCGGCCATCGACCCAGACCTGCGGCGCGGCCACGGCCTGGCCGAGGTCGACGCGGGCAACGCCGCCCGGCACCGCCGCGAAGCGTGGCAGCGGCGGCGCTGCGGGTGCGTTGCCCCACGCGGCTGCGGCGCAGGCGGGCAGGGCAAACAGCAAGGCTCGGCGCTTCATCGAGCGTCATGCTACCGGGGCTGCGCGTCATCCGTCGGCGCGAGGGCGGGGCAGCGCGCCTGCCTGCAGCGAGCCGCGATAATCGCGCCATGAACGCTGCCACAACGCTCAGCCTGACGCGCCCCGACGACTGGCACCTGCACCTGCGCGACGGCCCCGCGATGGCCGACGTGCTGCCGCACTCCGTGCGCCAGTTCGCGCGCGCTATCGTGATGCCGAACCTGAGGCCGCCGGTGACCACCACCGCGCAGGCGGCCGAATACCGGGCGCGCATCCTTGCCGCATTGCCGGCAGGCAGCGACTTCGAGCCGCTGATGACGCTGTACCTGACCGACAACACTGGCGCAGAGGAGATTCGCCGTGCCAGGGCGAGCGGCTTCGTGCACGGTGTGAAGCTGTATCCGGCCGGGGCCACGACCAATTCGGATTCGGGCGTCACTGACCTGCGCCGCTGCCGGATCGCGCTGGAGACGATGCAGCGCGAGGACCTGCCGCTGCTGATCCATGGCGAGGTGACGCATGCCGACGTCGATGTCTTCGATCGCGAGGCGCGCTTCATCGACGAGGTCCTGCTGCCGCTGCGGCGTAGTTTCCCGGCGCTGCGCGTCGTGCTCGAGCACATCACCACGCAGGCGGCGGCGCAGTACGTGGCGGAGGCCGAGGGCCGTATCGCGGCGACGATCACTGCGCATCACCTGCTGTACAACCGCAATGCCCTCTTCCTCACGCCGCAGGGCCGCGCCGGCGTGCGTCCGCATTACTATTGCCTGCCGGTGCTCAAGCGTGAGATCCATCGGCGGGCGCTGCTCGCAGCGGCCACCGGCGAGAGCGCGCGTTTCTTCCTCGGCACGGACAGCGCGCCGCACCCCAAAGCGGAGAAAGAGAACGCCTGCGGCTGCGCCGGCTGCTTCACCGCGGCCAGCGCGATCGAGATGTACGCCACCGCGTTCGAACAGGCCGGAGCGCTGCATCGGCTGGAAGACTTTGCCAGTGTCCGCGGCGCCGACTTCTATCGCCTGCCGCGCAACCGCGGCCGCATCACCCTGCAGCGGCGCGACTGGACGGTGCCCGAGGCGGTGAAGTTCGGCGACGCGACCGTGGTCCCGCTGGCGGCTGGCGAAACGCTGCCGTGGCGCCTTCTGGACTGAGCGCGCTGCGCATCGACTGGGGCGCGCCCTGGCTCGCGCCGCTGCGCGACCTGAGGCCGTTCGTCGAGTGTGACGACTGGCGCTCGGCACTGAACGGTGAGGCCCGTCGACGCGGCGTGCAAACCGCCGGCGGGCAACCGATTGTCTTCGTCGCCGCCGACGATGCCGGCACGATGGCCTATGAATCGCACATCTTCGCCACCGGCCGCGTGCCGACGCGCGATAACGCGCACGATCTGTTCAATGCGCTGATCTGGATGGTGTTCCCACGCACGAAAGCGGCGCTGAATGCGCGCCAGGCGGGCGAACTCGCGCGCGATGGCGTGCGCGCCAGCCGCGGTCCGGTGCGCGATGCCGCCACCCTGATCGACGAGAGCGGGCTGCTGCTCGTTGCCGAAGGCGAAGCCTGCGCGGCGCTGGCACGGCTGGACTGGAACTGGCTGTTTGAGGCGAAGCGCGCGCGGTGGGGGAGGCGGTGGCACGCGTTCGCTTTCGGCCATGCGCTGATCGAGAAGCTGCTCGATCCGTATAAGGGGCTGACGGCGGCGGTGGTGTGTCTTCACGCCGCGGCCGACACCGCCGCCGACGTCGATCGGCAAGCGGCCGAGTGGATCGCCGGTGTCGCGCTCGCGCCGCGGTTGCTGTCGCACCTGCCGGTGCTCGGCATTCCGGGCTGGTGGGCGGCCAACGAGGCGCCGGATTTCTACGCCGATGCGGCGGTGTTTCGCTTGCCCCGACAAGGCGCGCGCGCCGGCGAAGGCGTCCGGGCATAAACTGGCCTGATTGCGGCAGGAGGAGGATGCGGATGAAAGTCGTAGTCACCGGTGGCGCCGGATTCCTCGGCCAGCGCCTGGTTCGCGCGCTATGCGAACGCGGCCGGCTCACCGATGCGGCGGGACGCGAGCGGGTGATCGAGCAGATCGTCGCCGTCGACCAGAGCCAGCCCGGCAGCCTGTTCATCGACGAGCGCGTCGGCTATGTGCTGGGCGACATCGGCCAGCCTGCGTTCATCGGCCACGTGCTGGCGGCCGACACCGACAGCGTGTTCCACCTCGCGGCGGTGGTCAGCGGGGCGGCCGAACGCGATTTCGACCTCGGCATGCGGGTGAACCTCGACGGAACGCGCTTTCTCCTCGAAGCCTGCCGGCGGCAGAAGCAGGTGCCGAGGGTCGTGTTCGCCAGCAGCGTGGCCGTGTTCGGCCAGCCGCTGCCGCAGACCGTCACCGACGCGACGACGCCGACACCGCAGTCGAGTTACGGCACGCAGAAGCTGGCCGGCGAACTGCTGGTCAACGACTACTCGCGCAAGGGCTTCATCGACGGCCGCAGCGTGCGCCTGCCGACAATCGTCGTGCGTCCGGGCAAACCCAACGCGGCGGCGTCGAGTTTTGCCAGCGGCATCATCCGCGAGCCGCTCGCCGGCGAGGAGTCGATCTGCCCGGTCGACCCGTCCACTGGCGTATGGATGTCGTCGCCGGCCACGGCGGTGGCGGCATTCGTGCACGCGCACGAACTGCCGGCGGCAAACTGGGGAACGATCCGCTCGCTGAACCTGCCCGGGATCACGGCGACGGTGGCCGAAATGATCGCGGCGCTGCGTGCTGCTGCGGGCGATGCCGTCGCCGACCGCATCAGGATGCAGGTCGACGAGCCGATCGCGGCGATCGTACGGACTTGGCCGGCGCGTTTCGACACCGCCCGCGCGAGCTCGATGGGTTTCCCGCAGGATGCCGACTTCGATTCGATTCTGCGCGACTACATGCGGCAGTACGCGCCGTCGGTGACGAACCGAGGCTGAAGTCGCCGGGTCGGGCCGCGGCGCCGCCGCCCGCGTTCAGCGGTTGCGGTGGCGGTTGATTTCCTCGCGTGTGCGCTTGGCTGCCGCGGCGGCGGCCTCGGCGAAATCGTCGCCCTGGCTCGCGTACAGGATTGCGCGCGAGGAATTGATCAGCATGCCGGTGCCGGCTGCAGTCTGCCCGGCCTGCACGCAGGCCTGCACGTCGCCGCCCTGTGCGCCGATGCCCGGCACCAGCAAGGGCACGTCGCCGGCAAGCGCCCGCACGCGCGCCAGTTCGGCGGGGTAAGTAGCACCGACAACGAGCCCAAGCTGGCCGCTGCGGTTCCACCCTGTCGAGGCCAGCCGGGCAATGTGTTCGTACAGTCGACCGCCGCCGACTTCGAGCATCTGCAGGTCGTCGCCACCGGGATTGCTGGTCCGGCACAGCACGAAGATGCCGCGATCGGCGTGCGCCATGAACGGTTCTATCGAATCGAATCCCATGAAGGGCGACAGCGTCACGGCGTCGGCCCCGTAACGCTCGAACACCTCGCGCGCGTAGTGTTGCGCCGTGGCGCCAATGTCGCCGCGCTTGGCGTCGAGCACGACCGGGATCTGCGGGTGACGCCGGCGCAGGTGCGTCATCAGGTCTTCCAGCTGCGTTTCGGCGCCGGCGCTGGCGAAGTACGCGATCTGCGGCTTGAAGGCGCACGCAAAAGGCGCCGTGGCGTCGGCGATCGCGGCGCAGAAGGCGAAGATCGCATCGTCGCGCTGGCGCAGTTGCGCAGGCAAGCGCGTCGGATCCGGGTCGAGGCCGACGCAGAGCAGGGAGTCCGCACTGCGCCAGCGCGCGGCGAGCTTGTCAGTGAATTTCACGGAGCGGGTCGAGGTCGACTGCGGCGCGCATTGTAGGCGCCGCGATTGACGGACCGGAAAAGCAAAGGGCCAGCGCTTCGCTGGCCCTTTATCCCCGCACCAAGTGCGGGGTCGGCTCGGCTTTCGCCGATGACGGTAAGGTAACCGTAACGGTGGCAGCCGCCAATGGCCGGAACGCGGGAAGTGAATTCCCCCAACGCGCCGCGAACGCTCTTCGCCTATGCTTTGCGGCTGCTGCCGACCGGCGTGGCGCAGCAGCCAGGCCGGCTGCACTCAGGCAGTCATCCGCTCCTGCACGTAGCTGCGGATCAGTCCGAGAAGTTCATCTTCCTGGTAAGGCTTGCCGAGGTAGGCGTTGACGCCGATCTCCATCGCCAGGCGCCGGTGCTTGTCCGCCGTGCGCGAGGTGATCATGATGATCGGGATCGAACGGGTCAGTTCGCCGGCGCGCACGTTGCGCGTCAGGTCAAAGCCGTCCATCCTCGGCATCTCGATGTCGACCAGCATCACGTCGGGCCGCACGTCCTGCAGCTGGCGCAGCGCATCGACGCCGTCCTTGGCCAGCACCACCTCGTAGCCGCTGCGCTCCAGCAGCCGCTGCGTCACGCGGCGGACGGTCAGCGAGTCGTCGACCACCATGATCAGCGGTGCCGCGGCCAGCGTGACGCCGACCTCGGTGATGTCGGCGGCCGGTGCCGGCGCTTCCGGCTGCGGCACGGTGGTGTTGGTGTGCGACAGTCGCGGCGGCTCCGGTGCGCGGACGATCAGCTGCACCGGATTGATGATCAGCACGATCTCGCCGTTGCCGAGGATGGTCGCGCCGAGGATGCCGGCAAGCCGCGACACCTGCAGGCCAACGTTCTTGACCACCACTTCCTGGTTCGACGAGACCTCGTCGGCGACCACCGCCATGCGATCGTCGCCCGAGCGCAGCAGCACCACCGGCACCTGCCGGCCCTGGTGAAGCGTCATGTCCTCGCCCAGAAGCTGCGCCATCGTGCGCAGTGCCACCTCGCCGGCCGTGGGCAGGTTGATGACGCCTTCGGCGATGGCCTCGGCGACGTCTTCGGGCTGCATCCGCTTGACCTGCTCGACCATGCCGGCCGGAATCGCGTAGCGTCGGCCGCCGACCGTGGCCAGCACGACCTGCGTCACCGCCAGTGTCAGCGGCAGATTGAGCGTGAAGCGGGTGCCGCGCCCGGCTTCGGAGGCAATGGCGATGCGGCCGCCGAAGCCGGACAGTTCGGAGCGCACGACGTCGAGGCCGACGCCGCGACCGGCCAGTTCGGTCACCTCGGAGGCCGTGGAGAAGCCGGGCGCGAAGATCAGGTCCATCAGCTCGCGATCGCTCGGATGCTGGTCGGCGCGCAGCAGCCCGTTGGCGCGGGCGCGGGCGCGGATGCGTTCCAGATCGAGGCCGGCCCCGTCGTCGGCGACGACGATGACGATTTCGTTGCTCTCCTGCCGTACCTCGAGCCGCAGTTCGCCGGTCTCGGGTTTGCCCGCGCCGCGCCGCGCTTCAGGCGATTCCAGCCCGTGCACGATCGCGTTGCGAATCATGTGCTCGAACGGCCCGGCCATGCGCTCCAGAACGACGCGGTCCAGTTCGGTGCGACCGCCACGGATGTCGACGTTCACGCGCTTGCCGGTTTCCTTGCCGGCCTGGCGGGCGACGCGGTACAGCCGCTCCGAAATGCTGGAGAAGGGAACGAGCCGCACGCGCATCAGCTGCTGCTGCAGTTCGCGCGTCAGCCGGTACTGCGCCGAAAGATCGCCCTCGGTTGTCTGCAGCCCCTTGAGCATCGTGCCCTGGATCGTCGCCACGTCCTCGATCGACTCGGCGATCATCCGCGTGAGTTCCTGCAGGCGCGTAAAGCGGTCGAACTCGAGCGGATCGAACGCCACCGTGTCGCGCGACAGCTTTTCCGAGCGCGCCTGGATCTGCGCTTCGGCCTGGATCTCCAGTTCGCGCATCTGCGTGCGCAGGCGCTGAATGTTTTCGTTCAGGTCCGCGAGCGACGCCTTCAGCGTCGTCGTGTGGTTCTCCACGCGCGAGCGGGCGATCAGAACCTCGCCGGCCTGGTCGACCAGCTTGTCGAGCACGTCGGCACGGACGCGGACGTAAGACGCGGCCGTTTCGGCCGCGGCCGACACCGGCTCGGCCATCGCCGTTTCGCCTGTCGCGGGCACCGCAGCCGCTGGCTTCGGCGGTGCGCCGGCGACGCGGAGGGGCTTCGCGACACGCGCAGCGACGCGGGGCTTTGCCGCCGGAAGCGGTTCGGCAACCGGCGCTGCTGGCGCCGCTTCGCGCGGCTCGACCGGCGCAGCCGCCTGTACCGCCGGTGCCGACGGCAGTTCGACCGACTCGCCGCGCTGCAGGCCTTCGAAAAGCGTCATTGCCAGGTCATAGCGCGCCAGCAGATCGTCGGTCAGAGTCCGCGGCGGTTCGCTCAATCCCATCGCCGTCTCGATGCGCGCTTCCATGTCGTGCACGAGCTCGCCGAGCCGCATCGCACCGGACATGCGGGCGCTGCCCTTGATCGTGTGCAGCAACCGCATCAGTTCGCGCAGCGGCGCGCGGTCGGCGGGATGCTCGGCAAGGCTGCGCAACTGGCTGCCCACGGCGGGGAGCAGATCGTTGGCCTCGGCGAGGAAGACGGGCAGCAGGTCGGCGTCGATGTCGTCGGCGACGGAAATGGCCACCGCCGGTTCCGCCCGCGGCGCGGCCACCGCCGGTGCCGCTGGCGTCTGTGCCGGGACGGCAACGGCCGGCGACTCGGCCACCGGCGCCTGGGCTGCGGCAGGCGCCTCCTCGGCCACCTCTTGCGCCGGGGCAGCGGCTTGCTGCGCTGTCGCCGCGACCGGCTCGGCGCCCTGTTCGGCGGCCAGCGCGCGGAACGCCCGGACATAGGCGACCAGGTCGTGGATCGCCGACAGTTCCGCCGGCGCCTCCGCCGGATAGATGCCGGCCGCGAACTGATGCAGCATGCCGCGGATGCGTTCGATCACGCGCTCGAGCGAGTCGAACTGCGCCGCGGTGAGCACGGCGTGCGTCGCGTGCTCGAGCCGGCTCATCTCGTGCAGCAAGTCGTCGAGCGGATCGGCGAGCGACCAGACAGGCTGCAGGCCGACGGTCGCGGTGATGCCTGCCAGCGAATGCGCGCTGCGCATCGCCGTCGACGAGACCTGGCGGCTCGGCTCGAAGCGCCACTCGGCGATGTCCTGCGCCAGCGCCCGTACGCTGTCGTCGGCCTCGCTGAGGAATACGCTGTACAGGCCGTGGCTGATCACCACCGGGCCGATCCGGCGCATGGCTTCGCCTTCCTCGGCAGGCGCCGGTGCTTCGCTCGCTGCGGCGGCCGCCTCTTCGTCTGCTGCGGCGACGGCGGGCAACTCGGGTGCTGCCGGTTCGGCAGTGACGACCGGCGCAAGCGGCTCGGCGGCCGGCTCGATGATCGGCGCGAAGGCTTCGGGGATCTCGATCGGGGCGAGCGGCGCCACCTCTTCTTCCGCCTGTTGCAACACCGTCGGCTCGATCGCGAACGGCTGCCCGTCGCGGACACGATGCGCCGCAGTGACCAGCGGCTGCGGATCGATGGCCGTGGCCGGATTGACTCGGATGCGACGGACCCAGCCGCCCATCACCGTTCGCGCCGCCGCCGCCAGGGCGATCAAATCCTCGCTGGCCGGGCGTTCCTGCGACAGCCAGGCGTTGAAACACTGCTCCACTGCCCAGGCGCCTTCACCGAACTGGGCGAGCCCGACCATGCGGCTCGAGCCCTTGAGCGTGTGGAATGCGCGGCGCACGGTCGTCAGGCGCGCCATGTCGTTGCGCGCCATGCGCAGCGCATCGAGCTGCTCGTCGATTCCGGTCAGGACCTCCTCGGCTTCCTCGACGAAGATCGACATCAGTTCCTGGTCGGCCGCGTCCTGTGTCTGCGGCAGCGGTGCCGCCGCCGGCGGCGCCGCTTCGGCCGCCTTGGGCGTCAGCGCCTGTGCCAGCAGACCCGCCAGCACCGCATCGGGGTGTGCGATCAGCTTCTTGGCCGTCTCGCTGGCTTCGCGCGCGCGTGTCCTGAGTCCGGCGTCGTCGAGCAGGTCGGCATCGTTGACCAGCCGCTGCGTGACTTCCTGCAGCTGGCGGGCGGCGGCTGCGTCGTTCGGCGCCGCAGCGAGGTGGCCGGCCAGTTCGCGCGCCTGCTCGAGATGCTGCCGCGCCGCCGTCTCGACGTTCTCCGGCGCGCCGCCGTGCTCGACGGCGTAGGCATGCAGTCCGTATTCGTCCTCGTCCTCCTCGACTTCGTCCTGCCGTGCCGCCGCTATGTCGGCGCTGAACACCGCGGCTGCCGGATCCCAGCGGAAGCGGCTGCGCGGCCGGTCGTCGTCCTGTTGCAGCGTGTCGATGAAAAAGCCCGCTGCACCGAGGTTGCCGGCCAGACGCGCAAAGTCGGCCTCGTCCGCCGGCGTTGCCGCATCGGCATAGCGGCGCACGCTGGCGCGCGCGTCGGCCAGCGCCGCGACGACGTCGTCGTAGCCGAGCAGGGCCAGCACGCTGGCCATCTGGTCGATCATGCCGTCGAGCGCGGGCAGTTCGCTGCGTTCTGCCGGTTCGCGGAAGAACCGGTCCAGCCGCTGCTCGATCTCGCGCAGCAGCCCCTTCATCTCGGCGATGACGGTCTGCATCGTCAGGCGGTCCTGCGCCTTGCGTGCCAGCTCCGACAGCCACGGTTCGACCGTCGGCGGCGCTTCGCCGCGACGGGCGGCCTGCAGCCTTTCGACCATCGAGCGGGCGCGGCCGTCGAAGCGGTCGTCGAGGTTGGGGATTTCGTCGACGCCGAGGTCGACGAGCAGCAGCGCCGTGGCGACCTCGATGGCCAGCGACTCGCGCGCCGAGATCGGCACCGCGGAGAACTCGCCGGCGACCGCCTCGATATCGGACAGCAGCAGCACGACCGGCTCGACCTCGATGGCCGCGGCAGCGCGGCGCGCCGCGTCGATGTGCTGCAGGAAGGCCGCGACGTTGCCGCCGCCGGCGGCCTCGCCCCAGGCTGACTTGGCCTCGGCCAGCGACTCGCGCAGAACGCGCAGCTGGTCGGCGTCGGGCAGGGTCAGCTTCGCCCGCTCATAATCGGCCGGAAGCAGCGCATCGAGGTCGTAAAGCTGGCGCGCTTCGGCGACGCGGGCAACACGCGGATCGGCGCGGCCGATGTAGTAAAGCGCGTCGACCAGCAGGCGCTCGGCGACTGCGCCGCCGCCTTCGATCAGCCGGCGCAGCTGCAGGTTGACCCGCGCCAGGACCCGCTTCAGATCGACATCGACCGCGATCGCGTCGGCCTCGAGCGCATCGAGCAGGCCGCGCACCACCCACCAGAAGCTGCGCGCGAGTCCGCGCTGCGGCAACCGCTCCAGATCGGACAGCGCGTCGCGCATGTCGTTCTTGGCCGCGCGGTTGGAGGGGTCGCGCAGGAAATTCAGCAGCGCGCCCTCGAAGCGGGCGCGGCGCACGCGCAGCTGGTCGGCGGTCAGCGGCCGCACGCCGATGGCGTGAAATGCGGGCCGCCGCGTCAGATCGGGGAACATCAGGTCGGCGGGGTGCACGCGCGCGGCGCCGGCCAGTTGCAGGATGTCACGGTAGTGGGGAAACAGCCTGATCGGCTGGTCGGCTCGGCCTGCGCGCAGCCCTTCGAGATAGGCGACCAGCGCCTGCAGCGCAGCGTCGACCTTCTGCACAGCGGTCGGGACGCAGTCGCCCGGTGCGCTTTCCCACTGCTTGAGCAGTTGCTCGATCGACTCCAGCAGCAGCGACGCGCCACGCAGATCGAGCATCCGCAATGCGCCGTTGGCCAGGTGGACCTGGCTGCGCGCGCCGCGCAGCGCCTCGAGATTGCTCTTGGCTGCGAGGAACTCGCGCAGACCGGCGACGGCCGCCTCGGTGGCCGTGCGGATCTCGCCGGTGAGCCAGGCCAACGGTGCGACGTCGGATACCGGCTCGATCAGCTGCTGCGGCTTCTTCACTTCGCCCATGCGTATCCCCGGCGGCGTCTAGGAGACGCGGAAGCGCGCCACCGATTCCTTCAGCTCGCGCGCCAGTCCGGCCAGCTGGCCGATCGACTGCGCGGCGCGGCGCGTGCCTTCGGTCGTCTGTTCGTTGACGCCGAGGATGCGCTCGATGGCGTTGGCCACGCCGTCGGCGGAACTGGCCTGCTCCTGCGTGCTGCCGGCAATGCGCTCGATGAGTTCCGCCAGCTGGCGCGACACCCGGCCGATGTCGGCCAGCGCGGTGCCGGCGGCGTCCGACAGCTTGGTGCCCTCGACCACGCCCTGGGTGCTTTTCTCCATCGCCGCCACCGCGTCCTGCGTGTCGGTCTGGATCGTCTTGACCAGCGCTGCGATCTGCTTGGCCGCCTCGGCGGAGCGATCAGCCAGCCGCTGCACTTCCTCGGCCACCACCGAGAAGCCGCGCCCTGCCTCGCCGGCGGAAGCCGCCTGGATGGCCGCGTTCAGCGCCAGCACGTTGGTCTGCTCGGTGATGTCGGAGATCAGTTCGACGATCTCGCCGATCTCCTGCGAGCTTTCGCCGAGGCGCTTGATCCGCTTGGCCGTCTCCTGGATCTGCTCGCGGATCTCGTTCATGCCGGCGATCTGGTTGTACACCGCGCGCTGGCCCCGCTCGGCCGCCTCCAGAGACACGCGCGCCACCTTTGCCGACTCGCCGGCGGCGCGGGACACGTCGCCGATCTTGGAGGTCATCTGCAGCACGTTCTGGCCGGTGTCGCGGATATCGCGCGCCTGCGCCTCAGACGAAGTCATCAGTCGCGTGGCGATGTCACGAGCCTCGGTCGAGGCGCTGTTGACCTGCTCGGCGGTGTCGTTGATGCGGCCGACCAGCCCGCGCAGCTCCTCGACCGTGTAGTTGACCGAGTCGGCGATGGCGCCGGTGATGTCCTCGGTCACGGTGGCCTGCACCGTCAGGTTGCCGTCGGCGACCTCCTGCAGCTCGTTCATCAGGCGCAGGATCGCCGCCTGGTTCTGTTCGTTGGCGCGCTTTGCCGTCTGTTCGAGTCGCTGCGCTTCCAGCCGCTGCGTGTCGGCCTCCTGCGCGCGGCGTCGGCTGTCACGCAGCAGCACCTGCATCAGCGCCAGCACCGTCGCCAGCGTCAGTAACCCGAAGAGCACACTCGCCACCAGGTTCACGGTGCGTACGCCGCGTTCCTGGCTGAACAGCGTCTGGATCGAGGCCAGTTTCTGTCGCACCGGCTCGGCGCTGGACAGCAGCAGGTTGCGCGCGGCGGCGGCCTCGACCACGGCGTTCGTCGCGGGCACTGCGGCTCCCGCCGCGGCTTGAAGGTCATTGTTGAATCTGACGATCTGCTGCAGCCGGTTGCGAACCTCGCCATCGGAGCTGGCAAGCAGCGACTGCGTAACATCGCGCACCAGACCGAGGTCACGCGCCAAGGTCTTTGCCGCCTCGGCGCCATCGCCGCGGCCGGCAGGCAGGTTGTTGGCATGGCGCGCCACGCGCTGGGCGGCAGCCGCCAGCTGGCCGGCCAGCGCGATCTCTCTGGCCGGTGCATTCTGTTGCAGCTTCAGCGCCGCGATCTCGTCGGCCAGCGCGGTCAGCTTCGGCGCCGAGTCGTTGATCGCCGTCAGCAGGACACCGTAGGCGAGCAGCGCCTTTTCCTGGGAAACGATCTTCGACGCCGCGGCTTCGAGCGGTTTCCACGTGTCGGCGAAGCGCGTCAGCTCCGCTGCCACCGGTCCCGAGGCATTGCGGCCGAGCGCGGCCAGGATCTCGCCGATCTGGTCGCGACTGTCTTTCACTTCGGCCAGCGCTGCCGCGTTGCCCTCGGTGGCGCCGCTGCTGGCCCGCGCCAGGCGCTGGCTGTGCATCAGCGCCGCGCCGAAGTGATCGGCCAGTTCCGACTGCTGCCCTGCCGCGCGCTGGTCGAGGACCAGCACCGCGACGGTGAGCGACGCGAACAGGCCGAGCAGGATCAGCAGGACCTGCAACTGCTGCGCGATCGGCCGCCCGCCGAGCCCCGGCATGTCCCAGCGCTGCACCTTGTCCATCAGGCGCGAGGCCCACGATCCGCTGCGCAGGACGTCGCGCAGTTGCGCGCGATCGATGCGCTGCGTCAGCGGCGCCGGCGGGATCGCCGGCTCGGCGTGCGCGCTGCCCTCGGCCGAAGCGACCTCGGTGTAACGGAACGGCTGCACCGTGATCGGCCCGTCGGCGGGCGCGTCCCCGACCTCTTTTCCGCTCATCGTTCCCATGTCTTTTGCCATCCCCTCGTCCTGACCGTCCGGTCGCGCCGGACGGCGCCTGCATTCGGTCGCCGTGCGCGTCCGCCTAGACGCCGATCGAAGCGAAACGCTCGTCGGCAGCCAGTCGCGCCAGGTCCAGTTCCGTCAACGTCGTGCCGTCGGCATCACGGAAGCGCCCGCCTTCCCAAGGCTGCGTCTCGGCCGCCGCCGGCAGCGCGTCGAGACTCTTTGCATTGCGCAGCCCGAAGGCGCGCGTGATCAGCAGCGCCGCGTTGACCTTCAGCGAGTCGCCGAAGACCAGCAGCTGCAGGCCCTGTTCGGCGCTCAGCGGTTCGGCACCGGCCAGCTGCGGCAGGTCATAGACGCCGACCAGACGGCCGCGCACGTTGGCGAGGCCGCGGAACCACGGTCGCGTCCACGGCACGCGCGCGATCTGCGCCAGCGGCACGATCTCGCCGACGGTTGTCATTTCGACCAGGTAACTCTGGCTGCCCACGCGCACGCCAAGGCGCGCTTGCGGCACTTCGCGCTCGGGCGCTTCGCTCAGTCGCTGCGCCAGCTGGGCCGAGAAATCGCGCAGGCTGGCCAGGTGCTTGGGGTGTTCCATCGGCGCGTTCACGTTCACCCTATCGCGGCAATCTTGCCCAGCAGCTCTTCGGCCTTGACCGGTTTGGTCACGTAGTCGCGAGCGCCCTGGCGCAGGCCCCAGATGCGGTCGGTCTGCTGGTTCTTGCTCGTGCACATGATGATCGGGATGTGCTGCGTGGCCGGATCACGGGCGATCTGCCGGGTCAGCTGGAAGCCGTTCTGCCCCGGCATCACCACGTCCATTAGGATCAGGTCGGGCGAGGCTGCCTTCAGCTTGAGCAGCGCTTCCTCCGCGTTCTCGGCCGCCGAAACGTGAAAGCCGTTCTTCGTCAGCAGTTCGGTCAGGAAGTAGCGCTCGGTGGGCGAGTCGTCGACAACGAGGACTTTCTTGATCGGCATGATGGGCTCCCGCTTCAGGCTTCAGGTCAGTGCGGTCGATTTCGCCGAGTGGTGCAGGACGGCGGCGAGCAGGCTGTCCTTGGTGAACGGCTTGGTCAGGTATTCGCTGGAGCCGACCATCCGGCCGCGGGCGCGATCGAACAGTCCGTCCTTCGAGGAGAGCATGACCACCGGTGTCCTGGAAAAGCGCGGACTGCGCTTGATTAGGGCGCAGGTCTGGTAGCCGTCGAGCCGCGGCATCAGGATGTCGCAGAAGATGATGGCGGGCTGGTGGTCATTGATCTTGGCCAGCGCCTCGAAGCCGTCGTTGGCGAGGATCACTTCGCAGCCGGCCTGCTTCAGGAAGATCTCGGCGCTGCGCCGGATGGTGTTCGAATCGTCGATCACCATCACGCGCGTGCCGCGAATCCGGGTGAAATCCTGTGCCGCCATGCGAAGACTCCGGGCTGCGAAAAAGTGTTCGACGGGAGGGGCTCGGGTGTGGGCTTCGATCCGGTCAATCGGCGCCGGCCGCTACGGCTCGGCTCAGATCTCGACCATCTCGAAGTCCTCCTTGCGCGCACCGCACTCGGGGCAGGTCCAGTTGGGCGGAATCTGCTCCCACGGCGTGCCTGCAGCGATGCCCTCGTCGGGCAAGCCGGCGGCCTCGTCGTAAATCCAGCCGCAGATCAGACACATCCATGCGCGCTTGCCTGCCTCAGTGGCCATTTCCCGGTCGCGTCTTGCACTGTGTTCGTGTTGACTCACATACCTGCCGAGCGATCATAGCCCGGCCTCTTCGTCGGGCGAGGGGCTGTAAGTTCATGCTTACGGTCTAGAACCAATCTCAAGTCCCCTCGTCAAGTCCCGGCGCGCGTGGCGATGCCACCTGGCGAGGCGACGGCGGCTCCTGCCTTCGGGATCTTTGTCCGGCCTGCGACCGGGCCAGCCGGACGCCGCGATCGGCAATGGCGCGAGCCGCCGGGCCAGCCCAGCGCCTGCCTGCCAGCTGCAGGCTGCCGGCGCAGTACTGCTGCGTAAACTGGCGCTTTTATCCGCTTCGGTGGACGCCGTGGATCGTAACGAAGAACTCTTCAGCCGCGCCCAGCAGACCATACCCGGCGGCGTGAACTCGCCGGTCCGGGCATTCCGCTCGGTCGGCGGAACCCCGCGATTCATCGTCCGCGCGCAGGGTGCACACTTCTGGGATGCCGATGGCCGCCGCTACATCGACTACATCGGCTCCTGGGGGCCGATGATCGTCGGCCACTCGCACCCGGACGTTGTTCGGGCGGTGCAGGAGGCCGCGGCGCGCGGGCTTTCGTTCGGCGCGCCGACGGAGGCCGAGGTCGAGATGGCCGAGGAACTGGTCCGCCTGGTGCCGTCGATGCAGCAGGTGCGGCTCGTCTCGTCCGGCACCGAGGCGGCGATGAGTGCGATCCGGCTGGCGCGGGGCGCCGCCGGCGGCGGCAGGGGACGGCGGAAGATCATCAAGTTCGAGGGTTGCTATCACGGCCACGCCGACAGCCTGCTGGTCAAGGCCGGCTCCGGTCTGCTCACCTTCGGCAATCCGAGCTCGGCCGGCGTGCCGGCCGAAATCACCCAGCACACGCTGGTGCTCGACTACAACGACGGCCAGCAGCTGGAAGATGCCTTCCGCCAGCACGGCGACGATCTTGCCTGCGTGATCGTCGAACCCGTGGCCGGCAACATGAACCTCGTTCGCGCCTCGCCGGAATTCCTGCACACGATGCGCCGGCTTTGCACCAGGCACGGCGCGCTGCTCGTGTTCGACGAGGTGATGACCGGCTTCCGTGTGGCCCTCGGCGGCGCGCAATCGCTGTACGGCATCAGCCCGGACATCACCGTTCTCGGCAAGGTCATCGGCGGCGGCATGCCCGTGGCGGCTTTTGGCGGCCCGAATGAGGTGATGAAGCACCTGGCGCCGCTGGGTGCCGTCTACCAGGCCGGCACGCTGTCCGGAAACCCGGTGGCGGTGGCCTGCGGCCTGGCCACGCTGAAGCTGATCCAGGCGCCCGGGTTCTACGAGCGGCTCGGCGCCGGTACGCAGGCGCTGGTCGACGGCCTGCTCGCCGCGGCGCGGGAAGCGGGCGTCACCTTCTGCGCCGATCGCGTCGGAGGCATGTTCGGCCTTTACTTTTCCGACCGGGTGCCGAGCAGCTACGCCGAGGTCACGACCGCGGACAGGAGCTGCTTCAACGCGTTCTTCCACGCCATGCTCGATCGTGGCGTCTATCTGGCGCCGTCGGCCTTCGAAGCTGGATTCGTCTCTTCCGCGCACGATGATGGCGTGATCGCCGAGACTGTGGCGGCGGCGCGACAGGCCTTCAAGTCACTGCGTTAACGGAACTCGGCGGCCTGGCCGCTGACGAACGCACGATGAGTTTTCTTGCCCGCATCCTGCTGGTGGCAGGTTTCTTCGCCGCTGCCGCCGGCGCCCAGCCCGTCCGCGTCGACAACGCCGAAGCCGAACTGGTGGTGGCGACCGACGCGGCCGTTCCGGGACGGCCACTGGCGGCCGGTCTGCGTCTGAAGCACGACCCGCACTGGCACACCTACTGGCAGGTCCCGGGCGATTCCGGCCTGCCGACGACACTGAAATGGGACCTGCCCGAGGGCTTCGCCGCCGGACCCATCGAGTGGCCGGTTCCCAGGCGGCTCCCTGTCGGGCCGCTGATGAATTTCGGCTACGAGAACGAGGTGCTGCTGCCGGTGCAAGTCGAGGTGCCGGCCGGGTTGTCGCTGGACCAGAACATTGAGCTGAGGCTGCGCGCCGATTGGCTGATCTGCAAGGACGTCTGTATTCCCGGCGGCGCCGATCTGCAGCTGTCGCTGCCGGTGCGCGCCGAAGCCGCGCCGTCGCGCCACGCGCCGCTGTTCGCGGCCACGCGCGGGCAGATTCCCGCCCCGGTGGAACTCGAGGCGGCTGTGGCGACGATCGAGGACGACCGCATCCGCGTTGCCTTCAGGCCCGCCGCTCCGGTGCAACGGCTTGAGTTTTTTCCGCTCGAAGAGTCACGCATCGAGCCGGCCGCGGCGCAGACGATGCGCGTCGAGGCGGACGGCAGCGCTCTGTACCTGACGGCAGCGCGTCCGGTCGCGGCTCAGTTCAAGCGGCTGAAGGGCGTGCTGGTCGCCGACGGCGGGCCGGTAGCCGCCGACCGGGGTGGGTGGGCCGGCGTGATCGATCTGCCGCTGCAGGCGGGCACGGTGGCGCAGGTCGCGCCGGCCGAGGCTGCGGTCGCGGCGGCATCCATCGGTGCCGGTGCGGCGAGTGGTGTGGTGACGACCACACTGTGGGTCGCGCTGGCCGGCGCGTTCATCGGCGGCCTGATCCTGAACCTGATGCCTTGCGTTTTTCCGGTGCTCTCGCTGAAGCTGCTCAGCCTGATTCAGCACCAGCGCGCCGAAGACGCGGCGCACCTGCCGCACGCCTCGCTGCGTGCCCACGGCAGCGCTTTCGCGGCGGGCGTGCTGCTGTGTTTCGTGCTGCTGGCGGCGCTGCTGCTGGCGCTGCGCGCCGCCGGCGAGCAACTGGGCTGGGGATTCCAGTTGCAGACGCCATGGGTGGTGGCTGCGCTGACGCTGCTGTTCTTCCTGATCGGCCTGAACCTGCTGGGCGTCTTTGAATTCAGCTTCGGCGGCGCGTTGGCGTCGAGCGGTGCCGCGCAGCGGCTGCAGGGCGACCGGCTGAGCGGCAGCTTCGCCACCGGCGTGCTTGCCGTCGTCGTGGCGGCACCGTGCACGGCCCCGTTCATGGGCGCGGCGCTTGGCTATGCCATCACGCAGCCGGCGCCGGTGGCGCTGCTGGTGTTCGCGCTGCTCGGTATCGGCATGGCCACGCCGTACGTTGCCCTGACCTGGATGCCGGCGCTGCTGAAGCGGCTGCCGCGGCCCGGTGCGTGGATGCTGCGCTTCAAGCAGGCCATGGCGTTCCCGATGTTCGCGACATGCGTCTGGCTGCTCTGGGTGCTGTCGCAGCAGGTCGATGTCGATGCAGTGGCGCTGGTGCTCGGCGGGCTGGTGCTCGCCGCGCTGGCGGCGTGGGCGACCGGTCTGTCGCAGTCCGGCGCCAGGCGCTGGCGCTGGGTGGCGCTGGCCGCCGCACCGCTGGCGGCGTACGCGGTCTTTGGCGCCACCGGCTCCGGCGCCGCGCCGGCCGCGAGGGACGTCGTCCGCGTCGGCGAAGCGAACGACTGGCAAGCCTGGAGCCGAGCGGCGCAGCAGGCGCAGATCGCCTCCGGCAAGCCGGTGTTCGTCGACTTCACGGCGGCCTGGTGCGTGACCTGCCAGGCGAACAAGCGGCTGGTGCTTGGCCGCGATTCGGTGCGCGAGGCGTTTGCGCAGCGCGGCGTGGCACTGCTGCGCGCCGACTGGACGAATCGCGACGACGAAATCACGCGCGAACTGGCCCGCTTCAACCGCAACGGCGTGCCGCTGTACGTGCTTTATGGCCGCAATGGCGCGACCCAGGTGCTGCCCGAATTGCTCAGCGAGCGCGTCGTTCTCGAGGCGCTTGCTCGTCTGTGATCGCAACCGATACGAACGAGGAGACCAAGATGCGGCGACGTACCTTCCTGTCCGTGGCGGCGCTGGCTGCCGCGCCTCTGCGCGTGGCCACCGCGCAGGCCAACCCGGGCCAGCCGGCCCCAGCCTTCAGCCTGACCGATCTCGATGGGCGCAAGGTCGCGCTGGCCGATCTGCGCGGCAAGTTTGCCGTGCTCGAATGGACCAACCCCTCCTGCCCCTTCGTGCAGAAGCATTACGGCAGCGGCAACATGCAGCAACTGCAGAAGCGGTTCACCGGCGAGGGCGTGGTTTGGCTGACGATCAATTCGACCCACGCCGCGCACGCTGAACACCTGAAGCCGGCCGAGCAGAAGGCATGGCTTACGCAGCAGGGCGCTGTGCCGTCGATGGCCGCCCTCGATGCCGACGGCACGGTGGGTCGCGCGTACGGTGCGAAGGTGACGCCGCACATGTACGTCATCGACCCGCAGGGAGTGCTCGTCTATGCGGGGGCGATCGACGACAAGCGCAGCACCAATCCGGCCGACGTCAAGACCGCGACCAACTTCGTCATGCGCGCCTTTGCCGACCTGCGCGCAGGCCGGCCGGTATCGGTCGCGTCGACGCCGGCCTACGGATGCACGATCAAGTACGCGGACTGAGCGCCGGCCAAGCGCGGCACGTCCGGCCCGCGCAGGCGCGGCCGAACGCCGCCGCACGTTCGGCGGATCAGCCGTTCAGGTACACCCACTGCAGCAGCGCATCGTGCGCGGCCTGGCCGTCGCGGGCGTTGGCGTGGTTGATGATCGCCACCACCGCGTAGCGTCGGCCGCTGGCGGCGTGCACGTAGCCGGCGACGGCCCGCACGTCGGCGAGCAGCCCGGTCTTGATGTGCGCAGCGTTGGCGGCGCCGTTGCGTTTGCGCATGGTGCCGTCGACTCCAACCAGCGGCAGCGAGGCCATCAGTTCGGGCATCAGCGGACTGGCGAAGGCCTGCTGCAGCAGGCGCGCCAGGCTGCCGGCCGAGATGCGTTCGATGCGCGACAGCCCGGCGCCGTTTTCCAGCACCAGTTCCGGCATGGCCAGGCCGCGGCTGTCCAGCCAACCGCGGATCGCTGCCTCGGCCCGCGCCGCGCTGGCTGGCTGGCGGCCGGCCTCGCCGCCCAGCGTCAGGAAGATCTGCCGCGCCATGACGTTGTTGCTGAACTTGTTGACGTCACGGATCACTTCGGCAAGCGGCGGCGATTCGTGCAGCGCGATGCGCCGCGCGTCGTAGGGCACGCTGCCGCCGCGCAGCTTGCCGCGCCATGTTCCGCCCGCGTTGCGCCACAGCCCGGCGAACGCTGCGGCGAAATAGCTGTTGTGATCGAGAACTGAAAGCGGCCAGTTGCGCTCGCCGCAGGCGAGCGGATAGGCACCGCGGAACACCGGCGCCATCGGATCGGCGAAGTCGGCCTGCAGCCGGGCGCGCCAGTCGCCGCAGGGGCCGTCCGTGGCGCGGATATTGGGCGGCAGCTTCATGCCCGCGAGCAGGGGCGTGGCCACGACGCGGGCGGTGCGAGTTTCCGGATCGGGCACGAAGCCGAGCGTGACCGCCTTGAAGTTCAGCAGCAGCGCGTCGGGGCCGGCGTTATAGGGGCGCAGCCGTTCGCCATCGAACTCGCCGGGATCGTGCGCCAGCGGCGCGAAGGCCGAGCGATCGAGCACGACGTCGCCGCGGATCTCGCGAATGCCGTAGCTGCGGATGCGATGGATCATCAGCCACAGGTTTTCGATCACGAGTTTCGGGTCGCCGCTGCCGCGGATCACCAGATCACCTTCGAGCACGTCGCGGCGCAAGGCGCCCGTGACGAAGGCCTCTGTACGCCAGGTGTAGGCGGGGCCGAGGAGGTTCAGCGCCACGTAGGTCGTGACCAGCTTCATCGTCGACGCCGGATTCATCGGCCGGGCATCGTTGACTGCGATCGTCACGCCCCCTGGCGCAAGCGGCAGCACGACGACGGCCGACGCCGAAGCGGGAATCTGCGCGCTGCGCAGCGCTGCCGTCACTTCCTCGGGCACCGGCTGAAGATTCGCCGGATCCTGGGCCATCGACGGGGCGTCAAGCGCGGCCGCCGCCAGCAGCAGCGACGCGCCGAGCCAGCGCGACAGTGACCAGCACTGACGCGCCGACGCGTCGCCGGCCAGTGAACTCGCGTTAGGCATGGGCAAAGCTTAGAGCGAGCCTGCTCGTCCTTGAAGCAGGAACCGCGGACCGACGCGCGCCCGGCCGTCAGCGTGCGTCGGCCCGCTCGCGTCAATCAGCGATTCAGCAGCGCGGACAGGCGGCGCCGGAAGGAAGAAACCAGTTGCGGCTGATCGGCCGCTAGATCGAACACCGAAAGCATGGTGCGCCGGCCGATGTCGTCACCGAAGCCGCGGTCGCGTTGCACGATCGCGAGCAACTGCTCCAACGCCGGCTCGAACTCGCGCCGCGCCAGGTGCACGTTGGCCAGGTCGAGCCTCGCCTGCAGGTCGGCCGGATCGGCCTCGATACGGGCCTTCAGCGCGTCTGCGCCCGGCAGTTCGGCGGCCCGGCGCTGGCTGTGCAACTGCGTGTCGAGGGCGAGCCATCGCGGTTCGAGCTTGCCCGGCGCCGATACGCCCGCCAGCGCAGAGGCAGCCTCGTCGAGCCGTCCGGCATCGGTCGAGTGCTGCAGCAGCAGCGCAGCGAGATCGAGGCGGGTGGAATCGCGGTCGGGATCGAGTGCGAGGGCGGCGCGCAGCGCGCGGGCCGCACCGGAACGGTCGCCCTGATCGAGCAGGTTCTGCGCCTTGCGCCGCTCGATTTCGGCCGGATCGGGCAGAAGGCGGCCGACAAACTTGCGTAGGTCTGCTGCCGGCAGCACGCCGACGAACGAATCGACAGGCTGACCGTCGACGAAGGCAACGACGTACGGAATGCTGCGCACAGCGAAGCGGGTGGCAATTTCCGGGTTTTCATCGACGTTCAGCTTGACGACCTTCAGTCGTCCGCTGAATTCCGTTTCGATGGCCGCCAGCAGCGGCGATAGCATCCGGCATGGCCCGCACCAAGGGGCCCAGAAATCGACCAGCACCGGCGCGTCGCGCGAAGCCTCGACGACGTCGCGGGCGAAGTTTTGCTGCGTGGTATCCAGCATTGGGTAACCTCCTGCGGCCGTATGTCGGGGCGACTCGGCGCCGCACAAGCCCGCCCGACCACGCATCGGCGGTCGCGGCGCGGGCGCCAACCGGCCTTAGGCAGCAGGGGCTCGCTGGGAAACCTACCCTTTGTCCCTTGAAGGGTTTGCGCCGGGACCGGCGCGCTCAGGCGGTCAGCTGGATCAGTCCGAGGCCGGCGCGGCGGTGGTGGCCAAAGCCCTGCCGGATCCGGCGCTTGAACTGCTCGGGTTCGGCGACCTCGAGCGCGCCTTCGATCTGCGCGTATTCGATCTTGATCTTCTGGCCGCGATGGGCAAAGCGCAGCGTCTGCATCGACACGTCGAGCATCAGCGGCGTGAAGCCGTAACCCGCCGCGCTTGCGCGAAGCCACGCCTCGACGTCCTGCGGATTGCGGTAGGGCTCGATCTTCTTCTCGCCGTCGACCATCTTCACCTGTCCGGCGCACACCTGCAGCGTGAAGCGGTACATCAGCCCTTCGGCGAGCTGGATCACGACCCGCTTCGGCTCCAGCGCGCTGACCGCGGTTTCCGGCCAGCGTGTCCACGGAACGATCGACTGCACCCAGTAGCGGCCGGCGATCGTGCTGTCGGCTCGGAACAGGAATTCGCCTTCACCGGCCTTCTGGCCGAAGACGTCTGCGAGTTCGCGGTGAGCCGTGATCGGGTCGGTATCCGGGCCGAAGGCCACCGCTGTTTCATAGACCTCGAGGGTGGGGATCTCCAACCGCGTAAAGCTGAGCACCGAATGGATAAATCCGGTGCGCCGGGTCTTGGTGAGCTTGGCGTCTCTCTTGCTGTCAAACAGGCCCACGACGTTGCGTCTCTCACTGTGCCGGCGGCGCGCTGTGGCGCTGCGCGACTTGCGGCTCTTCCAGCCGATCGCTCGAAGAGTGCCGTAGTCGCGCCGCCGCCGATAGCCCCCTGCGCGGATTAGTCCCTCACGATGAGCACCGGGCGATCAAGCATCCGGGCGCGGCGGTCGGGCGCTGCACCCGAGAACCGGTTGCCGCGAGGCCGAGGGATAGACCTGGATATCGATGTCGGCGCGAACGACCCCGGGCGCTGGCGGGAGCACCGTCGGCGGCATCGATCGCGCGAGCCCTTTTTCGTTCGGCGATGCGCTCGTTGGCCTGTCTGTCGAGTTGCCGCTGTTGAGTTGCCGTTGCGGGGAACAATCAGGCTTGGGGATAACTTCAATCCGCTGGCCCGCTTGAAGTCGCGACATCCTGTCCTTATCATTAGCACTCGCCAATGGGGAGTGCTAGCAATGAGTGCGCGCGCCCCGTCAATCGGCGTTCCGGCGCGACAGTCGGACTTGTTTGTTAGTGTTCACTTCAATTTTGGACCCTGAACTTTCAGGATTTTGCAGGCAAATCAGGAGACTTTATGAAAATTCGTCCGTTGCACGATCGTGTGATCGTCAAACGTCTGGATCAGGAGCGCAAGACGGCGTCGGGCATCGTGATTCCCGACACGGCGGCGGAGAAGCCGGATCAGGGCGAGATCGTTGCAGTCGGCCCCGGCAAGCGCGACGAGAACGGCAAGCTGATCGCGCTCGACGTCAAGGTGGGCGACCGTGTGCTGTTCGGCAAGTACGCCGGCCAGACGGTGAAGGTCGAGGGCGAGGAACTGCTCGTCATGCGTGAAGAGGACCTCATGGGCGTGATTGCATAACGTCCAACCCGGATAAGGCCGGTCCGCCGAGCGGCCCGGCCACTTTTTCAACTTTCTGATCGGAGCTTTCGAATATGCCTGCCAAGCAAGTTTTCTTCGGCGACGACGCGCGCCACAAAATGGTTCGCGGCGTCAACATCCTGGCCAATGCAGTGAAAGTGACCCTCGGGCCGAAGGGCCGCAACGTCGTGCTCGAGCGCAGCTTCGGCGCGCCGACCGTGACCAAGGACGGCGTGTCGGTGGCCAAGGAAGTCGAACTGAAGGACAAGTTCGAGAACATGGGCGCGCAGATGGTCAAGGAAGTCGCCTCCAAGACCTCGGACGCCGCCGGTGACGGCACCACCACCGCCACCGTGCTGGCGCAGTCGATCGTCGCCGAGGGAATGAAGTACGTCGCTGCCGGCATGAACCCGATGGACCTGAAGCGCGGCATCGACAAGGCCGTGATTGCCGCCGTCGAGGAACTAAAGAAGATCAGCAAGCCGACCACGACCAGCAAGGAGATCGCCCAGGTCGGCGCCATCTCGGCCAATGCCGACAACGAGATCGGCAAGATCATCGCCGACGCGATGGACAAGGTCGGCAAGGAAGGGGTGATCACGGTCGAGGACGGCAAGTCGCTGCAGAACGAACTCGACATCGTCGAAGGGATGCAGTTCGACCGTGGCTATCTGTCGCCGTACTTCATCAACAATCCCGACAAGCAGATCTCGATCCTCGAGAACCCGTACGTCCTGCTGCATGACAAGAAGATCAGCAATATCCGCGACCTGCTGCCGATCCTGGAGCAGGTGGCCAAGGCCGGCCGGCCGCTGCTGATCGTCGCCGAGGAAGTCGAGGGCGAGGCGCTGGCCACTCTGGTCGTCAACAGCATCCGCGGCATCCTGAAGACCTGCGCCGTCAAGGCGCCGGGCTTCGGTGACCGCCGCAAGGCGATGCTCGAAGACATCGCCATCCTGACCGGCGGCACGGTGATCGCCGAGGAAACCGGCATGACGCTGGAGAAGGCGAGCCTGAACGACCTTGGCCAGGCCAAGAAGGTCGAGATCGCCAAGGAGAACACGACGATCATCGACGGTGCCGGCGACGCCAAGGCGATCGAGGCCCGGGTCAAGGCGATCCGCGCGCAGATCGAGGAAGCCACCTCCGACTACGACAAGGAGAAGCTGCAGGAGCGCGTGGCCAAGCTGGCCGGCGGCGTGGCGCTGATCAAGGTCGGTGCGGCGACCGAAGTCGAGATGAAGGAGAAGAAGGCCCGTGTAGAAGACGCCCTGCACGCCACCCGTGCTGCGGTCGAGGAAGGCATCGTCGCCGGCGGCGGCGTGGCGCTGATCCGCGCCAAGCAGGCCATCGCGAAGGTCAAGGGCGACAATGCCGACCAGGACGCCGGCATCAAGATCGTGCTGCGCGCGATGGAAGAGCCGCTGCGGCAGATCGTCGCCAACAGCGGCTTCGAGCCGAGCGTGGTGGTCAACAAGGTCGCCGAAGGCAAGGGCAACTACGGCTTCAACGCGCAGACCGGCGAGTACGGCGATCTGGTCGAGATGGGCGTGCTCGATCCGACCAAGGTCACCCGCACCGCGCTGCAGAACGCCGCTTCCGTTGCCGCGCTGATGCTGACCACGGACGCCATGGTGGCTGAACTAGTCGAGGAGAAAGCCGAAAAGGGCATGCCCGGCGGCGGCATGGGCGGCATGGGCGGAATGGGCGGCATGGACATGTAACCGCGACCTCCCGCGGCAGGCCGAATTAACTGCGGCCCGTCAAGGCACGCGGCGGCATCCCGTCAGCGCTGCTCCAGCCCGCGATCTACACGGCCCGCATAAGCGGGCCGTGTCGTTCTTGATCCCTTGCGGCTCCGGCCCGCGGGGGGCCCGGCCAAGCCTTCGACTTTGCCGGCCGTGCGTTCAGGCAATCCCCAACGCCTGCTTCAGCGCGCCACTGTCGAGGGCGCCGGCGATCACCGAATACTGGCCCGTGCCACGGTGGCGGAAGACCGTGGTCGGCACGGTCGCGCCGCCGGCGCGGCGAAAGATCCGCGAGTTCGCCTGCACCGCGCCGCGCGTCGAAGCGTCGATCTTCATCGCGCCGGCGGCCGAGCCTCCGGAGGCGAAGCTGCGCTCGTGTGCCTGCATCGCCGCCGCAGGGTCGGCCGCCGACAGGATGGCCGCTGCCTGAGGTTCGCTCTTGCCGTTGACCAGTGCCACCGGCACCCAGACGAAGCGGATCCGCTGTGCGATGGGCCTGGCCGCCTCGCACAGCCTGACGCAGAACCGGCACTGCGGATCGAAGACGACATAGACCGGCTCTCGTGGGCCGAGCGAGCGCAGCATGTCGAAACCCTTGCCTTCCTTGCCCAGCCGCTCGAACATGGCCTTGGCGTCGATCTGCGACGGCGATTGCGCCCGGCCGATCGGGGCGATCAGGCCAAGCGCGGCGCCGACGGCGCCTGCCTTGAGCACGCGGCGACGTTCCATATTCATCTTTGGCTCCTCGAAGCGAGACCAAAACGAGCGCAGGATGCACGGCAGATCCGGACGCTGGCTGAGCGAAATCAACATCGGCGGCGCGTGCCTGTCGGCGCCGGCGGACGCGTTGACTCACCTCAACGCCGGCGCGCAGTGAGCACGCCGTCGCGCTCGGAGTGGAGGCCGCGATGACGGTCCCGGCGGCGGCGGACGAGAAGGCCGCTGGGGCTTCGTGGCAGATGCTGGTCGCCCTGGGCATCACGCAGATCATCTCCTGGGGCTCGATCTATTACGCCTTTGCGCTGCTGCTCGAACCATTGCAGCGCGATCTGGGCGCGGGAAAAAGCGAGATTGCCGGCGCTTTTTCGGCGGCGCTGCTGATCTCCGGCCTTTGCGCGACAGGGGTCGGCAGGACCATCGACCGGTTCGGCGGCCGTGGCGTGATGGCGCTCGGCTCGGCGGCGGCAGCGATGCTTCTGGCGGCGTTGTCGCAGGTGCAGTCGCTGCCGGCGCTATACGCCGTCTGGGTCGGGCTCGGCGTGACGATGGCGGCGACGCTGTACGAGCCGGCGTTCGTCGTTATCGCGCAGGCCTACCGGCTCAACTACAGGCGCGCGCTGACCGTGCTGACCCTGTTTGGCGGCTTCGCCAGCACGGTGTTCTGGCCGTTGACCACGATCTTGATCGAGCGTTTCGGCTGGCGCGACGCGGTGCTGTGGCTGGCGGCGATCAATCTGCTCGTCTGCGTGCCGCTGCACTATGCCCTGCTGCCGCGCACGAGCGGTGCGATCACCACGGGCCTGCAGGCGAAGGCCGGCGGATCGCAGCTGCGGCTTTGGGCCGACCGCCGCTTCCGCGCACTGACGCTCGCGTTCCTCGCGCACTACGTCGTCGTCTCGGCCGTTGCCGCGCACCTGATCGCGCTGCTGCTGGCGCGCGGCATGTCGCCGGCGGCCGCCGCCGGCATTGGCGCACTGGTCGGGCCGATGCAAGTCGCCGGCCGCGTCGTCGAATTCGGTGCCAGCCGCTGGCTGACCATCGGCCAGGTCGGTCGCATCGCGGCGGTCGCGATGCCGTTGTCGCTGCTGGCGCTGTTGTGGGCCGGCACGAGCGCGCCCGCGCTGGCGCTGTTCGCAGTGCTGTTTGGCGCCGGCAACGGGGCGATGACGGTGATCCGCGGAGCGCTGCCGGTGCAGATGTACGGTCGCGCGCATTACGGCGCGATCGCCGGTGCGCTGGCCACGCCGGGGCTGCTGGCGCGCGCTGTCGGCCCGATCTTCGCCGCCGTGCTGTGGTCGGTGCTCGGTGGCTATGACCCCGCCACGCTCGTGCTGATCGTCGTGGCGGCGGTTGGCGCGATGGCCTTCGCCTACGCCACGCGCAGTTCCGGCGAGACCCCGGCGGCGCGGCTGTGACTGCGCCGGTTCAGCGCTGCTTGACGATCGAATAGCGGGCCAGCGTCCGGGCCCGTGCCTCGGCATGGTCGACGACCGGATGCGGGTAATCGCGGCCGATCACGCAGCCCGCCTCGCGCTGCCGCTCGGGCGAAAGCCGCCACGGCGCGTGGATTTCCCCGGCAGAAAGATTCGCCAGTTGCGGCAGGTAGCGCCGGATGAACTTGCCCTCGGGGTCGAACTTCTCGCTCTGCGCGACCGGATTGAACATGCGGAAATACGGCTGGGCATCGCAGCCGCTGGAGGCGGCCCACTGCCAGCCGCCATTGTTGGCGGCCAGATCGAAGTCGATCAGCCGGCGCGCGAAATAGCGTTCTCCCCAGCGCCAGTCGATGCCGAGGTCCTTGGTCAGGAAACTGGCGCTGACCATGCGCAGGCGGTTGTGCATGTAGCCGGTGCGGTTGATCTGTGCCATCGCCGCGTCGACCAGCGGATAGCCGGTACGGCCCTCGCACCAGGCCGCGAAGCGGTCGCGATCATTGTCCCAGCGGATCCGGTCGTATTCAGGCCTGAAGCTTTGCGTGGCGACCTGCGGGTGGTGGTAGAGGATCTGCTGGTAGAACTCGCGCCAGATCAGCTCCGCCAGCCAGGTTGCTGCGCCCGCCGATGCGCGCGCGCGGTCGTAGGCAAAGCTGACCAGTTCGCGGATCGACAGCGTGCCGAAGCGCAGGTGCACCGACAGATAGGACGGCCCGCGCACGGCCGGGTAGTCGCGCGCGTCCTTGTAGCGGTCGATGCGGGAGCGGAAGTCGTCGAAGAGCCCGCGGCCGCCGCGGCTGCCGGTCGGCACCTTAAGCGCTTCCAGATCGGTGGTCTCGAAGCCGATCTCCTCGAGCGCAGGCAGCCTTGTTGCGAATGGCGGCGGCGCCAGCGCCGGGGCGTACTTCTCCACCGGATAGGCACGCAGGTGAAACGGTGTCAGTGCCTTCAGCCACGCGTTCCTATACGGGGTAAACACGGAAAAGGGCCGGCCGGCACCGGTCAGCACCTCGTCGCGCTCGAAGATCACCTGGTCCTTGAAGCTGTGCCAGCGGCGGCCGCTGGCACCGAGCGTCGCGGCGACCTTCGCGTCGCGTTCGATCGCGTACGGCTCGTAGTCGTGATTGGCGAAGACTGCGTCGACCTGCAACTGCTCCGCCAGGCGGGGAATTTCGTCGGCGGCGACGCCGTGGCGGACGATCAGTCCGCCGCCGTGCTGGCGCAGGCCGGCGTCGAGTTCCTGCAGGCAGCGGCGGATGAAGTCGACGCGCCGGTCGGCGCGCAGACCCTCGGCCAGCAACTCATCGACAATGGCGCGGTCGAAGACGAACGCGGTGTAGACGCGCCTTGCGCTTTTCAGCGCGTGATAAAGCGCCGCGTTGTCGGCGAGCCGCAGGTCGCGGCGGAACCACATCAGGGCCGAGTCCATCTGGGCTGCATTCTCGGTGCGGCCGGCGAGCTTACAATGCGCAGAAGACCTGACCGACCGTCTCGGGGAACATTGGGTCGCCGCCAGACGGCGACCTCGACAGTCGTGAGCAACGGCGCGAACCCATGGACCTGACGCACAAGTTCCTGATCGCGATGCCGGCGATGGCGGATCCGAACTTTGCCGGCTCGGTCGTCTATGTCTGCGAACACACGGACAAGGGCGCCCTCGGCCTGGTGATCAACCGGCCGACCGAGCTGACGCTGGAAAGCCTGTTCGACAAGATCGACCTGAAACTGGAAATTGCGCCGTGGAAGGATGCGCCGGTGTATTTCGGCGGCCCGGTGCAGACCGAGCGCGGATTCGTGCTGCATGTGCCGGCGGGGCAATACAGCTCGTCGCTGCCGGTGGCCGACGACATCGCGCTGACGACCTCGAAGGACGTGCTGGAGGCGGTCGCCGGCGGCGTTGGCCCGCGGAAGATACTGGTCACGCTGGGATATTCCGGCTGGGGCGCGGGCCAGCTCGAATCGGAGGTCTCGGCCAACGCCTGGCTGACCGTCGACGCTCAGTCCGCCATCATCTTCGACACACCGGCCGAGGCGCGGCAGGCCGCCGCGCTGCGTCTGCTGGGCATCGACGCCGGCCAGCTGTCGGCGCAGGCCGGACATGCCTGAGGCCTCATCGCTGCCGCATCGTGCTGCCCGCATTGCTCATTCGCCGTTGCTGAAAGAAGAGGTCGTGCTCGGTTTCGACTTCGGCACGCGGCGCATCGGCGTGGCGGTGGGAAACGGCATTACGTGCCGGGCGCGGCCGCTGGCTCTGGTCGACGATGCCGGCGACGCGCGCTGGCGCCGCATCGCCGAACTGATCGCGGCCTGGCAGCCGACGCAACTGGTGGTCGGCATCGCCCGTCACCCCGACGGCGCGGCGCACGAACTGACGGCCCGATGCGAGCGCTTTGCCCGCCAGCTCGAGGGGCGCTTTCGCCTGCCGGTGGCGCGCGTCGATGAGCGCTATTCGTCCGTCGTGACCCGCGAGGGTCGGGACGACGAGGCGGCCGCCGTGATCCTGCAGCAGTGGTTCGATGAGGCTGCCAATGATTGAACTCGACGCCGAAGCCATCTATCGCAGCCTCGTTGCCCGGCTGCGGGAGGCGGTGGCGGGCCGCGACGTGCGGCTGGTCGGCGTGCACACGGGCGGCGTCTGGCTGGCGCGGCGGCTGAAGGAGGATCTGCACGTCCCCTACGAGGTCGGCATCCTCGACATCTCGTTCTATCGCGACGACTTCTCGCGCTCGGGGCTGAACCCGAGCGTCAAGCCGTCAGCGATCGCCTTCGACGTCGAGGGCGCCGACATCGTGCTCGTCGACGATGTCCTTTATACCGGCCGCACCGTACGCGCGGCGATGAACGAACTTTTCGACTACGGCCGGCCGGCGCGCATCGATCTGGTCGTGCTGATCGACCGCGGCGGCCGCGAACTGCCGATTGCGCCGACTGTGGTCGGCCGGGTCATCGAGGTGCCGCCGCAGATCAGCGTCGTGCTGTCGCGCGACGACGACGGCCGTCTGCACCTGACGCTGGAGCAGCGCCGTGAAGCCTGAATTCGGCCGCAATCCGCAGCTGAACCGCAACGGCGAACTGCACCATCTGCTGTCGATCGAAGGCCTGCCGCGGGCCATCATCGAGCGCATCCTCGCCACCGCCGACGGATTCATCAACATCGCCGAGCGCGAGGTGAAGAACGTGCCGCTGCTGCGCGGCCGTTCGGTGTTCAACCTGTTCTTCGAGAACAGCACGCGTACGCGCACCACCTTCGAGATCGCCGCGCGCCGCCTGTCGGCCGACGTCTTCAACCTCGACATCACGCGCTCGAGCACGGCCAAGGGCGAATCGCTGCTCGACACGATCAACAACCTGACGGCGATGCAGGCCGACATGTTCGTCGTCCGCCATGCCGCCGGCGGCGCGCCCTACCTGATCGCACGCCATGTGGCGCCGCACGTGCACGTGATCAACGCCGGCGACGGGCGCCACGCGCACCCGACGCAGGGCCTGCTCGACATGTACACGATCCGCCATTACAAGCGCGATTTCAGCAGGCTGACTGTGGCGATCGTCGGCGACATCCTGCACTCGCGCGTGGCGCGCTCCGACATCCATGCGCTGACCACCCTCGGCGTGCCCGAGGTGCGCGCGGTGGGCCCCTTGACGCTGCTGCCCGACGGGCTCGAGCAGATGGGCGTGCGCGTGTGCACGCGGCTCGACGAGGGCATCCGCGACGCCGACGTGATCATCATGCTGCGCCTGCAGAACGAGCGCATGCGCGGCGCGCTGCTGCCTTCGGCGCAGGAGTATTTCCGCAACTACGGGCTGACGCAGGAGCGGCTGCGGCTGGCCAGGCCCGACGCCATCGTCATGCATCCGGGCCCGATGAACCGCGGCGTTGAAATCGACTCGAGTGTCGCCGACGGAACGCAGAGCGTCATCCTGCCGCAGGTGACCTTCGGCATCGCGGTGCGCATGGCCGTGCTTTCGATCGCCGCGTCGTCGCAGAGGATGCAATGAAGCTCGCCATCCGCCACGGGCGCCTGATCGATCCGGCGTCGAACCACGACGCGATCACCGACCTGTTCATCGCCGACGGCCGCATCGTCGCGGTCGGACGGCGGCCGGACGGATTCGGCGCCGAACGCGAGATCGACGCGCGCGGACTCGTCGTCGCGCCGGGGCTCGTCGATCTGTGCGCACGGATGCGCGAGCCGGGCGCCGAAGGGGCGCTGAAGCGCGAAATGCGCGCTGCGCTGGCCGGCGGCGTCACCGGCGTCGTCTGTCCGCCGGACACCGACCCGCCACTGGACGAGCCGGGCCTGGTCCGCATGCTTCGCCAGCGTTCGCGCGAGGCGGCAGGGGCGCGGCTGTATCCGCTCGGTGCGTTGAGCGCCGGGCTGACGGGCGAAGTGCTGGCCGAGATCGAGACCCTCGCCGAGGCCGGTTGCGTCGCGTTCATGCAGACCGGCAGCCTGCCGCGCGACAACGGCGTGCTGCTGCAGATCCTGCGCTATGCGAAGACGTTCGACCTGCCGGTGTGGCTGCGCCCGGTCGAGGACACGCTGGCCGGCGACGGGGTCGCCGGCGCCGGTGCGGTGGCCGGCCGGCTCGGCCTGCCGGCGGTGCCTGCGCTGGCCGAGACTGTCGCGCTGCAGACGATCTTCGAACTGCAGCGCGACAGCGGCGCAAGGATCCATCTGGCCCGGCTGTCGAGCGCCGGCGGCGTCGAACTGGTGCGCCGCGCGCGAAGCGAAGGACTGCAGGTCAGCGCCGATGTCAGCATCCACCACGTGCACCTGACCGACGTCGACATCGGCTATTTCGATCCCAACTTTCGCCTCGATCCGCCGCTGCGCACGCAGCGCGACCGCGATGCCATCGTCGCCGGGCTTGCCGACGGCACGATCGACGCGATCTGCTCCGATCATGCGCCGGTGGCCGAGGACGACAAGCTGCTGCCGTTCGGCGAGGCTACGCCCGGTGCCACGGCGCTGGAGACGCTGCTGCCCCTGGTCCTGAAGTGGGCCGAGGCGGCGAAGGTGCCGGCGACGTCGGCACTGGCCAAGGTGACGAGCGCGCCGGCGCAGATCCTGCGCGAACCCACCGGCCGGCTCGCCGTCGGCGCCAAGGCCGACATCGTCATATTCGACCCGCAGGCGCACTGGACCGCAACCCGCAGCGAACTCGTCAGCCGCGGCGCCAACACGCCCTTCGCCGGTTTCGAACTGACCGGGCGCGCCATGATGACGCTGGTCGGCGGCGAGGTTCGCTTCGACCGGAAATCGGGGTCAGAGTCGAATTTCGCTTGAGCGCGAATTCCGCGGCCATCGCCGTGTCCACCGGCGATATCGTGCGCGGCATCGATCGACTGTTCCGAGACAACCGGATCGGGCGCCGTTGCCGATGAAAGTGATGCTGGCGCCCCTGCGTATTGGATTACTGCTCGTGCATGTGCTGGCGGGCGTTGCGATCGCCGCGGCGATCTTCCCGTGGCTGGTCCAAGCGCGGCGCAACCGCATCATCCGCGGCTGGTCGCGGCTGCTGCTGGCGATCTGCGGCGCGCGACTGCGCCTGTCGGGGCGTCCTCTGCCGCCTGCGCTCGCCGCAACGGGTGTCGAAGCCGGCCGCTTCGGCCGCATGCTTCTGGCCAACCACATCTCTTGGATCGATGTGTTCGCGATGCACGCGGCCCTGCCGAGCCGTTTTGTGGCCAAGTCCGAGATCCGCCGCTGGCCGCTGCTCGGCCGTCTGGTCACGCTGGTCGGCACGCTCTACATCGAGCGCGGCCGGCGCCATGCGGTCGCATCGATGAACCACCGCGTTCGCGACCGCCTGCAGCAGGGCGAGACGGTTGCGGTGTTTCCCGAGGGCACGACGACCGACGGCCGCGCGCTGCTGCCGTTTCATTCGAACCTCGTCGCCCCGGCGGTCGAGATCGGCTGCGACTGCTGGCCGGTGGCGTTGCGCTACACGGAAAGCGGGAAACCGTCGACCGCGGCCGCGTTCGTCGGCGACATGGGACTGCTGACTTCGTTGTGGAAGATCGTCACGGCGCGCCGGCTGCAGGTCGAAGTCGCGTTTCTCGATGTGGTGCCGACCACCGGCGACAGCAATCGGCACCATGTCGCACAACAGGTCGCGCAGCGGATTGCTGCGCACCTGAAGGTCCCGGCACCGACCGGGCGCCGCTTCATTCCGGCGCCGGACCGGGCCGTCGATAAGGCGGACACGGCACCTGAAGCAGGCGCCGGCTCGGCCAGGCCAGCGCCGTAAGCGCTCCGCCCCAGACGCAGCCGCTGTCGAGGCAGACCGCATCGTCGCGCAGCATCAGGCCGAGCGTCGACCAGTGGCCGAAGACGACCGGCGTCGCACGCGTGGCGCGCGCCGGATGGTCGAACCAGGGCACGAACCCCGGTGCTGCGGCGTGAAGCCCTTGCTTGATGGCGAAATCCATCGTCCCGTCGGCTGCGACAAAGCGCAGCCTGGTCAGCGCGTTGATCACGCAACGTATACGGTCGGCGCCCGCGAGGTCGTCTTCCCACCGCGCCGGCCGGTTGCCGTACATCGCGGCGAGAAACGAGCGGTGATCCGGCGCGCGCAGCCGCGCCTCGGCTTCAGCGGCGAGCGCGAGGGTTTTGTCGACCGACCACTGCGGCAGCACGCCGGCGTGCACGAACAGGGCGCCCGCCTCGTGCACGGCCAGCGGGCGCGCGCGCAGCCAGTCGAGCAGTTCCTCGCGGTCCGGCGCGGCAAGGATGTCGGACAGCGTATCGTCGTCGTGCTGCGGCCGGATGCCGGCGGCAACCGCAAGCAGGTGCAGATCGTGGTTGCCGAGCAGGGCAATGGCGCGATTACCCAGCGCCCTGACGAAGCGCAGCGACGCGAGCGACTGCGCGCCCCGGTTGACCAGGTCGCCGACGAACAGCAGGCGGGAATCCGATGGCAGCTGCGATAGCAATGCGTTCAGGCTGCCGAGGCAGCCCTGCACGTCGCCGATGATCCAGAGTTGATCACTTGTCACGGTCGGTGCTGAAGGTCCGCGTCTGGATCTCCACCGGTCGTGTTTCCTCCTCCGGCGCCGCCTGGGCCTGCGCGCGGCGACGGCGTCGTCTGAGCAGGCGCGTCGGGTCGAGCAGGACAGCGAAGTAAAGCCCGCCGGTGGCCAGGAAGCCCGCGAACAGCGCGGCCTCCGACAGGCCGGCCAGCCAGCCGACCGTGCCGATGGCGCCCAGTGCGGCATTGGCTGCCAGCAGCAGCAGCAAGGCTGCCACCGGACTAAAGCCGGAGCGAAGCAGCAGATGGTGAATGTGCAGGCGGTCAGGCGCTGTCGGATTGCGGCCCTGGAGCGCACGCCGGACAGTGACGGTGAACAGGTCGAACAGCACCACGCCGACCACCCACAGCATCACCACCGGAGGGACCGCCGGGGCGGGGCGCTGTGTCAGGTCGATGGTGAACCAGGCCACCGCGAAGCCCAGCACGAGGCTGCCCGTGTCGCCCATGAAGATCCGTCCGCCCGGCCACGGATGCGGCGCGTTGAACAGCAGAAATCCGATCACCGCGCCAAGCAGCACGACGATGACTTTCATAGCGCCGGCCTCCCCGAGGACGAAGGCAAACAGCGCGAAGTAGCCGAGCATCACCGCGACCAGTCCTCCCGCGAGGCCGTCGATGCCGTCGAGCATGTTGATGCCGTTGACAACGGCCACCGTGGCAAAGACGGTCAGCGGCACCGCAAGCAGGCCGAGGTTCAGCCGGCCGCGGCCGACGAGGTCACCGAGATGCAGCAGCAGGTGCTCGCCCCAGAAGGCCATCAGCGCGGCAGCGACCAGTTGCACGAGCAGCTTGGTGCGCGGCCGAACCTCGGCCAGATCGTCGGCGACGCCGACCGCGGCAAGCACCGCGATCGCCACCAGAAGCACGCGCAGCTCCTCCAGTGCCGGAAATGCGGTCGCCAGCGCGAAGTAGAAGCCGAGGGTCAGCGCCAGGCCGCCGGTCAAGGGCACAACGTCGTCGTGTCGCTTGCGGCCGCCCGGATGGTCGACCAGGCCGATTCTTTCTGCGGGAACACGCAGCGCGAGGATCAGGGCCGCGGTCAGCGCGCAGGCGAGCAGGGCTTGAAGCGACGTGGTCAAGATCGAGGCGAGCCGGCCGAAAGCGGAAAACCGGGCGCATGAGCACCCTTTGAGGCGCCAGTGCCTGCAAGCCAGTAGATGCAGGAGCGAACCGGCGAAATCGGACGCGGCTGGCGGGGCGAATCTGCGCAGGCGAAGTCCTTAGGCGCCCGGCGGCATTGTAACGAGCCGGCCACACCCGGCCCTTCAACCGGTCGGCGCCGGCAGCCGCGACTCAGCCACCACGTACCCTGGCCAGGAGGGCGGAAGTGGAGCGCTCGAACTCGAAGGCGATCGCCACCGTCTTCGCGCCCCAGGCGCGTGCCAGCTGCGCCTCCGCGATGGTTGCCATGTCGTAATCGCCGCCCTTGACGTAGACATCGGGCCGGACGATCTGCACCACCGGCAACGGCACCGTTTCATCGAATATCGTGACCAGGGACACGCTTTCCAGCGCGGCGAGCACCGCGGCGCGGTCCGCTTCGGTATTGATCGGCCGGTCGCCGCCCTTGCCGAGCCGCCGCACCGAGGCATCCGAGTTCACCGCCACGACGAGGCTCGCGCCCAGTTCGCGGGCACGGGAAAGGTAGGTGACGTGACCTCGGTGCAGCAGATCGAAGACGCCATTGGTCAGCACGATCGGCCGCGGCAGCCACTGCACGCGGCGGGCCAGGTCCGCGCGCGCGGCGATCTTCGCTTCGAACCGCGGCGCCTCAGGCATGCGCATTCGCCGTGAGCGCCGCGTCCAGCCACGGCCCGCGCACGGCGTCGGCAAGCGACGCAAAACGGGCGCTGGCCTGCGGCGCCAGATCGGCAGGCGGCAACCTCAGTCCGTCGGTGCCCAGCAGCACGCGCCGACGCACGCCGGCTGCCGCCGCCGCCTCGATGTCGGAGTCCTTGTCGCCGAAAAGCACCGACTGCGCGAGGTCGAGCGCAAGATCCTGCGCCGCGGCCAACAGCATGCCCGGCGCGGGCTTGCGGCAGCCGCAGGCAAGGCGATACTCGGGCAGCGCGGCCTGCGGATGATGCGGGCAGTGATAAACGCCGGCCAGTGGCGCACCGGCCTTGGCGAATTCGCTGCGCATCCACTCGGTCAGCCGCTGGTAATCGGCTTCGCTGTACAGGCCGCGGCCGATTCCGGACTGGTTGGTCACCACCACCAGCGCGTAGCCCAGGCGGCGCAGTTGCGCACAGGCGGCAAGCACGCCCGGCACGAACTGGAAGTCCTCGCGGCGGAAGACATAGCCGTGATCGATGTTGATCACGCCGTCGCGATCGATGAAGGCAGCGCGGCGAAGGCCGGCCTGCGTCGTCATCAGCCCTGCTTCAGCAGCCAGTCGACATAGGCTGCCACGCCCTGTTCGACGGTCGCCATTGGCCGGGCGAAACCCGCGGCGCGCAGCTGCGTCAAGTCGGCCTGCGTGAAGGCCTGATACTTGCCACGCAGCGCCTCGGGAAAGGGCACGTATTCGATGCGCTTCTGTGCCACCGCGTCGGCCAACGGCAGGGGCAACTCGCCGGCGTGCCGGCGCAGCGAGTTCACGACGGTGAGCGCCACGTCGTTGAACGCCTGCGCCCGGCCGGTGCCGACGTTATAGAGGCCCGACGCCGGTTTCTCATAAAAGAACAGGTTCACCGCCACCGCGTCGTCGACATGGATGAAGTCGCGCCGCTGCTCGCCGTCGGCGTAGCCGTGGCTGCCCTCGAAGAGCCTGACCCGGGATTCGGCGCGGTACTGGCTGAAGTGGTGCCAGGCCACCGAAGCCATCCGCCCCTTGTGCGCTTCGCGCGGCCCATAGACGTTGAAATAGCGCAGCCCCACCACCGGCGCGACCAGCGCGCTGAGCCGCCGGCGCACGATCTGGTCGAACAGGAACTTCGAGTAGCCGTAGACGTTCAGCGGCTTCTCGTGCGCCCGGCCCTCGGCGAATACCGGCCCCAGTCCATAGACCGAAGCCGACGACGCGTAGATGTAAGGGACTTTCCGCTGCTGGCACCAGTCGAGCAACTCCAGCGAATAGCGGTAGTTGTTGTCGAGCATGTAGCGGCCGTCGCTCTCCATCGTGTCGGAGCAGGCGCCCTGGTGGAACACGGCGTCCGTCCGGCCGATCGCGCCGCGGCCGAGCAGCGCGCGGAACTCGGCCTTGTCCAGGTAATCCGCAATCTCGCAGTCGGCGAGGTTGCGGAACTTGTCGGCGCGGGTCAGGTTGTCGACGGCGAGGATGTCGGTCTCGCCGCGGTCATTCAGCGCCCTGACCAGATTGGCGCCGATGAAGCCGGCGGCGCCGGTGACGATGATGCTCATTGACGTGGACTCTGCTTGAATCGGGGGCTTGGCGTGATGTGGGGCGGGGACCTGCTCGATCGCCAGCCGGCGGCCAAAGGTCATTGTACGTTCGCGGCTCCGATCTTCCGCCAGGAGCGGACCACCCGAGCCTCCTGCCATGCAGGTTCGACAGGGGGGACGGATCGGCGAGTCCATCGGGACCGAGACACCGCGCGACACACGTGTCGCGCATGAAGCCGACGCTGGCGCAAACGCGGCGCTGCCGGCGAACGATCGACGGCAAGGTTCGTGAACCTGGAGCGGGCTCTTCCAGCGCAAGCCCGGAAAGCGGCTGTAGTCGCGGTCAGTGGTGATCCACGCGCAGCCGCCCTCGATGGCCAAAGCAGCGAAATACGCGTCGGGGATCAGGTTTCCCTTTGCCTTGGCTTAGACGCACAGGCGGCGGAAGATCGACCAATGGCGCTCGCCTGGTTCGATCAGCATGGCGTTTGGCTGCTCTGGCACCTGCTCGGTGAACTCGAGCGCCTGCCTCATCGAACTGGGCGAGGCGAAGACCTTCGGGTGCGTCGCAACGCGAACCAAGCCGCTCAGGACGAGTTCCCACACCCCGTAGCGCTCATCGCCGTTGATCGTTGCCTCCAGCCAGCGCCGGCAGGGCGAATGATGCTCGGTGTCTTCGCGGTGGGCGTAGACGAGGACGTTGACGTCCGCCGGCACCACTTACAACTCCATCGTCTCCAGCAGCGCGGCCGTGTCGTCGAGATCGACGCCGGCGCGTAGGCCGGCGCCCTCGACCGTCGTGAGCTTGAGCGGCGTCCGTTTCGACCTGCCGGCCTGCCGCTGCAGGGACCCGCGCAGGGCTTCTTGCAGCACAGGTCAGCGTGCGCCCCATTTCGACCGCGCGACGCTTGGCCAAGGCCAACAGATGTCCATCAAGCCTGACCGTGGTGCGCATTCAGCAAGATGTGACGGTCTGACATCAAGATGCCAACCGGACGTTCCGTGGCCGTCAGACGGCGAAAAGCTCCTCGTACGACACGGTGGCCGTGCCGAGCTTGCCGACGACGATGCCGCCGGCGCGGTTGGCCGTGGCGACCGCCTCGCGCAGCGGCCGCCCGGCGGCCAGCATCGCCGCCAACACGGCGATGACCGTGTCGCCGGCGCCGCTGACATCGAACACCTCGCGCGCCTGCGCCGGGATGCTCCAGGTGGGCTCGTCGGTGTAAAGGGTCATGCCTTCCTCGCTGCGCGTCAGCAGCAGCGCCTGCATGCCCAGCTCTCGGCGCAGCCGCTGCGCGCGGACCTCGAGGTCCGCTTCGTCGCGCCAGCGGCCGACCACCTCACGCAGTTCGGCGCGGTTCGGCGTGACCAGCGTGGCGCCGGCATAGCGCGAGTAGTCGTCGCCCTTGGGATCGACCAGCACCGGGCGGCCCGCGGCGCGGGCCAGTTCGATCATGCGCACGATGTGCGTCAGCCCGCCCTTGCCGTAGTCGGAAAGCAGCACCACGTCGCAGTCGGGCAGCAGCCGCGCGTACTCGTCCAGATGCGCCGCCAGAACCTCGGCCTGCGGCGCCGTCTCGAAGTCGACGCGCACGATCTGCTGCTGGCGGGCGATCACGCGCACCTTCACCGTCGTGGCCAGGCCTTCGTCGGCATGCAGGTGGCCACGGATGGCGCTGGCCGCGAGCAAGCGCGCGATCGTCGCGCCGGCTTCGTCGCGGCCGACCACCGTGAGCAACCCGGCGACCGCGCCGAGCGAGGCGACGTTGCGCGCCACGTTGGCCGCGCCGCCGAGGCGCTCTTCGACCGAGCGCACGCGCGCCACGGGCACTGGCGCTTCGGGCGAAATGCGCTCGACCTCGCTAAACCAGTAGCGGTCGAGCATCGCGTCGCCGACCACCAGCACGCGGGCGCGGTTCAGTTCATTCCTGGCAACCATGTTCCGTGCTGCCTGACGTCATTTTCTGCTGATCCCGCTGCCGTTGGCCGGTGAATCTATCAGTGTGTGCCGCGCCGCCCGGCGAGCGGGCCCGCTCGCCGCTGCGGCTGAGCGGCCGGCCAGCGGGCAAGCGCGCGATCCCTCGCTGCTGCCTCACTTATGGGCGCCGGCCCTGCGCCGTCGCCACGTTTGCGGGCACGGGACGGTCATCTGCCTTGCCGGCCGTGCCCTCCGCGGTCGCGGCGGCGTCCCGCCCGAGCAGCGTCCTGTAGTGCCAGATCGTCGGCGACGCCCAGGTGCGCATCAGGCTGCCGATATGCCACCTCAGGTGCCGAAGCGATCGGTGGCTGAGCTGCTGCGCGGCGTGCACGACGGAAGCGTCTCGGACCAACGCCAGCGGCCAGCCGGCAAGGCGCAGTCGGGCACAGATGTCGAAGTCTTCGCAGTACATGAAGTATCGCTCGTCGAATCCGCCCACCTTGGCAAACGCGTCCGTGCGAAAGACAACGAACATGCCGGCGAACCACGCCGGCGTCGCCGGCGGGCGATAACCCGGTAGTCGACGAGCGAGAAGCTCCCACGGTGTCAGCAGCGCTCGCGCGGAATCGGCCACCGTGCCATCGGGTTCAAGCACGGTTGGCGCAGCGACACCGGCGCCGGCGCGCAGGGCCTCGAGCAACGCAGGAAACGGGTTGTGCGTGAGCGAGATATCAGGGTTGACGATGGCGAAGAACTCGGTATCGACGTGCCCGAATACCGAATTATGGTTGGCGCCGAATCCGCGGGGCCGCGGATTGCGAATCACTTGCACCGGAGGCAGGTCCAGACCGCTTGCGCTCGTCGAGCGCTCCGGCAGATTCTGGGTGATGACGATCCTCGCCAGTTCAGGCGCGGCGATTCCGGCAAGCGTGGCCAGCAACACATCGACCATCGAGTGCTGCTCGTGGCTGATGACGGAAAGCGTGACGCTGCGGAGGAACGACGAGGACATTGCGCAACTGTCGGGCCGTGCGGTGCGAGCCGCCCCGCCCGATTTCTCGGACGGGGCGGCTCGCACCGGCGTGGCAATGATCGCACGCATCGGCCATGCGCCGCTGAGGCTACCCAGCCCGCGCCACGGCTATCGGTTAATGCGGCCGGCACAGACAGAAAAAGGTCTTGCCTTCGATTGGCTAAACTTCGCCCTTCTGCTCTGGCCGGTTGAGCCGGGCGATTGCTGCACTCCGACAAAGGCGGCGCGGAATTCTTGCTGCGCGCTCGTCGGCGTCAGCTTCTTTCCTCGTCGTCATGATCTTCATCACCGGTGGTGCCGGCTTCATCGGAGCCAATTTCGTCCACGAGTGGTTGCGCTTGGAGGGCGAGCCGGTGCTTGTCATCGACAAGCTCACCTACGCCGGCAACCTGGACAACCTGAAGGCGGTTCAGGGCAACGCTGCCTTCGCCCTGGTGCAGGTCGACATCTGCGACCGGCAGGCCGTCGCGGAACTGCTTGGGCGGCATCGGCCGCGCGCCGTGTTGCATTTCGCCGCCGAGAGCCATGTCGACCGCTCGATCCACGGGCCGGGCGAGTTCGTGCGGACGAACATCAACGGCACCTTCGAACTGCTGGAAGCCGTGCGCGCCTACTGGGCCGAATTGACCGGCAGCGAGCGCGACGGCTTTCGTTTCCTGCATGTCTCCACCGACGAGGTTTATGGCTCGCTTGACGAGAACGATCCGGCCTTCAGCGAAGCCACGCCTTACGCGCCGAACAGCCCGTACGCGGCCTCCAAAGCCGCCTCGGATCACCTGGTGCGGGCCTATCACCACACCTACGCTTTGCCGACGCTGACGACCAACTGCAGCAATAACTACGGGCCGTTCCAGTTTCCGGAGAAACTGATTCCGCTGATGATCCTCAATGCCCTCGACGGCAAGGAATTGCCGGTGTACGGCGACGGGCGCAACGTGCGCGACTGGCTCTACGTCACCGACCACTGCGCTGCGGTCCGCCGGGTACTGCGCGGCGGCCGCCCCGGCGAGACCTACAACATCGGCGGCAAGAACGAAATCCGCAACATCGACGTCGTCAACACCGTTTGCGCCATCCTCGATGAAATGCGGCCCAAGGGCGCCGGACGCTACAGCGAGCAGGTTCGTTTCGTCACCGACCGACCGGGCCACGATCGCCGCTATGCCATCGATCCGGGCAAGATCGAGGCCGAGCTGGGATGGGCGCCGCAGCATTCGTTCGGCGAGGGCATCCGCGCCACGGTGCGGTGGTACCTCGAGCACATGGACTGGGTCGACCGCGTGCGTGACGGGCGCTACCGCGAGTGGATGAACGCCAACTACGGCGCTAGGACGGGCGCCGCGGAGAACGCATGAACCGCAAGGGCATCATCCTCGCCGGCGGCTCGGGCACGCGGCTGTATCCGGTAACGCAAGTCGTCTCCAAGCAGCTGCTGCCGGTGTACGACAAGCCGATGGTGTACTACCCGCTGACCACGCTGATGTTGGCCGGCATCCGGGAGGTGCTGCTGATCTCCACGCCGGCCGACACGCCGCGCTTCCGCGAACTGCTCGGCGACGGCAGCCAGTGGGGTATCCGCATCGACTACGCAGTGCAGCCGTCGCCAGACGGGCTGGCGCAGGCGTTCATCATCGGCCGCGAGTTCGTCGGCCGCGATCCGGCAGCGCTGATCCTCGGCGACAACATCTTCTACGGCCACGACCTTGCGCCTTCGCTGGTGCGCGCCAATGCCCGGCCCAATGGCGCCACCGTGTTCGCCTATCACGTCAACGACCCCGAGCGCTACGGCGTCATCGAATTCGATGCTCGCGGCCATGCGATGAGCATCGAAGAAAAGCCGAAGCAGCCGCGCTCGAACTATGCGGTCACGGGCCTTTATTTCTACGACAACCGGGTGCTCGACATCGCCGCCTCGATCAGACCCTCGGCGCGCGGCGAACTCGAGATCACCGACGTCAACCGGCTTTACCTGCAGGCTAAGGCACTGACCGTCGAGGTAATGGGGCGCGGCTCGGCCTGGCTGGACACCGGAACGCACGAATCGCTGCTCGAGGCGGCGCACTTCATCGAGACGATCGAAAAGCGGCAGGGCCTGAAGATCGCCTGCCCGGAGGAGATCGCGTACCGGCTGGGCTGGATCGATGCCGCGCAAGTCGAACGGCTGGCCGCGCCGCTGACGAAGAACGAGTACGGCAGATACCTGCGCGCCATGCTGACCGAACGAATCGTCCCGCCAACGGCTTGAATGGGATGAAGGTCACTGCCACCGCATTACCAGAAGTGCTGATCCTCGAGCCGAAGGTTTTCGGCGACGAGCGCGGCTTCTTCATGGAAAGCTGGAACGCGAGGGTCTTTCGCGAGGCGACCGGGCTCAACGTGACGTTCGTGCAGGACAATCACTCGCGCTCGGCGAAGAACGTGCTGCGCGGCATCCACTATCAGCTGGTCAGGCCGCAGGGGAAACTGGTGCGGGTGGTCAGCGGTGCGGTGTTCGACGTGGCGGTCGATCTGCGACGCTCGTCGCCGAATTTCGGTAGGTGGGTGGGCGTCGAACTGAGCGCGGAGAACAAGCTTCAGCTGTGGGTTCCGCCTGGGTTCGGGCACGCATTCCTGGTGCGTAGCGCATTCGCAGATTTTCTGTACAAGACTACCGACTACTGGATGGAAGAATTCGACCGGAGTGTGCGCTGGAACGACCCGCAGCTCGCTGTCGACTGGGGCCGGATCGACGATGGGCCGTTGCTGGCGGGCAAGGACCTCTCCGCCCCGTACCTGGATCGGGCCGAGGTGTTTCCTTGATTCGTCTTCTTCTGACAGGACGGAACGGTCAGGTGGGTTACGAACTGGCGCGGACCCTGCAAACGCTCGGTGAAGTTGTGGCCTTGGACCAGCCGGACTGTGATCTGAGTGAAGCGGAGAACGTGACTTCGCTCCTCGATGCGGTTCGGCCGCAGGTCATCGTTAATTCTGCAGCATTTACTGCGGTGGACCTGGCTGAGTCGCAAGAAGACCTCGCTTTCCGGATCAACGCTGAGGCGCCGGCGGCCATGGCTCGGTGGGCACGGTCGAACGGCGCGGCCTTGCTGCACTATTCGACAGATTACGTTTTCGACGGACGGGCGACGAAGCCCTGGCGCGAATCCGAACGCACTGGCCCGTTGTCGGCCTACGGGCGCAGCAAGGCGGCCGGCGAAACGGCGATCCTCGGCAGCGGCGCGCCGGCGATCATTCTCAGAACAAGTTGGGTTTACGCCAACCGCGGCCAGAATTTCGTCCGCACCATGCTGCGCCTGGCGCGTGAGCGCGAGGAAATCAAGGTAGTGAACGATCAGCTTGGCGCTCCGACCTGGGCACGTTCCGTTGCCGAAGCGACGGCTCAGATCCTGGCGCGTGCCGGGCGTGACGCCGGCTCCGTGCGCCGAATCTTCGAGGAGCGAGGCGGCATTTTCCATCTGACGGCGTCCGGCGCAACGACTTGGTACGAGTTCGCGAAGAGGGTTTTCGACGGGGTTGCGGACTCCCAGCGCCGCCTGAAGCGGCTTGTGCCGATCGCGACCACGGAGTACTCGACACCCGCGCAGCGGCCGATGTACTCATTGCTCGACAACTCGCGGGTCGGAGAAATCTGGGGAATCCGCATGCCGCATTGGGAGCAGGCGCTGAACCTGTGCCTCGAAGACTGGCAGCCGTGAGCGCGGAATACCGGCTCTGGATCCTTTCGCCTTGGGCGGCGCTGGCTCGTCACTTCGCCCTGGTGCGGCAAATGACCAGGCGCGAAGTGATTGGCCGGTACCGCGGAGCGATGCTGGGCGTCTTCTGGTCTTTCTTCAACCCATTGCTGCTCTTGCTGGTCTATACATTCGTCTTTGGCCACGTGTTCAAGGCGCGCTGGGGTCTTCCGAACGAAGGGCAGGCCGAGTTTGCAGTCATTCTGTTCGTGGGCATGATCATCCACGGCTTCTTTGCCGAATGTGCCAATCGGGCGCCTCAGCTCGTTGTCAGCAATCCCAATTACGTGAAGAAAGTCGTGTTTCCGCTAGAGACCCTGTCGTGGGTTGTCGTCGGAACGGCGCTCTTTCATGCTCTTGTCTCGACGCTGGCCTTGTTGCTCGCGCTGCTGCTGGTTCGCGGGCCGCTGCCCGTTACTGTCGTCGCCTTTCCCTTCGTCCTGCTGTCGTTCATTCCCGCGGTCGTCGGCGTTGTCTGGCTGCTGGCGTCGCTGGGCGTCTTCATTCGCGATCTGCAGCAGGCTGTCGGCATCCTGACGATGGCGCTGATGTTTCTGGCGCCCGTTTTCTATCCGGCAACGATGCTCGCGGAGCCATACCGCAAGCTGCTGCTGTTGAACCCGCTGACGTTCATCATCGAGCAGTCGCGCGAAGCATTGATTTGGGGCCGCTGGCCCGACTGGATCGGGTTGGGTCTTTACACAGTTGGTGCGTCCGTGTTTGCCTGGTTTGCCTTCTGGTGGTTCCAGCGCACGCGACCAGGGTTTGCCGATGTCCTCTAGGCCGGTCGCGATTCGCGCCGACGATCTCTCAAAGCGTTACGACGTCTACGCCCGGCCGGTCGATCGGCTGCGCAAAATGGTCCTTGGGAGGCTTCGCCGCTTCTGTGGATTCGCGCCGGGGCAGTATGCGAGAGAGTTCTGGGCCCTGCATCCCATCTCCTTTGATGTCGCGGAAGGGGAAACACTCGGGATCATCGGCCGGAACGGCTCGGGCAAGTCAACGCTCCTGCAGCTGATCTGTGGCACCTTGACGCCCACGACGGGCAGCGTTTCGCGGCACGGCAGGGTTGCAGCGTTGCTCGAGCTCGGCGCGGGCTTCAACCCCGAGTTCACGGGCGAGGAAAACATCCGCCTGAGCGGGCTGCTCTACGGCATCGCGGAGCAGGAGCTGGCGCGGCGCTTTGATTCAATCGTGGCGTTCTCGGATCTCGGTGACTTCATCAAACAGCCGGTAAAGACGTATTCGAGCGGCATGTACGTCCGCCTGGCCTTTGCTGTCGCCGCCCATGTCGACGCGGACGTCCTGGTGATCGATGAGGCGCTGTCGGTTGGGGATGTGCGCTTCTCGCAGAAATGCGCTCGTTATCTTCGTGATTTCCAGAGCCGCGGCACGCTGCTTTTCGTCAGTCACGACCTGTCCGCGGTGATCAATCTCTGCTCTCGTGCAATCTGGCTCGAGCAGGGGCGGGTGATGATGGACGGACCGTCGAAACAGGTCGTGGAGAGCTATCTGGCGGAGCAACACGCACAAGACCGGGCCGCCGCGGGTGCGCGCGTCACCGTGAGTGCGACCAACTCGCGTGGTGGCAGGGCGTGCCCCTCACTCGCGACCGAGGTCGACGTACGGTCGCAAGCCATTGTCGGATTTCCAGGCCGCACGGCGATGCCCGTCTTCGAGTTCGATCCGGAGCGTGTCGCCGCAGCATTTGGCGAGCGAAAGATCGAAATAGACGATGTGCGCCTTCGGGCCGATACGGGTGACCCGTCGGCGCATGTGCTCGAAGGGGAGGTCGTTGTACTCGAGATCTCGGCGCGCGCTTTCGCGGATGTGCAGGACGTCATCTTTGGCTTTTACGTCAAGGACAGGCTGGGCCAGCGCCTTTTCGGAGACAACTCGTATCTCATGTATCTGGGCAGCCCGCCGCGCGCCTCTGCCGGGGAGCGTATGGTCGCGCGTTTCCGCTTCCGCATGCCGTTGATGCCTTCAGGCGAATACACGGTCGATGTTGCCGTAGCGAGTGGTTCCCAGAACGACCATACTCAGCAGCATTGGATTCATGATGCGTTGTCATTCCGCTCGAACGACGCGACGCTGCGGCATGGCCTAATAGGTATCCCGATGCTGGACATCAGCGTGGGACTCGCCAATGGGTAGCGCCGGCATGCAGTTCACCGGCGAGCGCTACGTGCCCGAGCTCGGAGGAGAAATCCGTCTTGAGCACCTGCACCGCTATGCCTGGGCGACACCGCTTTGCCATGGCAAGTCCGTGCTCGACATTGCCTGTGGCGAGGGGTATGGGTCATTCATGCTTGCGCAGGAGGCGCGCCATGTTGTCGGGGTCGACATCGACGCCGCGGCCGTAGCGCACGCGACGGAGCGCTACTCGCGACAGCAGAATCTGCGCTTTGCGTGGGGAAGCGCATGCGCGATCCCGCTGGCGAGCGGCAGTGTCGAGCGGGTCGTGTCGTTCGAAACGATCGAGCACCTGCGGGAGCAGGACGTGATGCTGGCGGAGATTCGTCGCGTACTCGCTCCCGAAGGCTTGCTTGTGCTCTCGTCGCCAAACCGTCCCGTTTACGGACAGATGCGCGAAGCGGCCAACGAATTTCATGTTCGGGAGCTCGACTTCGACGAACTCGATCGCCTGCTGCGCAGAAGTTTCCCGGCAATCCGTTATGTGACGCAGCGCATGGTGACGGGTTCGGCGCTCTTGCCGGATGGCCAGCATGCGCCGCAGTACAGCGCGTTTGCGGATCGCGGCGATTCGTGGGCGCCGCGAACGGCGCTTCTCGGTGGCGCCGTCTACTTCGTCGCGGTGTGCGCAGCGCAAGACTCGTTGCTTCCGGAACTTCAGCCTTCGTTCGCGCTCTCCGAGGTCGATGATCCGGTCAAGCGACATGTAACGACGGTTGGGTGGGCCAAGGCGCTTGACGTCGAGTTGATGCAGACCCGCGAAAAACTGGCAAAGGCAATCTCCGATCAAGACGAAGCCGCAACCTGGGCAAGGAGCCTGGAGAGGGAACTGTCGCAAGCTCGAGCGACAATCGAGGCAACGCAGGCCGAGTGCCGGGCCGCGGCCGCGATGCTCGAGGAAACGAGGAAGAACCTCGAGGAAACAAGACGAGGTCTCGAGGCAGCGCAACGTGACGCAGCGGTGAAGGCTGACGAGAGGGTGCGTGTCGAGCGATCGTTGCTGCAGACACAGCAGCGACTCGCGGAACGAGAAGCGGAGTTGCACAGGATCATATGGTCGCGGTCGTGGCGGCTGACTCGGCCGCTTCGTGTTGCCGGACGGCTTCTGCGAGGCGAGTGGCGCCTCGTCATGGGCGGGCTGCGGCCCGAGGTGCAGCGCATTGCGTTGAAGGTGTACCTGAAGCTGCCTCTGTCCCATCGGCGCAAGCAGCAAATGGCACGCCTCGCCTATCGCGTCGGCGGGCCGCTGTTTTCCGGTCTGGTCGGCTACGAGCAGTGGAAGCTTGCGCAGCAGTATCGCCAGCAGGCGCCGCTGGCAGAAATGATCGAAGAAGCCGGCGAGGTCGACAGAGTTCTGGCTGAACTGGCGTTTCCGGTGGCCGAAAGGCCCCGAGTGACCATCATCATTCCCACGTATGGGAAGCTCGCCGTAACGCTGACCTGCCTCAGATCGATTGCCCGCAATATGCCGAGCGTGGCCGTCGAGATCATCGTCGTGGAGGACGCATCGGGAGACGCCGAGATAGGCCGGCTGGCCGGCGTCCCCGGCCTGCGCTACGAGGTCAACGCGAAAAATCTGGGATTTCTGCGTTCCTGCAATCGTGCCGTTCAGCTTGCCTCGGGTGAGTTTGTCCACTTCCTCAACAACGACACCGAAGTCACGGCGGGCTGGCTCGATGCGCTGGTCGGGACGTTCGAGCGGTGGCCGGACTGCGGACTGGCGGGATCGAAGCTGGTCTTTCCGGATGGTCGGCTCCAGGAGGCGGGTGGGATCGTCTGGGCCGATGCATCGGCCTGGAACTTCGGCCGACTTCAGGACCCGGAGCGTTCGATGTTCAACTTTGCGCGCGAGACCGACTATTGCTCGGCGGCATCGATTCTTGTCCGCACGAGTCTGCTCCGCGACCTTGGCGGTTTCGATGAGTTATACGTTCCGGCGTATTGCGAGGACACGGACCTGGCGTTTCGAATCCGCGAGCGCGGCCTGAAGGTCGTCTACCAGCCGCGATCAGTCGTGATTCACTTCGAGGGCGTCAGTCACGGTACGGACGAGACGACAGGCATCAAGGCCTACCAGGTCGAGAACCAGAAGAAGTTCCTGCGGCGCTGGCAGGAGACGCTGAAGGTCTTCCATTTCCCGAATGCCGAGCACGTGTTTCTTGCTCGCGAGCGGTCGCGCAACAAGCGATGCGTTCTTGTGGTCGACCACTATGTGCCACAACCGGATCGCGACGCAGGCTCGAGAACGATGTACCAGTGGATCGAGCTGTTGGTCGAAATGGGCTACCAGGTCAAGTTTTGGCCGGAGAACCTTTGGCGTGATCCCCAGTACGCGGGCGCTCTGCAAGCGATGGGCGTGGAGGTCTTCTACGGGACGGAATACTCGAACGCATTCGATACATGGATTGCAGAGCACGGCCAATACATCGATTACGCGCTGCTGAGCAGGCCTTACGTCGCAGCGAACTTCATCGATGCTCTTCGGGCCAACAGCAATGCCAAGATCTTTTACTACGGGCACGACATCCACCATCTTCGGATTCGAGAACAGGCGAAGGTCGTCGGTATTTCGAAGGTAGCCGATGCCGAGGCGGCACGGATGGAGGAACTTGAGCGCCGACTCTGGTCCTTGGCCGACGTGATCTACTATCCGGCCGACGGCGAGTCGTCCTACGTGCGCGGGCTCCGGCCGGATAAGGTCGTCAGAACGATTCCGGTGTTCGGCTTCCGAGACTTCGCGCCAGTTGAGGAGACCAATCTTGCGTCGCGGCGGGATCTGCTCTTCGTCGCCGGCTTTGGCCATCCACCGAACGAAGATGCGGCGGTCTGGTTCACCGAGAACGCATGGCCGCTGATTCGGGCCGAGGATCCTTCTGTGCGCCTTTGGCTCGTCGGTTCCAATCCGACTGAGAACGTGAAGGCGCTGGCGGCAGATGAGAATGTCCTCGTGTCAGGCTATGTCACCGATGAGCAACTGGCCGGGCACTATGCCCGCGCTCGTGTCGTCGTCGCGCCGCTTCGCTACGGCGCAGGAATGAAGGGAAAGGTTGTCGAGGCGATGCGTTTCGGCGTGCCGGTGGTCACCACGTCTATCGGCGCGCAGGGTATGGAGCAATTGTCCGGAACGATACCGGTGCATGACGACGCCGAAAGGTTCGCGGCCGCGGTGCTGCGGCTGCTTTCCGACGACGATGCGTGGAGAGCGCAGCGGCGGCGGCAGACTGAGTTCGCCCAGGAGAATTTCTCTCTGGCGGCAATGCGTCGCTGCCTGATGCAGGACATGCTGCCAGCGGTTCGGACGGCGGCAACGACAAGGATCGAGACTGGCGCGGAGGTGGCGACGCTGTGAGGATTCTGATCGTCAAGCACGGAGCGCTCGGCGACGTCGTGCGGACATCCTACTTCGCCAGAGCGCTGCGCAGGAGATTTGGCGAAGGCCTGCGATTGTCTTGGCTGACAGCACCGGAATCGGTGCCGCTTCTGCGCTTCAATCCGTGGATCGATGACATCTGGACGTCGTTTGCCGAGGCGCGTGTTTTTTCGTTCGACCGCATCTTTTCGCTTGACGACGAGTTGGATGTCCTCGACGACGTCGCACAGCTAAAGACGAGCGAGATAACCGGCGCGCTGTTGCGGAATGGGCGGCCGACCTACACGGACGATGCTGCGGGCTGGTTCGATATGGGCCTGCTGTCGCGATTTGGCAAGGCTCGTGCGGATGAACTCAAGAAGCTCAACACGAGAGGGCACGCCGAGATCCATTGCGATCTCTTTGGGGTAGCGAGCGTAGAGCCAGTCTTCTACGGCAATCCGCACCTGAACGAGTGGGCGGCCACTTCGTTCCGACCGTATCAGTCACTCATTGGGATCAATCCCTTCGCCGGTGGGCGCTGGCCGTCGAAGGAGTTGCGCCTGCCGGAACTGATCAGGCTTATCGACGCATTGCTGGCCGGTCATGGACCGTTTGGCCAAGGATGTGCCGTAGTGCTCTTCGGCGCCGGCAACGACCGCGACCGCAATTTGGAAATCGCGGCGACGCGTTCGCGACTGCCGCTTCTGGTGCCGAACACCAATGATTCCGTCTTGCGGATGGCCGCATTGATCGGGCGCCTCGATTTGTTGATCACAAGCGATAGTCTCGCCATGCATCTAGGCATTGCCCAGGGTGTGAAGTCGGTAGCTTTCTTTGCGCCGACATCGGCGGCGGAGATTGACGGCTTCGGCCTACTCGCCAAGGTCACGTCGACATCGCCTGACTACTGTTCTTACAGCAAGCATGCAGACAACAGCTCGATCACCGCGGATCGCCTTATTCAGGCGGCGCACTTCTTGGCTGAAACTGGTGAGCGTCGAGCGAGGGCGAAAGCTTGACGGCGGGGTGCGAGCACAGGTGGCAGTCGGCAAATTTTTTCGACTGGCCTTGGTTCCGAAGAGAACAGGGTTCCCAATGAGCAACTCAACGCCGCTTTGTGCATTGACGCGATGAGGTTGGCATCGACGGCGTTTCGCACGTGAGTACGGTAGGGCGGTAGCTCGACGGTTCGCTCGCGTGACTGACGGCTGCATGCCGAAATGTTTGTGCTGAATGTGGATAGAGACACTTGCCAACAGAATTCGATGCGTGGACGGTCAAGCATCAGATTGGCGACTGCGCCAGCGTAGGCGCCGGAAATGCGAAAGCAAGAAGACAACGGATCGGGTTGGGATATGAACGAAGTGACGAGCATCACTGTCAGGGAAGTCGCTGACTGGTTCTTCCGTGACCGGCGGCCAGTGATGAGCAAGACGAGTGCCGTCGAATTCATGCATTCGTCCCATCCGCGCACGCTGTTTCTCAAGAGTCTGCCCAGACATGCCCAGGTGTTGGACATGGGCGCCGGCGATGGATCACTGGCGATGATCAAGACCTGGCCCGCGCCGCAAAGGAGTGATCTGGAACTCTATGCGGTGTCCCTTGAAAAGGGAGCGCACTTTGACCGATACGCGCGCTTCGAGCTCGGCAATTGGGAGGAGTCTCGGCCCGGCTTCGATGGGATGATGTTTGCTGCAATCATGTCGTCACACTTCATCGAACATATCCATGAACCGCAGGGTTTTGTGGAGTGGGCCGCCAGCCGGCTGAAGGATGGAGGGCGTCTATATGTCGAGTGGCCAACTCCCTTATCGCAATCTTTGCCGAGTCGTGAGACGCTCGAGCGAGCGGGAGTGCGCCTGATCATCTCTTCCTTCTTTGACGATTCGACGCATCTGCGGATCCCACCGCGTGAAGACGTCGTCCGCTGGCTTGGGGAGCTCGGCCTGACTGTTGAACAGCAAGGCGTCGTCCGCAATCCGTTCCTGGAAGAGGAGCTGCTTGCACACTTTCGCGATAACAAGGAGGACGAGTACGCGGTGCAATTCGCATACTGGTCCTGGACGTCCTGGGCGCAATTCGTCATCGCAGAAAAGTCGGCCGTCTAGCATTTCGAGGCGGTGAACGGCGACCCGCGATCGCGGGTTTTCGGCAAAGGACGATGCGCGCTCTTTACTCAAGCTGGCCGCGCCGAAAGCATGGATGCCTGCATGTCTGTACTTAGTCCCGATCGGCGCTGCAAGCAGCGGCGGCTCGGCCATCGGCCGTGCCCCTGGAAAAGTTGATGTCCGCGCGCGCTGAACTTCTTGCGAAGACGCCCGTGACCCTACGAATCGTGGCGCTCGGGGGCTCAATGGCACTGTCTCTGATCCTGCTCTTGCTGATTTCGCGAGCCGGCTTCGGTACACCGTTTCAGGACGAACTGACCTTCGACGCCCTGTTCGATGCTCTTGCGCGAAATGAGTTTCCATCCTTCAGTGAGATTCTGGCCGCGCACAATGGCCATCCCTACATTCTCCTGAAACTGCTCATCGCAGGGACGGTGAAGCTGGATCTTCCGTGGGTGTGGATGTCCTACGCGCAGGTTCCGCTACTTCTTGTGGCACTTGCATTGGTCCTCGGCCGTGTCGACTTCGGCGACCTCTGGGCAGGACTGTTCGCTGGCGGAGCAATTGCGTTGCTCGTCTTGACCACTCGGCAGTGGGAGAACTTGTACTGGTCGATGCAGCTCGCCTTCGCTGCGTTCCTCGCGGCAAGCCTGGCTGCATTTGCGGCGGCGCGCCGATTCGCTGTCGAAGGAAAGCCAAAGCACGTGGCCTGGGCGATGGCATGTGCTCTCCTGGCGACGTTATCCAATGGCGCTGGCATTTTCAGCCTTGTGCTGACGGGCGGCGCGCTCATGATGCTGACGAAGGGGCGGCAGTATTCGCCGGTAGTAATCCTTGGCGTATGCGTCGGGTTGGCGGTATTTGGCATTTCGCAACTGCTCGCGCCGCGCAGCGGTGTCGGCACGGGCGAACTCGTGCTTCCGTTGGCCACAGAGCATGCGCTGCGAATGATTGCCCATGCTTTTTTCGATGTTGGTCGATGGCCGATATTTTCAGTGCTTGCAGGAGGCGCGGTCGCCATAGTTACCGCTAGCTGCACGTTCAGGGCGCTCAGGGAGTGGCCCGCAACCATGTTCGAATTGCTTTGTATCGGGCTAACCGCCTGCCTGATTCTTGGAGTGACGTATTCGCGGGTCTCGGCCGGAATCTTTCAACCCGAGGCGCCTCGTTACGTGCCTCTACTAGTGCCGGGTGCAGTCGGAACTGTGCTTCTGCTGAATCGCTATCAGAGGCCAGTAATTCTCGGAATTCTTGGCTTAGCGGTCGCAGCTGGCTATGTGAACTCGCTCCGGACAGAGTGGCGCGTGTCTGCGATCCGACAGTTGAGCATGAAGGAGGCCCAATCATGGTTGTGCACTGACGGTGCTGTGCATCCAGTGCACAACATGAAAGTCCGTCTATCGCCGCACGCGGTCAAGAATCTCCAGGTGCTCTTCTGTAAAGAGAACTCGCCAAGCGTGGTAACGCACGATTCGATCGACGAATCGGGCGCTAGTGGTTACTACAAGGAGGAGATGCAGACGTGGATTCGACCGCGGCTCGGGCTGCGTGTCCCAAATGCTGAGGTGGACGAAGTCGTAGTGAGTGGATGGTTGCCGAATCTGACGTCTTATCCTGACGGCATGTTCGTCGTGCAGGTATTCAGTGACGGTGCCCTGGCAGGTGCTTTTGAGGTTAAGCGCGCGGGCGATTTTTCGGAGCGTGTCGCGTTTCCCCGAGGCGCAAGGTCGATCACGGTGCTTGCTCCGGTCCGCGCCAAGGATGGCGCGGACGAGCGGGAACTGTCGTGGGTTCTCGGAAGCCTCCGTTTTGAGAGATCGGGGGTAACGAGGCGGTGAAGTGAAGGAAGTGAAAGTGGTGAGTTGTTTCATGCTATGCCGATGAACGAAGTGGCACCATCGATAACCGAGGGAGATGGCGACGAGGGAGCCGGGATCGGATCGGTTAAGTTCCTCACTGGCGAGTCGTGGACGAAGTCGCACGTCCGATGATCCACGCGATCTTGGCCGGCAAGAGGTCGATTCGAAGATGCTCGCCAGCGAATCGAGGCAGCCATCTGTCGGGAACCGCCGTCATTATTGTCCCAATCGCTTTCGGCAATGATCTTGACAGACACTTCCGCTCGGCGGCGGGGCGCCACCCCGAGCGGCGCATTCGCCTAGTTAGTGGTTGAGGCGAAGCTTGAGCTTCACTGAAGAGGCGTCCGCGATGCCGGGTCGAAAAACCGTCATTACCGGCGCCGCCGGATTGGTTGGTCAGAACCTCGTAGTGCTGTTGCGCGAGAAGGGTTATGCCGAAATTCTCGCTATTGACAAGCAATCTCGTAACCTTGAACTGCTCGGGAGCTTGAACGGGGGTACTCGGGTCATCGAGGCCGACCTCGCCGAACCCGGCGACTGGCAACGCGACTTCGAAGGCGCCGATACGGCGGTCGTGCTGCACGCACAGATCACCGGCAAGACCTCCGCGCCCTTTGAGCGCAACAACCTCGTTGCATCGGAACTCGTGTTCGAGGCGATCCGCCGCGCCAGGGTGCCGTTTACCGTCCTTGTGAGCAGTTCGGTGGTCAACTCCGTTGCCGAAGACGACTACACCAACACCAAGAAGGCCCAGGAGAAAATGTTCCTGGAAAGCGGCCTGCCCGGCTGCGTGCTGCGGCCGACGCTGATGTACGGCTGGTTCGATCCCAAGCACTTCGGCTGGCTTGCGCGTTTCATGGAAAGGGTTCCCGTCTTTCCGATCCCGGGTCACGGCCGTTACATGCGCCAGCCGCTGTACGAACGCGATTTCTGCCGGGCCATCATCTGGTGCATCGAGAACCGGCCGGTGGGCCAGATCTACGACCTGGTCGGCAACGAGCGCATCGACTACATCGACATCATCCGCGCCATCCGCGACGCCAAAGGGCTGAAGACGCCGATCGTTCGCATTCCCTACGGTCTGTTCGATGCGTTGCTGAAGCTTTACGCGTTGTTCAGCGACAGGCCGCCGTTCACTTCGAGCCAGCTGAAGGCGCTGACAGCCGGCGACGATTTCTCCGGCGTCGATATCGAAAAGACGTTCGGCTTCAAGCCGACGCCGTTTGTTGAAGGCATTCGCGAGACGTTCTGCCATCCGGTCTATTCGCGCTACACGGTCGAGCGCACAGACTGAGTGGCGAGCCAACAACGGTGAAACGCGCGCAACGATGAGTGAACGGGAGCAGCGTCGGAGGGTCGCGGTCATCGGCGCCGGGCCGATGGGTCTCGCGGCGGCGTACGAACTGGCCAAGCGCGGACACGCGGTCACGGTTCTTGAGCGCGACGATCGCATCGGCGGCATGTCGGCGGCGCTCGACTTTGCCGGCACGCGCATCGAACGCTACTACCACTTCATCTGCCGCCCGGACCGGACCACCTTCGGCTATCTGCGCGAGCTTGGCCTCGAGGATCGTTTGCGCTGGGTGCGGACGAAAATGGGGTTCTTTTTTGACGGCCGCCTGTACGACTGGGGGCATCCGCTGGCGCTGCTGAAGTTCCCGGCGCTCGGGCTGGTCGACAAGTTCCGCTACGGGCTGCACGTGATGCGCGCCAAGAGCATCGACGACTGGCGCACGTACGACGCGATTTCATCGACCGAATGGCTGCAGCGCTGGATCGGGCCACGCGCCTACGACGTGCTGTGGCGCAGCCTGTTCCACTACAAGTTCTACGAACTGCAGGATCAGCTTTCCGCCGCCTGGCTCGGCACGCGCATCAAGCGGGTCGCACTGTCGCGCAGAAGCATCTTCGAGGAGGAACTGGGTTACCTGGTCGGCGGCTCGGAGGTCCTGCTCGATGCCGTGGCCGCGCGAATCCGCGAGCTCGGCGGCGCTATCGAACTGAGGGCGGCAGTCGAGGAAGTCCGAATCGCGCAGGACGGGGCGTACGGTCGCGTCGCCGGCGTCAGGGTCAACGGCAGCGAGGTCCCGTTCGACCGGGTCATCTCGACGATTCCGCTGCCCTATCTCGTCCGCGTGATGCCAGGCGTACCGGCCGACGAGAAGGCGAAGATCGGCGCGATCAGGAACGTCGGCGTCGTCTGCGTTCTTCTGAAGCTGCGCCGGCCGTTCACGCGCAACTTCTGGATGAACATCAACGACAGGCGCATCGAGATCCCCGGCCTGATCGAATACTCGAATCTCAATCCGCTCGACGGCAGCGCCATCGTGTACGCGCCCTACTACATGCCGCAGAGCCACCCCAAATATCGTCGCGACTTTCAGGTCTTCATCGACGAAACGCTCAGTTACATGAGACTGATCCGTCCTGACTTCGATCCGGCGAAGGATCTGCTCGCGGCGACGGCTTCGCGCTACGAGTTTGCGCAGACGGTCTGTTCGCCGGGGTTCTACGCGGCGCTGCCACCAATGCAGAGCAAGGTCCGCGGCTTGTTCATGGCCGACACCTCGCACTACTACCCGGAGGACCGCTCGATTTCCGAAAGCATGCGCATCGGTTCGCAGCTCGCCTCGATGGCGATGGCCGATGGGCGCTGATCTGCAGTCGACGGGCGCGGACGGGCGAGCAGAAGCAAGGCGCTTCGGCCTGTTCGTCGTCGCTGGCGGCATCGCGGCCGCGGCGAACTACGGCTCGCGCTTTGGCTTCAGCCTTTGGTTCAGCTATCCGATGGCGATTGTCTGCGCCTACCTCGTCGGCATGGCGGTGGCATTCGTGCTGATGCGCCAATATGTGTTCGGCGGCGGCGGCAAGGCGTTGGCGCCGCAGGTCGGAAAGTTCGCGCTGGTCAACCTGCTGGCGGTGCTGCAGACACTGGTGGTGAGTCTTGTGTTGGCGCGCTGGTTGCTGCCGGCCGTTGGCGTCACCGAGCATGTGGAGGCGATCGCGCATGCGGTAGGCGTGGCGGTGCCGGTTATCACCAGCTATTTCGGCCACAAGAAGGCCACGTTCCGGTGAGCGCCGCAGTGTCCGAGCCGATCGTCATTCGCGGGCCCTGGATCCGCGCGCTCGTGCTTTTTGTCGGCATCGGTGCGGCGTTGTATCTGTCAGCCGTTGTCGCGTCCGGTGCCGGTGAAAGTCGTGCAGCGATGGCGCGGTTCGGCTGGCCGATCGTGATCGGCGGTACCGCGATGGCCTCGGTCGCCTACCTTGTCCGCTTTGCGCGCTGGCATTGGATTATTCGGCGCCTTGGCGCCCGCGTCTCGCCGCTGTTCAATCTGCGCGTGTATCTGGCGGGCCTGGCGCTGACTTCATCACCCGCCAAGGTGGGCGAGACGCTGCGCTCCGCGCTGCTTCTCGCGCGAGGCGTGCCGTTGTCGGGAAGCCTGGGAGCATTTCTTGCCGACCGCGGCGCGGACGTGATCGGAATGGCGGCGCTGGGAGCGTTGGCCGCGGCAGTTGCCGGGCAACGAGCAACTGTCCTCGAAGCGATCTGTGTTGCGCTTTTCTCGCTCAGCGTGGCGGTGGCCTGGGCTGTTCGGCGCGGCTGGCTTGCGCGGCTGCCGCGGCTGTTCGGTGCGTCGACATCGCGACTGCAAGCGTTCGTCGCGGCGGCGTTGCGGCCGGCAGCCAGCTGGGCGGCTGTCTGGTCGGTACGCTCGTGCGTGGCCTTTTCGGCCTGCGCGGTGATCGCTTATGGCCTGCAGGCGCTGGTGTTTGCAGCCTACGTGCAGGCCCTCGGCGCCGACCTGGATGCCGCGCGTGGCGTGATGATCTTCGCTACGGCAATGCTGCTGGGCGCGGCGAGCATGATTCCAGGAGGACTGGGCGCCACGGAGGCCGCCCTCGTCTACCAGTTATCTCAGGTCGGGGTGCCGCTGGCCGATGCGGTTGCCGCCGCGATTGCGATCCGATTGTCGACGCTGTGGTTCGCCATGCTGCTTGGCATCCTTTGCCTGCTCTCCTTCGTTCGCGGCGGCGCAGCGGCCGCCAGCGAGATCAGAGCCCGATGAACGATCGCCACACCGCCGCTGACGTGCCGCTTGTCGTCGACCTCGACGGCACGCTGTTGGTCACCGACAGCCTGCATGAGTCCACGCTGCTGCTGCTGCGCGCGAGCCCGCATCGTGCGTTCAGCCTGCCGCTGTGGCTGGCCGGCGGCAAGGCGCGATTGAAGCGCGAGATCGCGCGGCGCGTGGATCTGGACGTGGACGGCATGCCGTTTCACGACGAACTTGTGGCATGGCTTGAAGCCGAACGCGAGCGCGGGCGACGCCTCGTGCTGGCCACTGCTGCCGATGAGAAGGTGGCGCGCGCCGTGTCGGCACACCTTGGGCTGTTCGACGAAGTGATCGCCAGCGATGGCGAGGTCAACCGTTCGGCGCACCGCAAGGCGGCGCTGCTGGTGGAGAAGTTCGGCGAGCGAGGCTTCGATTACGCTGGCAATTCGCACGACGACCTGCCGGTGTGGGAACGCGCGCGAAGGGCGATCGTCGTCTCCGCGCCGGCCAGCGTGCGGCGGGCCGCTGCCGAGCGAACCGAGGTCGAACGGGAGTTCGGCGGACCGCGGGCCGGACTGCGCGCGTGGATCAAGGCGCTGCGCCTGCACCAGTGGCTGAAGAATCTGCTGCTGTTCCTGCCGCTGCTCGGCGCGCACCAGATCTTCGAGCCGCCGCTGCTGGCTAAGGCGATCGTTGCCTTCTTTGCCTTCGGCTTCTGCGCTTCGTCCGTCTACATCGTCAACGACCTGATCGACCTTGAAAGCGATCGCCATCATCCGCGCAAGCGGCTGCGACCGTTCGCCCGCGGCTTGCTGTCGCCGCTGGCGGGAGTAGCCGTGGCGGCGGTGCTGCTGGTGGCGTCGCTGGCAACGGCATGGTGGGTCGCGACGGCGTTCCTGGTCTGGCTGCTCGTCTACTTCGCCGTCACGCTCGTCTACACGTTCTGGCTCAAGCGCAAAGAGATCGTCGATGCGCTGTCGCTGGCGGCGCTGTACACGCTGCGGATCATTGCCGGCGGCGCCGCGGTCGCCCTGGCGCCGTCGTTCTGGCTGCTGGCGTTCTCGCTGTTTCTCTTCCTGAGTCTCGCTTTCGTCAAGCGCTATTCCGAACTGCAGGTGATGCTCGCGTCCGGAAGGGATGAGGCCAGGGGGCGGGGCTATAGGACCGACGATCTGCCACTGATCCAGACGGTCGGTATTGTCTCGGGCTTCGCGGCCGTGCTGGTGCTGGCGCTGTACATCAATGGCGAGTCGGTGGTGTTGCTGTACCGCCAGCCGGAAGTGATGTGGCTGACGGTGCCGATTCTGCTGTACTGGATCACGCGCATCTGGATCAAGACACACAGGGGCCTGATGCACGATGATCCGGTGTTGTTTGCCCTGAAGGACTGGATCAGCATCCTGGCCGGCGTCCTGTTTCTTGCAGTGATGTGGGCGGCAGCGTGAACGACGCGCTGCAGCCGGTGGTCTCGTGGGGACGGCTGGCGCGCGACGGGCATCGCGTGGTGGCCCTGCACGACCGCCATCGGGTGGCCGAGGTGGTTCGCGCCTCGGCGCTTCCGGGGATCGTGTTCGGCAACGGCCGCAGTTACGGTGATGTCTGCCTGAACCCGGGCGGCACTCTGTGGAAGGCGCGGGGGCTGGACCGATTCATCGCCTTCGATGCCGAGGCCGGGGTCGTCGATTGCGAGGCCGGGGTACTGCTGAAGGAAATCATCGACTTGGCGCTGCCGCGCGGATGGTTCCCGCCGGTGGTGCCGGGCACGCAGTTCATCACCGTCGGCGGTGCGATCGCCAACGACGTGCACGGCAAAGCGCATCACGTGGCCGGCAGTTTCGGCGAACACGTGCTGGACTTCGATCTGCTTCGCACCGACGGCAGCATGATGAGCTGCTCGCCGCGGGAGAACCGTGAATGGTTCGAGGCTACCGTCGGCGGGTTGGGCCTGACCGGGATCATCACGCGCGCGCGGCTGCGGCTCAGGCGGGTCGAAGGGCCGTGGCTCGATGCGGAGACAATCCCGTTCGACTCGCTCGAACAGTTCTTCGAACTCTCGGTCGCGGCGAGGTCCGGTTACGAGTACACGGTGTCGTGGATCGACTGCCTGAGCGGGGGACGCGGACGGGGCGTGTTCTTCCAGGGCAATCATTCGGCGCGACGCGATCACGTCCAGCCTCGGCGACTGCGGACCTTTCCGCTGACACCGCCGGTGTCGCTGGTCAACGGCCTGTCGCTGCGCATCTTCAATCGCATGTACTACGCGACGCAGAAGCTCAAGCGCGGCCGCGGCGAGCAGCACTTTGTGCCGTTCTTCTTCCCGCTCGATAACCTGCTGGAGTGGAACCGCATGTACGGGCCGCGCGGCTTCTACCAGTTTCAGAGCGTCGTGCCCGCGGCGGTGGCGCTCGACGCCACGCGCAGCATGTTGCGCGAGATCGCGGCATCGGGGCTGGGTTCGTTCCTCGCCGTGCTGAAGACCTTTGGCGACCGACCGGCGCCGGGCATGTTGAGCTTCCCGATGCCTGGAACCACGTTGGCGCTGGATTTTCCCAACGGCGGTGAGCGGACGCTGAGGCTGTTCGATCGCCTGAACGTCATCGTGCGCGACGCCGGCGGGCGCCTGTATCCGGCCAAGGACGCCTGCATGCCGCGCGAACTGCTGGAATGCGGTTATCCGCGGCTGCCAGAGTTCCTGCGCTATCGCGATCCGGGCCTGTCATCGGCGATGTCGCGCCGCCTTCTCGGTTCCTGAGGTGATGAACGAACGACTGCTAATTGTTGGCGCGACTTCGATGATCGCCACGGCAGTGGCACGCCGCTATGCGGAGCGCGCCGCGCGCATCGGTCTCGTCGGTCGGCGCGCAGGAGCGCTCGAGGCGTTGGCGGCCGACCTGCGCGTGCGCGGCGCCGCCGAGGTCGAGACGTGGGTCCTCGATGCCAACGACATTGCCCGGCATGCCGCCTGTCTCGATGCGGCGTGGCAACGCTTCGGGGCCTTCGACCATGTGCTGATCGCGCATGGCGTGCTGCCTGAGCAGGACGAGTGCGAGCGGAGTGCGGCGGCGGCGCTGGCATCGTTTGACACGAATGCGCGGTCGGTACTGGCGTTGCTCACTGACCTGGCCAACCGGTTTGAACGCCAGGGCACCGGCGCAATCGGGGTGATCTCTTCGCCGGCCGGCGATCGCGGTCGCGCCAGCAATTACGTCTACGGGGCGGCCAAAGCTGCGGTGACCAATTTCGCCAGCGGTTTGCGGCACCGACTCGCACGCAAGGGCGTGCGCGTGGTGACGATCCTCCCGGGCTTCGTTGACACGCCGATGACGGCGTCGTTTGCCAAGGGACCGCTATGGGCGACGCCGGAGAGGGTTGCGGCCGACATCGACCGGGCGCTCGAAGGCGGCTTTGGTGCGGTGTACACGCCATGGTTCTGGCGCTGGATCATGCTCGTGATAAAGCATGTGCCGGAGCGGCTGTTCGTCAGGACACGGCTGTAGTCACCTCGCCGTGCTCATTCGACGGAGTTCCACCGGCAGTTCGCTCGAAGATCCCGGACGCCGAACGCTGGCGGTCCGTTCGAAGGCGCCGCGCGGCGGCGGGCGATCAGGCCGGCACGGCTATCCAGCCAACGCAATCAGTGGCGCACGGACGCGCTTGCTCAGCGCGGAGTTCAGAACTGCCGGCTGAATCGCGTCAGGCGGATCAGCTTCAGGGCAAGCGCTCTGAGCCACGGATGCTTGTTGAACCAGACACGCATGGGTCCGATTCGCAGCAGGGCGTGGTAGCGCATCGTTTCGACGAGCCCGCGGCTCTGCCGGCGCCGAACTTCCTGCCGTGGTTGACGAACCAGGCGATCAGGAAAGTCCTTTCTGACCGACGTGCCCTGCTTGACGCGCAGCGTGGCTTCGAGGAAGCCGCGGCCGAACTTGCGATCCGGTTCGAGATGGCAGCCCTCGGCCCACTCATTCCAGGCATTGATGAAGACCAGCCGCTCGCCGTGCGGCCGCTCGCGCAATGTGCGATCGACGGCGCGCGCCAGCCAGACCTCGTAGTTGCCGGGAGTGCCGTTCAGAAAGACCGTCGCTCGGGAGTTGGTGCGCGCGGTGTTGTCCCACGATGGGACGACGCTGCGGAAGACGACCTCGTCAGGAAACTTGTGCGTGAGGTAGGCGTCGGCGACCTCGGGATAGTCCAGCGTGTTGCCGGAAAAAGGCTCGTCGAAGTCGAGCTGCAGGTTCTTGCTCGGCGCCCAGGCGTGATGCGGCGGATACTCGACGGCGCTGTCGTAGCCGTAGCGCATGACCGACTTGTTGCCGTGGGTCAGCGCGCCGCAGATATGGATCTCGCCGATGCCGGCCTCGCGGCAGTGCTTGCGCCACGTTTCGGCCCATCCGGCCGGGTCTGGAATCGCCTGCGGGCGATAGACGACGAGCAAGGGCCTGCCGCCGATACGGATGTAACGCCGATCGCGCAGGAAGGGTTCGACGCTCTGAATGAACTTCAGGTCATCGCCCGACAGATACTTCTGCTCGATGAGGATGTCGTGCTCTGCCGCATCCCAGCGACGCGTCCAGGTTTCATTGGCCCAGCACAGCGCGAAGGGCATGTCGCTCTCCGGATCGGCGAGCATGTCGTCGAGCGGCTTGTACAGCAGCCGTGTTCCGGAGAACCAGTAGTAGTGAAAGCAGAAGCCGTCGATGCCATACTGCTTCGCCAGTTCGATCTGCTCGTGGCGGGTCTCACGGACGCGCAGGTCGTAGAAGCCCAAGTCCGTCGGCAGGTGCGGCTGGTAGTGCCCTTCGTACAGCGGCCTCGCCTTGGTGACGTTCGTCCACTCGGTGAAGCCTTTGCCCCACCAGCGGTCGTTCTCGGGCGTCGGGTGGAACTGCGGGAGGTAAAACGCGATGAGCCGTACATCGGAAGCGGCATTCCGCGCAGATTCAGTCATCAGGGTACTTGCCTTGTCGAGCGGCGCGGCCCGAAGTGGCCCGCCGAGGCTCTTTGTTCCCGAGCCCGTGTGCAATTGCAGCAGATTCTATCAACCCGTGCGAGCTGAATAATCACACGCGCGCGTTTCATGCGCACGGACGAATCGGCGCGCTGAGCCGCTGGAACTGCAGCGTCGGTCGGTTACCGCGATCGCGCGATTAGGCGAGAACGGGACGGCGTGTTCCGGACCCGAGTTACTCCCGCAGCAGACCCTGCTTGCGCGCAAAGGCGATGTTCGCGGCGAGGAAGCCGTCCTTGTTGCCGCAGTCGAAGCGGGTGCCGCTGAAGCGGTGCGCGAGCACCTCGCCGTGACGGATGCGGCGGGCGATGGCGTCGGTGAGCTGGATCTCGCCGCCGCTGCCGCGCTCGGTGGTCGCGAGTTCGTCGAAGATCTCTGGGCGCAGCACGTAGCGGCCGACGACCGCGAGCGTCGACGGCGCTTCGCTCGGCTTCGGCTTCTCGACCATGCCGGTCACGCGCTCCGTGGCGCCATCCAGCGGCGTGGCGGCAACGATGCCGTAGCGCGAGGTCTCGGCCAGCGGCACGTCCTGCACGGCAAGGACCGAGGCGCGGTGCTTCTCGTACGCGCCCACGAGCTGGCGGGTCACGCCCGGCTGCGCATCGATCAGGTCGTCGGCAAGGATCACGGCGAAGGGTTCGTCGCCGACCACAGGCTGCGCGCACAGCACCGCGTGGCCCAGGCCGAGCTGCTCGGGCTGGCGGATGAAGACGAAGCTGACGCCGTTCGGCGTCGCCGAGTGCAGCGCCTCGTATAGATCGCGCTTGCCCTTGGCGAGCAGTTCCTGCTCCAGCTCCGGCACGCGGTCGAAGTGGTCCTCGATCGCGCGCTTGTTGCGGCCGGTGATGATGATCATCTGCTCGATGCCCGCCTCGGCCGCCTCCTCGACCGCGTACTGGATCAGCGGCTTGTCCACCACCGGCATCATCTCCTTCGGCATGGCCTTGGTGGCCGGCAGGAAGCGCGTGCCGAAGCCGGCCGCCGGGAACACTGCCTTGCGCACTCGCTTCACGCTCATCCTCGTGTCCTTCCTCGCGCCCTGCGTCAGTCGGCCAGCCGTTGCTTGAGCAACTGCTTGCCGATCTCCACGCCCCATTGATCGAAGCTGTTGATCTGCCAGAGCACGCCCTGCACGAACGTGCGGTGCTCGTACATCGCCAGCAGCGCGCCGATCGCGTGGGCGTCGATGCGCGGCAAGGTGATGAACGTGCTCGGCCGGTTGCCGGGCACGATCGCGTAAGCGGGCTTCTGGCCGTTCGCAGATTTCAGGGCCGCCTCGCCCAGTGCCAGCGCGTCGGCCTGCGCCAGGGCATTGGCGTACAGCAGGCGCTCGCGCTTCTCGGCCGAGCTCTCGAAGGCCGCGCAGGTGACGAAATCGACGGGCGAGAAAAAGGTGCCCTGGTGCAGGAACTGGAACACGCTGTGCTGTGCCGTGGTGCCCGCTTCGCCCCAGACCACCGGCGAGGTGTCGTATCCCAGCGGCGTGCCGTCGCGATCGACGCGCTTGCCGTTGCTTTCCATCTCGAGCTGCTGCAGGTAGGCCGGCAGGTGGCGCAGCCGCTGCGCATAGGGCATCACCGCGCGCGTGCGGCAGCCCCAGAAGTTCACGTACCAGGCGCCCAGCAGACCGAGCAGCAGCGGCACGTTGCGCTCGGCCGGAGCGTCGGCGAAATGCCGGTCCAGTGCCGAGGCGCCTCGCAGCAGGTCATTGAACGCCGCGGCACCGTGGGCGATGGCGATGGGCAGGCCGCAGGCCGACCACACCGAATAGCGGCCGCCGACCCAGTCGGCAAAGTTGAAGATCTGCCCGGCGTCGGCGCCGAAGGCCTGCGCCCGCTCGCTCTGACTGGTGATCGCGGCCAGGTGCCGCCGGAGGTCGAGCCCAGGCGCCCTGGATTTCATCCAGGCGAGGGCGGCGCGCGTGTTCTCCAGCGTCTCCAGCGTCGTGAAGCTCTTGGAAATGGCGACGAAGAGCGTCGACTCCGGCCTGGCCTGCGCCAGGGCAAGGTCGAGCTCGACCGGATCGATGTTGCTGACGAAGTGCAGCCGGATCGGCCCGGACGCCTCGCCGAGCGCGGTCGTCACCAGCCGCGGGCCGAGGTCGGAGCCGCCGATGCCGATGCAGATCACGGTGTCGATCGGCTCGCCCGTGGCGCCCCGCACCGCGCCGGCGCGCAGCCGCTCCGCAAGATCGAGCATGCGCCGGCGATCCTCGTCGACCTGCCGCGCCACCGCGCCATCGGCGACGGCTGTACGCAGCGCCGTGTGCCAGGCGGGGCGGTGCTCGGTGTTGTTGATCGGGCGACCCGAAAACAGTTGCTCGCGCCAGCGGGGCAGTTCGGCCGCATCGGCGAGTGCGCGTAGCAGCGGCCAGGTGTCCGCAGTGGCGAGGTTGCGCGACAGGTCGACTTCGACACCGGCCGCGTCGTAGCGCCACGTGCGCGCGCGGCCCGGATCGTCGCGCAGCGCTGCATCCAGGCGGAAGGCCGACAGCGCGTCGCGATGCCGCTGCAGCGCCTGCCAGGCTCCGGTCGAGGTGATGTCCATGTGGCTCAGCCGGTGCGCCCGTACTTGTCGTCGAAGCGCACGATGTCGTCTTCGCCGACGTAGTCGCCGCACTGCACCTCGATCAGCGTCAGCGGCATTCGGCCCGGGTTTTCGAGCCGGTGCTGGCTGCCGACCGGGACGTAGGTCGATTCATTGGGCGCCAGCAGCACCTCCTTGCCGCCGACCGATACCCGTGCGGTGCCGCTGACGACCACCCAGTGCTCGCTTCGATGGTGGTGCATCTGCAGCGACAGCGAGGCGCCGGGCTTGACTTCGATGCGCTTGATCTTGAAGCGCGGTCCTTCCTGCAGCGTCGTGTAGGTGCCCCAGGGGCGCGCCACCGTGCGGTGCAGCCGGTGCGCCTCGTGGTCGCGGCGCTTCAGTTCGACGACGACGTCCTTGACCTTCTGCGTCGAATTGCGGTCGCACACCAGCAGCGCGTCGGCGGTATCGACGATCACCACGTCGCGCAGGCCGACCGCCGCCACCAGCCGGTCTTCGCTCTGCACGTGGGTGTTGCTGCAGTCGGCGAGCATGACTTCGCCGCTGACAGTGTTGCCGGCGGCATCGGCCGGCAGTTCCTGCGCCACGGCCTTCCATGAGCCGATGTCGCTCCAGCCGAAGTCGCCGGGCAGCGCGACGACGTTCTCCGCCCGCTCGATCACGGCGTAGTCGATCGAGATGTTCGGCGCCTGCTCGAAGGCGGCGCGGTCGAGCTCCAGCCGCTGCGGAAACTTGGCATCGGCCTTGGCCGACGCCAGCGCGTCGCGGGCTGCGGCCAGCACGTCGCCGGCCAGGTTGCCGAGCGCGCCGATGATCGTCGCCGGCGTAAAGCAGAACATGCCGCTGTTCCAGAGGAAGCGGCCGGAGGCGAGGTATTCGGTGGCCTTGGCGACGTCAGGCTTCTCGACGAAGCGCATGACTGGCGCGGCGCCATCGGCATCGGCCGCGCCGCACTCCAGGTAACCGAAGCCGGTCTCCGGCATCGTCGGCCGGATGCCGAACAGCACGATTCGGCCGGCCAGCGCCAGTTCGCGCGCCTGCGCCGCCAGCATGGCGAAGCGCGTTTCGTCCTGGATCAGATGGTCGGCCGGCAGCACCAGCAGCGGTTCGTCGGCCTGGCCGTTGGTGGCAGCCCACAGCGCCGCGGCGGCGATGGCAGGCGCCGTGTTGCGTCCGATCGGCTCGAGCAGCAGTTGCGTCGAACGCGGCGCATTGCCGCGCATCGCCTCGACTTCCTCGCCGGTGCGGAAGGCGTACTCGCGATTGGTGACGACCAGGCAGTCGCGGCAGCCGGCAGCGACGGCGCGCGCAACCGTTCTCTGCAGCAGCGAGGCGCCGTTGCCCAGCCGCATGAACGGCTTGGGCAACGCCTCGCGCGACACCGGCCAGAGCCGGGTGCCCGAGCCGCCGGACAGAATCACCGCAAGCATGTGCTTTCCCTCGGGAATTGTTTTCGGCGTTGCCGCGCCGCGGCCTCGACGGAGGCGGCCGCGCGATTATCGCCGATGGTCCTCGCGGCAACACCCGATGGCCACCGTACAATCGTCGTAATACGGCTGGCGGTGAAGCGTCTGCACGTTGCAGCCGTGACCGATCGCCAGCCCTCTCGCCTTCCCGACCATGAACGCCGTCATCGACGCTTCCCTGTTCAAGGCCTACGACATCCGCGGCATCGTCGATCGCACGCTGACCTCCGAAGCGGTTCGGCTCATCGGCGCCGCGCTCGGGGCCGAGGCGCTGGCGCTGGGCGTGCGCGAGATCGTGGTCGGCCGCGATGGCCGCCTGTCGGGGCCGAAACTGCGCGACGCACTGGTCGAGGGCATCCGCTCGACAGGCACCGGCGTGGTCGACGTCGGCATGGTGGCCACACCGTTGCTGTATTTCTCGACCCATCTGCTGGGCACCGGATCCGGCGTGGAGATCACCGGCAGCCACAACCCGCCGGAGTACAACGGCCTGAAGATGGTGCTCGGCGGCGCAACGCTTTACGGCGAATCGATCCAGAGGCTGAAGCGGCGCATCGACGGCGACACGCTGCCTCGTGCCGACCGGCACGGCACGCTGCGCAGCGCCGACGTCCGCGAAGCGTATTTGCAGCGCATCGGCGCCGATGTGAAGCTGGCGCGGCGGCTGAAGATCGCCGTGGACTGCGGCAACGGTGTCGCCGGCGCCTTCGCGCCGGCGCTGTACCGCATGCTCGGCTGCGATGTGATCGAACTGTTCTGCGAAGTCGACGGCAGCTTCCCCAACCATCATCCCGACCCCGCGCACCCGGAGAACCTGCAGGATCTGATCCGCTGCCTGCGCGAGACCGATGCCGAGATCGGCCTGGCTTTCGACGGCGACGGTGACCGTCTCGGCGTGGTGACCAAGGACGGCAACATCATCTACCCTGACCGGCAGATGATGCTGTTCGCCCGCGGCGTGCTCGAAAAGAACCCGGGCGCCGAGATCATCTTCGATGTGAAGTGCTCACGACACCTGGCGCGCGAGATCGCGGCGCATGGCGGCCGGCCGACGATGTGGCGCACTGGTCACTCGCTGATCAAGGCCAAGCTGAAGGAGACGGGCGCGCCGCTGGCCGGCGAGATGAGCGGGCACATCTTCTTCAACGACCGCTGGCCGGGCTTCGACGACGGCATGTATGCTGGCGCCCGCCTGCTCGAACTGCTGTCGCGCGCAGCCGATCCCTCGGCGGTGCTCAATGCGCTGCCCGACGCAGTGAGCACGCCCGAATTGCACCTTAAGACCGCCGAGGGCGAGAACTTCGCGCTGGTCGAACGACTGCAGCAGGAGGCGAAGTTCGAACGCGCCCGTGAGGTGATCACGATCGACGGCGTGCGCGTCGAATACGCCGACGGCTTCGGTCTGGCCCGCCCGTCGAACACCACGCCGGTGCTGGTCCTGCGCTTCGAGGCTGATGACGCAGCCGCGCTGGCGCGCATCCAGGCCGATTTCCGCCGCGCGCTGCTTGCGATCAAGCCTGACGCAAAGCTGCCGTTCTGACCGGCCTGGCGCCGTCGCCGTGGCCATGAGACACCCTGTGTCAACCCCCGGTCGTGTTGAGCAGGAGTTGAGCGGC
>CAZDXQ010000015.1:0-71728 GCA_964509545.1 uncultured Burkholderiaceae bacterium | reverse complement strand
CTTCTGGAAACAGGCCGAACTGCCCATTTGATGTCATCTATTTACGGAAAGCTCACTAGCAGGAGTCGGCCGTTCGATGGATACGCGGGGATGGACGGGTAAGGTAAACATGCCGGCGCAGTCCGGCTTGCCCGCGGCGTGGCGGCCGGCGGCGGGGCAACCGAAGTGGCACCGAATGCATTTACTCATTAATCAGGAATCCAACGAGCGATTCGCCTTCGGCCGCAACTGGCAGCGCTATGTTGCCACCGTCGGCGAACGCGAACTAGCGGCCGCCGAGGACTCGCTGCGCCGTTTCCTTGACGGCGTCGAGCCGCGTCAGTCGTCCTTCCTCGACATCGGCTGCGGCAGCGGCCTGATGTCCGCCGCCGCGCACCGGCTGGGTTTCGCCAAAGTCGTGTCGTTCGACTATGACGCCGACAGCGTCGACGCCACCCAAGCGCTGCGCGGCTCAGCGTCATCGCCGTCGAACTGGACGGTGCTGCAGGGCTCGGTGCTCGACGACGGCTTCATGGCGCGGCTCGGCCGCTTCGACGTCGTCTATTCGTGGGGCGTGCTGCACCACACCGGGCAGATGTGGTCGGCGATCGACCGCGCGCTGGCGGCGGTCGCGCCAGGCGGCAGGGCGTTCGTTGCGCTTTACAACGACCAAGGCTGGATCTCCGGATACTGGAAGGCAGTGAAGCGCTTGTACATCCGTTCGCCGGCGCCGGTCAGGGCGCTGATCGCCGCGTTCTATTACGTTTACTTCGGCGTCGGCCTGTTCGTCGCCGACCTGCTGCGCCTGCGCAACCCGTTGCGACGCTATTCCGGCGACCGACGCGGCATGAAGTTCCGCTACGACGTCATCGACTGGGTCGGCGGCTATCCGTTTGAGGTCGCCCGTCCCGATGAGGTTGAGCGCCACGCGCGCACTCGGGGCTTCGACTGCCGCTGCGTCTTCTTCGCCGGAAGGCGGCACGGATGCAACGAGTACCTGCTGGTCCACGCCGCCTAGACGGGCGGCGCGGCCGGGAGCGCGTTCGCTGTGCGCTGGCCGGCGTCCGCCGAACGGCCGTACCGCTGCGCCCGCTGGCGCTCGGCTGCCGTGGCGGCGCAACCGTGTGGCGATGAAGACGCGCGCGCAGAACCTGCTGCTGCTGCTCGGGTCGCTCGCGGTGGGCGCGCTGCTCGGCGAGGTGGCCCTGCGCGCGATCGGCTTCAGCTACCCGAACTTCCACCGTTACGACATGCACACCGGTCTGGCGCTGCGTCCGGGCGTGCAGGGGTGGTGGCGAGAGGAGGGCGAAGCCTTCGTGCGCATCAATGCGGCCGGCATGCGCGACGACCGCGAGTTCGTCGCAGACAAGCCGCCGCAGGCCTACCGCATCGCCGTGCTCGGCGACTCCTATGCCGAGGCGCTGCAGGTGCCGGTCGAGCGGACGTTCTGGCGGCAACTCGAGACGAGGCTGGGCGCGTGCGGTCTGGCCGGCAGCCGAGGGATCGAGGTGCTGAACTTCGGCGTGTCGGGTTATTCGACCGGCCAGGAACTGCTCGCCCTGCGGCACCGTGTCGCCGCCTATCGGCCCGACATGGTCCTGCTGGCATTCCTTTCCGGCAATGATGTTCGCGACAATAGCCGCGAAATCGCTGGCCGCTATCCGCGTCCCTACTTCAGCGTCGGCGCGGGCGGCGGGCTGACCCTGGATGCTAGCTTCCGCGATCACTGGGTCGCCCGCATCAAGGCGAACCCGGTCTGGGCGCTCGGTGATCATCTGCGGCTGATGCAACTTGTGAACAAGGTGAAGAACGTGCTTGGCCAGCCGCTGAGCGCTCCGGGAGCGCAGCAGCGCGGCGCCGACGTTGGATTGGACGACCAGGTCTACGTGTCGCGGCCTGCGCCCGAGTGGGAACGGGCCTGGCGGCTGACCGAGGCGCTGATTGCAGAAGCGCGCAGCGAGGCGGAGCGGCTCGGCGCCCGCTTCGTGCTCGTGGCGTTGAGCAACCCTGCGCAGGTGCCGGCGGACCCGCAGCGCATGCGCGAGCACGCCGCCAAGCTCGGCGAGGTCGACCTCTTCTATCCCGAACGCAGGCTGCGGGCATTCGCCGGGCGCGAGCAGATCGAGGCGGTTTTCCTGGCCGAGGATCTCGCCGCGCAGGCCGCCGCGCGGGGCGAGCACCTGCACGGCTTCGCCAACACGCGGATGGGAACGGGGCACTGGAACGAGCAGGGCCACGCCCGGGCGGCAGAACTCATCGCGAGGAAGCTTTGTCCGGCGCGGCAGTCATGATCCGGCCATCGCGGTCGGTCACGGCGAGCGGGTGGCCCGACGGCGCCGCCGCGGCCGGTGAATCCCCGCTGCCGATGGGTCGCCGTCCTTGACGCCGCTGCGGATCCTCGTCTTCACCACCGGGCTGGGCACCGGTGGCGCCGAGCGCATGCTGGTGAAGCTGGTCGCCACGCTCCGCGGGGAGGGCTGCGATTACACCGTCGTGTCGCTGCTCGACGGCGGCACGCAGGGCGCGGCGCTGCACGAGATGGACGTGCCGGTGCGCGAGGCGCGGATGAAGCAGCCGTGGCGGCTGCCGCTGCTGCCGCTGCGGCTGCGGCAGGTCGTGCGCGCGGTCGACCCGGACGTGATCCAGGGTTGGATGTACCACGGCAACCTCGCCGCGACCGTCGCCCGCCGGCTGGCTCGCTCGACGGCGCGGCTGTTTTGGGGCGTGCGGCAGACCTTCTACGGCATGGCGACGGAGCGGCCGCTGACCCGGCTGGTGATCCGCGCCAACGCGGCGCTGTCCGGCGCGACCGACGCGGTGGTCTACAACTCGGCGCTCAGCATGCGGCAGCACGTCGAGGCGGGCTTCGCCGCGGCGCGCGGCGTCGTCATCCCCAACGGTTTCGACACCGAGCAATTCCGGCCCGACGTCGCCGTGCGCGCGGCGGCGCGGGCGCGGCTTGACCTGTCGCTGCAGGCCGAGGTGGTCGGGCTCGTCGCCCGCGACCACCCGATGAAGGATCACGCCGGCTTCTTCGCCGCCGCCGCGGCGGTGGCGAGGTCACGGCCCGACGCCCACTTCGTCCTCGCCGGCACCGGCGTCGAGGCCGGCAACGCGCGCATCGCCTCGCTGGTCCGCGAGGCCGGCCTAGGTGAGCGCGTGCGGCTGCTCGGCGAGGTGCGCGAGATGGAGCAGCTGCTGCCGGCGTTCGACGTCGCCGTGCTGTCGTCGGCGTGGGGCGAGGCCTTCCCCAACGTCCTCGGCGAGGCGATGGCCTGCGGTGTGCCGTGCGTGTCGACCGACGTCGGCGACGCCGCCGCGATCGTCGGCGAAGCGGGCCGGATCGTGCCGCGCGCGGACAGCGGCCGGCTGGCGGCGGCGATCGTCGAGGTGCTGGGCCTCGGCGCCGAAGGGCGCCGTGCGCTCGGCCAGGCGGGCCGGCGGCGCGTCGAGGAGAAGTTCTCGCTGGCCGCGGTGGCGGCACGGTACGCGGCGCTGTATCGCGCCGGCCGCGAAGGAGCTGTCGCGTGTGCGGCCTAGCCGGCTTCCTCGGCCGCCCGGGGGCGGACCTCGGCGCAGTCGCCGGGGCGATGGCTGACCGTCTTGTCAGCCGCGGCCCGGACGACCGCGGCCACTGGGCCGACGACGCGGCCGGCATCGCGCTCGGCCACCGGCGGCTGTCGGTCGTCGATCTGTCGGCGGCCGGGCACCAACCGATGCTGTCGCACGACGGTCGCTTCGTCGTTGCATACAACGGCGAGCTGTACAACACCGGCGAACTACGGGCACAGCTCGAGCGTGAAGCGGGCATCACGGCATGGCGCGGGCACTCGGACACCGAGGTACTGCTGGAGGCGATCGCCGCCTGGGGCGTCGAGCAGGCGCTGCGGCGGACGGTGGGCATGTTCGCGCTGGCACTGTGGGACCGGCGCCAGCAGCGGCTGACGCTGGCGCGCGACCGCATCGGCGAGAAGCCGCTGTACTACGGCGCCTTCGGTGGCGCGCTGCTGTTCGGCTCGGAGCTGAAAGCGCTAACGGCGCATCCGGCCTGGCGTGGCGAGGTCGATCGCGACGCACTTGTGCTGTACGCGCGGCACGGCTACGTGCCGGCGCCGTACAGCATCTATCGCGGCGTGGCCAAGCTGGCGCCGGGCTGCCTGGCCGAGTTCGCCGCCGGATCGACGGCGGCGCGGGTCCGGCCGTACTGGTCGGCGCTGCAGGCGGCGCTGGCCGGCATCGCGTCGCCGCGCACCGAGCCGGAGCCGGTGCTGGTCGACGAACTCGACGCGCTGCTGCGGCAGGCGGTGCGCGGGCAGATGGTCGCCGACGTGCCGCTGGGTGCGTTCCTGTCCGGGGGCATAGACAGCTCGACCGTCGTGGCGCTGATGCAGGCGCAGAGCGGGCGGCCGATCAACACCTTCACCATCGGCTTCGACGAGGCCGAGTACAACGAGGCCACCCACGCCAAGGCGGTGGCGCAGCACCTCGGCACGCACCACACCGAGTTGTACGTCACGCCGGAGCAGGCGCGCGGCGTGATCCCGAAGCTGCCACAGATCTACTGCGAGCCTTTCGCCGACGCCTCGCAGATTCCCACCTTCTTGGTCTGCGAACTGGCGCGTCGGCACGTCACCGTGGCGCTGTCCGGCGACGCCGGCGACGAGCTGTTCGGTGGCTACAACCGCTACCTGCTGGCGCAGCGCATCTGGGGCGGCCTGTCGGCGGTGCCGCTTCCGCTGCGCCGGCTCGGCGTGCGCGCGCTGCTCGCCGTGCCCACCACCGGCTGGGACAGGGCGCTGTCGGCGCTGCGCTTGGCTCTGCCGCGCCAGTTGCGCGTGCCCAATCCCGGCGACAAGGTGCACAAGCTGGCGGCGGTGCTGGCGCAGGAGGACCTCGACGGGGTCTACCGGCGGCTGGTGTCGCAGTGGCCGTCGCCGGGGGCGATGGTGCCGGGCGGCGTCGAGCCGCCCACGCCGCTGCTCAATCCGGCCGGCCTCGAAGGGCTGAAGACGCCGCTGCAGCGGATGACCTACCTCGACATGGTCGGCTATCTGCCCGACGACATCCTGGTCAAGGTCGACCGCGCGGCGATGGCGGTCAGCCTGGAGACGCGCGTGCCGCTGCTCGACCACCGTGTGGTCGAGTTCGCTTGGCACGTGCCCGCGCAGCACAAGGTGCGCGACGGGCGTGGCAAGCACCTGCTGCGCCGGGTGCTCGAGCGCTATGTGCCGCGGAGCCTCTTCGACCGGCCCAAGATGGGCTTCGGCGTGCCGATCGACCAATGGCTGCGCGGGCCGCTGCGCGAGTGGGCCGCGCACTTGCTCGACCCGGCGGTGCTGCGCCGGCAGGGCTACTTCGCCGTCGAGCCGATCGAGAAAGCCTGGGCCGAGCACCTCCACGGCAGCCGCTCGCACCAGTATCCGCTATGGGTGGTGCTAATGTTTCAAGGTTGGCTCGAGCAGAACGGTGGCCGCTGATCCCGTGCCGATGGCGGACGCGGCGCGCCGCGTGCTCGTCATCGGCAGCCTGGCCGAGTCCCTGGTGAACTTCCGTGGCGACTTGCTGCGCGAACTGAAGGCGCGCGGCTGCGACGTGGTCGCCGCGGCGCCGGCCGGTCCGGCCTGGGTCGACGAGGCGCTGGCGCGCTGGCGGGTGCGGCGCGTCGTGCTGCCGCTGCATCGCACCGGCACCAACCCGCTGCGAGACCTGGAGCTGCTGCGCGCGCTGCGCCGCCTGCTGCGCACGGAGCGGCCGCAGGCGCTGCTCGCCTACACGGTCAAGCCGGTCATCTATGGCCTGCTCGCCGCGGGTGCAGCAGGCATCCCGCGCAAGGTGGCGCTGATCACTGGGCTCGGCTTTACCTTCTTGCAGGCGCGTACCACGGCGCAGGCGCTGCTTCAGCGGATCGTGCGCGGGCTGTATCGGCGCGCGCTGCGCCGCGCCGACGTCGTGCTGTTCCAGAACCGCGACGACGAGCAGGCCTTCCGCAGGCTCGGCCTGCTGCGCGACGGGCAGGACGTGCGCTTCGTCGCCGGCTCAGGCGTCAACCTCGACCGCTACGCGGCGCGGCCGCTGCCGCAGGGGCCGCGGCGCTTCGTGCTGATCGCGCGGCTGCTGCTCGACAAGGGCGTGCGCGAGTACCTCGAGGCCGCCGTGCGGCTGCACGCCGAGCAGCCCGACACGGTCTGCGAACTCGTCGGTCCGCTCGAGGACCACCCGGCCGCGATCTCAGCGAGTGATGTTGAGCGGGCTGTGCGCTCCGGCGCGATCGTGTGGCACGGCGCGGTGCGCGACGTGCGGCCGTACCTGGCGGCGTCGCACGTGTACGTGCTGCCTTCGTACCGCGAAGGCATGCCGCGCACGGTGCTCGAGGCGCTGGCCGTCGGCCGGCCGGTCATCACCACCGACGCGCCGGGCTGCCGCGAGACGGTGGTGCCGGAGCGCAATGGCGTGCTGGTGCCGGCCGCCGACAGCGACGCGCTGTACCGCGCCATGCTGCGCTTCGCCCGCGCGCCGGAGGCCGAACTGGCGGCAATGGGTGCGGCTTCGCGGGCGATGGCCGAGGCAGAGTTCGACGTACGCAAGGTCAACGCCGCCATCGTCGCCGCACTGCTCGCCGATGCTTAAGAGAAGCTTCGACTTCGTCGTCGCGCTGACCGGCCTGGTCGCGCTCGCGCCGCTGCTGCTGGCGGTCGCGGCTCTGGTGCGCTGGCGTCTCGGCAGTCCGGTGCTGTTCACTCAGCTACGTCCCGGGTTGGGCGGGCGACCATTCAGGCTCATCAAGTTCCGAACAATGGTTGAAAGCTCGCGCGCTGACGGCAGCGAGAAGGCAGACTCTGAAAGGCTGACGCCGTTCGGGCGATTCCTGCGCTCGACGAGTCTTGATGAACTGCCGGAGCTGTATAACGTTCTCGTGGGCGACATGAGCCTAGTCGGCCCGCGTCCGCTGCTGATGGAGTACTTGCCCCTTTACAACGCGCAACAGCGCCGCCGGCACGAAGTGCGGCCAGGCATCACGGGCTGGGCGCAGGTCAACGGCCGCAATGCGATTAGCTGGGAGCGGAAGTTCGAACTCGATGTCTGGTACGTGGACAACGCCACGTTCTGGCTCGACCTGAAGATCCTCTGGATGACCTTCCGGAGCGTATTGCGGCGGGAAGGAATTTCGAGCGCCGGTTCGGCGACGGCCGAACGGTTCACCGGCAGCGGCCGGGATTGAGGGCGGTCAAGCGCCAAAGATGAGCGAGTTGAACAACCCGCGGTTTGACAACTGGCCTGATTTCGCCGAGGACGAGATCGCGGCTGCGGTGGCTGTACTGCGCAGCGGGCGGGTCAACTATTGGACTGGCGAGGAAGCGCGTCTGTTCGAGCAGGAATACGCCGAGGCCACGCAGCGCCGGCACGCCGTGGCGGTGGCAAACGGGACGCTGGCGCTCGAACTGGCCCTACAGGCGTTCGGCATCGGGCACGGCCACGATGTGGTGACGGCGTCGCGCACCTATGTGGCCTCGGCGAGTTGCGCCGTGATGCGCGGCGCGAGACCGGTTGTCGCTGACGTCGACCGCGACAGCCAGACGGTCACTGCGGCCACGCTGCGCGCGGCGCTTACGGCGCAGACTCGGGCACTGATCGTCGTTCACCTGGGGGGCTGGCCGTGCCCGATGGACGAGATCATGGAACTGGCGGCCGAACGCGACCTTCTCGTGATCGAGGACTGCGCGCAGGCGCACGGCGCGACGTACAGGGGCCGTCCGGTCGGCTCGTTCGGACACGCAGCGGCCTTTTCGTTTTGTCAGGACAAGATCATCACGACCGCGGGCGAAGGCGGCATGCTGGTGCTGGACGATGAAGCAGCATGGAAGCGGGCGTGGGCCTTCAAGGACATCGGCCGTAGCTACGACGCCGTCTATCACCGACAGCATCCGCCGGGTTTTCGCTGGTACACGGAATCGTTCGGCAGCAACTGGCGGCTGACCGAGGTCCAGGCGGCGATTGGTCGGATCCAGTTGCGCAAGCTGCCGCAATGGGTAGCGCGCCGGCGAGAGAATGCCGAGCGCATGGCCGGTCGCCTTTCCGACGTGCCCGGCTTGCGGATTCCGGTGCCGCCGCCCGACGTTGGTCACGCCTATTACCGGCTTTATGTTTTCGTGCGTCCCGAGCAACTGGCTGCAGGCTGGGATCGGGAGCGGGTCATGGTCGAGATCAACGCGCATGGCGTGCCATGCACCGTTGGCTCCTGCAGCGAGATCTACCTTGAAAAGGCGTTCACGGACCGTGGTTGGGGGCCGCCGGATCGACTGCCCGTGGCGCGCGAACTTGGAGAAACCAGCCTGGCGCTCCTGGTTCATCCGACGCTGAGCGATCAGGCGATCGACTTTGCTGCAGGAAAGATCCGCGAAGTGATGGCGCGAGCGGTGGTGACGGCCGATGTCAGCGGTTAGGTTGAGAAGCGTGCGTCGTCTCCCGCGACGGAGCGAACGAGATCTTCAAAGATACGGATCCGCCGGATTGCGACTGCGCACGACGCGGCAAGGTGTCCCAAATGCAACGCTCGATCCGGGAATGTCACCGAGGACCACCGAGCCTGCGCCGATCACCGCGTGTTCGCCGATGCTGACGCCGTGTCGTGCGCAGGCCCCGATGCCGACAGCAGCCCCGACCCCGATGCTCACGTTACCGCCCGTGATCACACCGGGAGCAATAGAAGCGAAGTCTTCGAGCACGTTGTCGTGGTCGATGCAGGCGCCTGTGTTGACGATGCAGTGTTGCCCGATCTTCGTTCCGGGATTGACGACTGTGCCGGCCATCACGACAGTCCCTTCGCCTATCACTACATCTCGCGCGATCGCCGCGCTTGGGTGAATGAGGGAAAGGAACTGCACATCGGGGAGCACTCCCTTCAGCCGCGCAACGACGGTCGCGCGCGAGTGGTTGTCACCGATGCAGACACACCAGTACGCGCCGGGATGTCGATCCGCGGCCTGCCGGATGTCGTTTAGGACCGGAACGCCATCGAGACTGCTTTGTGCTGAGTCGGAGTCGACAACGAGGGCGTACACGTCGCGGCCCGAGCAACGGGCGATGTCGGCAATGACACGGGCATGGCCCCCGGCACCGAAGAGAATGACGCCCGCAAGAGGAGTGTCCATAAGTGCCTCGATTGTCACATCAATTTCGCCTTAGTTCACCTGAGCCTGGGGCATGCGCGCCGCAGCGGCTTTCCGGCGTTTCTATGGCCAACCCGCAATGAGTAGAAGCGCCACGCCGAGATTCATTCCGCTCGCCCTGAAACCGTTCACGGTTCTCGGCGCGGACCTCGTTTCCGTGGCAGGGGCCTGGCTCGCCGCCTTCTGGCTGCGCTTCAACCTGCTTGTGCCCGAGGAGTACGTGGCGCTGGCCCTGCGCAGCCTGCTGTGGGTCGTGCCGACCTACGGCATCGCCTTCCTTGCCCTCGGCATGTACCGCGGCATGCTGCGCTTTGCCAGCCTGCCCGACCTGCTGCGCATCGGCCGTGCCGTGGCGCTGGCCGCTGCGGTCGTGGCGCTGGTGGCCTATCTGGCGCAACTTGAACTGCCGATTCCGCGCTCGGTGATCGTGCTGTCGCCGGTCCTCGTGCTGCTCGCGGTCGGCGGCACGCGCGCGGTCTACCGGGCCTGGCGCGAGTCGAAAGCACCGCGCGCTGCGAACGGCCAACGCCGCAAGCTGTTCGTCCTCGGTGTGGGCGATCCCGGCGCGCGGCTGCTGCGCGAACTGGCCGCCTCGGCGCAGTGGCAGGTAGTCGGCGCCTTCGACGACCGGCGCGAGACACACGGCCGCGAGGTGCACGGCGTGCCGGTGCTCGGGTCGCTGGCCGATGTGGAGCGGCTGGCGCGCGAGATGGACGTGCGCGACGCGATCATCGCCATGCCCGACGCGTCGACCGGCCGCCGCCAGCAGGCGGCGACGATCTGCCTGCGCGCCGGGTTGAACGCGCTGCTGCTGCCTGCGCTTTCCGACCTGATCGAAGGCCGGGTCACGATCGAGAACGTGCGCCGCATCAACCTCGAGGACCTGCTCGGCCGCGACGCCGTGCGCATCAACAGCGCCGAGGTCGGGCAGATGCTCGGCGGCGCGGTGGCGATGGTGACCGGCGCCGGCGGCTCGATCGGTTCCGAACTGTGCCGGCAGATCGCCCGCTTCAAGCCGGCGCGGCTGGTGCTGTTCGATCACAGCGAGTTCGCGTTGTACAAGATCAGCGAGGAATTCCGCGAACTGTTTCCCGAGGTGCCGTATGTCGGCTTCGTCGGCGACGTGAAGGACGCCGACCGGGTGCGCGAGGTGATCGGCGCGCAGCGGCCGGCGATCGTCTTCCACGCCGCCGCCTACAAGCACGTGCCGCTGATGGAGTGCGACAACGCCTGGGAGGCAGTGAAGAACAACGTCCTCGGCACCTGGGTGGTGGCAAGTGAAGGGATCGCCGCGGGCGTGCCGCGCTTCGTGCTGGTGTCCACCGACAAGGCGGTCAATCCGACTAACGTGATGGGCGCGACCAAGCGGCTGGCGGAGATCGTCTGCCAGGCGCTGCAGCCGCTTGACGGGGCCACGCGAGTGAGCGTGGTGCGCTTCGGCAACGTGCTCGGCAGCGCCGGCAGCGTGATTCCGAAGTTCCAGGAGCAGGTCGCGCGCGGCGGGCCGGTCACGGTGACCCACCCGGAGGCGACGCGCTACTTCATGTCGATCCCGGAGGCGTCGCAGCTCGTGCTGCAGGCGGCCGCGCTCGGCAGCGGCGGGCAGATCTTCGTGCTGGAGATGGGGCGGCCGGTGCGTATCCTCGACGTGGCCAGGACGATCATTCAGCTGTCGGGGCGCAGCGAAGAGGAGATCGAGATCCGCTTCGTCGGCCTGCGCCCCGGCGAGAAGCTGCACGAGGAGGTCTTCACCAGCGACGAACTGACCGACCGCACCACGCATCCGAGCGTGCGCGTGGCCAAGGCCCGGCCCGTCGAAGTCGATTCGCTCGATGCGCTGCTGAGGGAACTGCGTGTCCAGGTGCGCGTCGATGTCGACGCCCGCCGCTTCCTGCGCTCGTGGGTGCCGGAGTACGTCGAGGCGTCGTTGGAGGCCGCGGCGTAGCCAGGCGCCTTGTCCTGCGTGCGCGGGCGTGGACCGCGGACAAGGTTGACCTTTCTGTGACGCGCTCGTGCCACTCAAGACTCCGACGGGTGCATCGCTCTGCCCCGACGCTTCCGCACCAGTAGACACTCAACTGTCGGGCGGCAACTGGGCTTGCACCAGTACGATTTGCACACTGGACAGCGCCGAGAATCGTGCGTCATTGGTCACGAAGAATTCCACCCCGTGCGCCTGCGCGGTGGCTGCGTGTATCGCATCTGGCAACTTCAGTGCCTGGTGCTGTCCGCGCAGCCGTGCTGCGTCAATCAGGATCTCCCGCGAGACGGCTGCGACGACGAGCGAGCCGCCCGACCGCAGCGTATCCAGATAGGCCTGTCGCAGATCGTCGCGACCGGACGCGAATGGCTTGACCAGAGCTTCGGCCAGCGTCAATTCGCTGGTTACTGCTGTGAGCTGCCCGGCGTCGACGCGCGCAAACAACTGCGCCAGCACCTACGCATGTGGAGCAAAGCCCTCGAGCGCATAGATCCAGACGTTGGTGTCGAGGTACAGACGGCTGCCGGCTGCAATCGTCGACAGCGCGGCCGTATTCAAGGCCATCGATCTCGCTCGGCGCGTATGAAGCTATCGACGTCGTCCGGCGACGCGAAGGCGCCCTTTGCCTGGCCGATGCGCGCGGCCAGCGGCGACGCGCATCGCGTTGGCGCCGAGGCGCTCTCGAGCACAATGACCTCGGCCTGTGCCCCGGCGGGCAGTTCTGGAACAAAGACCTCGATCCGACCGCCCGGCTGCACCGTCACGTTTCGCTTGATCGCATTGAGCATCTGATGTGTCACCCGCGGCAACGATAACACCGATGCATTTGCGCGTCAGTGCAGTTGCTCTCGGAAGGAAGCACTGAATTCGGCCGCGTTACTGCGCCGTCACCCGCCAGATCTCGTCGCCGCCCGACTTGCCGTCGGTGCTCACATAGAGGTGGCCGTCCGGCCCCTGCACCACGGCGCGCAGGCGCACGCCGAGCGTGTCGAAGATCGGCGTGGTCGAAGCCAGCGAGCCGTCGTCGCGCAGGCGCAGGATCTCGATGCGCTGGCCGGCGAGGAAGGCCACCGCCAGCGCGCCGTTCCAGTCGCGCCACTGCGCGCCGGCAAGGAAGGTGCTGCCGGACATGCCCTGCGAGCGGCCGCTGTTGTTCCACAGTGGGCGCAGCGCCGCCGGATATTTTGCGAGATCGGTCATCGGCGTCGGCGAGCCGTCGGCCTGGTTCGAACCGTAGCCGCAGTAACTGGCCGGATCGTTGCGGCAGCCCGGATCCCAGCCGCCGTTGCCGCCGGCGGCCAGCGCCGTGACTTCGTCGCTGTGGCCGGGTCCGTGTTCGGAGATGAACGGCTGGCCCGCGCCCACACTGTCGGTTGGCCGGAACGTGATGCCCTGCGGGTTGCGGAAACCGTAGGCGTAGATGCGGGCGTCGAAGCCGGCCGGTGCGCCGTTGCCGGGCGCTGCCGAACCGTCGCTGCGCACGCGCAGCACCTTGCCGCCGAGCGCGGTCGGGCTTTGCGGCACGGTCGGGTGATGCGTATCGCCAGTGGTGATATAGAGCCAGCCGTCGGGACCGAAGCGCATCCGGCCGCCGTTGTGCGCGCCGCTGCCGCCTGGGGCGCCGGGGGCCGGGTCGGTCTTGTAGCTGATGCCGGTGACGATGTCCGTGCGCTCGGACACGGCGGTGTAGCCGGCGTTCACTGTGAGCCGGATCACGCGATTGTTGCGCGTGCCGCCGGCGTTCGACGCCATGTAGACGTAGATGCGGCGGTTGCCGGCGAAGTCCGGATCGACGGCAACGCCGTTGAACCCGGCCTGTCCTTCGGCGACGAGATCGTCCGGCCGGAACAGCAGCGCCGTGCTGCCGTCGGCGCGTCGCACCGACAGACCGCGGGCGCGCTCGGTGTACAGCAGCGCGCCGTCGGGCGTGAAGGCGAGGTCCCAAGGGTTGGCCAGGCCGCCGAGTATCACGCTGCGCGTCAGCGTCGGCACGCCGGCCGCAGCGGGCGGCGCGGCGGCCGGAGGCGCCGGCGCCGGTGTGTCGCTGCTGCCGCCGCCACCGCAGGCGACCAGCGAGGCGCTCAGACAGGCCGAAAAAAGGTAGGCGGACTTGCGCATGGTGGCCCTCCGGGGGTCGGTGTTGTTCAGGCCGACGATTTCAGGAGCGCGGGGACTTCGACCTGCTCGATCACCCCACCGCCGAGTGCCACCTCATCGCGGTAAAGCACGGCCGACTGTCCCGGCGTCATCGCCCACTGCGGTGCATCGAACTCGAGCGTGAAACGGTTGCCGGATACCGCAGTGACCGTGCATGGCGCATCGGCCTGCCGGTAGCGGGTCTTTGCCGTCAGACGCGTGCCCGCAGCGGGAGGTTCCCCGCTGACCCAGGCCGCATCGGCGGCGGTGAGTTCCGTGGCCAGCAGCCACGGATGATCGTGCCCCTGCACGATCCACAGCGTATTGCTGGCCATGTCCTTGCGGGCGACGAACCACGGTTCGCCCGAGCCGTCCCCGCCCTGCTTCCTGTTCATGCCGCCGACACCGATGCCCTTGCGCTGGCCGAGCGTGTAGAACGCCAGCCCGACATGCTCGCCGACCACCTTGCCCTCCGGCGTGCGGATCGGCCCGGGCTTCAGCGGCAGGTAGCGATTCAGGAATTCGCGGAACGGCCGCTCGCCGATGAAGCAGATGCCGGTGGAGTCGCGCTTCGCGGCATTGGGCAGGCCGAGTTCGCCGGCGATGCGCCGCACGTCGGTCTTCAGCAGGTGGCCGACCGGAAACAGCGTCCTTGCCAGTTGCGCCTGGTTCAATCGGTGCAGGAAGTAGCTCTGGTCCTTGTTCGGATCGACGCCGCGCAGCAGTTCGAAGCGGCCGTTGCGGCCGCGCACGCGCGCGTAGTGGCCGGTGGCGATGTGCGCCGCCCCAAGCCGCATCGCGTGGTCGAGAAAGGCCTTGAACTTGATCTCAGCGTTGCACAGCACGTCGGGGTTCGGCGTGCGGCCGGCCGAGTATTCGGCGAGAAAGGCGGCAAAGACCCGCTCGCGGTACTCGGCGGCGAAGTTCACCGCCTCGATGTCGATGCCGAGCACGTCGGCCACCGACGCGGCGTCGAGCCAGTCCTGCCGGCTCGAGCAGTATTCGTCGTCATCGTCGTCCTCCCAGTTCTTCATGAACAGGCCGACGACGTCAAAGCCCTGCTGCTTGAGCAGATAGGCGGCAACCGAGGAGTCGACGCCGCCGGACAGGCCGACGACGACGCGGGGTTTGGTCATTTCGATTTCGTCATCCCGGCGCCGGCTTCCTGCCTGCCGGGGCAGGCGGCGTCCTGTGCCCATTCCGCGGCACTGGACACTTGGGCCCCGGGCCCCGGCTTCAAGCCTGCCGGGGCAGGCTCCGCCGGGGCGAAGACCGGGGTGTTGCAGGGGGCAACGGCTGGCGCGACGCAGGCAGTGGCGGCCGAGGAGACGATCGGGGCGAGCGCCGACGGGTGAGTGAACAGAAGATCCAGCGGGTAGCGCACGCCTGCCAGATAATCATCGACACATCGTTGCACCAGCGGGCTGCGGTGCTCGGCCGCACGCGCGGCGATCTCGTCTCGTGTCAGCCACAGCGTGCGCAGGATGCCGTCGTCGAGGCGGCGGCTCGCATCGAGCTGCCCGAGCATGCCGGTGAAGGCGAAGCGCAGATAAGTCGTCGCGGCAGTGCTCGACGGCTGCGAACGCCACAGGTACACGCCGACCAGTTGCGTCGGCGTGAACGCAAACGCGGTTTCCTCCAGCGTCTCGCGCGTGGCGGCGGCGAGCAGGCTCTCGTTCGGGTCGAGGTGCCCGGCCGGCTGGTTCAAACGAATGCCATCGGCCGTCTGCTCCTCGACCAGCAGGAAGCAGCCGTCGCGCTCGATGACGGCGGCCACGGTGACCGATGGTTTCCAGGGATCGGAGGACATGCTGCGGATCGGCGCCTGAGCGCCGGTGGAGGCAGGCGGGACAATCGCGTAAATTCTAGCCGCTCGCGCCGACGCGATCGGCCACAGGAAGCAAGAACCAAGCGGGGGAGAACTCCATGTTGATCGGGGTGCCGGCCGAGACTCGGCCAGGTGAGACGCGCGTCGCCGCCACCGCAGAGACGGTGAAGAAGCTGGTCGCCGGCAAGCACGCGGTGCTGGTGCAGTCCGGCGCAGGTCTGTCCGCCAGCCAGACCGACGAGATGTACACCGCCGCCGGCGCGCAGATCGGAAACGCCACGCAGGCGCTGGGCGCCGAGATGGTGCTGAAGGTGCGGCTGCCGTCGGCCGACGAACTGGCGCAGATGGGCAGGGGCGCGGTGCTGATCGGCATGCTCGAGCCGTTCAATGCCGAAGGCATCGCGGCGATGAACGCGGCGGGCCTCACGGCCTTCGCGCTCGAAGCGGCGCCGCGCACGACCCGGGCTCAGAGCATGGACGTGCTCAGTTCGCAGGCCAACATCGCCGGCTACAAGGCGGTGCTGCTCGCCGCCAACACCTACGGCCGGCTGCTGCCGATGATGATGACTGCCGCCGGCACCATCAAGGCGGCGCGCGTGGTGATCCTCGGCGCCGGGGTGGCCGGCCTGCAGGCGATCGCCACCGCCAAGCGGCTCGGTGCGGTGATCGAAGCCTCCGACGTGCGCCCGGCCGTGAAGGAGCAGATCGAGTCGCTCGGCGCCAAGTTCATCGACGTGCCGTTCGAGACCGACGAGGAGCGCGAGATCGCCAAGGGCGTGGGCGGCTACGCGCGGCCGATGCCGGAGGGCTGGATGAAGCGGCAGGCCGCCGAGGTGGCCAAGCGCATCGCGCAGGCCGACATCGTCATCACCACGGCGCTGATCCCGGGCCGCAAGGCGCCGGTGCTGGTCAGCGAGGAGATGGTGAAATCGATGAAGCCCGGCTCGGTGATCCTCGACATGGCGGTCGAGCAGGGCGGCAATTGCGCGCTGAGCGAACTCGGCAGGACGGTGACCAAGCACAACGTGCACATCATCGGCCAGCCCAACCTGCCGGCCACCGTGCCGGCCGACAGCTCGGCGCTTTACGCGCGCAACCTGCTCGACTTCCTCAAGCTCGTCGTCGACAAGGAAGGCAAGTTCACGCTCAACATGGAAGACGACATCGTCGCCGCCTGCCTGATGTGCGCGGGCGGCGAGATCCGGCGCAAGGGCGGATGAAGTTGCTTTTCGACGCCGATGTGTCATTCCCGCGCAAGCGGGAATCCACTGGACCCGCCGAGTTCTGCTGCGGGGTCCGCGGACATTACGTCAACCTCTGGGTTCCCGCTTGCGCGGGAACGACACAGCATCGTGGCGCGCTCCGCTGATCTCATCCGCCGCCGCGCCGCGCGGCTGACGTCGTTGCTCGGCATCGAGCATGCGATCGTCGGCGGGCCGATGGCGGGCGTGAACACGCCGGAGCTCGCCGCCGCGGTGAGCAATGCCGGCGGGCTCGGCTCGATCGGCTGCGGGATGATGACGCCCAAGCAGATCGACTCCGCGATCAAACGCATCCGCGAGCTGACCGACCGGCCCTTCGCGGCAAACCTGTTCGTCACGCCGCAGCCGAAACTCGACGAGGCGCAGATCCTGCGCATGCAGGCGAAACTGGCTCGCTATCGCACCGAACTGGATCTGCCGCGCGGCAAGCTGCCGTCGACCTTCGCGCCGGATTTCGCCGAGCAGTTCGAGGTGGTGCTCGCGGCGCGCGTGCCGGTCGTCTCATTCACCTTCGGTGCGCTCGACGCGGCGCGGCTGCGGGCGTTGCACGCGCAGGGGGCGAAGGTGATCGGTGCGGCCGGCTGCACGTGCGATGCGCGGCAGCTGGCCGAACTCGGCTGCGATGCCATCGTCGCCTCCGGCATCGAGTCGGGCGGGCACCGTCCCACGTTCGCCGTGCCGCCGGAAGCGGCGCAGATCGGCCTGTTCGCGCTGCTGCCGCAGGTGGCGGCGGCGGTCGACGTGCCGGTGATCGCCGCCGGTGGCGTGATGACGGCCGAGCAGATCGCCGCCGCGCTGCTGCTCGGCGCCAGCGGCGTGCAACTGGGCAGCGCGCTGCTGCGTACCCCCGAGTGCGGCGCCTCCGAAGCCTACAAGGCGGCGCTGGCCGGCATCGACGACACGAGCACGCGGCTGACGCGCGCGTTTTCCGGCCGCTGGGCGCGCGGCGTGGTCAACCGCTTCATGCTGGAAATCGACGCCGCCGGCGACATTCCCGAATACCCGATCCAGAACCGCCTGACGCAGGACATCCGCGCGGCGGCCAACGCACAGGGCAAGGCTGAATACGTTTCGCTTTGGGCCGGGCAGGCGGCGGGTCTGGCCACGACCGAGCCGGCCGGCGAGGTCGTCCGCCGCCTGCAGCGCGAACTCGAAGCACTTCTTTAGGAGTCCACCGTGGAAGCCGTCAATCCCACCGTCGTCAACCTGATCATCTTCGTGCTGGCGATCTACGTCGGCTACCACGTGGTGTGGAACGTCACGCCGGCGCTGCATACGCCGCTGATGAGCGTCACCAACGCCATCTCGGCGATCATCATCGTCGGCGCCATGCTCGCTGCGGCGATGACCGAAAGCGGCCTCGGCAAGATCATGGGCGTGCTGGCGGTGGCACTGGCCGCCGTCAATGTCTTCGGCGGCTTCCTGGTCACGCGGCGGATGCTGGAGATGTTCAAGAAGAAGGAGCCGAAGAAGGCGGAGGGGGCGAAGTGATGACCATCAAGCCACGCGTCGCCCCGGCGCAGGCCGGGGCCCGATCGGGGCGCACTGAAACTTGGGTCCCGGCCTGCGCCGGGACGACGGTCGCGCGGAGTGCGGAATGAACCTCAACCTCGTCATCCTTCTGTACCTCGTCGCGTCGGTGTGCTTTATCCAGGCGCTCAAGGGCCTGTCGCATCCGACCACCTCGCGCGCCGGCAACGTGTTCGGCATGGTCGGCATGGCCATCGCCATGGTCACCACGGTGGCGCTGATCTTCCGCGTCGCACCCGGGATGGCCGGCGTCGGCATGGGCTGGATCCTCGCCGGACTGGTGGTCGGCGGCGCGATCGGCACCACCATCGCCTTCAAGGTCGAGATGACCAAGATGCCCGAGATGGTTGCCTTCATGCACTCGATGGTCGGCCTGGCGGCGGTGTTCATCGCCATCGCCACGGTGGCGGAGCCGTGGGCGTTCAACATCGTCGCCAAGGGCGAACTGATCCCGGTCGGCAACCGGGTGGAGCTTTTCATCGGCGCCTTCGTCGGCGCGATCACCTTCTCCGGCTCGGTGATCGCCTTCGGCAAGCTGGCCGGCCGCTACAAGCTGCGCGTGTTCAAGAGCGCGCCGGTCGTCTTCCCCGGCCAGCACATGCTGAACCTCGTGCTGGCGATCGCCATGCTGGTGTTCGGCATCTGGTTCGCCGCGACCCAGCAGTGGCTGCCGTTCTGGGCGATGCTGGCCATCGCCTTCGTGCTCGGCGTGCTGATCATCATCCCCATCGGCGGCGCCGACATGCCGGTGGTGGTGTCGATGCTCAACAGCTACTCGGGCTGGGCGGCGGCCGGCATCGGCTTTTCGCTGAACAACTCGATGCTGATCATCGCCGGCAGCCTGGTCGGTTCGTCCGGCGCGATCCTGTCCTACATCATGTGCAAGGCGATGAACCGCTCGTTCTTCAACGTCATCCTCGGCGGCTTCGGCCAGGAAGGCGGGGTGGCGGCGGGCGCTGCGGAACAAAGGCCGGTGAAGAGCGGTTCACCCGACGACGCGGCCTTCCTGATGGCCAACGCCGAAAGCGTGGTGATCGTTCCCGGCTACGGGCTGGCGGTGGCCCGCGCCCAGCACCCGCTGAAGGAACTGGCCGACAAGCTGATCGAGAAGGGCATCCGCGTGCGCTATGCGATCCATCCGGTCGCCGGGCGCATGCCGGGGCACATGAACGTTCTGCTGGCCGAGGCCGAGGTGCCCTACGACCAGGTCTTCGAGATGGAGGACATCAACTCCGAGTTCGCCGACACCGACGTGGTGCTGGTGCTCGGCGCCAACGACGTGGTCAACCCCGCCGCCAAGGATCCGAAGAGCCCGATCGCCGGCATGCCGATCCTCGAGGCCTACAAGGCACGGCAGATCATCGTCAACAAGCGCTCGATGGCCGCCGGCTACGCCGGGCTGGACAATGAACTGTTCTACATGGACAAGACGATGATGGTCTTCGGCGACGCCAAGAAGGTCGTCGAGGACATGGTCAAGGCGGTGCATTAGCACCGCCTGTCCGGGCGGGCACGAACTGCGCCGCCCGCCGGCGCAGCGTGCTACAGCGCTACGCGTTCGCCTTGCCGGACCTCGTTTCGCAGCTGCTCCAGCCGAAGGGCAGATAAACCGGGCAGAAACGGAACAGGCCGGTCAGCAGCGGAACGATGCCGATATAGCCCCACGCGCCGATCACGTTGAGTGCCGCGAGCACGATCAGCAGCGCGCCGACGGCGATGCGCAGGATGCGGTCGATGCCGCCCACATTGGCTTTCATCAATGTCTCCATTGGGTTGCTGGACCCGGAAGCGGGCCCACGAACGCAGGTTATTGCCGCGCCCGCTGCCCTTCAGTGACGGGGATCACAGAAAGGGCGCCGCCGTCGGCCAGCGCGCGCAGTTTCTGCGGCTGCAGGATTTCGATCGCACCGCGGCTAAGCCTGACCCATCCGTTGCCCTCGAAGACCTTCAGCGCCCGGCTGACGGTTTCGCGTGATGTGCCCAGCCGCTGCGACAGCTTCTCGTGCGACGTGCGCAGTTCGCGGCCGACACCGAGCAGGGCGGCGGCCAGCCGCTGCTCGACCCGTTGAAATCCAACGGCCTCGGCCAGTTCGACCAGCCGCACGAGGCGTTCGCCGAAAAGATTGAACACCGCCGTGCGGAACGGCGGATGCTCGGCGACGAGGCGGTCGAATACGGCCCGCGGCAGCAGCGCCAGTTCGATGTCGGTCTCGCAGACGCCGTGCGCGTTGTAGCGCGCGTTGCCGAGCAGGCAGGTCGTCGACAGCACGCAGCTTTCGCCGGGACCGACGTCGTAGAGCACCAGTTCGCGGCCGTCGGCCAGCACGCGGCTGATGCGCACGCGGCCGCCGAGCACCATCGGGAAGCCAGTGCAGGCATCCTGCTCGCGAAACAGCACGCTGCCCGCCGGCAGGCGCAGCACCGTAAGTTGCCCGAGCATTTCGTGGCGCAGTAAGGGCGGCAGGTCGGCCAGCGAGGGATAGGCGGCGAGCAGTCGCGCCTGCGCGTCCTCGGCGGCAACGCCGAGGCTCTTCACCGGTGCGGGCGCGTCCTGCTTCTGTCTGTTCACGGCGCCAGTATGGCAAGCTTTCGGCTCGCGACCCACTTGGAGTGAGCAGCCTCGATGAACACCGAAGAAACCCGAGCCGTGCTGGCCATCGCCCTGATGGCGGCCTACGCCGATGGCCACAAGGCCGACGCCGAGCGCGACGAAGTCCGGCGCGTGGCCGAGTCTCTTGACGCGGCGGCCTCCGGCCTGAACCTGCCGGCGCTGTATCAGGACGTGCTGCTCAAGCGCATCGGCGTCACGCAGGCGGCGGCGACCCTCGGCAGCACCGAGCTGCGGCAACTGGCTTTCGAACTGGCCGTGGGCGTGTGCGATGCGGACGGCCTGCGCAACGAGGCTGAAACGCGCTTTCTGGGCGAGCTCGGCGCGGCGCTGAACCTGACGCCGCCGCAGATGGCCGAGCCGGCGGCGATCGCCGACGCGCTGGCGACCACTGCGCTTGCCGCGCCGGCACCGGCCCAGGGTTCAGCGCAGGCTCAGGTCGTGGCGGCCGTGGCCGCCGATGCGGCCGAACTGGAAAAGATGATCCTTAACACTTCGATCCTGAACGGCGCCCTCGAACTGCTGCCGCAGTCGATGGCGTCGATGGCGATCATCCCGCTGCAGATGCGCATGGTCTACCGCATCGGCAAGGCACATGGTTACGAGCTGGACCGCGGCCACATCAAGGACCTGCTGGCGGCGATGGGCGTGGGCCTGACCGGCCAGTACCTCGAGGAGATCGGCCGCAAGCTGATCGGCGGCCTGTTCGGCAAGGTCGCGGGGCGCATGGCCGGTTCGCTGGCGCGTGGCGCCACCGGCGTAGCGTTCTCCTTCGCCACCACTTATGCGCTGGGCAAGGTCGCGGTGCGCTACTACGCCGGCGGGCGGACGATGACCACGCAGATGCTGAAAGACGCGTTCGACGGCATGGTGCAGGAGGCGCGCGGCCTGCAGGGCCGCTACCAGCCGCAGATCGAGCAGCAGGCGCGCACGATCGACGTCAACCGCATCGTGCAGATGGTGCGCGAGCGCTGAGGGACGATGGATCGCCCGCAGCCGGCTGCGCTCGACGTCGACCTCGACCGCCGCTTTGCCGGTGTGGCGCGGCTGTACGGCGCCGCGGCGTATGCGCGGCTGCATGCGGCGAAGGCCGCGGTGGTCGGCGTCGGCGGCGTCGGCTCCTGGGCGGCGGAGGCGCTGGCGCGCAGCGGCGTCGGCACGATCGCGCTGATCGATCTCGACCACATCGCCGAAAGCAACACCAACCGCCAGATTCATGCGCTCGGCGATGCTTACGGCAAGGCCAAGGTGCTGGCGATGGCCGAGCGCATTGGCGCGATCAATCCGGCCTGCGCGGTGGTGCCGGTCGAGGAGTTCGTCGATGCGCAGAACGCGGCGCGGCTCGCCGCGGGATACGACGTCGTGCTCGACTGCATCGATCAGGTCAGCGCCAAGGCAGCGCTGATTGCCGCCTGCCGCGCGGCGTCGATCGCGATCATCACCTGCGGCGCTGCCGGCGGCCGGCTCGATCCGACGCGGCTGCGCCAGGACGATCTGGCCCGCGCGACGGGTGATCCGCTGCTGGCCAAGGTGCGCTATCGGCTGCGCCGGCACTACGGATTCGCCCGCGAAAGCGGCGGCCGCGTGCGCCGGTTCGGTGTCGCCGCCGTGTTTTCGGACGAACCGATACGCGTGCCGCAGCAGTGCTCGCCGCAGGCGCGGCTGGCCTGCGCCGGTTACGGCTCGACCGTGGCCGTGACCGGCGCCATGGGATTCGCCGCCGCCGCAGCGGCGTTGCGGCATCTGGCCGGTGCAATCCGCCCCTCGCCGGCTTGACAGTCATCAAGGGCGGCGAACGGGCGTACGCTTAGGATCCTTTCAACGCTGCGGAGTCACCGAAATGTTCAAGAAGATCCTGCTGCCGACCGACGGTTCCGAGCTATCGGCCAAGGCGGTGCAGGGCGCGCTGAAGATGGCCGGGCAACTGGGCGCCTCGGTTGTCGGCGTGACCGTGGTCGAGCCGTACTCCTATTCGACGCTGTCCGAATACCGGCCGGAAACGCTGGAGGCCTTCGAGGCGCGCAATGCGCAGGCCGCTGAACAGCGGTTGGCGCCGGTGGTGCAGGCGGCCAAGGATGCCAACGTGCCGTGCGAGACGGTCACGGTGAAGTCCTTTTCACCGTACGAGGCGATCATCGACACGGCGAAGAAGTACGGCTGCGATGTCATCTTCATGGCTTCGCACGGACGTCGCGGCTTGAGCGCAGTACTACTTGGGAGCGAAACGCAGAAGGTCCTGACGCATTCGACCGTTCCAGTTCTGGTGTATCGCTGATACACCACCTGCGGCGGGCATCGAGCCCGCCCTCGGACGGGCCAGCCACCGGGAGGTGCCTGGCCCTCCGTCTTTCCGGGCGATGGGAGCCGCTGGATCGACGCCCACGCCTCTCAAGGAAACGCAGGGCCGCCCCAAGTTTCCTCGACCCCCGCGGGGGGCGGGCTGGGCGCAGCCCGGCCCTGGAGGCGCTCAGATGCTTTTTTCTCGCCCGGCCCAGAAGGGCGCGCGCATCTCGCGCTTCAGAGTCTTGCCTGCGGCGCTGCGCGGGAACTCCTTCATGACGAGCACACGCGACAGCCGCTGGTAACGCGCAGCCACGCGGGCGTTGATCCAGTCGCGCAGTTCCTCCTCCCCGACCTGCGCGTCGCCGTGCAGGATCACCGCCGCCACCGGCGTCTCGCCCCACTTGTCGTCGGGGATGCCAAACACCGCGACCTCGGCCACGGCCGGATGGCGGGCGGCGACTTCCTCGATATCGCGCGGATAGACCTTGACGCCGCCGGAATCGATCATGTCCTTCTTGCGATCGACCAGGTGCAGGTAGCCGTCCTCGTCGACGAAGCCCATGTCGCCTGTGAACAGCCAGCCGTTGCGGATCGCCTTCTCGGTGAGGTCGGGCCGGTTGTGGTAGCCGCTCATCAGAATCGGGCCGCGGCCGACAATCTCGCCGATTTCGCCGGTGGCGGCGTCGCTGCCGTCCTCGCGCACGATGCGCATCGAGAAGAACGGCGGCGGCACGCCGACCGAGCCCGCCTTGCGCACCGAGTCGGCGACGTCGAGGATGGTGACGAAGCCCTCGGTCAGCCCATACAGCTCGTAGAAGCGGCCCGGCAGCAGGCGGTTCAGGCGCGCTTTCTGTTCCTCATGCAGCGGTGCGCCGAGCGACAGCAGCATCTGCAGCGAGGCGAGTTTCTCCGGCGCGAAATTGGGCGCGTCGAGCAGGGCGACGATCTGCGCTGGCACCATCATCGTGTGCGTGACGCGATGCTGCGCGATCAGCTCGATCGTCTCGGCGGCGTTGAACTGCCGCGCCAGCACGTAGTGCGCGCCGAGGTGAAAGCACGGCATCAGCGTCGTGTAGGCGCCGTTGAAGACGATCGCTCCGGTGTGCAGCACGACCGACTCCGGCGTCATGCGCCAGGCTGCTCCCATCTGCAGCGCGTACATCGCGCGCACGAAGTGCGTGTGCATGATGCCCTTGGGCAGTCCGGTGGTGCCGCTGGTGTACATGATGTTGAACAGGTCGTCCTGCGTGACCGCAGCGCGCGGCGGCGCATCACTGGCCGTGGCACGCAGTTCGGCCAGGCCGAAACAGCCGGGCTCGGCGCCGTCGACCAGCACGATGCGTCGGTGCAGCATCTGCGGCAGTTCGTCGCGGATCGACTCGATCACCGGCAGCATGGAGACCTGTGTCACCAGCGCCGCCGCCTGCGAATCGGCCAGCAGCGAGCGCAGCCCCGGTCCCATCAGCAGCGGCGACAGCGGCACGTTCACCGCCCCGAGCGACGGCGCGGCAAAGATCAGTTCGACCCCTTCGCGGCAGTTGGCGAGCAGGCTCGCGACCTTGTCGCCGCGGCGGATGCCCAGGCCGGCAAGGGCGTGCGCGGTGCGGTTCACGCGCTCGGCAAACTGCTGGTAGGTGTGGGTCGTGCCCTCGAAAGTCAGCGCCGGTGCTGCGCCGCGGAAGCGCGCCTGCCGGTTGATCAGCGAGGCCAGTTCGAGCATGGTTTTCTCCCCGGCGATGATCGGACGGCCGAAGTTTGCCGCTTGCGGCGGCGGACGCAAGTGCGATCGGGCGGCGTTTGCGCTCGGTCAAGCGCGCTGGCCGGGCCACGCCGTACCTTTGCGCAGTCAACCCGCTTGGAGACCGCCATGAGCCAGGCCGCGCCCACGACGCGACACGACGATATCTTCGTCGGCTTCAAGCCGATCGACGACCTGCACTACGAGTTCCAGGCGATCGTCGATGCGCTGACCGACCCGGCCGAGGCCGATTACGGCGAGCACCTGCTGGCCCTGCACGAGCACATGCTGCGCCATACCGCGCTCGAAGAGCAGTACATGCTGCAGGAGAACTACCCGCACTACGGGCTGCACAAGCGCGAGCACGACCGCTTCGTCGAGCGCCTGGCCGAGGTGCGGCGCCGTTTCGACGCCGGCGACATCGACGGCGTGCGGCACTATGCGCATGAGCTGATGGGCTGGTTCGCCGCCCATGCGCACAACCAGGATGCGCCGCTGGCGGCCTTTCTGAAGGGGGGCGCGGGCGCCAAGGGGTAGCCTGCCGAGAAAAGCCCGTCCGCCCCGGCGCGGTGGGCTCGTGTGGTTGCAGCCCCCGACTCGGGCATTCTGGAGCAGTTCCGTCGGAAACCCGGCGGCTGTGCTCGAGCACGGGGCTGCGCCTGCGCAAGGACGACACCCAGCTTCGTGCAGCGGCGCGTTGAAGGACCGCTGCGCTTCAGGCCTGGCTGCTACGCCGTCACCCAGAGCGCCGGCAGCGCGGGCAGCCGGCGGAAGATTCTCGACAGCGAACCGTCGGTCACGAGCCGCGTGGCACGCTCGATGTCGGGCGCCAGATGGCGGTCCTGTTCGACCGAAGGACATTGGCTGCGCAGCAGCGCATGCACGGCCTCCAGTGCCGCCGAACTCGCCAGCGGCCGCAGGAACTCGATGCCCTGAGCCGCGGCGAGCAGCTCGATGCCGAGGATATGCGCGGTGTTGGCGATCATCGGCTGCAGCCGGCGCGCGGCGAATGTCGCCATGCTGACGTGATCCTCCTGATTGGCCGAGGTCGGCAGGCTGTCGACGCTGGCCGGGTGCGCCAGCGACTTGTTCTCGCTGGCCAGCGCCGCCGCCGTCACATGAGCGATCATGAAGCCGGAGTTCAGGCCGGCGTTGGCGGTGAGGAACGGCGGCAGGCGCGACACGTTGCTGTCGATCAGCATGGCGATGCGGCGTTCGGCAATCGCGCCCACCTCGGCGATGGCGTTGGCCATGCCGTCGGCGGCCAGAGCCACGGGCTCGGCATGGAAGTTGCCGCCGGAGATGATGGTGCCGCGATGTCCGGCATCGGTTCCGGCCGAGGCGCCGGCTTCGTGTCCGTCCGGCGCCGCCGCGCCCTCGACAAACACCAGCGGGTTGTCGGTCACCGCGTTGGCCTCGCGCAGCAGCACCAGCGCCGCGTGGCGCAACTGGTCGAGGCAGGCGCCGACCACCTGCGGCTGGCAGCGCAGGCAGTACGGGTCCTGCACGCGATCGTCGCCTTCGACGTGCGAGGCGCGGATGCGGCTTCCGACCAGCAGCGCGCGGTAGTACTGGGCGACGTCGATCTGGCCCGGCTGGCCGCGCAGCACGTGGATGCGCGGGTCGAATGGCCCGTCGCTGCCGCGCGCCGCATCCACGGTGAGCGCGCCGATCACCAGTGCCGCCTCGAGCACCGGCTCGAAGCAAAACAGGGCATGCAGGGCCAGCGCGGTCGAAGTCTGCGTGCCGTTGATCAGGGCCAGGCCTTCCTTGGCCTGCAGCCGCAGCGGTTCGACGCCGGCTCGGGCGAGCAGCGGCGCGGCCGGGGTGCGTCGGCCGTCGACCAGCATGTCGCCCTCGCCCAGCAGGGCCAGCGTCATGTGCGCCAACGGTGCCAGGTCGCCCGAGGCGCCGACCGAGCCCTGGCTCGGCACATACGGCACCAGGCCGGCGTTGTGCACCTTGACCAGGGCGTCGATCACCTGCGGCCGGACGCCGGAGTGTCCGCGCGCCAGGCTTGCCGCCTTGATCGCCAGCATCAGCCGTACCACCGCCGGCTGCAGTGGTTCGCCGACGCCGACACTGTGCGAGCGGATCAGGTTCAGCTGCAGCGTGGCGAGGTCGGCTTCGCTGATGCGCGTCGAAGCGAGCTTGCCGAAGCCCGTGTTGACGCCATAGACCGGCGCGCTGCCCGAGGCGGCGCCGGCGACGACGGCGGCGCTCGCCTTCACCGCGGCCATCGCGGCGGGGTCGATCTCGATCGGCGCGCCGCCGCCGTGCACCCCCTGCAGGTCGTCGAGCGTCAGTGCGCCTGGAGTCAATTTCATGGGGTCAGAAAGGAAATTCGATTGCCACGGATGGACGCGGCTGAAAGAAGATTCTCGCCACGGGTTACACGGATTGCACGGATTTCAAGGAACTCCTTAATCCGTGTTCATCCGTGTGAATCCGTGGCAAATTCTTTCCCGCTCGCAATCGAATCCGCGGCGAACGACATCATCGCGGCAGCATCGGCATGTTCAGGCCGTTGTCGCGGGCGCAGGCGATCGCGTCCTCGTAGCCGGCGTCGGCGTGGCGGATGACGCCGATGGCCGGATCGTTCCACAGCACGCGCTCGATCCGCTTTGCCGCGGCCTCGGTGCCGTCGCAGACGATGACGACGCCGGCGTGCTGCGAGTAGCCCATGCCGACGCCGCCGCCATGGTGCAGGCTGACCCACGTGGCGCCGCCGGCGGTCGAAAGCAGCGCGTTCAGCAGCGGCCAGTCGGACACGGCATCCGAGCCGTCGCGCATCGATTCGGTCTCGCGATTGGGGCTGGCCACCGAGCCCGAATCGAGATGATCGCGGCCGATGACGATCGGCGCCTTCAACTCGCCCGATTTCACCATCTCGTTGAAGGCGAGTCCTGCGCGGTGCCGCTCGCCCAGGCCGATCCAGCAGATGCGTGCCGGCAGACCCTGGAAGGCAATGCGGCTTTCGGCCATGTCGAGCCAGCGGTGGAGGCTGCCGTCGCCGGGGAACAACTCCTTCAGCTTCGCGTCGGTTCTGCGGATATCTTCCGGATCGCCCGACAGCGCCACCCAGCGGAACGGGCCTTTGCCGCGGCAGAACAGCGGCCGGATGTAGGCGGGCACGAAACCGGGAAAGTCGAACGCGTTCTTCACGCCCTCGTCGAAGGCGACCTGGCGGATGTTGTTGCCGTAGTCGACGGTTGGCACACCCATCTGCTGGAAGGCGAGCATCGCCTGCACATGCACGGCGCAGCTCCTGGCCGCCGCCTCGCGCAGCCGTGCGTGCTGCGTGCTGTCGGCGGCCGCCGCGCGCCACTCGCCGACGGTCCAGCCGGCCGGCAGATAGCCGTTGATCAGGTCGTGCGCCGAGGTCTGGTCGGTGACGAGATCCGGCCTCATTCCGCCGGAGCGCGCCCGCGCGACCAGTTCGGGCAGGATCTCGGCCGCGTTGCCGAGCAGGCCGATCGACACCGCCTTGCGCTGTGCCGTGTAGCGCGCGATACGCGCCAGCGCGTCGTCGAGGTCCGCCGCCTGTTCGTCAAGATAGCGGGAGCGCAGGCGGAAATTGATGCGGCTCTGCTGGCACTCGATGTTCAGCGACACTGCGCCGGCGAAACTGGCCGCCAGCGGCTGCGCGCCGCCCATGCCACCGAGGCCGGCGGTGAGAATCCACCTGCCTGCCAGGCTGCCGCCGTAGTGCTGCCGCCCCGCTTCGGCGAAGGTCTCGTACGTTCCCTGCACGATGCCCTGGCTGCCGATGTAGATCCACGAACCCGCGGTCATCTGGCCGTACATCATCAGGCCCCTGCGGTCGAGTTCGTCGAAGTGCTCCCAGGTTGCCCACTTCGGCACCAGGTTGGAATTGGCGATGAGCACGCGCGGCGCGTCGAGGTGCGTGCGCAGCACGCCGACCGGCTTGCCGGACTGAATCAGCAGCGACTCGTCCTCGGCGAGCTCGCGCAGCGCCTTCAGGATCGCCTCGAAGCAGTCCCAGTTGCGCGCCGCCTTGCCGATGCCGCCGTAGACCACCAGCGCGTCGGGGTTCTCGGCCACCTCCGGGTCGAGGTTGTTCTGGATCATCCGGTAGGCGGCCTCGATCTGCCAGTTGCGGCACGACAGGAGGCTTCCGCGCGGTGCGCGCACCGGGCGCGGGCGGGCGATCTGGGGAGAGGACAGGTCGGTCATCGGCGGTCTCGGCGGCAGGCAGGAAGATGCCGGCACTGTACTTGTCTAGACAACCATAGTCAAGACTCGATCGGCACGAGCGGATCCCGTCTCTGCGCAGCTGCACCGGCGAAGGGCTGCTTGTCTAGACAGGACTGGGCAAGTACGATCGCGGCATGGATGCTGTCGCCAGCCGTGCCGCCGCGCCTTACTCGCGGGTCAAGGACTTCCTGAAGTCCGGGCTTGCCGAGGGTCGCTGGCGGCCGGGCGAACTGATGCCTTCCGAGGCCGAACTGGTCGCGCAGTTCGGCGTCAGCCGGATGACGGTCAATCGGGCGCTGCGCGAGCTGCAATCCGAAGGCTTGGTCGAGCGCGTGCAGGGGGTCGGCACCTTCGCCGCGCAGCTTCACCGGATCTCCTCGACCTTGACCATCCGCGACCTGCAGGAGGAAATCGCCGCCCGCGGCCATCGCCACCACGCCGAGGTGCAGCTGAAGCGAAGCGAGCCGGCCAGCGCCGCGCTGGCGGCAAGCCTTGGCCTGGCCTCCGGCGACCCGGTCTTCCACACGCTGCTCGTGCATTTCGACAACGGCGTGCCGCTGCAGTGCGAGGACCGCTACGTCAATCCTGCGGCGGCACCGGAATATCTGCGCGTCGACTTCACCCGCACGACGCCGACCCGCTACCTGCTCGAAGTGGCGCCGCTATGGGAGGCGCAGTACACGATCGAAGCGAGCCGGGCGACGGCGCAGGAAGCCCGGCTGCTCGGCATCGCCCGCGACGAGCCTTGCCTCGTCATCGTTCGCCGCACGGTCAGCCGCGGGGTGCCGATCACGCTGGCGAGGCTGGTGCACCCGGGTTCGCGCTACCAGCTCGAAGGGAGGTTCAGTCCATGAGCTTCGCCACGATCCGTGTCGACGACGTCGCGCCGCAGCCATGGCGCAACGGTGGCGGCCGCACCCGCGAACTGCTGGCCTGGCCCACTGCCGATGCCTGGCGGCTGCGCGTCAGCGTGGCCGACGTCGACGCCGACGGTACTTTTTCGAGCTTTCCGGCGGTGGAGCGCTGGTTTGCGGTGCTCGACGGCGCGGGCGTCGAGCTGACCGTCGGGGCCACGACGCATCGCCTGACCTCAGCCGACGCGCCGCTTCAGTTCGGCGGCGACGTCCCGACTGCCTGCCGCCTGCTGGCCGGGCCGACGCGCGATCTGAACCTGATGCTGCGCGGCATGCGCGGCGGCATGTTCCGCGCCGTTGGCGGCGAGCCGTGGCGGCCGCGGGCGGCGCAATGCGGCCTGTTCGCGGCGGTGCCCGGACGTTGCGTGGCCGGTGAAACCATCGACTTGCCGGCGCGCTCGCTGCTGTGGTTCGATCAGGCGCCGGCAGCGCTGGCATTCATTCCCTCGGCAATGGCGCCTGCCATCGGCTGGTGGCTGGCCGCCACGCCACGTGAGGCATCGCCATGGTCATGACGCTCTGGCGCAACGCAAGGCTGGCCACGCTCGATGACGGCGTGCCCTGGGGCTGGATCGAACGCGGCGCGTTGCTGGCCGACGGCGACAGGCTGCACTGGGTCGGCGACGAGGCTGACCTGCCGCGCGCGGTGGCGATCGAAGCCGAGCACGATCTGGAGGGCCGTCTCGTCACGCCCGGCCTGGTCGACTGTCACACGCATCTGGTCTACGGCGGCGATCGCGCGCGCGAATTCGAGCAGCGCCTGAATGGCGCCACGTACGAGCAGATCGCCCGCGCCGGCGGCGGCATCCGCTCGACCGTCGCCGCCACGCGCGCGGCCGGCGAGGACGCCCTGTTCGCGGCTGCGCGCGGCCGGGCGCTGGCCCTGAGGGCCGAAGGCGTGACGACGCTGGAGATCAAGTCCGGCTATGGGCTGAGCCGCGAGCACGAGGCGCGCTGCCTGCGCGTGGCGCGCAGGCTCGGCCGCGAACTGCCCCTGACCGTGCGAACCACCTATCTCGCCGCGCACGCGCTGCCGCCGGAGTTCGACGGTCGCGCCGACGACTACATCGACGCGGCCTGTGCCTGGTTGCCGCAGCTTCATGCCGAGGGCCTGATCGACGCCGTCGACGCGTTCTGCGACCGCATCGGCTTCACGCCGGCGCAGACGCGGCGCGTGTTCGACGCGGCGCGCGCCGCAGGGCTGCCGCTGAAGCTGCATGCCGAGCAGCTTTCCGACCAGGGCGGCGCGCAGCTGGCCGCCGAGTACGGGGCGTTGTCCTGCGATCACCTGGAATACCTGAGCGATGCCGGCGTGCGGGCGATGGCTCATGCGGGCACGGTGGCGGTGCTGCTGCCCGGCGCGTTCTACTTCCTGCGCGAGACCAAGCTGCCGCCGGTCGAGCGACTGCGCGCGGCCGGGGTGCCGCTGGCGCTGGCCACCGATCACAACCCCGGATCGTCACCGACGCTGTCGCTGCTGCTGATGCTGAACATGGCGTGCACGCTTTTCCATCTCACGCCCGAGGAGGCGCTGCGCGGCGTCACCGTCAACGGCGCGCGGGCGCTCGGACTGCATGATCGCGGCCGGCTGGCTGCCGGCAGCCGCGCCGACTTCGCCGTGTGGGATGTCGATCACCCGAACGAACTGGCGTACTGGTTCGGCCGCAATCCCTGTCGTCGCGTGGTGGTGGCCGGAGGCGAACGCGGGCCATGAATGAGGCGATCTACACGCTGCAACGTGGCAGCAAGCCGCTGCTGGTCAGCCTGCCGCATGTCGGCACGCGCATCGCCGAGCCGCTTACGCCGCGGCTGGTCGAGCGCGCGCTGGCGTCGGAGGATGCCGACTGGCATCTCGACCGCCTTTACGAGTTCGCCGCCGGCCTCGGTGCCAGCGTGATCGTCCCGCGCTTCTCGCGCTACGTGATCGACCTGAATCGGCCGCCGGAAAACAGCCCGATGTACGCAGGCGCCAACAACACCGAACTGTGTCCGACGCGCTTTTTCAGCGGCGATCCGCTGTACCGCAACGGCCAGGAACCGACCGCGGCCGACGTGCAGGCAAGGCTGGCCGAGTACTGGCGCCCGTATCACGATGCGCTGGCTGCCGAACTGGCGCGGCTGAAGCGCGACCACGGCTACGCGGTGCTGTGGGACGGGCACAGCATCCGCTCGGTGCTGCCCTGGCTGTTCGAGGGCAAGCTGCCTGACCTTAACCTCGGCACGGCCGGCGCGGCCAGCTGCGCGCCGTCGCTGCGCAGCGCGCTGATGCAGGTGCTTGCGGCGCAGCACCGCTATACGCATGCGACCGACGGCCGCTTCAAGGGCGGCTACATCACCCGTCATTACGGCCGGCCGCGGGACAACGTCCATGCGGTGCAGTTGGAAATGTGCTGGTCGACCTACATGGCCGAGGCGCCGCCGTATGAGATCGATGCGCAGCGTGCGGCGCAACTGCTGCCGCTGCTGCGCCGGCTGCTGCGCACCGTGCTCGATTGGAGGCCCGATGGGTGAGGACAGGGCGGTGGCGCTATGGGCACCACGGGCCTGGCTGTCGGAGCCTTCGGGAAAAGCGCAATGGCGCGAGCAGGTGCTGCTGCGCATCGCCGCCGATGGTCGCTGGTCGGAGGTGACGCCCGGTGTGGCGCAGCCGCCGGCCGATGCCGAGGTGCTGGCGGCGCCGCTGCTGCCCGGTCTCGTCGATGCGCACAGCCATGCCTTCCAGCGCGCCTTTGCCGGGCTGGCGGAGCGGCGCGAGGGCGAGGCCGACGATTTCTGGTCATGGCGCGACCGCATGTACCGCGTCGCCTTGCGCGTCACGCCGGACGAACTGCGCGCGATCGCCGCGCAGCTCTACGTCGAACTGCTGAGGGGTGGGTACACGCAGGTCTGCGAGTTCCAATACCTGCAGCACGACCACGATGGCCGGCCCTATGCCGATCCGCTCGAACTGTCGTGGGTGCTGGCGGACGCCGCCGCCGACGCGGGCATCGGGCTCACCGTGCTGCCGGTGCTGTACGAGCGCGCCGGCTTCGGGCATTCGGGCCTGCGCGACGACCAGCGCCGCTTTGCCATGGGCGCTGCCGATGTGTGGCGTGCGGCTTGCAGCATCGCCGCGCAGCCGCGGCCTTTGCTCCGCGCTGGTCTGGCGATTCACTCGCTTCGCGCCGCGGCGCCGGAATCGATCGTCGCCCTGCGTCAGTGTGCCGAGGGCTTCTCCGGCCCGATCCATATCCATGTTGCCGAACAGACGGCCGAGGTCGAGGACTGCATCAAGGCCACCGCGGCCCGGCCGATCGAATGGCTGGCAAGGCAGGGATTCCTGGATGCGCGCTGGCAACTGGTCCATGCCACGCACACGGTGCCGTCCGAGATCGAGGCGGTGGCGAAAAGCGGCGCCGGCGTGGTGATCTGCCCGACCACCGAGGCCAACCTCGGCGACGGACTGCCCGATCTGCCTGGCTGGCTTGCGGCCGGCGTGCCGATCGCCCTCGGCTCGGACAGCCATGTGTCGCGCGACGCGCTCGAAGAACTGCGCTGGCTCGATTACGGGCAGCGGCTGGCGCTGCGCCGGCGCAATGTTTCCGCGGCTCCGCACGCCGGCGTGCCATCGACCGCGCAGCGTCTGTTTGCGCTGGCGGTGAGCAGCGGCGCGGCGGCTGCGGGCGAGCCGGCGTGGGGGCTGATGACCGGCGCGCGCGCCGATGCGCTGGTGCTCGACGAGCGGCAGCCATCACTGCTCGGCGTTCCGTCGGCGCATCTGCTCGATGCGCTGGTGTTTTCCGCGCCGGCGCGGCCGTGCAGAGACGTGATGGTGGCCGGCCGCTGGGTCGTCCGAGCCCATCGGCATCCGAATGCGGCGACCGTCGCGCAACGCTTCGAGGCGGCGATGCGCTCGCTGTGGGACGAGGCGTAGATGCGACGCATGGCGGCAAGCCGGACGCGCCGTCGCCAGCACCGCGGAGAGCAGGCCGGACGCGCGTGGTGAATCAGGGCTCGCCGGCCGAGGAAAAGTTGGGTATTTCCGTCGGCGCGGAGTCGCCCATGACGACCGTGTTGCCTTCGCTCCACGGCGCGTGGTGGTAGTCAAAGGCCTTGGTCAGGCGCGGCTTGACGACCTCGAAGAACGGCGAGATGTCGAAGTCGCGTGGCACATACAGGCTGTGGTGGCGGATGCGCCAGAGCTCACGCACCTGGTCGGCCCGATCGGGGCTGCCGTCGTTCTTGCGCGAGATCACGGGCAGGATCGGATAGCGCAGCACGCCGAAGGCCTGTGCGATCAGCGTCGAGCAGATGGCTCGGGTCGGATCGCCGCTGCCGAAGGCGATCAGCCGCCGCCGCAGGCGGGCGGGAACGGGAAAGGGCAGCAGGTAGCGCGCCAGGTCCAGCACGTTCTTCAGGTCGTACTGGTAACCGAGGCGCTGGATCATGTACTGGATCAGGTGCTCGCGGTCGGCCGGCGTCAGGTTGACCGGGCGGCAGATGCGCATGCGAAAGCCGCTGTAGCACGACAGCGGGACCGCGCGCACGCCTTCGAGCACGTCGGCCTCGATCAGCGTCGCCGGTTCGTTGCCGACCGGCGGCAGTTCCGGCCGCGGGCCGACGTACAGCGCCGCGTGCGACCAGGTCGACTGCGTCAGGTACTTGATCGCAGCGCTCATCCGCGTGTTGCCCTCGACGAGCAGCACGTCGCCCGGCGCCAGCGTCTCGGCGACCATGCGCGCGTCGAAGCTGGTTCCGCCGGGCTTGCCGATCGGTTTCGACAGATACGTGGCAATCGCCCGTCCGACCGACTCGAACATGGCTGTAGTCCCGTGGCCTCCTTTCAAAGGACGCCTAAATAGTATCCGCGCGCCAGCAGCAGCAAGTGTCTGTTCTGCCTAGTACGTATGGCATGCGGATGACCCCGGCGGGCGGCCGGCCTGCGATCGGGCCTGCGATGCGCACGCGGGCGCCGGCGGCCGCGGCGACTGCGGCGCTGTCCCGGGATGCGCGGCGCCCCGGGCGGCCACGGCCTATGCCGGCGCCGGACAGGAATCTCGCCTGGAGTTGCGCAAAGCCGAATCGCGCCTCGGCGCAACGCGGTAGCGTGCCTCGATCGCGACATCCGACGCCGACCATGACCACTTACGAAACCGTGAGCTGCGCCTATTGCCCGAGCACCGTGCGGGCGTGCCGGCAGGGCGAGGGCGGCGAACGCGGCCCCGGCTATTGCCCGTCCAGGGTCGACACCGAAGGCATCGTCGGCGCCGACGCTTACCACGCCGACCCGTTCGTCGAGCGCGTGGCACAGGTCTCGGCCGTGGTCGAGAGCGAGGGCTACTGCAAGTGGTCGCGCGTCGAGGAGATCTGCCAGTTCGCCAAGCGCATGGGGTTCAGGCGCGTCGGCATCGCCACCTGCATCAGCTTCGTCGACCTGTCGCGGGTGCTCAGCGCGATCCTCGAAAGCCACGGCTTCGAAGTGGCGTCGGTCGCATGCAAGAACGGCGGCGTGCCGAAGGAGGAGATCGGCCTTGAGGACGACGAGAAGATCCGGCCGGGGACGTTCGAGCCAATCTGCAACCCGCTGTCGCAGGCCGAACTGCTGAACCGTGCCGGTTGCGAACTGAACGTCATCATGGGGCTGTGCGTCGGCCACGACAGCCTGTTCATCCGCCAATCGAAAGGGCTGGTGACCACCCTGGTGACCAAGGATCGCGTGCTGGCGCACAACCCGATCGGCGCCCTGCATCTGGCCGACACCTACTACAGCCGCGTCTGGGGTCCGGACAGGCCAGCCAAGCTGCCGACCAAGCCGGTCGAAGGCCGGCAGCGCAACTGAGAAACTGTCCGCGCCGCGCGGCCCGCGCGCCCGGCCCGCCCGCAGTGCGCTCCGTCGCCCGCTACACGGTCCGGCGCTGTCCCATCTCGCGGCGGATCCAGTCGTGCAGGTGGATCATGCCGTCTTCGTGCGGCGAGTGAAACGGGCCGGTGTCGTCCTCGCCGGCCAGCCACAGCGCCTTGCGGCCACGCTGCAGGCGCGTGCAGGCGTCTGCATCCTCTGCGGCGGATTCGGCGTAGGCGGCCTGATGCGCGTCGACGATCTGCCGCTCGAAGGCCTGCACTTCCTCGGGGTAGTAGAACTCGACGATATTGGTGGTGTGCTCGGGCCCGCGCGGGATCAGCGTGCTGACGACCAGCGCGCACGGATACCACTCGATCATCACGTTCGGATAAAGAATCGACCACACGGTGCCGTACTTCGGAAGGCTGCCGCCCGTATAGGCGAGCACGGCGTCGCGGTACTTCGTGTAGTGCGGCGAGGTCTGGCTGCGCAGCTCGTCCTTCACGCCCATGATCTGGTAGCTCCAGCGGCTGCCGAAGCCCCATTCGTAATTGCCGGCGTCGACCCATTTCTGCAGCCCGGGGTGCACCGCCTCGACGTGATAAAGCTCGAGGAAAATCTCGAGGAAGTTCTTCCAGTTAAACGGCAGTTCGTCGACGATGGCCTTCTCGAACACGTGGCCGCTGAAGTCGTAGTCGGCGGCGAGCGGGAAATCCGCCAGATCGGCCGCCGGGTCGCGCGCGCCCGCGAACAGCAGGCCATGCCAGTTTTTCAGTGGCGTCTTTGGCAGCGAACATTCCGGCGTGTGGTCGAAGTCCGGCGCGCCGAGCAGCCTGCCGTCGAGGTCGTAGGTCCAGCGGTGCAGCGGGCAGACGATGTTGTGCGCGTTGCCCCGGCCTTCCAGCAGCAGCCCCTGCCGGTGGCGGCAAGTGTTCGACAGCAGGCTCACGCCCGTTTCGCCGCGCACCAGCACCTTGCCGTGTTCGGTCCAAGGCAGCGTGGCGTAGTCGCCGACATTCGGCACCATCAGTTCATGGCCGACGTAGCCCGGTCCCTTCTCGAACAGCAGCAGCATCTCGCGCTCGAACCAGCCTTGGTCGAAGTACCAGGAGATCGGCAGCGGCGCAGTGCGCCCGAGCAGGGCGGCATCGAGATTGGAGCGGCGGGAGATCGTGGAATCGGGCGCGTTCATCGGAGCCGAGCCTCAACCGGCGGTTCGCTTGGATGCCGTGAAGTCTACGCGCCGGGTCGCGCCGGCCGCTGATCCCCGTCAGTGCAGTGGCCGCCAGCGTCAAACGGCGTTCGACACGGGCCGATTGTCCTTTCCGACGCCGGCTGCTGCGCGCGGCTCGTTGGCGGCGTTCTGCCGCATGCGGGCAAGGTCGAACTGCGCGATGTACACGTCGGGGTCATCGGCATCGGCCAGCAGTTGCCAGCCCAGCCGCAGCAGCAGGCCCTGCATCGGCGGGTTGCCTGCCAGAACGTCGCCACAAAGCTGCTGCAGGCCGGCTGCGGCGGCGCTGCGGATCAACATGCGCAGCAGACGCGAACCCAGCCCGATGCCCTGCCAGTCGTCGTGCACTGCGATGGCGAAATCGGCGATCGAGGAATCGGCGGGCGCCTCGCGCCGCACCCAGCGCGCTTCGGCGACCTGCACCTCGTTGCCGTGGCTGTCATAGGCCGTCGCCAGCAGCGCGACGTGAGAGAAGTGGTCGACCTCGCACAGGTAGCGCAACATGGTTTCCGGCAATTCCGACACCGGTCCGTGGAACCGCCGGTAACGGCTCAGCGGCGACAGCGCGCGCACGAAATCGCGCTGCAATTCCGTATCGCGCGGCAGCACCGGCCGCACGAGCACGAAGCGGCCGTCGGCGAGCCTGACGCGCTCGATTCCGGTCTCCAAGACATGCCGCGCAGGAAACGGCGGCATGAGTGACCCGCTTTTCGGCAAGGTGATCGACGGCATCCCGGGCTCCTTTCCTGCGCAACATTGCAGCGGGGAGAATCGTCGGCGCCTCCGGTATCACGTGGATTTCAGTCCTGCAACGAATGCGTAGCACTTGGAACAGGTCGCCGGACGCAGGGGCTCGCGCCTTGCGCCCGTCTCTTGTCGGCAGGCGCCGTCGCGTCGCGCGATTCGCCTCGCCTACGCGTGCCGGGCGTTCGCGCTTCGCGGGCGTAAGCTCTCGCGTTGTGCCCCGGACCTGCAGCAGGAGACGCAAAGGCCATGACTGACGGCAATGGCGAGTATCAAGACATTCGCGAAGCCGTGCGCGCGCTGTGCGCGCAGTTCCCGGACGAGTATTTCCGCAAGGTCGACGAAGCGCGCGGTTACCCGGAGGAGTTCGTCGATGCGTTGACCCAGGCCGGCTGGCTGGCGGCGCTGATCCCGGCCGATTACGGTGGCTCGGGGTTGGGCCTGGCCGAAGCGTCGGTGATCATGGAGGAGATCAACCGCAGCGGCGGCAATTCCGGCGCCTGCCACGGCCAGATGTACAACATGGGCACGCTGCTGCGCCATGGCTCGGAGGCACAGAAGCAGAAGTACCTGCCCAAGATCGCCAGCGGCGAACTGCGCCTGCAGTCGATGGGCGTGACCGAGCCGACCACCGGCACCGACACGACGCGCATCAAGACGGTGGCGGTGAAGAAGGGCGACCGCTACGTCGTCAACGGGCAGAAGGTGTGGATCTCGCGCGTGCAGCACTCGGACCTGATGATCCTGCTCGCGCGCACCACGCCGCTTTCGGAGGTCAAGCGCAAGAGCGAGGGCATGTCGATCTTCATCGTCGACATCAAGCAGGCGACGGCCAAGGGCATGACCGTGCGGCCAATCCCGAACATGGTCAACCACGAGACCAATGAGCTGTTCTTCGACAATCTGGAGATCCCGGCCGAGAACCTGATCGGCGAGGAAGGCAAGGGCTTCAAGTACATCCTCGACGGATTGAATGCCGAGCGCACGCTGATCGCCGCCGAATGCATCGGCGATGGCTACTGGTTCATCGACCGCGCCGCCAAGTACGCCTCGGAGCGGGTCGTCTTCGACCGGCCGATCGGCAAGAACCAGGGCGTGGCCTTCCCGATCGCCGAGGCATACATGGAGGTCGAAGCGGCCAGCCTGATGCGCTTCCGCGCCTGTGAGCTGTTCGACGCGCACAAGCCCTGCGGCGCCGAGGCCAACATGGCCAAGCACCTGGCCGCGAAGGCCTCGTGGGAGGCGGCCAACGTCTGCCTGCAGACGCACGGCGGTTTCGGCTTCGCCTGCGAGTACGACGTCGAGCGCAAGTTCCGTGAGACGCGTCTGTATCTGGTGGCGCCGATCTCGACCAATCTCGTGCTGTCGTACATCGCCGAGCACGTGCTCGGCCTGCCGCGGAGCTTCTGATGGCTGCCGGTGACCCGCGGCCCGGCGTGCAGGCCGAGCCGGCTCGCGAGGCAGACGCGAGTCCGCAGGGACTCGTGCCTGTCCGTGCTCGCCCACTCGACGGCGTCACGGTGCTGACGCTCGAACACGCGGTGGCCGCACCGTTCGCCACCCGGCAACTGGCCGACCTCGGCGCGCGCGTGATCAAGATCGAGCGGCCGGGCGAGGGCGACTTCGCGCGCAAGTACGACCAGCGCGTCAGGGGCCAGGCGTCGTACTTCGTCTGGATCAACCGGTCGAAGGAGAGCCTGACGCTCGACGTGAAGCACCCGGAAGCGCGGCAGATCCTCGACAGGCTGCTGGCAAAGGCCGACGTGCTGGTGCAGAACCTCGCCCCCGGCGCGGCGGCGCGGCTCGGGCTTTCCGCCGAGGCGCTGCGGCCGAAGCATCGACGGCTGATCGTCTGCGACATTTCCGGCTATGGCAGCAACGGACCGTACCGCGACAAGAAGGCGTACGACCTGCTGGTTCAGGCCGAAGCCGGGCTGCTATCGGTCACCGGCACTCCGGAGCAGGTCGTGCGCGCCGGCATCTCTGTGGCCGACATTGCCGCCGGCATGTACGCCTACAGTTCGATTCTCGCGGCGCTGATCCACCGCGGCAGGACGGGCGAGGGCAGCTGGCTCGACGTGTCGATGCTCGAGGCGCTCGGCGAATGGATGGGCAATCCGCTGTACTACGGTTTCGACGGCGCGCCGCAGGCGCCGCGTTCCGGCGCCGCGCACCCGAGCATCTACCCTTACGGCCCGCTCGCCACCGGCGACGGCAAGACGGTGCTGCTCGGACTGCAGAACGAACGCGAGTGGGTCACGTTCTGCCGCGACGTGCTGCAGCGGCCCGAGGTGGCGACCGACCCGCGCTTCGACGCCAACTCAAGGCGCAGCGATCACCGTGACGAACTGAAAGCGCTGATCGAAGAGATCTTCCGCCCGCTGACCGCAGCGCAGGTCATCAAACGGCTCGACGCGGCGGGCATCGGCAACGCGTCGGTCAACAACATCGCCGACGTCTGGCGGCACCCGCAGCTTGCGGCGCGCGGCCGCTGGGTCGACGTGGGTTCGCCGGCCGGTCCGATTCCGGCGTTGAAGCCGCCTGCCGACAGCGACCAGTTCGACTACCGGATGGGTCCGATTCCGGCGCTCGGCAGCCACACCGATACGATCCTCGCCGAGCTCGGTTATGGCGCGGCCGACATCGCGCGGCTGCACGAAGCCGGCGCGGTTTGAGATGAACCCCTTCGCTCGCTTGCGCTCGCTGTTCCAAGAGGGGGCGCTCAGTGGCTTCGGGCGGCCGGGCGCTACTGAAATGAAACCGTCCACCGTGACATCCCCGCGAAAGCGGGCATCCAGTTCCGACGCATCAACGGCGCTGGGTTCCCGCTTTCGCGGGAACGACACAACCGGTTTCATGCGTCGCGGGTCGCGCGCAGAGCGGTGGATCAACTGAGATGACGCCGCGCACGTACCTCTTCGTCCCGGGCGACCGGCCGGAGCGCATCGCCAAGGCGCACGCCAGCGGCGCCGACGCGATAATCGTCGATCTCGAGGATGCGGTGGCGCCGGACAACAAGGCTGCGGCGCGCGATGCCGTCGCCGCTGCGCTCGATGCCGCGCATCCGGTGGTGCTGCGAATCAACGGCGCCGACACCGAGTGGTTCGCCGACGATGCACATCTGGCTGCGCACCCGGGGGTCGCCGCAGTGATGTTGCCCAAGGCCGCGGCGGTCGAGCCGATCGTGCAGTTGCGCACGGCCAGCGGCGGCAAGCCGGTGCTGGCGCTGGTCGAATCGGCGGCCGGCATGGCCAACGTGGAAGCGATTGCGCAGGCGCGGGGCGTGGCGCGGCTGGTGTTTGGCTCGATCGACTTCCAGCTCGATCTGGACATCGCCGACGACGACCTGGCATTGCTCGCCTTCCGCTCGCAACTGGTGCTCGCCTCGCGCGTGGCTAACCTGCCGGCGCCCGTCGACGGCGTGACCACGGCGCTTGACGATGCCGCGCGCATCGAAGCCGAGGCCCGGCGCGCGCGCTCGCTCGGCTTCGGCGCCAAGCTGTGCATCCATCCGAAGCAGGTGGCGATTGTCAACGCCGCCTTCAGCCCTTCAGCGGCCCAACTGCAGTGGGCGCAGCGCGTCGTCGATGCCGCCGCGGCCGCCGGCGGCGCGGCGGTGGCGGTGGACGGCAAGATGGTCGATACGCCGGTGCTGGCACGCGCCAGAAGGCTGCTCGCCGCACGTCCGGGCTGACGCGCCGGCGCCGGCCGCAGGGCGTCACACGCCGCCGTTTACACACCTTTACATCTCGTACATCCGGCGGCAACGCGCGCCATTCACACTGCGCTTCATCGGGGATACGGCGCGGCAGCCGCCGCCGCCAACCCTCACGTTCGCAGGAGAACCGCAGATGAAAGACACTTCGACATCGACGAGCTCGTCGCGCCGCTGGACCTTCGCCGCGCTTTCCGCCGCCACCGTTGCGCTGATCGGCGCCGGCCTGGCCTGGCACGGTCACGCGCAGGCCTTTGGCCCCGGTTTCGGACATCGCCACGGCGGCTGGGAACAGATGGACCCGGCGGCGATGGAAAGGCGCATGGAGGCGATGATCGCTTTCCGCCTGGCCGACACCGACGCGACGGCGGAACAGAAGAGCCGCATCACCGCGATCATGAAGGCAGCAGCCAACGACCTGTCGTCGCTGCGCGGCCAGGGCCGCGAGCTGCGCCGCAAGTCGATGCAGCTGCTCGCCGCACCGACCATCGACCGCGCCCAGCTCGAGACGCTGCGTGTGCAGCAGATGCAGCTGCATGAAACGGTGTCGCGCCGCATGCTCACCGCGATGGCCGATGCGGCCGAGGTGCTGACGCCGGAGCAGCGGGCCAAGCTGGCCGAGAAGAGGTTGCACCGCCGCGGCCCCGGCTGAACTTCGTTTGCCTCCCCCGGGCGGCCGGTGCGGCGCGAATCCCCCCGCGCTGCATCGGCCGCTGCACTGCTGCGCCCCGGCCGACCTGTCGGGACAGCGTTCACAATCGCCGTCATGACCCGCGTGCTGATGATCGACGACGACACGCGCCTGTCGGCGATGGTGCGCGACTACCTCGGCGCGAGTGGACTGCAGGTGCAGACCGCGGCCGATGCCGCCAGCGGGCTGCGCCTCCTCGACGAAGCCGGTGCCAGCCTGCTGATCCTCGACCTGATGCTGCCCGACGTGGACGGCCTGGAAGTGTGCCGGCGCATCCGCGCTCGTGGCGATGCGACGGCCGGGCTGCCGATTCTGATGCTCACCGCGAAGGGCGATCCGCTCGACCGCGTGATCGGGCTCGAGCTGGGCGCCGACGACTACCTACCCAAGCCCTTTGAGCCGCGTGAGCTGCTCGCCCGCGTGCGGGCGCTGCTGCGCCGGGGCGGCCCGCAGGCGGCCGCTGAGGAATTGCGCTTTGGGCGTCTGACGATCGATCGCAGCGCGCGCCTCGTGCGGGTCGACGGCGAAACACGCGCGCTGACCTCGCATCAGTTCGACCTGTTGCTGCGCCTTGCCGAAAGCGCCGGCCGCGTGCTGTCGCGTGAACAACTGATCGATGCGCTGCGTGGCAGCGGCGAGGCGTTCGACCGCTCGATCGACGTGCATATCGCGCGCATCCGTGCGGCCATCGAGGACGATCCGAAGCAGCCGAAACGAATCATCACCGTGCGTGGTGCCGGTTACGTCTTCGCCCGCGAACAGGCATAGACATGCGACCGTGGCACCACCTGTGGTGGCGGATATGGGTGGCGGTGCTTGCTGCTGTCGTGCTGGTCAGCGTCGTCTCGTTCGTCATCCTGCGTTTGGCCCTTGATCCGCAGCGGCTGGGCCCGCCGGCCGACGCGCTGGCGCAGACCATCGCGGCGGCGCTGCCGGCGGCCGATGCAGCGCTGGCCGAGCAGCAGGCGGCGCTCGAGCGATGGCGCGGACCGGGCGACGCGCTGGCGCTGTTCGATGCCGACCGACGCCGGCTGGCGCATGCGGGCCGATGGCTTCCGCCGCCGCGCCGGCGCTTTGCCGACAGCCACTGGTTGACGCGCCAGGCCTTGGAGGAGCCGGGCGACCCGCCGCCCGCAGCTGAGAGGCATGCCGACAGGCTGCAGGTCTTCGCGCTACGGCTCGATGACGGCCGCTGGCTCGTGGTCGGGCGCGACCTGCGCCTGCGTCGGCCGCCGCTGGGCGCGGCGGCGTGGTTTGCGTTGCTTGCATTGGGCACGGCGCTCGGTGCGTATCCGGTGGTGCGCCGGCTGACCCGCCGGCTGGAGCGGCTGCAGCGCGGCGTCGAGGAGCTTGGCCGCGGCGACCTGCGTGCGCGCGTGACGGTCGAGGGACGCGACGAGGTGGCGCAACTCGCCGCCAGCTTCAACACGGCGGCAGCCCGCATCGAACAGCTGGTCGTCGCGCAGCGTTCGCTGCTGGCCAATGCCTCGCACGAACTGCGCTCGCCGCTGACGCGGGTCAGGCTGGCGCTGGAGATGCTCGACGCCAGGACCGATACCGCGCAGCAGCAGGCGTTGAAGGACGAGGCGCGTCGCGACATCGCCGAACTCGACGAACTGATCGACGAGATCCTGCTCGCCAGCCGTCTCGATGCGCAGGGCGCCGACGCCGTGCCGCCGCACCAAGCCGAGACTTTCGATCTGACGGCGCTCGTCGCCGAGGAGTGCGCCCGCGACGGCGCCACGCTCGCGGCCGCGCCGGTGACGATCGCCGGCGATGCCAGGCTGCTGCGCCGGCTGCTGCGCAACCTGCTCGACAACGCGCGCCGTTACGCCGCGGGCGCGCCGATCGACGTCGCGCTCGGTGTGCACGGTCCGGACATCGTATTGACGGTGGCTGACCGCGGCCCCGGCGTGGCGCCGCAGGAGCGTAGCCGCATCTTCGAGCCTTTTTATCGCGCCCGCGGCGCTTCCGAGACCTCCGGCGGCGTCGGTCTCGGGCTGGCGCTCGTGGCGCGCATCGCGCACCGGCACGGCGGCGATGCAAAGTGCCTGCCGCGCGACGGCGGCGGTTCGGAGTTCCGCGTCACACTGCCCGCGACCTGCCTGCGTCCACCCGCTTCGTGCGCCGGAACTGGCTAGGCGTCTGCGCGGCAGACGCGCATCGGCTGCAACGGGCGGCGGCGATTCCCACTTCGCTCCGGTTTATCGTTGCGTACGAGTCAGTGCGCGGCCTCGAAATCGGGACGAATTGGTCTCTCGCCCCACCCGTTTCGCTTCGATCCGTTCTGCCGCGCAGACTGCTAGGCGATTCCGTCGCTGCGCGCCTTCGCCGCCGCCTGCGCCGGTGTCAGGCCCTGCTCGTACATGTCCGACCAGCGCGTGTCGTCGAGCAGGTCGTGCGCCCGCATCACGCCCCAGCCGAGTTCACGGCAGACCTGCGCCAGCCATTCGAACAACGTCATGCCGACCCCCGCAATCGTCGCCGCAAGCATAATTGCGCCTCACAGCCCGAACGCTTCAGGAGAAACGCCATGGCCGACCGGCCCGACCCGCGCGAACCCGAGATGGACGCCGGCGCGCTTTATCGCGAGGAAATCGTCACTGACCGCCGCGTCGGCACGATCCGCATGATGACGCCCATCAACGCGGACGGTCGCGTCGACGACAAGCGGCCGCTGCTGTTCGTCGGCGAGGCGCAGATGCTCACCTCGGTCGGGCCGCTGCCGATCAGCTTCGATATCGAGGCGAAGACGCTGGCCGAGGCGGTGGCCAAGTACGGCGCCGCCGCCAAGGAAGGCTTCGAGCGGGCCGTGCGCGAACTGCAGGACCTGCGCCGGCAGCAGGCGTCGTCGATCGTGCTGCCGCCGCCGGGCGCAGCCGGCGCCTTCAGCGGTGGCGGCGGTTTCGGCGCAGGCGGCGGCAAGATCCAGTTGCCCTGAGCGTGCCGAGCCGTTTCAAGCGCTCAGCCTTCTCCCGGCGCGAGAGGGGACCCATTGACGCGCCGCGACTGCTGATGCGTTCAGCCGCGCAGCGGGAAGGTGTTTCTTGACCGCGCGCCGACCTTCCGCAGGCGAGCGCTTGCAGCGGCAACGATGCCCGAGCAATCGCCGGCCTGTTCAGGGGTTGCGGGCCTCGAAAGTATTGCACGCCTGCATCGAGCCGCGTTCGAAGCCGGTGCGAAACCAGCGCACGCGCTGTTCGGCGCTGCCGTGGGTGAAGGAGTCGGGTACGGCGTAACCCTGAGACTGCTTCTGCAGCACGTCGTCGCCGATGGCGGTGGCGGCGCGCAGAGCCTCCTGCAGATCGCCCGGTTCGAGGATCTGGCGCACGCGCTGGGCATGGTGGGCCCAGACCCCGGCGAAGCAATCCGCCTGCAGTTCGACCCGGACCGAGACCTGGTTGTAGTCGCGCTCGGACATCCGCTGGCGCAACTGGCTCGTCTTATCCATGATGCCGAGCAGATTCTGCACATGGTGGCCGACCTCATGTGCGATCACGTAGGCCTGGGCGAAGTCGCCGGGGGCGCGGAAGCGTTGCTGCAGCTGGCGGAAAAACGACAGGTCGATGTAGACCTTTTGATCCGCAGGGCAGTAAAAAGGCCCGGCCGCGGACTGGCCCATGCCGCAGGCGGTCGGATAGGCGCCACTGAAAAGCACCAGCTTCGGTTCACGATAGGTGCTGCCGGCATCGCGAAAGACCACGCGCCAGGTGTCCTCGGTGTCGGCAAGAACGACGGCGACGAAACGGCCGATATCGTCGGATGGTTTCGGCGCCGGGCCGGCCGGCGCCTCGATTTGCGTCGGTGCGCCGACATCGCCGCCGAGGATGCCGAGCACCATGCGCGGATCGATGCCGAGGAAATACGATGCCACCAGCGCCAGCACAATCGTGCCGACGCCGAGTCCGCCACGTCCGATGCGGATCCCTGCGGGCGCTGCGCTTTGTCCGCGTCGATCTTCTACGTTGTCGCTTTCCCGCCCGTCGGTTCGCATGCTTGCACTCCGCCTCCCCTGCGGAGTGCATTGAAACACAGGCGGTGGGGATCGTGCAGCAAGCTGCGAGGGCCCGGCGCGGCGGCCCCGAGGGCTTGGCTGCGACTAGTAGCGGCCGCGCGGATAGGCGACGGGAACGAAGTCGCGATGCGCCTTTTCGTAGCGGTGTTTCCAGTGCCTCGGCGCCTGCCGGTAGCCGTACGGATAGACGACCGGCGCCGCAACGATGACACGCGGGGGCATGTAGACCGGCACAGGCGGCACGTACACCGGCGCCGGTGCCACGACCACCGGCGCGGGCACGACCACCGGGGGGGGCACGACCACCGGGGCAGGCGCGTACACCGGCGCGGGCGCGTACACCGGCGCGGGCGCGTACACCGGCGCGGGCGCGTAGATACGCACCGGCGTGCCGATGCGGATGCCGAAATCGGGCGTATCGACGCGGAGGGTGACGCCCGAGCTGGCCTGTGCGGCGCCGATAGGGGCGGCCACGGCGAGGACGGTCAGTGCGGCTGCGGCAAGTGCGGTTCTCATCTCGACCTCCTTGGGTTCGTAGAGCAAGCAACGGCCGGCCGCGCCAACCGTGCACCGACGGCGGCGGTGAGAGTTTTGCCAGATGTAAGCCGCGCTGTCAGATCAGCGCTTGGCGGGCGCGGTCTCGCCACTGCCTGGACAGGGGCGTTCCGAGAACACGGTGCGGCCGTTGACCACGCAGCGGTAGACCTGCCCCGGATTGAGCAGCACTTCACCCTTGGCCGGCGGCGGCGCGACCGGATCGGGCGCCGGCGCCGGTTTCGGTGCAACTTCGACCACCGGGACCGAATTGGGACCCGGCGGGTTCTTGGCGAGAAAGTTCCACAGGAGCAGCGCGAGGGCAACGATCAGCCCCGCCACGATGACCCCGGTGAGGATCCGCAGGGACAGGTCGACGAAGCTGTCGCTTCTGGTGAACATCGGGTCGACGGCCGTTGTGGCCGGGAAGTGTATCGCCGGCGGCAGCCCGAGGGGCGGAAGAAAAAAGGCCCGGCAGCGAGGCCGGGCCTGAACCACCAAGGAGGAGGTGGAGGAGACAACCTAGCGTTGTGTCGCGAATCGTTCTCGAATCACCGGGTCGAACCCGCCACACAACCTACGATGCGGAGCGTATCACCGCTGTCGCATACTACCCAGGGTAATCGAGGAAAAAGTCTAGAACGTGGGCCGTGCAACAATTCGCTTGACTTGGGTCATGTCGCCATCGCTTTCGAGCGCTGCGGATTTCTCCTCGGTGTCCTAGCGCTGCTGGCCCTGCTTGCTCCGGGCAGTGCTGCCGCGTCGACGGCAACGGTTCTGCGCGCGCACGGCCAGGCCGTCGCGTTCGACGACGGCGACAGCTTCGACCTGCGCCTGTCTGCGCGGCGGACGGTCACGATCCGCCTGCACGCCATCGATGCACCGGAACGGGTGCAGGCGCACGGTGAGGCGGCGCGTCGGGCGCTCGATCAGGCGATATCCGGTCGCCCGGTGCGGGTCGACTGCTACAAGCGCGATGCCCGCGGTCGCTACGTTTGCCGCGCCTGGGCCGGCAGCGACGATCTGCAGTTACAGATGCTGCGGCACGGCCACGCGTGGCACCTGATGATGTATCTCGATGAACAGTCGAGTGCCGAACGCGGGCAGTACGCACGGGCGCAGGCGCAGGCGCGCGCCGCGCGCCACGGCCTTTGGGCGCAGCCGCAGCCGATGCCGCCGTGGGTCTGTCGGACGCAACTGCGCCGGCTGCGGCCCTGCCGATAGGCGGCGCAGCGGCAGATGCCGGATCTTGGCCAGTTGCCCGGGCGGCAACGATTCAGCCGAGCAGTCCGCGATACTGCGGGTGACGGGCGAGATAGGCGGAAACGTACGAACAGCGTGGCCGCACGCGCAGGCCGGCGGCTGCCGCGTGTTCGAGCGCGGCGCGCACCAGCGCTGCCGCGATGCCGCGACCTTCCATTGCCTCCGGTACCTCGGTGTGGACGAGCAGCATGACGCCATCGTCCATGCGATAGTCACACCGGGCCACGCCGCAGCCCAACCGGACCTCGAAGCGCGAGCCTGCGGCGTTGTGAGTGACCGTGAAATCGCTGCCCACAGTGCTGCGACGATCCTTGAATTGGTGGCGACGGCGCCCATTTTTGCACGGCGGCCGGGCCGCATGCCGCACTGGAACCCCGTGCGGCATGCGGTCGCGGACGTCGCCATCCGGCGAGCCGCACGGTCGCCGAGGAGGAGAAGACGTGCTTGTTTCGTTGCGTCGTTTTCGGCTGCTTGCCACCGTTGGCGGCCTGCTGCTCGCCGCCTTCGCGACCCATGCGGCCGGTGAGCCGCGCGCTATCACGCCGCGCGGGCCGCTGCTGCCGCATGAACAGGCGCTGGTGCGCCTGTTCGACGAAGCGGCGCCGTCCGTGGCGTACATCACCACCGAGCAGGTCCGGGCGACGGGATTTTTCACCGCCACCGTCGCCGAGGGCGCGGGCAGCGGTTTCGTCTGGGACAGCGCCGGCCACGTGGTGACCAATCATCACGTGGTGGAGGGCGCGCGGCGCGTGTTCGTGCGGCTCGATTCTTCGGATGCCATCGAGGCGCGCGTCGTTGGCACCGCGCCGGAATACGATCTCGCGGTGGTGAAGCTGACCAAGTTGCCGCCGGGGCTGCGTCCCATCCCGCTCGGCGCCTCCCGCGACCTGCGCATCGGCCAGTCCGTCTATGCCATCGGCAATCCCTTCGGCCTGCAGCGCACGCTGACGCAGGGCATCGTCAGCGCGCTGGATCGTGAACTGCCGACGACCGACTTTCGCGAGGTGGCCGGTGTGATTCAGACCGACGCCGCGATCAATCCGGGCAACTCGGGCGGCCCGTTGCTCGATTCCGCCGGGCGGCTGATCGGGGTCAATTCGGCCATCCGCTCCGCCAGCGGCTCATCGGCGGGGGTCGGCTTCGCCATCCCCGTCGATCTGGTCAACCGCATCGTGCCCGTGCTGATCACGCGTGGACGCGCTCCGCTGCCCGGCATCGGCATCAGCCCGGTGCGCCCGGATCTGGTCGCGCGCGCCGGCATCTCCGGCGTGGTCATCGCCCGCGTCGGCCGTGGCACGCCGGCCGCTCAGGCGGGATTGCAGCCGCTCGACCAGCGCAGCGGCGACCTGGGCGACGTGATCGTCGCCGTCAACGGCCGGCGCGTGGAAACGCTGTCGACCTTCGTCGCCGAACTGGACCGGGTCGGCGTCGACAACATGGCCGAACTCACCGTCGAGCGCGACGGCAAGCCGCGTCGCGTCCGTGTGCGCGTGATCGACCTGCGCGGTTGAGGCGCATCGGCGCCGCCGCGGCGAGTTTCAGGGCTGCGGCAGAGTCCTTTCGGTATCGACCGGAGGTCCGTTCGACCGGCGCAGCGACGCGCCGGCGCGCGCTACTTCCAGCCCGGCGGCAGATTGCTGCGCACGGTCGACCGCTCTTCCTGCCGCGGCTGCGGCGGGCGGCCCGTACGAGTGCTGCCAGCGACGCCGGGCTTGGATGCGCGCGACGCCGACGATGGCGTGACCTGCCGTGGTCCCGGTGTCGTCGCCTTCGTTTCTGCGGCACGATGCGCCGGCGCCCGAGGCTTTGGCGGACGCGGACTGGCCCGGTCGGTCTGGCCCGCATGATGCCGTCGCGGCTGGCCTCGCGCGGGCTGCACATCGCGTGGCGCCGCGGCGTCGATGAACGATGCGCTCGGAGCCGAACCGGCCTCGAATCCGGCGATCACCTCGCGCGGCAGCTGGCGGCGGATCAGCCGCTCGATGTCGCGAAGCAGCGGCTGCTCTTCGCGCGAAACCAGCGAAATGGCCTCGCCGGTGGCGCCGGCACGGCCGGTGCGGCCGATGCGGTGCACATAGTCCTCGGGCACGTTGGGCAGGTCGAAGTTCACCACATGCGGCAGCTGCTCGATGTCGAGTCCGCGCGCGGCGATGTCGGTAGCCACCAGCGTCTGCAGTTCGCCGCTCTTGAACGCCGCCAAGGCGCGGGTGCGCGCGTTCTGGCTCTTGTTGCCGTGGATCGGCAAGGCGCTGATGCCGTTCTTCTCCAACTGCGCCGCCAGGCGGTTGGCGCCGTGCTTGGTGCGCGTGAACACCAGCACCTGATACCAGGAGTTCGACTTGATCAGGTGCGCCAGCAGCTCGCTCTTGCGCCTGGCGTCCACCGGCAGCACCTTCTGCGCCACTGCCTCGACGGTCGAGTTGCGCGGCGTGACCTGGATCGCCATCGGATCGTGCAGCAGGCCGGTGGCCAGTGCGCGGATCTCGTCGGAGAACGTCGCGGAGAACAGCAGGTTCTGCCGCTTCTTCGGCAGGATCGCCAGGATGCGCCTGATGTCCGGCATGAAGCCCATGTCGAGCATGCGATCGGCTTCGTCGAGCACGAGGACGTCGACCTTCGACAGGTCGATCGTGCGCTGGCCGTGGTGGTCCAGCAGGCGGCCCGGCGTGGCCACGACGATGTCGACGCCGCGGCGCAGCGCGTCGATCTGCGGGTTGATGTTGACGCCGCCGAAGATCACCGTCGACTTCAGCGGCAGGTGCTTGCCGTAGACGCGCACGCTCTCCTCGACCTGGGCGGCGAGCTCGCGTGTCGGGGTGAGGATCAGCACGCGGATGACGGGGCGGCCGGCGCACGGTTGCGCGGCGAGGCGGTGCAGGATCGGCAGCACGAAGCCGGCCGTCTTGCCGGTGCCAGTCTGCGCGCCGGCGAGAAGGTCTCGGCCGGCGAGCACGGCCGGGATCGCCTGCAGTTGGATCGGGGTCGGCGTGGTGTAGCCGACTTCGGTGACCGCGCGCTCGAGCGCGTCGGACAAGCCGAGACTTGCAAAAGACATCTAAAGACTCTCGAGAGGTCGGTCCGCCGCCGGAAATCGGGGTCAGACTCCGATTTCTCAGGCGTTCATCGACCAGCGGACTGCAGACGAACAGGGTGATAAAGCAGGTCAGGATTGACTGCGGCGATGAACCGTCGGCAGATGTCACGACGGCGCTGGTCACATACCGCGGGACGCAGTGTAACAGCCGAATCGATCTGCGGCGGGCGCGGGCGCAGACCGCCCGGGCGAAGCGTTACGGATGAGCGCGTTTGGCCTCAGATCGGCTGCGTGCGCTGCTCGAGCCAGGCCAGCGCCGGCCCGGCCACGAGCGGGCCGACCCGCCGCAGCACCTCGGCGTGGTAGGCATTGAGCCAGGCGATCTCGTCGGCGCTCAACAGTTCGCGCTCGATGCAGCGGGTATCGATTGGACACAGCGTCAGCGTCTCGAACTGCAGGAACTCGCCGAACTCGGTCGCCTCGGCCGGCACCGCAAGCACGAGGTTCTCGATGCGCACGCCCCAGCGGCCGGGGCGATACAGTCCCGGCTCGTTGCTGGTGATCATGCCCGGCAGCATTGCCGTCTGCGGCTCGGGCGCGAGGTGCGGCGTGATGCCGTGCGGCCCTTCGTGCACATTTAGGAAGTAGCCGACGCCGTGCCCCGTGCCGTGGCCGTAGTCGCAGCCGGCCGCCCAGATCGGCGCCCGCGCCAGCGCATCGAGCGTCGGCGAACGCGTGCCGCGCGGAAACTTCGCCCGCGACAGCGCGATCATGCCCTTGAGCACGCGGGTGAAGTCGATACGCTGCTCGCGCGTCGTGGTGCCGACGCCGACCACGCGCGTGATGTCGGTGGTGCCGCCCGGGTACTGGCCGCCGGAGTCGATCAGCAGCAGCCCGTCGCCGGTGCGTCCCGCTTCGCCGATCAGCGCATGCGATTCCTCGGTGGCCCGATAGTGCGGCAGCGCGCCGTTGGCGTTGAAGCCGGCGATGGTGGAAAAACTCGGGCAGACGAAACCCGGCCGGCGCGACCGCGCGGCGGTGATTTTCTCGTCGATCGTCAGTTCGGTGATCCGCTCGTGGCCGAGCGCGGATTCGAACCAGGCGAAGAACTCCGCCAGCGCCGCGCCGTCCTGCTCCATCGCCTGGCGCACGAAGGCAATCTCGGACTCGGTCTTGCGGCTCTTGGCAAGCGTCGACGGATTGATCGCCTCGATCACCTTGACCTGGCCCGGCACCGCCTCGCGAAAAGCGAGCGTGATCCGGCGCGGGTCGAGCAGCAACGCCGTCGCCGCCGGCAGCGACGCCAGCGCGCCGGCGGCGTCGCCATAAGGCGCCAGCGTGATGCCATCTTCGGCCAGCTTTGAACGCAGCGCCGGGGCGACCTTGCCATCGCCGACGAACAGCAGGGCGTCGTCGCCGCGCACGAGCAGGTGCGCCGTGAACACCGGGTTGTAGGAGACATCGGCGCCGCGCAGGTTGGTGATCCAGGCGATGTCGTCGAGTGTGGAGACGAAATGCGCCGTGGCGCCGGCGGCGCGCATTTCGGCACGGATCATCGCCAGCTTCTCGGCGCGCGGCGTCGGCGCGTACGGCGCCGGGTGCTCGTAGACCGAGGCCATCGGCAGGCCGGGCCGCTGCGGCCATACGCTGTCGAGCAGATCGACATCGGTGCGCAGCCCGATGCCGCGCGGCTCCAGCTTCTCCTTCAGGGCGCGGGCGCTCGCCAGCGAAAGCACCGCGCCATCGGCGCCGACGACGCTGCCCGGGGGAAGGTGCTCGGCCAGCCAGTCGACGTGGCCGGGACTGGTGCTGCCTGCGATCTTCATCACGTCGATGCCCGTGCCGGCGGTCTGCGCTTCCGCCTGCGCCCAGTAGCGCGAATCGACCCACAGCCCGGCGACATCAGCGGTGACGACCAGCGTTCCGGCCGAGCCAGTGAAGCCGCTGGCCCATTCGCGCCCCTGCCAGCGCTCCGGCAGATACTCGGAAAGATGAGGGTCGGCCGACGGCAGCAGCCAGGCCGCAAGACCGTGGGTGCGCAGTGCGCCGCGCAGCGCGGCGATGCGTCCGCGCACGAGTGCGCGGGTGTCGGTGAGCTTGTCCATCGCGGGTCGGCTCCGTGATCGGGCGAGGCGTCGGCGCAGTCTAGCGCCATGCTGCTGCGCTTCTAGATGCTGCCTAATCCATTCGCTCGACTGACGCGACCGCGGGCAGGCATTACGTTGGCGACCTGCAGACGAGCGCCGAGCGACGCTGTCCGATCGACTGCCCTCCAAGCGCTGCTCAACGGTTGTCGCAAGGCGTCGTCTGCAACCACCGCCGGCCAATGTGCCGGCTCGCCGTGGGGGTGCGTGTCCGAAGCCGAACGGCGTGCTTGCCGGCAGTTCGCATCCGCCCTCGACTGCCCCGAATTCAGAGGAATCCGAAGATGGCGACCATCACTACCGCCAGCGGCCTGCAGTACGACGACCTGCGCGTGGGCAGCGGCACCGCCGCGCGTTTCGGAGCCGATGTCGTCGTCCATTACACCGGCTGGCTGGCCGACGGCACCAAGTTCGACTCGAGCCGCGACCGCAATGAGCCCTTCGGCTTTGCGCTTGGCCAGGGCAATGTGATCGCGGGCTGGGAGGAGGGCGTGACCGGCATGCGCGTCGGCGGACTGCGCAAGCTGGTCGTTCCGCCGTCCCTGGGCTACGGCGCGTGGGGCGCGGGCGACGTGATCCCGCCCGAGGCGACGCTGGTGTTCGAGGTCGAACTGCTCGCAGTCGACTGACGCATCGCCGCCGAGATCCACGCTCAGCCCCGCTTCATCCGCATCCGCTCGGCCGCCGCGCGGCCGCGCGACTTCCACACGGCGAGCTGCTTGCGCCGCTCGACGTAAGTCATCTGCTCGCGCTGCACCTCGCGCACCAGCTTGTGGAAGTTCTTCAACCGGTCGGCGGCGGCGCCGCCGCGCACGGCGCAACCGGGTTCGTCGAGGTGGCGGCAGTCGCGGAAACGGCACTGTCGCGCGAGTTCGACGATATCGGCGAAACCCGCCGCCAGTTGCGCCTCGTCGACATCGACACGAAGGCCGCGCAGGCCCGGCGTGTCGATCACGCAGGCGCCGCCGGCGAGGCGGTGCAGCGTGCGCGTCGTCGTCGTGTGCCGGCCGCACGAGTCGTCGGCGCGCACGGCGCCTGTGGATTGCACATCGCGGCCGAGAAGCGTGTTGGTCAGCGTCGACTTGCCCGCTCCCGAAGAACCCAGCAGCACCACGGTCTGGCCGGGGCCGAAGTAGGGTGCGAGCGTCTGCGCTGTGTCGGCCGCCGTCGCATTGACAGCCTCGATCGGCACGGCTGCCGGAATGCGCCGGCGCAGTTCGTCCACCGCCTGTCGTGGCGCGTCGGCGCAGTCGACTTTGGTCAGCACGATCACCGGCCACACGCCGGCGCCATGCGCCAGCGCCAGGTAACGCTCGATGCGGCGCGGGTTGAAGTCTCCGTCCAGCCCCATCACGATCAACGCCGTATCGACATTGCTGACCAGCGCCTGGCGTCGACCGTCGGCATCGATGCGCGCAAGCCGCGTCTTCGCCGGCAATACGGCACGGACCCAGGCATCGCCGTGTGCGTCGCGCGTGGCGACGATCCAGTCGCCGACCACCAGATTCTCGTTCGTTCCGGCAAGCTGCCGGGCAAGGTGCGGATGCGGGCGCGCCCGCAACGGAACGTCGCCGTCGTGCAGTGTCACGTGCTCGCGCTGCACTTCGATCACGCGCGCGGGCCAGGACCCGTCGATGGCGGCTGCGTTGTAGGCGGCCGCATGTCGTGGACCAAAACCGATCGGCAGCAGCCGATCGAAAGGCATCTCGTTCATTGGGTCTCTCATCGGGCGCCCGTGGGCCGCGTTGGCCGCGTGCGGGCGCGACAAAAGGGCTGCGCCGGGGGCGCAGGACGCGTTTGCCAGGGAAAAGCCGGCCGCAGCGCGCGGCGGGAATCAGCGAAAGACCCGCGTCAGCCGCAGCCGACTAGCGAACAGTCTCGACGGTAGCCATATGCGCCTCCTTGCCTGCGAAAGCGCTCGATGAGCGAGGCCGCGAATGTTCGCGCCGCGAGCGCGCGCCGTCAATGCACCGGGGTGGCGACGTTTCGTCGCGGCAACAGGGCCGGGACCCGGCGTCGACCGAGTCCGATCAGGCGCCGGCGCGGGCGCGCCAGCCTTGCACGACGCCCTCGACGCTGAATACCGCCAGCGCGATCCAGATCAGCACATAGCCGGGCGCGCGTTCGGCGAACGCTTCATCGTAGAGCCATACGCCGATCAGCAATTGCAGCGTCGGACCGAGGTACTGCAGCAGGCCGAGGGTGGAGAAGGGAATGCGCCGCGCGCCGGCGGCGAACAGCAGCAGCGGCAGCGCCGTTATCGGTCCGGCGGCGGCGAGCAGCAGGCGCGTGGTGGTGTCGCCCTGAAAGAAGCCGCTGTGGCTGCCAAGCATCAGCCAGCCGAGATAGGCCGCGGCGATTGGCGCCAGCAGCAGGGTTTCGAGCGTCAGCCCTTCAACCGCGCCGAGCGCGGCCGTCTTGCGCAGCAGGCCGTACAGGCCGAAGCTCAGCGCCAGCACCAGCCCGATCCACGGCACCGCGCCGGCCTGCCAGGTGAGCCACGAAACGCCGATGGCCGCCACGGCCACTGCGACCCACTGCATGCCGCGCAGCCGCTCGTGCAGGAACAACGCTCCGATCAGCACGTTCACCAGAGGGTTGATGAAGTAACCGAGACTGGCGTCCACCACCCGGCCGGCGTTCACTGCCCAGATGTAGACGAACCAGTTGACCGCCACCAGCATGCTGCTGGCGACGAACCACAGCAGCACTCGGGGCTGCCGGCGCAGGTCGGCCAGCCATTGCCCTCGCCGCAGGGCCAGCAGCAGCGCCGCGCAGACCGCGAGCGACCAGACGATGCGGTGGCCGAGGATCTCCAGTGGCGCGACCGCCTGCAGCGCCTTGAAGTAGATGGGGAACACGCCCCATAGCAGGTAGGCGGCGCTGGCATAGGCGATGCCGCGGTTCATGGTGGACGCGCAGGGCGGGGCAGCCGAATGAGGGCGGCCGATTATGCGGCGTCGGCGCGTATAGCATTGCCGCCATGGCGACGAAGATCCCGTTCGAACTGCGCGAGGACGAAATGTCGTTCGAGGCGATCCGCGCCCAGGGTGCCGGCGGTCAGAACGTCAACAAGGTGTCAAACGCCGTTCATCTGCGCTTCGACATCCGTGCCTCCAGCCTGCCCGATGAACTGAAGGCGCGGCTGCTGACGCGCCGCGACCAGCGCATCAGCAGCGACGGCGTGGTGGTGATCAAGGCGCAGCAGCATCGCAGCCTGGAGAAGAACCGCGCCGAGGCGCTGGCCCGGCTAAAGGCGCTGGTGTCGGCGGCGGCGACGATTCCGCGGGTGCGCCGACCGACCAAACCGACCGCCGCAGCGCAACGCCGGCGCGTCGAAGAAAAGGTCAGACGCGGCCAGATCAAGGCGCAGCGCGGCCGCGTCAGCGGCTGATGCCGCCGGCGATGGAGAGCGAAGCGGTGGTGCAGGCGCGTCACACGCTGTTCGAGGATGTGCAGGCGATCGTTACCGGCGCGCTGTTCATCGCGCTGGGCGTGGCCATGTTCGGCCGCGCCGGGCTGCTCACCGGCGGCACTGCTGGACTGGCTTTCCTGATCCATTGCGGCACGGGCTGGCGCTTCGGCCCGGTGTTCTTCGCCATCAACCTGCCCTTCTACATCCTCGCCCTGCGCACGATGGGGCGGGCGTTCACGCTGAAGACGTTCTGCGCCGTGGCGGCGCTGTCGCTGTTTACCGAACTGATGCCGCGTGTGCTGCGGTTCGAGGCGCTTCATCCGCTGTATGCGGGCGTGATGGGCGGCTTCCTGATCGGCGCCGGCCTGCTGATGCTCTTCCGCCACAAGTCGAGCCTGGGCGGCCTGAACGTCGTCGTGCTGTTCCTGCAGGAGCGTTTCGGCTGGCGCGCCGGCAATGTGCAGATGGCCGTCGATTGCCTGATCGTGCTGGCCGCTCTCGCGCTGGTCGAGCCGGCGCTGATCGCCATCTCGGTACTCGGCGCAGTGGCGCTGAACCTGGTGGTCGCGGTCAATCATCGGCCCGGGCGTTACCTCGGCGTGTGAGCGAAAAAAAACCGCGGCGCATGGCCGCGGTTTTTCTTGCAGCGCCGAGGCGCCGGTCAGACCGGCCGGATTTCGGAAGCCTGCGGTCCCTTGGGACCCTGCTTGACGACGAACTCGACCTTCTGTCCTTCCTGCAGCGAACGGAAGCCGTTCGCCTTGATCTCGGAGAAGTGCGCGAACAGGTCCTTGCCGCCGTCATCCGGCGTGATGAAGCCAAAGCCCTTTGCGTCGTTGAACCACTTGACGGTTCCCTGTGCCATTTGAAGTTCCTTTAATACAAGAAAAAGTGAAAACAATCGGCCGCGGGAAACGGCCCGCGGCGAGCAAACGATCAAGCGGCATAAACCTGCGGAACCCTGGGACGCGTCGTTGTTCTACGAACCAAACAACGAGCCTCGGACAACCTGAGGAAAAACCGAAACTCAAACGAAAGCCGGCGCAGTGTACGCGGTTTTCCGCCCACGGGCCGGCCTTTTGTCGGCCGGGCCGCGCGGCCCGGGCAGCGGGTACGCCTGATCGCCCGGTCCGGCTGAGGCCCTGCGGCAACGCCCATGGGCGTCGCTTGCCGTGGCGCAATCCACTGCTGCGGCGAGTGGCTAGGCTAGGGCCTGTTCACGCTAGACGCGCACACCCGGCTTTAGCGTGAACAGGCCCTAGCTGCAGCCGGCGCGCGGCCACGAGGTCGTTGGCCCGCCGCCGTTGGCCTGTCGAGGCAACAGGAGCGGACGAGATCATGAGCGGCAAACTGATCGTATTCAGCGACGATGCGCGGAGCCGCGTCTGTGCCGGGCTGAACAAGCTCGCCGACGCGGTCAAGGTCACCCTCGGCCCGCGTGGCCGCACGGTGGTCCTTGGCCGGCCCTTCGGCGCCCCCGTCGTCATCAATTCGGGTGTGGCGGTGGCGCGCGAGGTCGAACTCGACGATCCCGTGGAAAACCTCGGAGCGCGCATGCTGCGCGAGGTGGCGGCGCGCACCTCCGAACTGGCAGGCGACGGCACCACCACCGCCACCGTGCTGGCGCAGGCGATGGTCAACGAAGGCCTGAAGTATGTCGCCGCCGGACACGACCCGATGGGCATCAAGCGCGGCATCGACCTCGCAGTCGAGCGGATCGTCGAACGGCTGAAAAGCCAGTCGCGACCCTGCGCGACGTCGCAGGAGATCGCGCAGGTGGGAACGATCTCGGCCAATGGCGACGCGGCGATCGGCAGCCTCATCGCCGAAGCGATGAGCCGGGTCGGCAACTCCGGCGTGATCAAGGCCGAAGACGCGCGCGGCATGGCGAGCGAACTCGAAGTCGTCGAGGGGCTGCAGTTCGACCGCGGCTATCTGTCGCCGTACTTCATCAACGACCCGGAGAAGCAGCGCGTCGTGCACGAGGATGCCTTCGTGCTGATCCACGACAAGGCCATCTCGGCCGTGCGCGACCTGCTGCCGTTGCTCGAGGAGGTGATCAAGGCCAACAAGCCGCTGCTGGTGATCGCCGAGGACGTCACCGGCGAGGCGCTGGCGACGCTGGTGGTCAACGCCGTGCGAGGCGTGCTGAAGGTCAGCGCGGCCAAGGCGCCGGGCTTCGGCGAGAGGCGCGCGGCACTGCTGCAGGACATCGCCATCGTTACCGGCGGCCGCGTGATCTCCGAGGAGATGGGGCTGACGCTGGAGAGGGCGACGCTGGGCGAGCTCGGCCGGGCGCGGCGCATCGAAAGCGACAAGGACAACACGACGCTGATCGGCAGCGCCGGCGATCCGGCGCAGATCGCTGCCCGCGTGTCCGCGCTGCGTGCCGAGCGGGAGAAGGCAAGCAGCGACTACGACCGCGAAAAGCTCGACGAGCGCATCGCCAAGCTCTCCGGCGGCGTGGCGCTGATCCGCGTCGGCGCCTCGACCGAACTGGAGATGAAGGAGAAGAAATCGCGGGTCGAGGATGCGCTGCACGCCACGCGCGCGGCGGTGGCCGAAGGCATCGGCCCCGGCGGCGGCGTGGCGCTGCTGCGCGCGGCAACCGTGCTCGACGAACTGCAGGGCGAGAACCTCGCTCAGCAATGCGGCATCGACACGGTGCGCCGGGCGCTCGAAGCGCCGGTGCGGCAGATCGTGCGCAATTCCGGAGCGGAAGCCGCGCCGATCCTCGAGAAGCTGAAAGGCGCCAGCGGCAGCACCGGCTACAACATGGCCACCGAGGCGTTCGGCGACATGTTCGAAATGGGGGTGATCGATCCGACCAAGGTCACGCGCCTCGGTCTGCAGCATGCGGCCTCGGTGGCGAGCCTGATCCTGACCACCGACTGCGTGATCGCCGAAAAGCCTGCCGCGGCGGCCGGCACCGTGCCGGAGATGGACCAGTAGGCGCGGAGGATATCGCGCGGCCGTCTAGCTGCCGTCGCCGAACGCCCGTGTCCAGGCGGTGATGAAGCGCGCACTCCATTCGCAGGGGGCGAGCGCGATCATCGTCGTCAGCAGCAGCACGTCGAGCCAGGCTTCCGCGGCCTCGGCGGCGGCGCGCAGCGCTCGATCGTCGCCGATCACGGCATCAGCCGAACAGGCGCACCTGCAGCCGCTGCAGGAACGACAGTTCGTTCCACCACTCGCGGCCTTCGCGCATCTTGCGCCTGCCGCTTTCCGACAGCGTGAAGTAGACGACCTGCGGGTTGTCGCGATGGCGGCCGGCGATCTGCACGTAACCATAGGTGAACAGCACCCCGGCCAGCAGGGCGACGTCGGGATAGCCGTCGAGCCAGACCGTCGGCACCGTGGCGCCCATCAGCGCCAGCAGGTGGCCGCGGTCCAGGTGTTCGAGGACGTCGAGGAATCGGGCCCGCAGCGGCAGTTGTTCGATATACCCGGTGGCAAACGCCCGCCGCGCCAGCGTCCACACCCGGTCGGGCGACGGCACCGGCAACATGGCATCGGGGTGTCGCCACCGCGGGCTTGCGTGGTCATTCACATGGGGCAGATCGCGAGGCATGGGTCCGGGTCTCCGGTCGCATCGGCAGGTGCGGGTCGGCGCGGGCCTCCCGCTCACTGATGAATATCGTCCCGATCCGGATGAATTTGAAATCGACCGAACGGTCAACGGCGTGCAGCGGATCGGTGGCCTTCGGTGGGAAGCCGTGTCGAAGCTGCCGTTGGCGCAGAATGCAGGGCGCTCCTGCGGCCGTTTGTCGGCGGCCTGGCGTCCCACGGCGTTGAAGCGGAGACGTGTCGAGGGGCGGATGGGCCTCGGGCCTCTGGATCGGACCAGACCAGCACAGGAGGGAAAGCTCATGAAACGATTCATTGTCTTGGCTTGTGTGACCGCAGCCGTCGCGGCAGGCCTGCCGGCAGCGCGCGCGGCCGACGTCGGCATCTCGGTCGAGATCAGCCAGCCCGGCGTCTACGGACGCATCGACATCGGCCGCTTTCCGCAGCCGGCGGTGATCGTTCCGCAACCGGTAATCATTGCCCCGCCGCCGGTGGTCGCCGCGCCGTTGCAGCCGATCTACATGTGGGTGCCGCTGGCGCATCGGAAGAACTGGGCGAGGTACTGCCGGCAATACAACGCCTGCGGATATCCGGTCTATTTCGTGCGTCACGACTGGTACAACCAGCACGTCCGCGGTGACGGGCGGCCGCGCGACCCGGGCAAGGGGTACGCAAAGGGGCACGGCAAGGGACACGGCAAGAAGTGACGCACCGGGCGGATCCGCGGCGACGTTCAGCCACCCGCGAATCCCGGCCCGAGCGACCGCGAGGGGCTGCAGCCTGTCATGACGGGCGGCGCGCTGCTTCCCCGCGGGGCGGCCATCGCGACACTCCGGTGCCGCAACGCGTATCTTCCGCTCTCGTTCGGCATTCGCCGCAAGGCGGGAAAGGTCTGAGGATGCGAGCCGCTTTCTACGAACGCACCGGCGCTGCTCGTGAGGTGCTGCAGGTCGATGAACTGCCGACGCCCGAGCCCGGCCCGGGCGAGGTGCGTGTCCGGCTGGCCTGCTCAGGCGTCAATCCGTCGGACGTGAAGTCGCGGGCCGGCCTGCGCTCGAAGGAACTGCCTTTTGCCCGCATCATCCCGCACAGCGATGGCGCGGGCGTCATCGACAAGGTCGGCGCGGGCGTGCCCGATGCGCGCGTCGGCGAACCCGTCTGGACCTGGAATGCGGCGTGGAAGCGCGCTTGCGGCACGGCGGCGCAATTCGTCGTGCTGCCGGCGGCGCAGGCCGTCGTGCTGCCGGCGCGGGTGCCTTTCGATGTCGGCGCCTGTCTCGGTATCCCGGCGCTGACGGCGCTGCATGCGGTGCGCATGGACGGCGGTGTGGTTGGAAAGACCGTGCTGGTCACCGGCGGGGCCGGCGCGGTCGGCCACTACGCCGTGCAGATGGCGAGGCTGTGCGGCGCGCGCCGCGTGCTGGCCACCGTGAGCAGCGCGGAGAAAGCGACGCTGGCGAGGCAGGCCGGCGCTGACGAGGTCATCGACTACCGGCGCGAGGACGTGGCGGCGCGCGTGCTCGAGGCCACCGGCGGCGATGGCGCCGAACGCGTCATCGAAGTCGATTTCGCCGCCAACGTCGGCGCGTCCCTCGCTGCGTTGCGGCCGGAAGGCGACATCGTCGTCTACGGCAGCGGCCGGCCTGAGATTGCCGTCCCGTTCTTCCCGGCGATCGTCAAGAACGTCCGCGTCCGCTTCTTCATCGTCTACAACCTGAACGACGCCGATCGCGCCGCTGCGCTGGCACAACTCGACGCGTGGCTGCGCGAGGATCGGCTGCGGCACAACATCGCCGCCCGCCTGCCGCTGGAGTCGATTGCCGAAGCGCACGAACGCGTCGAAAGTGGGCGCACGAACGGCAACGTCGTGCTGACCATCGGGTAAGGGGAGCGCTCAGCAAACGTCGCCGTCGGGCAGCGCGCGCAGCGCAAAGGCCGGCTGGCACATCTGCAGCAGGCGTTCGAGCAGCGGCAGCGCGTGCTCGCGGCTGCCGCCGGCCTGTCTTGCGAAGCCGGCGTTGTCGAGCAGCAGCGTCGCGAAGCCGTGCACGATCGCCCAGGCGAAGGCGACCTTCTCCTGCCGCAGGGCAGTCGGTGCCCCGATCGCCTCGCACACGCCCGCCATCGTCTCGGCCAGGTGACCGTAGGACGCGGCGCTGGCGCCCTGCAGGCGAGCGTTGTTCGGGTCGAGGCGGTCGCTGCGGAACATCAGCTGGAAGCGCGACCGGTGCGCCAGCGCGTAGTCGACGTAAGCCAGACCGACAGCGATCAGCTGCGACTGCGCATCGGCTGCCGCCGCCTGCCGCCGACGTTGCATGGCGGCGGCGAGCTGCTCGAAGCTTTCGGCGGTGAATTCCGTCAGCAGGCCGCGCACATCGCCGAAGTGGTGCGCCGGCGCACCATGCGAGACGCCGGCACGGCGAGCGCATTCGCGCAGCGTGAAACCTTCGACACCGACGTCGGCGAGCACCGCTTCGGCAGCGTCGAGCAGGGCGCGCGGCAGGTCGCCGTGGTGATACGGACCGGCGGACACGCGCGCGGGTCTGCGCGGCTGGCGCACCAGCTTCGGGCGTTGTCGCGGCATCCGCGTTTCCCGTCCAGTTCTTGACACTGCCTAGTTTAGCCGATAACTTCGCGTGCCGAATCTGGACGATGTCTAAATCGGGTTGCGCGCATGGAAACCGGGCTCTCCTTCGATTTGCTGTTCTCGCTGGCCACCAACGCCGCGTGGGCCGGCTGGCTGCTGCTCGCGCTCCTGCCCTATCGCATCGATGCGCCGCGCCTGACCGTGGTGCTGATCGCGCTGGCGGTCAGCATCGTCTACGCGGCCCTGTTGGCTGCGTTCTGGAGTTCCGGCAGCGGTGGCTTCGGCAGCCTCGATCAAGTCGCGCGGCTGTTCGAGCACCGCGGCCTGTTGTTGGCCGGCTGGGTCCACTACCTTGCCTTCGATCTGCTGGTCGGCCTGTGGGAGCGCGAGCAGGCGCGGCGTCTCGGCATGTCGCGCTGGCTGCTCGTGCCCTGCCTGATCCTGACCCTGATGTTCGGTCCACTGGGCTGGCTGGCGTTCATGGCGCTTCGCTTCTATCTGCTGCGCAGCCGCGCCGGCGCGGCACCGCTGCCTTTGCCGGTGCCCTGAACGCCATGCGTGCCGACTTGACCGAGGAAGACGAATGATGAGCGCAAGCACAAGCACCGGCTGGCCAAGGTTCCTCGCCGCCCGCGGGCTGCGGATGGGACTCGAGCGCCGTCAGCCGCAACTGGCTGCCGCGGCGCAACTGGCGGCTGTGGCGACGCTGCCCTGCCTGCTGGCGATGCAGATCGATCCGCGGCTGACGCACGACATCAGCGTCTGGATCAAACCAACGAAGTTCCTGCTTTCGCTGGCGCTGTACTTCGCCACACTGGCATGGTTCTTCGGCTACCTGCCGCAGCAAGCGCAGCGCCGCCGCGGCGGGCGCTTCGTGATCGGCGCAGCGATCGGCGCCGGTCTGCTCGAAATGCTCTGGCTGATCGCGGCCGCGACGAAGGGTGTGCCGTCGCACTTCAACCGGCAGTCGCTGCCCTGGGCTCTGGCGTACTCAGCCGCCGGCATCGGCGCGGTGGTGCTGGTCGCCGCGATCTTCGTGCAAGGCGTGATGATCGCCCGCGATCGCACGATAAGACTGGCGCCGGTGTTTCGGTCGTCGCTCGTCGCCGGCGCAGTTGTGGCGTTCGTGGGCACGCTGCTGACCGCCGGCTATCTGTCGTCGGGCAACGGCCATTGGGTGGGCGGCGTGCCTTCGGATGCGGGCGGCCTGCCGGTGCTGGGCTGGTCGCGCAGCGGCGGCGACCTGCGCGTGGCGCATTTCTGGGCCCTGCACGCGCACCAGGCGTTGCCGCTGGCCGGGGCGCTGATCGCCGCCTCCGGCATCCGGCACGCGCACCATGCGCTGTGGTCGGTCACGGCAGCGTATGTCGCGCTGATCGTCTTCACGTTCCTGCAGGCGCTGGCCGGACGGCCTTTTCTCGCCTGATCGACACTCGCCGCCGCCTGTCGCATCACGATGCCTGCGTCGCCGGCGGGTCCGCACGTGCGGCCGGCCATGGCGAAGACGCGCCGAAATGCCGCCAGGGGCGACGAAGCGCCGAAACCCAGGCATGAATCGGGCGGCCCGCACGTCGCGCGACGAAACGGCCTTTGCAGTTCAGCCAGCGAATTGCGCAATACGTCGCAATCCGCTCGTGCCGTCAAGGGCGGCTGCCTACAGTCCGTTGCGTCGCCAACGCGCTATGCAGACAATCAAAGGAACGAACATGAACGGCAGCTTCACCGCTCCGATCAGCACCCGCCTCACCGCTCTCGCCGCCGCCCTGCTGGCCAGCTCCACCGTGCTCGGCGCCACTGTCTTCGGCATGCAACCCGGTGAAGCCGGGGGCGTGAGCGTCGTCGCGCTCGAGCAAATCACGGTTACGGCGCCTGCTGTCCACTGACGCTGCAACGCGCGGCCGGGGTTCGCCATCGGCGGCGCGCCCCCCATCGACACGATGTCCGCCGCCGTTTCATTCGAGCGGTCGCATGGTGCGCCCGCAGGTGACGACCAGCAGGTCGCCGGCAGCCGTGGGACCGGCAGTGCGGGGCGATGAACCGCCGCAAGGATGACGGTTGGCGCACGCCGGCGCGATGCGGCATTGCCGGCGAAAATCAGCGGCCGCGGCGGGCGACGGACTTGAGCGCCTCGCGCAGCGTCAGCGGCGACAGCCGCGCGCGGTACTCGCGGCATAAGGCGAGCAGCGCGGTGCGACCCTCGGTGTCGCGGACGGTGACGCTGGCGCCCACCGCCAGCAGGCGCCCGACCTCCGACGCATCGCCGCGCGCGGCCGCGGCGAGCGGTGCGCCGTCGGCCGAAGGCGCCGCTGGCGGTGCCGACCGTGCTGCGCAAAGCAGCAGCACGACCATCGGCAATCCACGCAACATGAGCCTGCCTTCCACCTTTGTTCACGAACGAGCGTAAGCCGGCACCTGCATCCAGCATCGCCGGCGAGCCCTGTCGGCGAAAGCGCAGGCCGTCGGCCTTGCTGGCGCCGGTCGCCGGCCTGCTGCGTGGCGACAACCCGGCGACCCGCCGCCGGTGTACACCCGCATCGCACGGTCACAGCTTCATTTCGAGCCGAACCGCGGCGCTCAGGTGCGTCGCGCCGCTGCCGATGCTCGTCTGGCGTTCGTCCTGCGCAATGAACGCATTCGATGTGGTGAAGTCGCGCGGCAGCAGGTTGCCGACGGAAAGGCGCAGGCGGGTATCGGCGTCGAGCAGCCACAGGGCGTAGGCATCGGCAACGCGCTTGCGGCTGACCGAGTAGGTTTGTTCCTCGCTGCGCCGGGTCGTGGTTGCGGGCGTCCAGTTCACGCTGCCGCCGAGGCGCAGCGGCAGCGCGCGCGGCCGATATTCGATGCCGAGGTTCGCCGTGGCGCGCGGCTGCTGGTCGATGCGATTGTCCGGGCCGGGCACGCTGTCGACGCGTGAACGGAACAGACTCGCGTTGGCGTTGACACTGAGCGGCAGCGCCGCGGCACCAAATTCGTCGAGACGGAACTTTGCCTCGAGCTCGAGGCCGAGCACGGTCGCGCCGCCGACGTTGCGCGGCCGGGTGACCCAGCGCGGCACATCGGCCCACGGCACCTGTTCGAGCGCGGTGAGGTTGCGGATCAGGTCGGCAATGCGGCGGCCGAACAGGTTGGCGCTGAGCACGCCGCCCTGGGCGAGGTATTTCTCGTACGCGAGATCGATGCCGCGGGCGATCTCCGGTTTCAGTGCGGGGTTGCCGGCCCAGTCGGCGCTGGTCGCAATATTGCCGCCCGGCAGCGGATAGCGCAGAGAGATCGACGGCCGGGCGATCAGTTCGTGCAGGGCCGGCGAGCGATAGCCCCGCGTCAGGCTGAGGCGGACCTGGTCGCGGGCGTCCTCCCGCGGTCGCCACAGCACGTGTGCCAGCGGCGTCCACACGTCGCTGCGGTTGCGCACGCCGGTCTCGGCGCCATCGCTGCGCGTGCTGATCCGTTCCCAGCGCAGGCCGGCCGACAGCGCGATGCGCGGCATCGCGTTGAACTCGTCCTGCAGATACATCGCCAGCCGTCGGGTCGAGGCGTCGAACACCTCGCCGAGATCCGCCGCCTGCAGCACGCCGTTTTCGAGCGTCGTGCGCCGCTGGCTGCGGCTGGCCGCCTCTGCTTCCCAGCCACCGAGCAGGCTGTGCGCGGTCGAGGTCCTGTGCGCCACCTTGCCGATGGCGCTCCAGCTGCGGTCGCGGCTGCGCGTGCGCTCGTCGACCCGGCGCACGGCCGCGCCATCGGCATCGGACTCGACGCGCAGAGAGTCGCGGCGCCAGCGTGAAGCTCCGGTGTGGCCGCGCAGCTCCAGCCGGTTCGCCTCGGTGAACTGCTGTTGCGCCTGCGCGTTGACGCGCAGCATCGAATAGCGGCTGTCGGCGCCGGTGCCGGCGTTCGCATACGGCGGCGGCGAACTGCCGACGCTTTGCCGCAGATCGAGCGACGAATCGCTCGCGCTCTGCGAGGCAACGGCGAACGGCCGCAGTTCCAGGGAGCGGCCGGTTGCCGGCCGCCATTGCAGGCGACCGTTCAGGTGCAGGCTTTCGTGACGGCTCCGGCCGGTGCCCGTTTCGTGCTGATCGAGCGCTGTCGCGCCGGTGGCAAGGTCCTCGACGAGGCTGCGATTGTCGACGTCGTCGCGGCGGTCGTTGCGGTTGACCGTCAGCGTGCCGTTGTAGGCGCCGCCGTCGAAAGTGTCGTTGCGGGTCAGCGAGAGCTGCGGCTGCAGCAGCCCGCGCTCGGCTGCCAGGTTAAGGCGCAGTTCGTTCAGCCGCTGCGCCGGCGCTTCGCGCAGGACGATGTTGATCGTGCCGGCGACGGCGCGCGCGCCGTATTCGGCCGTCGGCGCGCGCAGGATCTCGATGCGCTCGACCTGCTCCGGCGGCAGCGACTCGAGCGAAAAGCCGGGCGGCATCCGTTCGCCGTTGACGAGGATCTGCGTGTAGCCGCCGCCCATGCCGCGCAGCCGCGGCTCGCCGCCGCGTCCCGGCCGCCCGCCGCTGGTCACGCCCGGCAGCCGGCGCAGCGTTTCGGCAATCGAGCTGTCGCCGTAGCGGTCGATCTCGTCCCTGCCGATGACGATGCGCGACGCGCTCGAATTGCGCCGCATCTCGCTGTCGCGATCGCGCGAGATCTCGACCCGTTCGAGCTTCTGCGCCGGCCGCGTCTGCGGCGACTCCGTGCCGCGGCCAGGCGCGGCCGCCTCGCTGCCGGGTTCGGCCGGCGGGGCCTGCGCCTGTGCCGTCCCCAGCCAGGCGCAGGCCAGCAGCGATCGCGGCCAAAGGCGCAATCAGCCGGCTCCGTCGAGGTTGTCGATCGGCACCGGTGCGACTTCATCGGCCGGCGTGAATCCCAGCACCCGGCCGAGGAAATAAAGCTCCGCTTCCAATGCCCGGGCGATGTTCGCGGCGCGGCGCAAGCCGTGCTGCTCGCCTTCGAACTCGAGGTAGGCGACGGGACAGCCTCGGTCGCGCACGGCGGCGACGATCGCGCGGCTCTGTTCCGGCGGCACGGCCCTGTCCTCGGCACCCTGGAAGGTGATCAGCGCCGCGTTCATCTGCTGCAGGTGATTGAGCGGGCTGCGCGCGCGATAGATGTCGCGGCCCTCCGGCAGCGGCGCGACCAGGTTGTGCAGATCGCGGCTTTCGAACTTGTGCGTGTTGGTGGCGAGCATCTCGAGGTCGGCCACGCCGAAATAGTTGATGCCGGCGGCGAACAGGCTGGTGAAGGCGAGCGCGCACAGCACGGTGAACCCTCCGGCGCTGCCGCCGCGGATCACCACGCGCCGGGAATCGACGCGTCCGGCATCGACCAGGAATCGAACCGCGGCCACGGTATCGGCAAGATCGACCACGCCCCACTGGCCCCGCAGGCGCTCGCGGTAGGCCCGGCCGAAGCTCGTCGAACCGCCGTAGTTGACGTCGACCACCGCGAAGCCGCGCGTCGTCCAGAACTGCCGGTTCAGGTTCAGGTTCGGCGCGCTGTGCGCCGTCGGTCCGCCGTGCAGCGCGACGATCAGCGGCGGCCTGTCGCCTGCCGGCGCAACGAAGCCGGGGTTGCATGGCGGATAGAAGAAGGCATGCGCGCGGCGCGGCGCGCCATCGGCGCCGGGCGCGGTCGGGAACTCGATCGCTTCGGCACGGGAGATGAACGCCTGCGGCAGCGGCGGCGTGGCGACCGTGCGGCGCACGACCCGGTGCCGGCCGCTCGCGAGGTCGATCGTGATCAGCTCGGGCAGGTCGTCCTCGGCCGCGGCGATGGCGAAGGCGGTGCGCGCATCGAGCCTTCCGATCGCGCGGAAGGCGACGTGCGGCAGTGCCAGCGCAGTCGCGCTGCCGGTGGACAGGTCGACGAGTGCCAGCACATCGCGCCCATGGCGGCAAAGTCGTGCCAGCGCACGGCCGTCGCCGAGCAGCACGTAGCTCGACTCGCCCAGCTGCCACAGCGGCCCGCCGATTTCGGCCTGCAGCGCGGTGACGGCCTCGACCATGCCGCCGCGCAGCCGATGCAGGTTCCACCAGCCGCCGCGATCGGACAGGAAGTACAGGCTGCCGTCGGCATCCCAGTTCGGCTCCAGCACCGACTCGTCCGTGCCGCCGGCCACGGTCTGCAGGCCGAGCAGTGCGTCGCCGGCGAGCGTGCCGATATGCAGGCGCGTGCCGTCCCACGGCATCTGCGGATGGTTCCAGCTGATGAACGCGAGCCGCCTGCCGTCGGCGCTCGGCCGCGGATAAGCGACGAAATCGGCCTGCGCATACAGCACCGCACCTGCCGACGGGCGCGAAGGGTCGATCGCGACCACGGTGTTCTTCGCCTCGCCGGGCGCGCTGTGATCCTCGCGCACGAAAAAGACGCGCTCGCCTTCGGCCGTCGCCGCGCCGTCGGCGTAGCGGAATCCGGCAGGCGTCAGCGGCTGCGCGCCGTCATCGTCGAGCAGGTACAGGCGCTGGTCGGCGTCGTGGCAGAACAGCAGCCGTTCGCCGGCATGGGCGAAGGGCAGGCCGCCGTACTCGTGCACGCGGCTGCGCACGCTGAACCGCGCCGGTATCGCTTCGACGGCGCGGCCCGCCGCATCGCGCGTCAGCAGTGCGTTGCGACCACCCTCGTCCGGTCGCTTCTCGACCCAGTACAGCCGGCCGCCGTGCGCGCGGGCGTACTCGATCGTAACCGAAGCCGTGGCCATGGCTGCGGCCGACAGCGGCGAAGCCCACGCGCCGAAACGGGCAGTGACGACGTTTGACACGTTGCGTGGCCTTGGCGGACGGTGGGGCGGGCGGCATCGTACCCAAGGCGCCTGCGCGCCGGGCAGCGGCGTCCCACCGCTGCAATATGAGCAAGCGTCGGGCGCGCGGCGTCCTGCCCGAGTCGAAACGGTTTCAGCGTGCCGCCGTCGGCATCGCGCAAACAGCCGGCATCAGCGCACGGCGCCGGCGACGATCAGCGGCGCGCGGCGTTCGGCGCTCGACAGGCCGCCGTGAACGCCGATCAGCGAAGTCAGGTACTCGCCCGCAACGTGATCGACGAGATAGGCGCCGGACTTCGGCAGCAGGATGTGCGTGCCGATGCGACGCAGCAGGCGCGGGTCCGGCGGTTCCGGACCGAACCAGCCGGCCGCGACCAGATCGGTGCTCGGCACGGCGACGAAGTGCTCGCCGAGCGCGCGCCCGACCACGGCCGCGAAATCGTCGTGCCTTTCCGCCTTCACGTACACGAACGGCGTGCGTGGGCCGCCGCACAGCGGGCGTTCCAGGCAGGCGGCGACCTCGCGCAGCGAGTCGAGCTGGAAGCGCAGGTGCGACGGCACGTCGATGAAGCCGTGATCGGAGGTGACGACGAGCAGCGCGCCGCGCGCCGAAAGGGCTTCGGCGAGTCGCTGGAAGCGCCGGTCGAGGCGACGCACGACCGCCAGCGCGTGGTCGCTCATGACGCCGAACTCGTGCGCGGTCTGGTCGAAGCTGTCCGTATACGCGTAGACGTAGCAGCCGTCGCGGCTGCCATCGACGGCGCGGCTGATGGCGTCGATGAATCCGTCTTCGCCGCCAAAGGGCACGCGGCGCGCGCCGGCGTGCGCGTGACGGCTGAACGCGGAGTCGGCAATGGCTGCCGGCAGCACGGCGAAGCACGGGCGATTGGCGCGTGCCATCAGCGACGGTTGCGGATACAGCGCCGAGGGGTCGTCGATCGGCGGCTTTCCGCTGGCCGGATCGCGTGCATCGAGCGGCAGCGAGCGGTAGATCGCGCCGAGTTCGTCGAACCACAGGAACCACTCCGGCACGGCATGCACCGCCGGCGCGCGGCCTGTGGTCAGCGTCACCAGCGTCGGCGCGGTGCTCGACGGGAACACCGCGTCGACCTCGCCGCGCAGTGCCGATGCCAGCGCGCTGCGCGGCGCCAGCGTGCGCAGCGGTTCGACACCGAGCCCGTCGATCAGCCACAGCACGAGGTGCCGCGCGCCGAGCAGCGCTTCGCGCAGCCGCGCATCGGCGAGCAGCGGATAGGGCGAAGCCCCGCCGAGCGCCGCGTCGACCGTCGCGGCGAGGTTCAGCAGGCTCGCACCGTCGAACTTCGGCGGCGCGAATTCGGCCACGGGCTGGGTATCGTTCATCGGCAGATTCCGGCGCGTATCCGGATTCAGGCTATCCGCGTGGGCTGCGCCCGTCGATCGCGGCTGAACGTCCTGCAAGTCGGTGCAACGCCCGTATTGCGCATGGTCAAGGGTGTGCCGGAATCCGACCGGTCAGGGTTCGACGCGAACGCCTTTCCAGAACGCCACCCGGCCGCGGATCTGGGCGGCGGCAGGCTTTGGCTCGGCATAGAACCATGCCGCGTCCCTGTTGGTTCGGCCATCGACCTGCAGCGAGTAATAGCGGGCCACGCCCTTCCAGCCGCAGACCGTCTGCGTGTCGCTTGGCAGCAGGTACTCGCGCCTGACCGACTCGGCCGGAAAGTAGTGGTTGCCTTCGACGACGACGGTGTCGTCGCTCTCGGCGATCACCCTTCCGTTCCAGATGGCTTTCACGCGCGATTTCTCGTCGCCGTCTCGCGGCGAGCGTACTGTTCGCCGGTTTGCATCGCAACGTCGTCGGGAGCGTGGTCATGGACAAGTCAGCCCTCATTGTTGGCGCTGGCAGCGGCATCAGCGCCTCGTTCGCGCGCCTGCTCGGCGAAAACGGCTACCACGTCGCGCTTGCCTCGCGCAGCCAGGCGCAGCGCACGCCGGCGCTGCCGGGCGCGCTGCGCGTGGCCTGCGACGCGGCCAATGCCGACGAAGTCGCGCGGCTGTTCGCGCGGCTCGACGCCGAACTGCCGCCGCTGTCGGTGCTGTTGTACAACCCCGCTTATCGAAGCCGCGGGGCGCTCGTCGATCTTGCCGCCGACGACGTGCAGCGCGCGCTGCAGGTTACCGCCTTCGGCGCCTTCCTTGTCGCGCAGCAGGCGACGCGGCGCATGCTCGCGGCCGGCGGTGGCACCATCGTCTTCACCGGTGCCTCGGCGAGCGTCAAGGGCTATGCGCAGTCGGCGCCGTTTGCCATGGGCAAGTTCGCGCTGCGTGCTCTGGCGCAGAGCATGGCGCGCGAACTGGCGCCGCAGAACATCCATGTCGCGCACGTGATCATCGACGGTGGCGTGCGCGGCAGCCACCCGCCGGCGGCGACGCCGGACAGCCAGCTCGATCCGGACGCCATCGCGCAGACGATGTGGCACCTGGTTCAGCAGCCGCGCAGCGCCTGGAGCTGGGAGATCGAGCTGCGGCCGTGGGTGGAGAAGTTCTAGTGTTGTGTCTCGTAAATGTCTATACGTTTAAGCGGCGCACGAGGCGAGCG
>CAZDXQ010000014.1:0-76622 GCA_964509545.1 uncultured Burkholderiaceae bacterium | reverse complement strand
TGGCTCCCGGAGAACGCATACAGCATGAAGATCATGAACGTTCCGGGACTGCGCTGAAACACCAGGCCAAACTGCTGGTCTCCCGTCAGACCCGAATCCATCTTGATTTCGTAGACCCCGCTGCCGAGGTAAGGGCGGACCATCTGGGCCTGCCGGAGCCACCACATGTTGTGCTCGGCGCCGCCAGCGAACGAGATCGCGAGATGCGATCCGGACATCTGGAACGAAGCGTGGTTCTGCGTGTCCTGCGGCAGTTGCTGCGCGTAGCCGTCCTGGAACTGCCAGCCGCTGCCCAGGCTTCCAGCGTTGAATTCATCTTGGAACGCAACCTGACCCAGCGCCTGCAATGAAGACAACGCGAGGAGAAGACACAACGCGAAACTCAAAATCGTCCTCGCCATCGCTGCGGTTGTTGTTCTCATTGCACGCTTCCTCTTGTTCTTGCGCTGTGCGCGCTGCCGGTTCCCGGCAGGATTCTTCATTGGGACCGGCGCGCGGTCGCCGCGCCCCGTAACGGCAAAGCAATTTCCCCACCAGCGGCAAAGAGTCTCTCCGAATCAATCACCTACAAGCCATCGCTCATGTCGATCAAAGCTCTGTTCGGTCGCATGTAAGAAAAGCCGACACCTTTGATCGAGGACGCCAGAGGAGCGGTGGCGGGCCGCCGCAGTAAGCGACGCGAGGACAGCACGCCCCAGACGCCGCGGCTGCGAACACCGCATCACGATCACCAGGCGCTTGCTCGACGGCTGCCCGCGCGTCGATCGAACACCATCATCACAGGCACACCCTCATAGCGGAACCTTCTCTGGCCGGCGCAGCGCCGCGAGGCAGATTGGATTACCCGGCAGGCGCGAGCGCGTTAGCTCGTAGTACCGAGTGACCTTGACATGCCGTGTGCGTAGTGTCGGGTGACGTAGACGCATTCAGTTCCAGGCTACCGCCGGAATGCCTCGTCACTCGACCTTGATGGCGACTTGCATGACCAAGATGGCTCGACCCCGCAGTTCGATAGATCGGCACGCGTTCGCTAGCGCCCTGTTCGGCTGCGCAGCCCTCATGACCGGGTGTGGCGGTTCCGGAAACGCTGCGAGCGACGAATCCGTGAGTTACCTGGAGGCCAAGAAACCTCCGCGATGGAAATTCGCCGACACCATTGCGCCGTCGTCACCGGAAGGTCTGACTGCAACGGCAAGCTCATCGACCTCGATTTCTGTCAGTTGGGGCGCTGCGACAGACAACGTCGGAGTGACGCGATATCGGCTGTATCGTTGCTCAGGTAGCGGCTGCACGCCGGACACGCTGATCACCAGCCCGACGACGACGAACTACGCGGACAGCGGCCTTGGCGCGGATACAGCGTATTCGTACCATGTCGTGGCGGTCGATGCCTCAGGCAACGTCTCCGCACCCTCTTCGATCGCAACGGCCACGACCTTGGCTGCACCTGCGCCTGCACCTGCACCTGCACCTGCGCCTGCACCTGCGCCAGCGCCGAGCCCGACGGGAGCAGTCGACCCATGCCCGACCACAGCTGGAAGGACGCTCGAGGTTGGACCTGGAAAGCAGTACGCAGCACCGAGCGCGGCGTCGTTAGTCGCGCAGAATGGCGACCGAATCCTGATCGCCCCCGGCGACTATGTCGGCGACGTGACGACCTGGCGCGCCAGCGACCTCGTGATATGCGGCGATGGCGGGCGCGCCCGTCTGTTTGCAGACGGCAAGAATGCACTGGGCAAGGGGATCTGGGTGCTGTCCGTGCCAAGCACTGGCACCACCACCATCGTGAACGTCGAGTTTCACCAGGCCACCGTGCCCGATCAAAATGGCGCCGGTATCCGCCTCGACGGCGGCAACCTGGTGCTGCGCAACACCGGCTTCTATGACAACGAGAACGGCATCCTCGGCGGCGTGGGCGGAACCACCGTTACCATCGAACGATCGGAGTTCGCCCGAAACGGCTTCGGCGACGGCCAGTCTCACGGAATCTACATCGGCAATGTCGATCGTCTGAACGTCCGCGCCAGTTTCTTTCATGAGGCAAAGGTCGGCCACAACCTGAAGAGCCGTGCCAAGCAGAGCTTTATCGAGAATAGTTATTTCATGGACGGCCCGACCGGCACATCGAGTTACCTGCTCGACTTTCCCGATGGCGGGGTTGTGTCCTTGCGCGGCAACCTGGTGCAGAAGGGCCCAAACGCGGATAACACCATTTCCGTGGCCTACGGCATGGAAAGGAACACGTACGCAGAGAACACGATCACGCTGGCCCACAACACGCTGACCAACACAATGGGTCGCGGCACGTTCGTCGCTGTCGCCGGTTTTACCCAATGGGTGACGCTGACGGGCAACCTGTTTGCCGGCAGTGCGTCGATGTCGAGCGGTACGAGCGGCAAGCTGACTGCACAAGGCAACGTCGCAACGTCCGTCGCCAACGTCCCTAATTCCGATTCAATCGACGGTCCCAACTTCTGGCCGGTCGACAGCCTGCTTCCCCAACTGCAGTTGAGCCAGGTCTTAGATCCGCAGTACGTCAACGATTCGCCTCAGCCGCGCGTGCTGAGGCCGATCTCTGGATCAACAGCGCGTCTGGTAGGCGCACTGCAGGCCGCGCCCTAAATCGAAAAGCGGATGTGCGTATCACTTACGGGGTGACTCGCGGAGCCCCGCTTTGGGTGGTCCTGGCCCGGAACCCACGCGGAGCCCTCGTCGCATCACTGTGCGCACAGCGTGAGAACCAGCAGGGAATCCGCACACCGCCGTGCGGCAGCCCGTTGAGCACAGATTACGCCCGGCGGTGGGTTCGGCGCGGCAGGCGAGGCGATTCATCTTGCCCCTTCACCAGCAGACGCCCCAATAGCGACACTTCAGCGAATCAGTGTCTTTCATGCCCACCAGGTCTATCAGCAGTTGCTCTACAGGTTGACGTTTCTCGAGGGCGGCGCGAACTGCCACGCCCGCCTGTCCGACCACAACGATCCGGCAATCAAGGACCTTGTCCATCGAGTCGACCAGCATCGCCTCGAAGTGGGGGACAGTAGCCTCGATATACGCTTTGTTGGCGCCGATCAGTCGAGCGACGTTGACGTGCGGATCGAAGATGCGGATGGTGTAGCCCTTGCCGATCAGCTGCTCGGCCAGTTCGACCAGCGGGCTCTCTCGCAGGTCGTCCGTGCCAGACTTGAAGGCCAGGCCCACCATGCCGATGGTGGCCCGCGGTTCGGCGCGGATGCGGTCGACGACATGCTTCACGTGAACCTGGTTGCTGGCCAGCACCGCTGAAAGCATCGGCGTGTCGACGTCGTGCGCCCGGCTGATGTAGGTCAGGGCGCGCAGGTCCTTGGGCAGGCACGATCCGCCGAAGGCGAAACCGGGGCGCAGGTAGGCCGTCGAGATGTTCAGGTTGGTGTCCTTGCACAGCAGGGCCATGAGCTTGCGCCCGTCGATGCCGAGCGCCTGCGACGCCCGGCCGATCTCGTTGGCGAACGTGATCTTCAACGCATGGAAGGCGTTGCACGCCATTTTCAGGCCCTCGGCCGTGCGCACGTCGGTTTCGATGAATTCGCACGGCAGGTGGCCAAACACCTCGCGCAGCGCGGCAAAGCCGCGCGCGCTGTCCGCGCCGCAGACCGTGAACGGCGGCCGGTCGTAGTCGGAGATCGACGAGCCTTCACGCAGGAACTCAGGCTGGAAGGCGAGCGAAAAATCGACCCCGGCGCGCTTGCCGCTGTGCCGCTCAATCACCGGCCGGAACTTCTCGTCGACCGTTCCGGGTTCGACGGTCGACCTGAGCACGATCGTGTGAAAGTCGCGCTTGCCGCGCAGCGCGCGTCCGATCGATTCGCCGACGCGCAGGACCGCACTCAGATCCTGGCTGCCGCGCGGGCTCGATGGCGTGCCGACACAAACAAAGGAGAGTTCGCTCGACTGCAGGGCCCGATCCACGTCCTGCGTCACCTCGACGCGCCCCGAGGCAACCACCTGCTGCATCAGTTCCTGGATCCCCTCCTCGATCACCGGCGAGCGGCCGCTGCGGATCAGATCCAGTTTCTCCTGGCTCACGTCGACACCGACGACATGGTGGCCATCGCGCGCCAGGCAGGCGAGGGAAACCGCGCCGACGTAGCCCAGACCGAAGATGCTGATTCTCATTGTTCGGTTTCCGTTGTCATTAGCTGTTTCTAGTCGCGCGAATCGCCGGCTGGATCACAGTGAGAGCCCGCGCTCGCCACGCTCGTCGTCCCGGCGAAGGCCGGGATCCAATTTGCGGGGTCGCCAAACTGGACCCCGGCCTGCGCCGGGGCGACGCGACCACGACAGCGCGATGGCAGCGGCGTTCGTCGAACCGAGTGTCGTTCCCGCCCCCGATCGGAGTCGAGGGCAGGCTCCAGCGGGAACCCAGCGGCGTTCGAGGCATAGACACGGATTCCCGCCCCCGCTTTCGCTGGGGGCAGGCTCTGCGCGGGAATCACGCCCACCGATGCCGCTTCGCTCAAGCGATCTCATAGTCGGCCTTCAGGGCGTTGCGCAGCAGGCGCAGTCCGAACCTCAGGTCGCTGCGATCCCAGGGGGTGAAGCGAGGAATCTGGAACGCGTCGCAGCCGGCTCGCGCAGCGCCCCAGGCGGTCGAAACCGCGGCGTCGAAGCCAAGTTCCCGGACGAGTGCGACGTGTGCGCCTTCGTAGTCCCGCTGCGGACGGCCGTTGGGATAGGCGAAGAGGCCGACGCGCGCACCGATGATCTCTTCAAGCTGCCTGCGGCCGCTCGCGATTTCGTCACGTGCCTCGTCGATCCCGATTTTCGCGAGGATCGGATGGCTGACCGTGTGTGCGCCGATCTCCATGCCAGCGCGATGCAGTGCCGCGACCTGGCTTGAGGTCATCATCAGGTCCCGCGGCGGCGCGGCTCCGGCGGACTCGCAGATCCGCTCCACCTGCACCTGTCGCTGCGTTGGCGGCAGGTACTTCAGCGTCTCCAGGATGCGGGCGATCGCTGCACGCCGGTCGCCGTCCGAGGTCAGCGGATACCGGTCCATTCCGAAGGGAGAAAGATCGAGCACTGGCCCCGGCGCCCTGCGCACGGCTTCGATGACCGCATCGTTGAACATGCAGCCGCCGTCGAGGTAACCGCTGGCGACGAAGAACGTGGCCGTCAGGCCCGTTTTCTTCAGCGCAGGCAGGGCAAGATCGTGGTTGTCGGCATAGCCGTCGTCGAACGTGATGCTGAGCGCCCGCCTCGGCAGGCGACCTGCGGCGAGCGCCTTGACGGCTTCCGACAAGGGGAGGACGTTGAAATTCGCTGCAATCCAGTGCATCCGCGCTTCGAATTCACCCACCGTAGGTTCCGACGGACGCAGCGGATCAAATTGACGGAGCACCCGGTGAAAAATCAGCACGCTCAGCCGCGGCACGGGAAGCAGTTGCAGGCCGGCCTGGAGCCAGGTTGCTCGAGCGCGCAGCGACGGCACTCCCGCAGAAGGCTCGTGCGACAACATCACGTGTCGGCCCTGCCTGGTCGAACACGATGCGAATGCGCCGACCATGACTCGCCTGGGCGCGGCCTTTGTGAAGCAGCGAAGGTAGGGGGCCAGGACTTCACTTGAGTAGCGACTAGACTCGGCACCGATAGCTGTCGGCTTGACGCAAGAGGCCATGTGTCGTTCCCATAAGAGCGGATACCCAGCGCCTTGGGCATCAAAGACACTGGATTCCCGCTTGCGCGGGAATGACACGGAGCGAGACGGCGACTTTCAGCGGTGGGCGCTGGGAAGACGCAGAACGTCATTTGCCGCCCCCCTTAAAGCAGGAGCGACACGGAACGAGACCGCGGGAGTCAACACTACGGTCACGCCTATCGAAGTTCATCGCCAACCAGGGAACGTCATGAGGCCTGCGGCGACAGCCTCCGGTGGGAGGCAAAGGAAGCCAGGCACCGATCGATGACGGCATCGAGACGCCTCATCGAGTTCGCCCACGAATGATGCGACAGCACGCGCGCCCGGCCCGCCTGCGCCAGCCGCGCACGCTCGCCGGGGTTTTGCAGGATGCGCAGGATGGCGTCGTGCATCTCCTGCGGCGTGGTTGCCGCCAGCAGGTGTTCGCCGTCGATGGCGTCGACGCCGCCGGCGGCGACATGACTGCAGACGACCGGCACGCCCATCGCCATCGCCTCGAGAATCTTGTTCTGCGTGCCGCGCGCGATACGCAGCGGCGCGACGGTCAGCGCCGCGCGCGTCACGTAGGGCCGAACATCGGGCACCGAACCGGTGACGGTCACCCCCGGCAGTTCACCCAGCTTGCGCACGGCCGGCGACGGGTCGGCGCCGACGATCTGCAACCGGATCGACGGCCGGCTGCGCTGAAGCTGCGGCAGCACGGTCGAGCAGAAATCGAACATGCACTGCTGGTTCGGGTAATAGTCCATGCGGCCGACGAAGACGATCGTGTCGGGATCGTACGGCGCATCGGTCGGCGCGAAGAACGCACTGTCGACACCGTTGGGAAACCAGTCGCTCGGCGTGTCGACGCCGTAGGACTTCAGCGTTTCCCATTCGGCCCGCGTGGTCGTCGTGCACATATCGAAGCGGCGGGCGAGCCGTTTTTCATCGGCCAGCAGGCGCCTGCCCTCCCACCGGTAGCCAAGCGAAAGCGGAAACGGCTTGTCGCGCGCATATTCGAACCACTTCTGCGAATCCATGTCGCCGAAGTCGAGCACTTTCGGCACCCGATCTGCGCCGGATACGTAGTGGGCGACCGACGAGCAGTGGACGAAGATCAGGTCGAAGCTGCTATCGGAAAGCAGCCGGTCGATCGTCCGCGCCAGACGTGTGCTGTGGAAGTACGACGCGGAGGCGGTCACCGGCGTCGGCAGCGTGGCGATCATGCGCAGCGTCTGCACCCGATCGTCGACCTGGGCGACGTGGAAGGCGGAACAATGCGGTGCGATGCCCTGCGCCTCCTCGGTCTCCTGCCGCGAGCGCGACAGCGAGCAGACGACCACCTCGTGCGACTGCGCCAGGTGGCGGATCATGTTGAACGGCCGGATCTTGCCGCCGCGCTTCGGCGGATAGGGAAAGCGGTGGCAGACGTAGAGGATCCTCACGCCACCGCCTCCTTCAGCTGTTCGGACACGTCGGCCGACGAGCGACCGTCGAGGTACACGCGGCACCAGAGTTCGAGGTTCAGCAGCGCCAGCAGCCTGTCCGTGCCGTCGACCCGGTTGGCACGGTGATCCGCGATCAGTTGCGCCACCGGCGCGTGGTGCAACAGCCCGCGCGCCTCGACCGCCGTGCGCGACAGCGCGCTGTCGAGCAGTTCCGCCAGCGCGCCCTTCATCCAGGCGCCCATCGGCGCGCCGAAGCCACGCTTGCGCCGGTACAGAATCTCGCGCGGCAGCACATCGGCAAGCGCGTCCTTCAGCAAAGCCTTCAGTTCGCCGCCGGCAACCTTAATCTGCGCCGGGATCCGCGCCGCAAGTTCGACCAGTTCATGATCGAGCAGCGGCACCCGGCATTCGAGCGATGTCGCCATCGTCATCTTGTCGGTGAGCAGCAGCAGATCGTCGGGCAGCTGCGTATACGCATCGGCGGCGAACATGCGCGCCAGCGCATCCTCGCCGCCGGCCGCGGCAAATGCGGTAGCAACGGCGTCGAAACGAGAAGCCGGCGGATGCGCCATCAGGCGATCCACCTCGCCACTGCCGAATACGCCAACATAGGCGCGATAACGCTCGGTGAACGATGCGGCCGCCGATCCTAGGAAACCCTTGGCCAGCCGCGACAGGTTCAGCAGCGGCGAGTGCCGGTCACTGGGCAGCAGGTCGGCAAGGCGGGCGGCGCCCCACTTCGCCGACTGCGGCAGCCAGTTGACGTAGCGCATGTAATGCTCGCCGAGGTAGCGCCGGTAGCCGCCGAACAGTTCGTCGCCACCGACACCGGACAGGATCACCGTCACATCGCGGCGCGCGAATTCGGCGACCAGATACGTGGTCACGAAGGCGCTGTCGGCGATCGGCTCGTCCATGTGCCAGAGCAGCTTCGGCAGCAGGTGCACCACGTCCGGTCGGACGAGGATCTCCCGGTGGTCAGTCTTGAACAGGCCGGCGACCTGCCGCGCATAATCCAGTTCGTTGTAGAAGCGCTCCGCAGCGCCACCGTCGAAGCCGATCGAGTAGGTCTTCACCGGGCCGTCGCTGTGCCGGGCCATGAAGGCAAGCACCGCGCTCGAATCGATGCCGCCGGACAGAAACGCGCCGATCGGCACGTCGCTGACCATCTGCATCCGTACCGACTCTTCCAGGCGCGAACGCACGCGCTGCGCCCAGTCCAGCGCTGTGACGCTCGCATCGACGGCCGTCGGCGGGCGCCAGTAGCTTTCGATGGCGACGCCGGCCGGGGTGACCTTCATCAGCGATCCGATCGGCAGCTTGTGGACGCCGCGGAAAATCGACAGGGGAGCCGGCACGTAGCCCAGTTCGAGATACGCGGCGAGCGCGGTCGGGTCGACCTCGCGTGCGACCCCCGGCAGTTCGAGAAGCGCCTTCGCCTCCGATGCAAAGGCCAGCCGCCGGCCGTCGTTGCACCAGTAGATCGGCTTGATGCCGAGGCGGTCGCGGCCGACGAGCAGCATCTGCCTCGGCGCATCCCACAGCGCGAAGCCGAACATGCCGTTCAGCCGCTGCAGTACCGCCTCGCCCCATTGGGCGTAGCCGTGCAGCACGACCTCGGTGTCCGAGTTGGTCGCAAACCGGTGTCCGTGCGCCTCGAGTTCCCGCCGCAGTTCGCGGAAGTTATAGATCTCGCCGTTGCACACGACCACCAGCGACCGCTCGCTGTTGGCGATCGGCTGGTGGCCGCCCGCGAGATCGATGATCGACAGCCGGCGCATGCCGATGGCGCAGCGACCGTCGCCATGCGCGCCCTCGTCGTCCGGGCCGCGATGACGAATGACCCGACCCATCGACGGAAGAAGTTCAGCCGGAGCACGGGCTCCGTCGAACTGGTAGATGCCGTAGATGCCGCACATCAGGGCATCGCCCCCGCGGTCTTTGCCGTGGATGCTTCGGCGACAACGTGGTGCTGTGCCGCAGCGACGAGGATCTCGTAGTAGCGCCGCACGATCGGTGCCCATTCGAACTTCATGGCATGCGCCCGTACGGCAGAGCGCTCAGCCCTTCGATCGAGGACTCTTCCCAGTGCCGCTGCGAAAACGACCTCGTCGCGCCCCGGGACCACCTCGCCGGCCGCAACGTCGGTCACGATCTCCGCGACACCGCCGACTGCGGTGGCAACCACCGGCGTACCGCAGGCCATCGCCTCGAGAAGGACGTTCGGCCATCCTTCGCGCACGGAACCGAGCGCAAGAACATCGGCAGCGCTGTAGATCGAGGCCAGTTCCATCTGAGGTACGTTGTCCATGATTCGGACGCGCTCCGGCATTCCAAGGGTGCGCGCAAGGGCGAGCAGATTCGCTTTCTGCGGTCCCTGGCCGACGACGACAACGTGCGCGCCCTTTATCATTCTGGCGGCACGCAGCACCAAATCGTGTCCCTTTTCGGGCACCAGATTGCCGACCGAAGCAATGAGTGGCCCCTCGCGAACTGCGAGACGGGCTCTGGTCGATTCGCGCGCGACCGGTTTGAACAGATCGGTGTCCACGCCGTTTCGCAGCACCTCGACAGCCGTGTCCGGGACACCGATGTCGACCACAGCTCGCCTCAGCGCCTGGGAGACCGTGATCACCCGCGTCGCTTGCGTCAATGCCGAGAGGATCCGGCGTCGCGGACCCGGCATTTGCGCAATGAGGTTCACATCGCTGCCGCGCGCCGTTACGATCAGCGGACGCCGCAGGCGGACCGCCAGGATGGACGCCGCCACAGCGTCCGGATACAGGTAGTGCGCGTCGATGACGTCGCACGACCAACCCGTCGCCGCCAGTTCGCCCGTCGCCTGCAAACAAGCGGACAGAAGCGCGGCCGGCTGCAGCGCCATGCCGACGCGTGGAATCGAAATGAATCGCGGGTGTCGCGCCACTATTCCGTGGCGCTGCTCCAGCCTCGGCGTGGCGGCGTAAGTAGCGTACCGTCCCCAGATCGGCCAGTTGAGAGGAAACCAGGGCACAGGGGCAACGACCTGAAGGTCGACCGGCGCACACTCGCGCAGCTTGCGCAGGCGTGTCTCCACAAAGACGCCGTGGCGGGGGTTCGCCGCGCTCGGAAAGAGGGTTGTCACGGTCAGTACTCGCAACGGCGGATCGGCCACAGGGCTCAACGCCCCGCGGGGATCCGTCATCGGCCGAGCCGCCCCCCAGTGAGCCATGCCCAGTCGCCTAGCCGAGCAACGTGCCAGACGGTTCAATCTGCATCCCCGGCCCGTCGCCGTCTTCGCTGCCGCACATCATCAACTCCGCACAGCCGCTAGAGTGCCGCCGCGGCGGGCGATCGCCGCCGAATAGACCGAGGTGTAACGCGCCACCGACTTCGCCCACGTGCGTTCGTTTTCAACCCATTGGCGCGCCCGGCGTTTGATCGCCCCCCACTCGTCACGTCGTGCCAGCACCCCCTCGAGGGTTCGCGCCAGTGCCCGGGCGTCGCCCGCCGGGAACAGGAAGCCCGTCTTCCCGGTCCGCACGAGTTCGCGATGGCCCCCCACATCCGATGCGACAAGAATTCGCCCTTGCGCCATCGCCTCCAGGGGCTTCAAGGGAGTAACGATTTCCGTGAGTCGGATCGAGCGGCGCGGATAAACCAGCACATCGATGAGGTTGTAGTACGCGCCCACTTGCGCATGCGGAACACGGCCGTTAAACAGCACTCGATCAGCGATGCCGAGGCGCTGCGCTTGCGCCTTCAAATTCGCCTCCTGCGGCCCGCCGCCGACAAGAAGCACGCGAAGCTCGGGACGCTCGACAATCAAGGTCGCCGCCGCTTCAAGCAGCAGATCGAGACCCTCGTACCCGTAGAAAGAACCGGCGAAGCCGAACACCACCGCGCTGTCTAGACCGAGTTGTCGTCGCAACGCGTCATCTGCCGGGGTGTCGAACTCGAAGGCATCCACGTCAACGGCGTTCGGAATCACGGTCACGGCGTTGCTGTCGATCCCCCGCGCGGCAATGTCGGCGCGTAAACCTTCGCAGATCGTGGTGATGGCATCGACGTTCTTGAGGACGACCGTCTCCAGCCATCGCGAGGTCCGGTATCGCAAACTGCCTTCCTGCGTCCTGCCGTGATCGACCGCGGCGTCCTCCCATGAAGCGCGCATTTCGTAAACAACGGGAAGATCGCGGCGATGTCCGACCCATAGCGCCGGCAATGCGGTCAGCACGGGCGAGTGCGCGTGCAGCACGTCCGGGCGTACTTGCCGCACGATGTCGTCGATGCGGCGTGCAGTGGCGCGCATTTCGTCCAGATACGATCCGGCGGCCGAAAGCCGAGACAACGTGCGTGGAACAAACGGCGTTCGATGAAACGTCCAACCGTCCGCGACCTCGACCAGCGAAGTCGCGTCGCCCTGTCGCGGTGTTGTCAGCTGGAAAGTTTCCCATCCCAGAACACGCTGTTCTCGCAGAATCGAGACTGTGCGAAAGCTGTATCCGCTGTGCAGCGGAAGCGAATGATCGAGAACGTGGAGGATGCGCACCGATCAGTTCATCCTGCTAGACGCTGCGACGAGCAAGCGCGACCGTCGGACTGCATGACGTTGCGCAGAAACGCTTCGAACATTAGCAACGTCCACAGCGATGAACTGTGGTCGCGTATGCCGGACTGGTGCTGCTCTACCAGCCGCTGCAGCACAGGTCGTCTGAAGTAGCCCGTGTCTGCCAGGACGCTTCCGAGCACAGCTTGCTGCACGCGGTCGCGCAATGGTCCACGAAACCAACGCGCCAGCGGCACTGCAAAGCCCATCTTCGGCCGATACAGCACATCCGTGGGCAGGTTCGGCTCCTGAGATTTCTTCAGCAGGTACTTTCCCTCACGTCCACGCAGCTTCAGAGATGAGGGCAAAGATGCAAGCCACTCAACCAACGGATGGTCCATCAGCGGCTCGCGCACTTCGAGCGAGTGTGCCATGCTGGCACGGTCCACCTTGGTATTGATGTCGCCGACGAGATACGTCTTCAGGTCCAGGTATTGAATCAGCGCGAGCGGATCGTCGTGGTTCGCTCGCTGCGCGTGGCGCCTGAACACCTCGATCGCCTGATAGCCGCCCAACTGGGCGCGCAGGTCGTTCGAGTAAAGTTCCTTGCGGACGTCATCGCGCAAGATCGACACACTGTGGAAGTATCCTTCGACGGATTCGCGCGCCAGCGCCTGTAGTGTCGTCTTTGCGCGAAACACACGCGGCGCCCAGTCAGCCTTCGGATACGCGCGTCCCAGCACCCTGAAGACAGACCTCCGCAGCGCCAGCGGCAGCGGCCGACGCACGCGCTCCTCCATAAGATGCAGCCGGTACCGCCTGTAACCACCAAAACTCTCGTCGCCACCATCGCCTGACAGCGCTACTGTGACGTGACTGCGAGCGAGTTGACACACGCGGTATGTCGGTATGGCCGAGCTATCAGCGTACGGCTCGTCGTACAAACTCGCCAAGGTGTCGACCAGGTCGAAGTCTTCGCTTTCCACGCGATCGACGAAATGCCGCGTCCGGTAGCGATGCGCCACCATAAGCGCGTAACGCGATTCGTCGAACTCTGGATCTGAAAAAGAGATCGAACAAGTGTTGACCGGATCATTCGAGAGCCCGGCCATCGTCGCGACTACGGCGCCTGAATCGACTCCGCCGGAAAGGAACGCGCCGAGCGGCACCTCTGAGATCATGCGCAGCCGTACCGATTCACGCAGGCGTTCCTGCAACTGCTCACAGGCCTCCTTCTCTGAAATCCGGTTATCGAGCGTGAACGCCACGTCCCAATACTCGACCGGTTCTGCCACGGGTACGCCCCGTTTGACCGTGAGTGTGTGCGCCGGCGGCAGCTTCCTTGCACCTTTGAAAATCGTGCGCGGTTCGGGCACGTAGCCGAGGGCGAAGTACTCCTCGACGGCAAACGTATCGATTTCTCGCCGCAATGCGCCGTGCGCCAGCAAGGCCTTGAACTCCGAGCTGAACAATAGTTGACCGTCGGGCAGGACTGCGTAATACAGCGGCTTGACGCCCAATCGGTCGCGTCCGAGAAACAGCGTCTCTCGATTGCGGTCCCAGAGCGCAAAAGCAAACATTCCGCGGAAACGCCTGACGCAATCGGCGCCCCAGGCTTCCCAGGCATGGACGATTACTTCCGTGTCGCTGCGGGTGTGAAAGACATGCCCCAGCGCCTGCAGTTCGGGAATCAGTTCCTGATAGTTGTAGATCTCGCCGTTGTAGACGATCACCACCGAGCCGTCTTCGTTGTAAAGAGGCTGCTGGCCCGTGGCCAGATCGATGATCGACAGCCGCTTGTGGCCGAGCCCTATGCCAGGACCGACAAAGATCCCGTTCTCGTCCGGCCCGCGGTGGTGCTGCGATTCATTCATCCGATGGAGCGCTTGCCGGTCGATCTCACGCTGGCCACGGGTGTCGAGGATGCCTACGATGCCGCACATGATTGGACTCAGCAAGAGGGCGGCGCTGCGTGCAGACGTCCGGCAGTTGCCGTCGTCCGCTGCAGCAGCGCCTGGTACAGGTGCAAATAATCACCGGCCATGCGCTCCAGGCTGAACGAGCGCTCAACAGCCTGCCGTGCCGTGACTCCGAGCGCACTGGCTCGATCGCGCTCTCGCCACAACGCCAGCAGCGTGTCTGCCAGCCCCTCGACATCACCGGCGCGCACAAGCAACCCGGTGACACCGGGCTCGATCAGTTCGGGATTGCCGCCGACGCGCGTCGCAACGACAGGCAGGCCCGTTGCCATTGCCTCGAGGATGGTGTTGGAAATGCCCTCTGACAGGGATGGCAGCACGAAGCAGTCAAGCCCCCTCAAGATCTCCGAGATGTCGTTTCGAGCGCCAGGCAGCCAAGCTCGGTCAATGCAACCGGCGTCGCGCAAGATCTGCAGGACTGGGTCTCGCTCAGGTCCGTCGCCGACAATCACCAGCCGCATTTGCGCTGCCGCCTTCGCTTCCAAGGAGCATGCGCGCGCGAACGCACGGGCGAGTGTCGCCTGGTCCTTCACTGCCTGCATGCGTCCCACGGTGCCGACCAACCAGGAGCCGCGTGGGCCGAAGGGGCAACCCTCGATCGCCGCCTTGACTGACGGCGGGGCAAAGCGGGTGGCATCGACGCCGTTGTAGATCTGCGCAATGCGCCACGGCGCAACGCCGATTCTGTGCACCAGGTAGCGCTCGATGTCCGCCGACATCGCCACATACCGGGAGACGAATGGGCGGTAGAGCCTGCGCGTCAGGCGATTGAGTGTATTGCCGCCGGACAGATCGGAAACGTCCCAACCGTGTTCGCCATGGATGCGAATCGGCACCCCTGCCAGCCAGGCTGGAAGCGAGGCTTCGAGCGCCGCCAGGTTGCGCGTATGAACGATCGCCGGCCGCAGCGTCCTGAAGATCCGGTACAGGCGCGGAGCCAGTTTGATACCGTGCCCCGGCGATTTGTGCAGGGACAAGAATTCGACGCCGGGTTGCTCGATGCGCCTGCGGAAATCCGTGACCTCCGTCAGCGCAATGACGGCATGGCGGAATTGCGCGGCCGGCAGGCGGTTGATCAGGTTGACCACACCGTTCTCGAGCCCGCCGATGTCGAAGCGGAAGAGCACGTGCGCGATCAGTGGACGGGTATCGGACACCGGCTTCATCGCCCCGCCACCGCTTGCAGCGCCCGCTCGATCGGCCCGCCCATCTCGCGTACAAAGCCGTCGAGGATGGCCTCGGCTTCCTTGCCATCGGCGGGTTCGACGACAAATGCCGCAATCCAGGCGGAGGTGTCGTCGCGGCGCAGCAGACGGTCGACGGCGAGTTCGAATTTCGCGCGCGAATCACTCGAGGTCCAGGAGTCCCCGAGCCAGTACCACTGCCAGGCCACGAGGGTGAACCGGCCGTCGCGCATGCGCTGCGTGTTCACGCTCAGCGGCCGCGAGTTCAGCAGGGTCGCCCGTGGCCCGCTGCCGACCGCAACCCAACTGGTGTCGTCTTTCGCGAGGAGCACGTTTTCCGAGTTGACCAGCTCCGCACCCTGACGCTGGTTGCGGAAGAAACCCACAAACAGGCCGACCTTCTGCCCATCCTTCTCGAACGTGAACACTTGCTCGCTTGCCGCCGAATGCAGTTTCGGCCGCCAGCCATCGAATCCAGCGTCGACGATCTGCCACCCCGCGGCGGTCGCGAACTCTGCGGCGGGAAGCACGCGCTCTTCGTAAGGACGCATCAGGACCGCGCCTGCAGCGGGCCACACCACCACCATGGCGGCCATGAGGACCGCCGCCATGCCGACCGAGTTGTTGACGAGTGCAGATCCGGCGATCGCCGGCATGCCGGCCGGCAAGTTGTCTGCCGCTTTGGCATGGTGATCCTCGCGCCAGAGGGTGCCGACGGCAAACAGGATCATGATCACCGCGCCGAAAAACACCCAGCCGTAGATCAGGTGGTCGACGCCGGCAGCAATGCGGTTGCCGCTCAGGTGACCCAGCATGACGATGATGTAGGCTCGCAGCCAGTTGGCGACGATCGGCACCACGATCGAGGCGACAAAGAACAGCGCGCGGCGGATCGGCGACCGGTACATCATCCAGGCATACAGCGCGCCGACGAACATCGAGGCGATGAGGTAGCGGATCCCGCTGCAGGCCTCGACCACCGACCAGCGCCCGGAGGGGATGAAGAGATGCTGCCCTTCCCTGAGCACCGGCACGCCGGTGGCCTGCAGCGCGAGGACGGTGAAGTCGGCCGTCCATTCCATCAGCTTCGGCACAAACGCCTCGCCGAACGGGACGGCAAAGAAGAGAAACGCGAGCGGGAATGCCAGCACCCGCGCCCAGCGCCAGCCGAGGACGCCGATCACGACCGCCGGCACCATCGCCACGGCACCGAACATGCTCGGCGTCAAGGCGCTGGCGACTTCGCCGAGCAGCCACAGGAATCCCGCGCCGGCCGCCAGTACAAGGGCCGGAAGGAACGGCCGCACGGGTGTCGCGGCGAGATCGGCGCGGCGCTGCCACACCAGATACAGGAAGGCCGGAAGAACCAGGAAACCGTGCGTGAAGGTCTCGGACCGATGCCAGATCCGGACCATCTCGACAAACGATTCACTGAAGGCTGCCACGACGGCGAGCAGGCACGCCGCAACGAGTCCAAACGCCTGCCACTGCCGCCGTTCGGTCAGGCGGACGAACTCCAGTTCAAGTTGCCGTTCCGAGTGCATCGAGGTCTGCGCGTGTCGGGGTCTCGCGCGCGGCGGCAGTGCCGTCGCGCCGTCAGCCCAGATTGCGCACGATCGAAGGACCGATCGCGTTGGCCACCGGGCGCGGCAGGTGACGCCACAGCGCGATCATGGCGCGGTACTTCGGATTGGTCGGATTGTTCTGCGGGATCGCATCGCGCCTGAACAGCCTGTATTCGTAAGCGAGCGGCGCCGGCTCGAAACCCCAGTTCTTCTTGAAGTCGAACGAACCGGTGCCGCGCTTCGAGCGGCCGTAGTCGAATACTCGGATGCCGCGCTCGCAGGCGCGGCGCATCAGTTCCCAGTACTTGAAGTCGTTGGCGGCGAGATCGCGCGCGGCCTCGACGTCGCCGGCGTAGTACGGCAGCACCTCGTCGCGAAAGTAGAAACTCAGCACGCCGGACACCGGGCTGCCCTTGGGGTCGAGCACCGTCAGCACTTCGCAGGCGTCGCCGAAGGTCTCGCGCAGCGCCTCGAAGTACCCCTTGCTAAACGGCGGCGTGCCGTGGCGATGGACGTTGTCCGCATAAAGCGCGAAGAAGCGGTCGATGCCTGTATCGATCTTGCTCGAAAGGTTGCGGCCGATCGCCTTGCGCACCATCGCCCGCTGCTTGCGTGGGATGGCCAGCATGTTCGCCTCGACCTCGGGCAGGATCGGCTTGCGGAACGTGACGTAAAGGTCCTGCTGTGGCCAGTCGGGCTCGGTGCGGCGCAGGTTGCGCAGTTCCAGGTGCTCGACGCCAAGGTCGCGCGCGAGTGCGACCGCTGCCGCGTGCAGCGCCGGGACCGCCTCGTCATCAGTCGAGGCGACTCCGCCGTAGACCGCGAACGGCAGTGACACCAGCGCGTGGCCGAACAGGCGGCTGCGCACCTGCGCCAGCGGCAGCACGCCGACGATCCGGCCCGCCCTCTCGGCGAGCAGGTAGTGCGTGCGATGCCGGAAAACCCGCTCGATGATCTGCTGCCAGCCGATGCGGTGGAAGAACGTGGCGTTGGGGCACGCATGGACAAACTCGTCCCAGCGCGCGCCGTCCGCGGCCCGCGCGGGCCGGATCTGCAGGGCATCGTGCGCGCTGGATTCGATCGTTGGGGCATCCGACAAGTTCACGCGTTCACCTCGAACACTCGGTCGATGCGATCCCAGCGGAAGTCGGAAAGCAGGCGGCGCAGGCGCGCCTGCGTGCGGTGCAGGTTCAGGTAGTGGCGAAAGCGCGTCTTAAGGCTCACGCCGTCCACGCGCGGCTGTTCGGGATCGATCTCCCACGGGTGGAAGTAGAAGATCGCCGGACGCAGTTCCTGCCGATTGACGCGGGCGATCGCCCAGCGCGACACGTGATACGGCGCCAGCCTGAAGTAACCGCCGCCGCCCGCCGGCAGGTTGCGGCCGAACAGGCGCGTCGTCGTGACCGGGATTTCCGTCAGCCCGTCGCGCACCCGGTAGGGGAAGCGTGGCGCATCGGGCATGCCGTAGTGGTCATGCTGGACCGGGTAGATGCTCGAGCTGTAGCGGTAGCCGGCCGCGGCGATGCAGTCGAACGCCCAGAGATTGGCCTTGCCGATGGAAAAGCTCGGCGCGCGATAACCGATGACTGCGGTGCCGCTGATGTCCTCGAGCAGCGCCTTGGCATGGCGGATGTCGTGGCTGAACGCGGCGTGATCGAGGTCGCTGGCGCGGCGATGCCCGTAGCCGTGGCTCGCCAGTTCGTGTCCCTGGGCGACGATGCGGCGGATCAGCGCCGGATAGCGGTGCGCCACCCAGCCCAGCGTGAAGAAGGTGGCATGCGCCTGATGCTCGTCGAGCAGCGCTAGCAGCTGCTCGACGTTGCGCTCGACGCGGCACGGCATCCGCTCCCATGCCTCGCGGTCGATGTGCCGGTCGAACGCCGAGACCTGGAAGTAGTCCTCGACGTCGATGGTGAGCGCATTGATCAGCGCGATCGGCACCGAGGCGTTCATGCGTGCGCCTCCAAGACCCGGCGCTGCTGCAGCCACGTCGCCAGATGCGCGGCAATGCGGCTGCCCGTGCGGCCATCCCACAGTTCGGGCTGGCGGCCGCGCTTGCCGCCGCCGGCGAGGATGGCGTCGACCGCCGCGAACAGCGCCGCGACGTCGTGCCCGACCAGCGTGTTGGTGCCCTGCTCGACCGTGATCGGCCGCTCGGTGTTTTCGCGCAGGGTCAGGCAGGGCACACCGAGGGCGGTCGTTTCCTCCTGCATGCCGCCGGAGTCGGTCAGCACGACGGTGGCGCGGCTCATCAGCCCGACCATTTCGAGGTACCCCTGCGGCGGCAGGCAGGCGAGGCTGTGCGCGCGCAGGAAATCGGCGAAGCCGAAGCGCTCGATGCTGGCGCGCGTGCGCGGGTGCATCGGCCAGACCAGCGGCAACCGTTCGCTGATCTGCAGCAGCGCTTCCAGCAGCGCGCCGAGGACGTCGGGCGTGTCGACGTTCGACGGGCGGTGCAGCGTGACGACGCCGAAATGGCCGTTTACCAGCGCCGCCGGCTGCCCGGCCGCGGCAAGCGTCGCCTCCGGCGCCACCGCTTTCGGCCGCGCCGCGTGCAGCGAGTCGATCATCAGGTTGCCGACGAAGTGAACGCGCGCCGGATCGACGCCCTCGCGCACGAGGTTGCCCAGCGCACTGCGCTCGGTCGTGTAAAGCACGTCGGCGATCTGGTCGGTGAGCACGCGATTGATCTCTTCCGGCATGCTGCGGTCGTAGCTGCGCAGGCCCGCCTCGACATGGACCACGCCCACCTCGCGTTTCGCTGCCACCAGCGAACAGGCGAGCGTCGAGTTGACATCGCCGACGACGACGATGCAGGAGGGCGAATACTGATCGATCAGCGGTTCGAACCGCTTCATCACCTCGGCCGTCTGCACCGCATGCGTGCCAGAGCCGACGTCGAGATTGACGTCCGGCGCCGGCATGTTTAGATCGATGAACAGCTTTTCGTTCAGCGCGTAGTCGTAGTGCTGGCCGGTGTGCACGAGCACAGTGCGCGGCATGCGCGGCTCGGCGGCAAAGGCGCGCATCAGCGGCGCCATCTTCATGTAGTTCGGCCGCGCGCCGACCACGCACAGCACCGGCGCCGCGGCGACCATCGGATCGAGCATCAGGCCGCCGACGATCCGCCCGACTTCGCACCCGGCTTGTCGGTGCGGGCCGGACGGACGATCGACTGCAGCAGATCGAGGATCACGTTGATGTTGCTGTCCATCCGGTCGACCGTCGCCGCCAGAGAGGCGAAGTCCCCGGAAACCGGTTCCCCGCCCGAACGCTGCGCTCCGGGCAGCACGACGACCGGCGCCCGCGGCGCGTCGGCGCTCAGTTCGGTGCTCAGTTCCTTGATGACCTCCTCGGCGTCGGCGGCTGTCAGTTGGTGCTTCTCGGAGAGGAAGCCGGCCAGCAGCAGCCGATTGCACAACTGGTTGATCCGCCGCGGGATGCCTCCGGTGGCGTCGTAGATCTCGGCAAAGACCTCCGGCTCGAACTGAGGGTCGCCGTTCCAGCCGACGCGGTGCAGCCGGTGCTCGACATAGGCACGGGTTTCCGACTTGTCCATCGGCCCGAGGTGATACGAGGCGATGATCCGCTGCCGCAGCTGCTGCATTGTCGGCGCGCGCATCAGGTTGCGCAGTTCGGGCTGGCCGACCAGAAAGCTCTGCAGCAGCGCGCGGTCGCCGAGCTGGAAGTTCGACAGCATGCGCAGTTCTTCCATCGCCTGCGGCGTCAGGTTCTGCGCTTCGTCGACGACGAGCAGCGCACGCTTGTTCTGCGTGACCAGCGAGGTGAGGAACGCCTCCAGGCCGGCGAGCAGATGCGCCTTGTCCTCGCCACGGACGGCCAGGCCGAAGGCGGTGGCCACCGCGCGCAGCAGGTTGTCCGAGTCGAGCATCGTGCTGACCAGCTGTGCGGCGACGACGCGGGTGGGATCGAGTTCCTCGAGCATCGCCCGGATCAGCGTCGTCTTGCCGGCGCCGATCTCGCCCGTGACGACGATGAAGCCCTCGCCCTGGAACACGCCGTACTTCAGATAGGCGTAGGCACTGCTGTGCCCCTTGCTGCTGAACAGGAACGCGGGGTCCGGGTTCAGCTGGAAGGGCTTGCCGGTAAGGCCGTAGAACGTCTCGTACATTGGAAACCTAGAAGCGGTGGCCAAGGCCGACGAAAAGCGCCGCCTCGCTCGTATCTTTCTGGACCGTCGAGTCGAACACCTGGTAGCGCGCGCCACCAGTTGCCGTCGTCTTCGGGGTCAGGAGGTGCGTGAAGCGAAGCTGGTAGGTCTGCTGCCGGCTCTGCTCGTTCGTGGCCAACCCGAGTCCCCGCGTGTCGCGCCATGACGCGTCCGCGCTGAGCGTCGTGAGCATACTGAGCTGATGGGCGAAGCTGACACCAAGTCCACGCTGACGGTTGTCGAGCAATGCGTCAGGCACTGCGGCCGGGCCGGAACTCGCCACCAACCTCTCCGTCACCGATGAGAATGCAGTAAACGCGACTGTGTTGCGCGGGCCGATTAAGGCAACAGTCGCACTATTCGCGGTCCGCAACTCGATCTGCTCGGCATAAATGTCAACTGGCACCACCAAGGTGCGCGGCAGCCCGCGGCTTATGATGAGGTCCTCGACCGCTCGCGCCCGTTCGATCGGATCCGGGATGCGTGTCGTCAGGCTGGCATCGATCAGCGCTGCGACGTCCTGCGTAACCGGCAGACCGAGGAACCGCTGTGGCAGCGTGCTGACGGCGCGCGAAGAGCGCACCGTCCATGCCAATCGCGGCATTCTGTGATCGAAGGCAGCCTGCCATCCGTTTCCGAAGAAGCGCCTTTCACCGGCAAACGACAGGTTTGTCCTTTCCGTCGGCCGCCAAGTCCCGCTCATGCCGTAGAAATCCCGTTTCGCGTTGAAGCCCGGATAGTTATTCTCTTCGTGGCCGGCAAGCACTCCGAACGTGAACTGCGGGCGAGGGCTGTACAGCAAACTAGCCCGAGCGACCTCCGACGTGGTCCTGCGCGTTGCTCCTCCTTCCGCGTCCGAGTCATCGCGGTCGAACGTCAGCGAAAGGCCGACCGGCCTTGGCAGCAGGGAAAGCTCCGCCGACTGCCGCGTTGCGTATTGGCTGTTCAACTGCTGCGAACTGCCATTCGAACGCGTCCAGCTCGTGTCGTTGGCTAGTCGATACCGAACGCGCGACCCCACGTTGCCCTGGATGTAGGGGCTGATTCTGGCCTGGAGCGTACGTTGTGAATTGACGCTCGATCCTGCCGGTGTCTGTGGCCCAAACGGGTTCTCAAGCGTGCGCTGCAAGCGTATGGATCCATCCACGAAGAAAAAATTGTCGATCGCTTCCAGATTCGCCTTTGCGTTCAGGCTCGGATCGAAACGACTTGGCTGCGTTCCTTCGACAAACGTGTAAGCACCAACCGCAGCGTCCCCCTCAAGCCGCAAGTCGCCACCGGCCCGGCGAAACCCGATGCGAGGTCTTATCTCGAAGATCACATCCGCTTTCTTGTCACCGCGTTCTTCGAAATTGCCGTTATCCGTTGCGGTCAGCGTCCCGTCAATCGAGGCACTCGTCGCCCAACGCTGCGCCGATGCATCGGCGCCCCATAGCAGACACACCGTCAGCGCGGCAGTCCAGGCCGACCAGGAATCAACCCGCGAGCCGCAGGCAGGAGGGGCGAATCCGCGGCGCGTCGCTGGCCTAGGGACCGTATCCGTAGCTGCCGTAGTAGCCATAGTACGAGCCGAGATGCGAACGCGGAACCTTGTTGAGAATGGTCATTACCACGGGGCAGCTTTCAATGGTCGCCAGTGCCTGTGTCACGCTGCTCTGCGGCGTCCTGTCCGCCTCCACGACCACGACAACCTGGCCCATGTGCGTCGCCAGCACGCGCGACTCCGTCGATGGCAGCAGCGGCGGCGCATCGAAGACCAAGATGCGTTCCGGATATCGACCCGCCATCTCCTCCACCAGCCGCGTCATGCCCTCGCTCGCCAGCAGTTCCGTGGCGCGGCTATGCGGGGTGCCAGCCGGCAGGATCGAAAGGCGATCGATATTAGTTCGCAGCATGACATCCGCAACGTCGAGATCTCGACTCGTGAGCAGATCCAAGAGACCTCTTTCCTGCGCGATTCCTAGCCGACCGGGGATCGCAGGGCGTGAAACGTCGGCATCGACCAGCAACACAGTCGTGTCGAGTTCCATCGCGATGCTGATCGCGAGGTTGATCGACATGAAGGTCTTGCCTTCTCCCGGCAGCGAACTCGTGATCATTATGAGGTTAGCCATCGCAACGGGCGCAGCCGACTTCCCCTGTGCGTTGGCGATCAACGGGCGCTTTATGACTCGCAGTTCGTCGGCCAACTGTGATCGCGGCGCCGTTGGCGTAACGTAGCCAGCCGCAGCCAGCTTCTGCAAATCAATCTCGATCGCCTTCGAGCGGCGAGGCTCAGCGCGCGGCGCGGCCAGAATGGCGCGGCTGCCTGCTTCGTGTTCAGGTTTCGCCGCCGGTCGAAAAGGGCCGGGCGTAGCCGCCTGCGTCGCCACCAGACGTTCCGGAACTGACGCCGTACCCGCCGTCGCGTAACGACCAGAGCCATCCGGTGAACCAGGCGAGGGAACCTCGATGCCAGCGCGCTTGAGTTCTTCTAGCCGTCTTGCTGCCTGTTCGATCAAGCTCACCTTGGGTTCCTCAGCTACGCAGTGACAGTGCGATCCACCCGACCCACGCACCATAGATCAAGCACAATCCAGCCACGGCAGATCCGAAAGCGGCGTTGAGCACCCGACGTCGGCGCAACATCGGCCCGCTGGTGAGCATCGACACGGTGCCGAGTACAGGGCGGCTGCTGAGTTGGCGCAGCACCTTAGTTTCCTGAACAGTCGGGAAAATCTGCGCGACCGCGAAAGCGACAAACACGCCGGCACCGACCGCAAAAGCGAACACCAGCGGTACCAGACTCAATCGATCAGGGAAGACCGGTCGCGGCGATACACGCGGCGGATCTATCAAGCGGAACTCGACCAAGCCTTGCATCTGCCCGACGTCTTCCGATAGAGACGCAGATTCACGTCGCTGAACGAGTTGCTCGTAGTTGCGGCGCAGCACGTCATAGTCGCGGTTCATCTGCGCCATCTCTGCCTCAACCTTTGGCACGCGTTCTGCAGAAGCCCGCAACGTTCCAACCCGTGTCTCGATCTCCCTTACTCGCGCCCTAAGCGCGGCAACGTTGGCTTCGGCCTCCGCAAGCGAGATCTTGATCTGCTGGAACACGGGGTTCGTCGCTGCCGACTTGGCTCCGCTGCCGGCGGAGGCCGCAGCCTTTCTCTGCGCTTCCAGTTCTTTCTTCTTCTCTTCCTCGAGCTGAGTAATCAGCCGCTGCGCGCTCAGAACGTCCGGATGCTGCTCTGTATAACGGCGCAGCAATTCGTCAAGCTGCCGTTTCTGCGCGTCGATACGCGCGTCCAGTTCAGTTGTGCGTGGCAGGCTTACGCTGGCTGCAGCTTCGGGGATAAGCGCAGGAACCTCGCCGTCCAGTTCATGCTTCAGTGCGTCACGCGACTGTTCCGCGGCACGCAACTCAAGCCGAACATTGTTCAACTGCCCAGTCAATTCGGTCAGCTGCGAAAAATAGTCCTTGCCTGTTCCACCAATAAATCCAAAGTTCTTCAGCTGGAATTCCTTGCGTCGGTTCTCCGCCTCCTCCAACTTCTTCTCATACCCTGCAATCTGTTCCTCGATGAACTTGCGCGCTGATTCTGAGTCACGCCGCTTGTCCCCTAAGCCAGATTCGACGAACATCGACACGAGGTTCTGCACTACCCTGCGGGCCCGTTCTGGATCCGTGCTGCGGTACGCGACGTTGTAAAGGTTTTCGCGGCCTCCACCCGTCAGCTTCACGTCCTTGGCCAGGTCATCGACAAGGCGTTCCTTTTCGCGCGTCGTAGACGCGAGCAAATCCATGTCCGAACTGTGCATCAGCTTTTCCATATTCGGTCGCGTGATCAGCGTCCGCGCGAGCATCGCCACCTGCTGTTCCACGTCCGGCTGTATGGTCAGACCCGACATCAGAGGCTTGAGTACCGATTGCGTATCGACGTAGATGCGCGCCGTCGCTTCGTAGCGGTCGGGGATCTTGATCACGATGATCGCGCCGATGATCCCGACCAGCCACGCCACACCAACGCCGACCCAGCGCCGCTGCCAGACGCCACGCGCGACGGTAATTACCTGACGAAGTACTTCATCCATAACTCGCGCTCAGCAACGGAAACACATCAACTCTCGTTCACGGGGCAGCGCCCATTCGAGCGCTGGCCCGCAAGAAACCGACCGATATCCTCGAAGCACCGCATCGTCCAACGCTGGCCGCGAATGCCGCTGCATGCCGCCTCAGCGCAAGGTAGCCCTCAGAACCAGCTCTGCGGAATGATCAGCACATCCCCCGGCTTCACGTCGACGTTGGCCGAGATGTCGCCGCGCTTGATCAGGTCGTGCAGCCGCACCGTATAAGGTTTGCTCTTCTCTGCCCCGCGAACCAGCACAGCGCGGTTGCCGTCGGCGAAGTCGGTCAGGCCTCCTGCGGCGATCATCACGTCGAGGATGGTCATGTTCTGCCGATACGGCAGCGCCTGCGGCTTGGCGGCCTCGCCGATGATCCGGATCTGCTCGCTGAACGGACCCTGGAAGCCCGTGACGACGACCGTTACCACCGGGTCGCGGATGAGCTTGGAAAGGGCCTTTTCAATGTCGCGGGCAAGATCGCTCGGATTGCGGCCCAGCGCCGGAAGATCCTCGACCAGCGGGGTCGTGATCCGGCCGTCAGGCCGCACGGGCACGGTTGCCGACAACTCCGGATTGCGCCAGACGATGATGTTGACGGAGTCGCCCGGGCCGATCACGTAGCGATACTCGGGCGTCGCGGCTCTGACCGGCGCGGGCGGGTAACTGCCGAAGGAACTGCAGCCGCCCGCAAGAACTGCCACCAGCAAGGCAGCGGTGCTGGACAGGAAGCGACGGCTCATTCGATTTCGACCCCACATAACCCCTCCGCTGGTGGAAAAGCTTCCGACAAATCGCTTGCCGCAGACGACAGCAAGACGCCGCGAGCGATTAGGCATCACTTCTTTGAGCGAGTCTAGTACACGCCCATTGGCGCAACGACCCCGCGCGGCGGGCAAACCGGACCGCCGAACCGCACCAAAATGCCGCTTGACAAGGCGCGGATTCTCGACGCCAAAGCGCAATCAAGGCGCGCTGAACGCCGAGTAGCATGTTGCACTGCGCTGAGCAGCCCGTCACTGCCGTTCATCGGTCTTGAACGGTGGGTCGAAGCGCGGCGTCGCCCTTACGCTGTTCCAGATCCAGCCAAGTTTGGACCGGACGGGCAGCAAGGGCGCGCCAGCGGCGGGCTGTTGGCCGGCGGTTGCCTGCCGACAGAAAGTCCCACTCAATCCACCCAAGTTCGCGCCCACTACTACCGTTTGAGCCGCCCGTGCCCGCCCGCCTGATCGATGGCAAGGCCATCGCCGCCAGACTCGTTGAACGTGTGACCGCCGCCGTCGCCGCCCTGCGCGCATCGCACGACCTGCAGCCGGGCCTGGCGGTGGTGCTGGTCGGCGACGATCCGGCCAGTCAGGTGTATGTACGCAACAAGGCGCGGCAGACAGTCGCGACCGGCATGCGCTCGTTCGAGCACCTGCTGCCCGCCGCGACTTCGCAGCGGGAAATCCTGGACCTGCTGCAGCGCCTGAACGGCGACGCCGCGGTGCACGGCATCCTGGTGCAGCTGCCGCTGCCTTCGCACCTGGCCGAGGACGAGATCATCGAGGCCATCGACCCGGCCAAGGACATCGACGGTTTTCACCCGATCAACGTCGGCCGGCTATCGATCGGCCGGCCGGCGCTGGTGCCGTGCACGCCCTACGGCTGCACGCTGCTGCTGCGCGAGGTCGTGCCGGACCCCACCGGCCGGCACGCGGTGATCATCGGCCGCTCGAACATCGTCGGCAAGCCAATGGCGCAACTGCTGCTGGCGATGAACTGCACGGTGACGATTGCCCATTCGCGCACGCGCGACCTTCCGAACCTGGCCCGCAGCGCCGACATCCTCGTCGCCGCCGTCGGGCGCCCCGAGATGGTGCGCGGCGGCTGGATCAAGCCCGGCGCCTGCGTCATCGATGTCGGCATCAACCGCGTCGCGGCGGCCGAACCGGGCAAGACGCGGCTGGTCGGCGATGTCGCCTTCGCCGAGGCGGTCGAGGTCGCCGGCGCGATCACGCCGGTGCCCGGCGGGGTCGGGCCGATGACGATTGCCTGCCTGCTGCGCAACACCGTCGTCGCCGCCTGCCGCGCGCGCGGCATCGCCGAGCCGGACGGACTGTAGGCCCTCGGTGAGGCGCGGTGCCGGCCGCCGGGCCGGAAGCCCGCCCCGAGCCGTCAACCGTGCTCACGCGGGCTGAAGCGTCACGGCGGACTCTTGTCCGGCCCTCCACGACCCTCGACGCGGGCTCTGGGCCACGGCGTCGAGCCTGCCGCCGACTGCTGCCGGCGATCAACAGGCGCCCGCCGAGCAGGGGTAGCGTGACGTTGTTCCCGTCGCAGGAGAGCATGCCAATGGACGGCCACGGACGCTTCGTCGATCGGCGCGACGCCGGGCGCCAACTGGCGCAGCGCGTTGCGAAACTGAAGCTCGATAAACCGATTGTCTATGCGCTGCCGCGCGGCGGCGTGCCGGTGGCGGCGGAGATCGCCGCCGCACTGCATGCGCCGCTGGACCTTGTGCTGGTGCGCAAGATCGGCGCGCCGATGCAGCCGGAACTGGCCGTCGGCGCGATCGTCGACGGCGACGAGCCGGAACTGGTGATCAACCACGACATTGCGCGCCAGACCGGCGCCGACGACGCGTACATCCGCGACGCGTGCCGGCGCGAACTTGCCGAAATCGAACGCCGCCGCGCCCGCTACCTCGGCAAAGAGCCGCGCGCCGACCCGCACGACCGCACGGTCATCGTCGTCGACGACGGCATCGCCACCGGCGCGACGACGATCGCCGCACTGCGGGCCCTGAAGAAGCGCGGCGCCAGACGAACTATCGTCGCCGTGCCGGTCGCCCCGCCCGATACGGTGGAGCGCCTGCAAAGCGAGGCCGACGAGGTGATCTGCCTGATGCAGCCGCTCGACTTCTGGGGCATCTCTGCCTTCTACCTCGACTTTCACCAGCTCGAGGATGCCGAGGTCACGCGCGCGCTCGAAGCCGCAAGGCTGCCCGGCGACAGAGCCTGAACATTCTGCCGAATTGTGCATTAGCGAGAAGGATGAGCAGAAACGCAACCGAGCACCAACGATCCCTCGCTCGTCATCCCGGCGGAGCCAGCCCCGGCAGCCATGAAGCCGCGGACCGGGACCCCGTTTTCGGCGCCGCAGACTTGGACCCCAGCCTACACCGGGGCGACGTTGAACGAGCGATCGGGCCTGCCGCAACTCATCACTGATCAAGTCAGCCGATGGCAGCAAGCACCGCCAGGCAACAGCCGGCGACCCTCGCCGAGAAGATCGCGCTGCTGATGCGGCCTGAGACGTATGGATCGGACGTGTCGACGGTCGAATCCGTCGAAACGCACATGTCGCTGGTGTTTCTGGCCGGCGCGACGGTCTACAAGCTGAAGAAGCCGGTTACTTACGCTTTTCTCGACTTCAGCAGCCTGGCGGCGCGCGAACGCAACTGCCGCGACGAACTTCACCTGAACCGGCGGCTGGCGCCCGATGTCTATCTCGGGCTGTCGTCGATCACGCGCGAGGCCGACGGCAGGCTGAGGCTCGACGGCCATGGCGAAGTGGTCGAATGGCTGGTGCGCATGCGCCGGCTGCCACGCGAGCACATGCTCGACCAGCGGATCGCCGCCGGCCGGGTGGCCCCGGAAGACATCGACGCCGTCGCCGCGCTGCTGGCGCGCTTTTACCGCCGGGCCGAACGCGGGCGGCTGAGCGCCGACGAATATCTGCAGCAACTGCGCAACGAACACGCCATCGGTCGCAGGGTGCTCGAAGGCTTCGACGGCGGCGCGGCCCGGCCGCTGCTCGACGAAGTCGAACGCTTCCTCGACCAGGACGCGGACCTGTTGCGCGCGCGCGTCGCCAGCGGCCGCATTTTCGACGGCCACGGCGACCTGAGGCCCGAGCACGTCTGCCTGAACGGATCACCGGTGATCATCGACTGCCTCGAGTTCAACGCCTGGCTGCGACAGGTCGATCCGTTCGACGAGATCACCTACCTCGGGCTGGAGTGCGCCCGGTTGGGCGCGCCATGGATCGGCCCGCGCCTGCATAAGCATCTGACGACGGCCTTGGAGGATCGTGTCGATCCACGCCTGCTGCGCTTCTACGGCGGCTACCGGTGCTGTGTGCGCGCCCGGCTGGCACTGGGGCACCTCGAAGATCCTTCGCCACGCGAGCCGGACCGCTGGCCGCCGCTGGCGCGCGACTACCTACGCCTTGGCTCGCAGTTAGATCTGTCGGGCGCCGACTGAACCCCAGTTCAGATCCGTCGGGGCCTCAGGCGGCGGTAAGTACGGCCCGACGAATCGACTGCGGCAAGGCAATATCGACGAAAAAGTTCGACGGATACAAGTAGTCCTCGTCCGATTCGTCGATGACCCGCCGCAGACCGCGCTGTTCCGCGCCTGCGTCCGGGACCGCAACGTAGATCTTCCGCAATTCGAGTGAGACCTCGTAGCCGTCGTTCTTGACGCAGATCACCAGCGGGCGCGCTTTGCTCATGGTTCGATTCTCAGAAAATGTGCTTGATCTTCATCTCTCGTTTACCGATGCCCGAAGCCTCGTACCAGTGCAACTCGGCGACGCACTCGAATCCATCGGCGAGACGATTCCTTCCTATGCCCTTTCTCTTGCGCCAGCGGCCTGGACCATACCGCTTTCTCAGACGCGCGATCTCCCGGATCCCCGATCCGACCGCAAACGTTTCAACATGCGTGATCTCGCCAATGACGACGGTTAGTGCATTTGCAGATGCTAACCACCGAGGCGCGCTATGCCTACCCGTCAAAGGTCAGTGACTGCCTGGCTTTGGCACACCGCAGCGACCCGCCATTGGGTGGGCTCGACCACCGGTCACTGCTGGCCCCACACTTCCAAGACTTGGCGCTGCGCTCGGATTCGATCAGGCATTCGCGATTATTCAGCCGCCCCCGTCGTTACGCTGGCGCAGGTGCGCCTTCCTGCGCAGGCGCGACGCTTGACTGCACCAAACCCGCCTCAGCCCCGTTTGTACAGGCGAGCACAGCAACGCCACATCGCCCGGTGGGAGCCAAGGCAGCGTGTTTCCTTCGGCGACTCCGCGCCGCCCCGCCTCGAACGGCTCAACCGATTGCGGTTAACTCCGTCGCCGCATCACCATCGTGCAGGCACTGCACGGCGCGGGCGAAAAGCGGTGCGGCGGGCTCGTAGGTCACGCGCTCGCGCGCGGCTTCCGACAGATGCGGCGCAGCCACCGTATCGCTGACGAAGATTCCGGCCAGCGCCGGGTCGAGCAGCATCGCCTCGGCGCCGGGGGCGAACAGGCCGTGCGCGGCGAAGGCGAACACACGCGCCGCTCCCGCTTCAAGGCAGGTCGAGGCCGCGCGCCGCAGCGTGCCGCCGGTGCTGATCAGGTCGTCGATCAGCAGCACCGTCGCACCGCCGACCTCGCCGGCGAGCAGCGAACCGCTGACCTTGCCGGCGCTGCGCCGCTTCTCGACGAAGGCCAGCCCCACAGGCCGGGAAAGCCTCTTGGCGAGCAGTTCGGCGAACAGTTGCGCCCGCTTGATGCCGCCCGGGTCGGGCGAGACCACGACCACCGGCCCTTCTGCCGCAAGCCGCGCGGCGCGTTCAGCGAACAGCACCGCCGCGTCGATGTGCACGGTGGGAATGCGGAAGGCGTTCTGCAGCGCCGTCACCGAATGCGTTTCCAGCGTCACCAGCACATCGATGCCGACGGCCTCGATCAACTGCGCCAGGTAGCGCGTGCTGACCGGGTCGAACGGCTTGGTCTGCCGTTCCTTGCGGCCGTAGGCCAGATAAGGCACCAGCGCCGTGACGCGGGCCGCGCCGTGGTCGCGCAGCGTGGCGCAGAAAAACAGCAGCCGCACCAGACGGTCGTCGCCGCTGCCCTGCGCGTCGCGGTGCAGGCTGAGCAGCACGTACACATCGTCACCGCGCACGTTCACCAGCGGCCGCGACTTGTGCTCGCCGTCCTCGAACTCGCGCTCCTCGTGTTCGTCGAGCGTCCGGCCGAGCGCTGCCGCCACCCGTTCGCCGAACTCGCGCGACGCGTTCAGCGCGAACAGACGCATGTCGACTTCCATGGCTGCTTCACACGGGCAAGCTAGCGCGCAGCGGCGATGCGCCATTGAGTTCGGTCAAGCGGCGCGCGAACATGGGCGCTACGGTGGCCCAAGAACAATGCACTGTCCATGGCCTCAAGCGACACCGCCGGCAGCCCGCTGCTGACCGACCTGTACGAACTGACGATGCTGCAGGCCTACCGAGCCAGCGGCATGAACGGTGTCGCCGTCTTCGAGATGTTCGTCCGCGCGCTGCCGCCGGAACGCAACTTCCTGCTCGTGGCCGGGCTCGAGCAGGTGGTCGAGTACCTGCTGGCGCTGCGGTTTTCCGACGATGAACTGGGCTGGCTGGCGTCGACCGGCCGCTTCGACGCCGGATTCCTCGACTCGCTGCGCGACTTCCGCTTCACCGGCGATCTCGACGCGATGCCGGAGGGCACGGTGGCGTTCGCCGACGAGCCGCTGCTGCGGGTGACCGCACCCTTGCGCGAGGCGCAGTTCATCGAGAGCCGGGTGCTGAACCTCATGCACTTGCAGACGCTGGTGGCGAGCAAGGCGGCGCGCTGCGTGCTGGCCGCCGGCGGCAGGCCGCTGATCGACTTCGGCCTGCGCCGCGCCCATGGTGCCGAGGCGGGCCTGCTGTCGGCGCGCGCCAGTTACCTCGCCGGGTTCGCCGGCAGCGCCACGGTGGAGGCAGCGCGCCGCTTCGGCGTGCCGGTGTTCGGCACGATGGCGCACTCGTTCGTGCAGGCGCACGAGGACGAGGCGACCGCCTTCGCCGACTTCGCCCGCTCGCAGCCGCAGAACGCCACGCTGCTGATCGACACTTACGACACGGCGCGCGCCGCGCACAAGGTGGTGGCGCTGGCGCGCCGCGGCGTCGCCGTGCAGGGCGTGCGCATCGACAGCGGCGATCTTGCCGCCCACGCGCGCGAAGTGCGGCGCATCCTCGACGACGGCGGCCTGGCGCAGGCGCGCATCTTCGCCAGCGGCAACCTCGACGAGCATCGCGTCCAGGCGCTCGTTGCCGGCGGCGCGCCGATCGATGCCTTCGGCGTCGGCACGCGGATGAACGTCTCGGCCGATGCGCCGTTCCTCGACTGCGCCTACAAGCTGGTCGAGTACGAGGGCACGCCGCGGCGAAAGCGCTCCGAGGGCAAGGCGACCTGGCCGGGCCGCAAGCAGGTGTTCCGCCACTTCGATGCGATGGGCCGGATGGCCGGCGACCTGCTCACCATGCATGACGATGCTCGCGCCGGCGTGGCTCTGCTCGAGCCGGTGCTGCGCGCCGGCCGGCGCGTGGCCGATGCGCCATCGCTCGAAGCATCGCGCGAACGCGCCCGCGAGCAGATGGCACGGCTGCCCGAACCGCTGCGTGCCCTTTCCACGGCGGCACCTTATCCGGTCGAGGTCGCCTCGTCGTTGAAGGCGCTGGCCGCCGCCGTCGACGCGCAGACGCAGCGACCGACCTGATGCTGCCGTCCTCACCATTGCCACTTGCGTGCCGGAAATCCTTAACGGCGATCAACGCTGCCCGCCCTTTCAGCGCTATGGTGGTTTCAGGCAAGCCCTAGGAGTTGGCAATGCGCCGCCAGCAAGCCCCGCCCCCGCCGGTCGAAGTTCCGGTGGACACGCCGCCTGATGCGCGGATCGTTTCCCGCCCCGATGGGTATCACTGGCTGACCGCGGACGGCAAGCGCGAGATCGGGCCGTTCGCCAGCTACGAGGAAGCCGAGTTCGACATGCGCGCCGACGAGCATTCCGATGTCGAGCCGGAGGAATCGCTGGGTGAGGCGGAAAACGAAATCGGCATCGCCGAGTGGATCGATCCGGACACGGGCCAGCCCGCCGAGGAAGCGCGCCCGCGTCTGGAAGATCACTGAGGCCGGGCGCGTGGGCAGCAGCCGATGCCCGGCGAGGAAGATTATTTCGAGCATGGGGCCGACATCGGCGTGATCGGCCGCGGCGCCAGCATCGAGGAGGCATTCGAGCACGCGGCGGCCTCGATGTTCGCCATCATGGTCGAGCCGGCAACGGTGCAACCGCGGGTCGAGATCGAAGTCGACTTCGATGAGGATGACATCGAACTGGCGCTGGTGCGCTGGCTGAATGCGCTGCTGGCGCAGGCGCGCGAAAATGGTCTGGCGCTGTGCCGCTTCGAACTGCGGCGTGACGGCGCGCATTGGCGCGGCTCGGCGCGCGGCGAGCGCTGGTGCGATGCGCACGCGCGCGGCACCGAGGTCAAGGGCGCGACGCTGACGGCGCTGTCGGTCCGCCCAGACGAAAGCGGCTGGCAGGCGCGCTGCGTCGTCGACGTCTGAGGACAGGGAGCATCCGATGGATCTCGCCAGGCTTGAACGCATCGATGAGTGGACGTGGCGCGTGAAGCGAGAGGCAGGCAGCGGCGGCGCCGAGGCGAGGCTCTACGGCGACCGCGACCTGATGGCGGCGATGGACGACAAGGTGCTGGAGCAGATCGGCAACGTGGCGCAGTTGCCCGGCCTTGTCGGAGCCGCGATGGCGATGCCGGACGCGCACTGGGGCTACGGTTTTCCCATCGGCGGCGTGGCCGCGTTCGACCCCGAGGCGGGCGGCATCATCTCCGCCGGCGGCGTCGGCTTCGACATCTCCTGCGGTATCCGCTGCCTGCGCACCGACCTGATGCTGCCCGATATCGCGCCGAAGCTGCAGCCGCTCGCCGACCGGCTGTTCCAGACGATCCCGGCCGGCGTCGGCGTCGAAGGCGACCTGAAGTTGTCGATCGACGAACTCGACACGGTGATGCGCGACGGCGCCGAATGGGCGGTGCGCCGCGGCTTCGGCTCGGGCGAGGACCTGCAGTATGTCGAGGAGCACGGCCGCGTCGGCGGCGCGGTACCCGAGAACGTCTCGCCGACGGCGAAGAAGCGCCAGCGCGGCGAGATGGGCACGCTCGGCTCGGGCAACCACTACCTCGAAGTGCAGGTGGTCGACCGCATCGACGATCCGGCGGCGGCGCAGGCCTACGGCATCCGCGAGGGGCAGATCGTGATTTCGATCCACTGCGGCTCGCGCGGCCTCGGCCACCAGATTGGCACGGATTATCTGGTGAGCCTGGCCAAGGCAGCCGGGCGGCTCGGCATCCGTCTTCCCGACCGCGAACTGGCCTGCGCGCCGATCAGTTCGCCCGAAGGGCAGGACTACATCGGCGCGATGAACGCGGCGATCAATGTCGCGCTGGCCAACCGGCAGATCCTCGCCGCGCTGACGCGCGAGACGGTGCACGAGTTGTTCCCGGCGGCACGGGTGCAGACGCTGTTCGACGTCTCGCACAACACCTGCAAGCCGGAGCAGCACGTCGTCGACGGCAGGCGGCGACGGCTGTACGTGCACCGCAAGGGGGCGACGCGGGCGTTCGGACCCGGTCATCCGGACCTGCCGGCGCGCTACCGCGACGTCGGCCAGCCTGTGATCATCGGCGGCAGCATGGGCACCGGCAGCTACATCCTCGCCGGCACGACGCAGGCGGAAGCCCGCTCCTTCAGTTCAGCCAGCCACGGCGCCGGCCGGCAGATGAGCCGTCACCAGGCGCTGAAGCAGTGGCATGGCCGCCAACTGATCGACGAGCTTCGCGCCAGCGGCATCCTGATCCGCACCCGCTCGATGCGCGGCGCTGCCGAGGAGGCCCCGGGCGCCTACAAGGATGTCGATGCCGTGGCCCGCGCCACCGAAGGCGCCGGATTGGCAAGACGCGTCGCCTTCCTGCGGCCGAAGGTCTGCGTCAAGGGGTGAGGCGCGCACCGCGACTGCCCGCATCGCTGCCCGCCTCAAATAGCGAGATCGAAATGGCCGAGGTCCGCATTCCGCCGAACAATTTGCCCGGCACGCTGGTGCTGCCCGAACAGGCGCAGGCGGTGATCGCCTTCGCGCACGGCAGCGGTTCGAGCCGGTTCAGTCCGCGCAACCGGCAGGTGGCAACGCGGCTGCATGCAGAGCATCTGGGCACGCTGCTGTTCGACCTGCTGACGCCCGAAGAAGCCGATGACCGGCGCAATGTGTTCGACATCGCGCTGCTGGCGCAGCGGCTCGCCGAGGCGATCGATTTCCTGCGCCGGCACGCATCGACGCGCGCCCTGCCCGTCGGCCTGTTCGGCGCCAGCACCGGCGCGGCCGCGGCGCTGGTGGCAGCCGCGCAGCTTCCCGACGCGATCAGTGCCGTCGTCTCGCGTGGCGGCCGGCCCGATCTGGCCGGGGAATTCCTGCCGCGCGTTCGGGCGCCGACGCTGCTCGTCGTCGGCGGCGCCGACGTCGAGGTATTGCACCTGAACCGCGCCGCGCAACGACAGATGACCTGCAGCTGCGAGATCGCCGTGGTGCCCGGCGCCAGCCACCTGTTCGAAGAGCCGGGCACGCTCGAACAGGTGCAGGAACTGGCGGCGCGGTGGTTCCGCATCCACTGCCGGCGAAAGACGCCGCCAACGGCATCGTAGGCGGGTCCCTCGTCTGTTCCCACGGGCGCCTCGCCCTACCCGTGCGGCGGCGCCGACCAGGCGCGCGCAGGCACGCTTGGTCGACAGGGCTCCGCGATGCGTCGACGGCAGCCGCGCTGCCCGATGTCTCGCCGGGACGAAACGCCGCGTCCGCCCTTGCAGGCGCGTTACGCGCGCACGATCAGCAGCGGCGTGTCGCACTTCGCCGCGATGCGGGTCGCCACCGAACCGAGCACCGCAGACTTGAAGCCGCCGTAGCCGTGCGAGCCGACCAGCAGCACGTCGAGGTTCTTCTTCGCGTAGGCGGCGATCTGCTCGCCCGGCATGCCGGCCAGTCGGACCTCGGCGGCGGTGGCCTTTGCCTTCTCGAACATGCGCCGCGCCGGCGCGACGGCATCCTCAAAGTCCCTGTCCTGCAGCCGCTTGATGTCCTCGTCGCTGTAGGTGGGAACCGCCACGCCACCGAGATCGGCGATCACCGGCATCACGAAGTCGGGCACGACGTGGATCAGCGTCAATGTCGCCTTGGCGCCGAACAGATCCGCATGGCGCAGGGCGAACTTCACTGCGGCAAGGCCGAACTTGCTGCCGTCGACGGCGATGCCGACGCGCAGTCCGTCGCCGCGCAGCGCGCGCCCGCCGCGCAGCACCAGCACCGGCCGTTTCGTACGGGCCAGCACGCCGTGGGTCACCGAGCCGAACAACAGACCCTTGAACTCCGAATGACCGTGCGCGCCGACCACGATCAGATCCACTTTCAGGTCGTCGGCAACCTGCGCGATGCGCTCAGCGGCGTGGCCGCTTTCGGCATGCCTTGCGGCATCGATACCGGCCTTCAGCAGCGTCTTGCGGGCCGGCGCCAGCACGGCATCGGCCTCGGATTCATAGATGCGCCTGGTCACCGTGCGGCCCAGCTTCGCCGCCGCGTGCGGCGCGATCATCGGCTGCACATTGAGCAGGTGCACCTCCGGCTCGGCGCCGACCAGCGTGCTGCGCGAGGCGAGGAAAGCCAGCGCCTTCCTGCTGTAATCGCTGCCGTCGAGCGGAACGAGAATTCTCATCGTCAACCCTCCTTTCGGGTCACGGGCGAAGCGCCACACCAACATTACGCCGGCTGGCGCACGCCGGCATCTTCCTCGCGTGGCGCCGATGATGCAGGTCAACTGCCGCGACGCGGCCGCTCCTAAATTCTGAAACGCGAACGCAAAGCAGGGAGCGCAGCAGGTGAACGCGACCGCGGCAGGATGGGGACGCGCAGCGCAGACAATGCGCATCCTGGCGCTGGCCGGCGGCGGCTATCTGGGCCTGTACACGGCCACCGTGCTCGCCGAGCTGGAGAAGATCGCCGGCGAGCCGCTCGGCCGCCGCTTCGACCTGATCGCCGGCACCTCCGTCGGCGGCATCGCTGCGCTGGCACTGGCATTCGAGGTGCCGATGTCGCGCGTGGTGCGGCTGTTCCAGGCGCGCGGCACCGAGGTGTTCTCGCCGCGGGCGCGGCCGCGCGGCCCGGTCACGCGCCTGCTCGACCTGTCGCGCTCGGTGCTTGGGCCCAAGTATTCGGGAACGGCCCTGCGCGAACTGCTGGCCCGCGATTTCGGCCGGCGCACGCTGGGCGAAGCGCTTCACAACGTGGTGATCCCGGCGGTGGACGTCACGCGCAGCCAGACCAAGGTCTTCAAGACGCCGCACGCCGAGGGCTCCACCGGTGACGAAGGCTACGCCGCGGTCGACGTGGCCATGGCCACCTGCGCCGCGCCGGCCTACTTCCCGGCCGTGCGCATCGACGGCTCGCTTTTCGCCGACGGCGGACTGTTCGCGGTCGCCCCGGACCAGGTGGCGCTGCACGAGGCCGAGCATTTCCTCGGCGTACCGCCCGAGCGCGTGCAGATGCTGTCGATCGGCACCGCCACTGCCAACTACCAGCCGGCGGATTCGGTCGAGGAAGACGCCGGCGCCGTGGGCTGGCTGTCCGACGGCCGGCTGATCCTGACGCTGATCTCGGTGCAGCAGCAGCACGTGCAGGCGATGATGGAGGACCGCCTGGGCGACCGCTACCTGCACCTCGACGCGCCGTGGCCGCGCGAAGCCGGCCTCGGCATCGACGTCGCCACCGAGGAGGCCGCGACGATGCTCGTCGCGCTCGGCCGCGCCACCGTCGCCGAAACGGACGCCGAGCGGCTGGCGTTGTTCCTGTAGCCGCGCGGCAACGGACGATGCCCGTGGACGGCCGGTGTCCTACCGGCCCCAGTCGTGCTGCTCGAAGGCGCGGGCGAAAGCCTCCACCTCATGCGCCGGCAGCCGATCGATGCCGGCCGCGCCGGCGCGGCCGTCGCCGCCGAACCGGCGGCACAGGCGGTCTGCGCCCCTGGGCGCCGAGGTCGGCGCGCGCACGCTGGCGGTGAAGCTGCCGTCGGCGCGCGCCTTCAGCACGGCAAAGGCATGGGCCGAGGCACGTTCGGCAAGGAGGTTGGCAAAGCAGCCGAGCACGCGGCGGCTCCAGCCCTGGTCGGGCAGCCGGAACACGGCGCCCACGGGGCATTCGCGCCACGGTGCCAGTTGCACCGCGGTGGCGAGATCCGTGCGCCGGCGCGCGGCGAGCCGGGTCACGATCGGATCGTCGCGCGCGAAATCGAGCGGATCGCGATACGGGCTCAGCCGCGCGTACAGCGCCGCCGGCGCGATCAGCACATCGACAAGCGATTCGCCGTAGCCGTTGTAGTTGACCGCTTCGCCCAGTTCGCGCAGCAGCGCCAGTTCGCTTTCGTCGAGCGCCAGTTCGAGGCCGACCGCCCGCGCCACCTCGGGCAGGTTGTCGCCGAAGGCCGCCGCCACGGCCCAGCGCCGGTACTGCCCGTTCAGTGCGCGGTCGACCAGCAGGCTGGTGCAGGTCTGCGGCGCCGTGTCGATGGCCAACTCAAGCCGCGGATGCTGCGGCAGTTCGCCGGTGTGATGATGGTCGAACCAGCGCACGCGCGCGCCCCTTTCGAGCAGCCGCTGCAGCGGCGCCCGGTTGCGGGCGAGCGAGATGTCGAACACGCGCAGCTGCAACCGCGCCGCCTCGTCGTCGGTGACGGCGATGCGGTCGAGCAGGTCGATCTCGCGCTTCAATCCGGCCACCACTTTCACCTGCGCCGGCTCCGGTCCCGGCTCGGCCAGGCGGAGCTGATGCGCAGCGAACAACCCGTCCGCATCGCCGTTGAAGACATCGATCTCGACCGGCTTCATCGCTGGCGCTCCAGCCGTGCCGCAAGCGCAGCAGCCTCGCGATCCAGGCGCGCGCGAGTCATCTTCGTGTCGAGACGCAGCGCACGTTCGTCGCCTGACGGCAGTTCGGCAAATTCACGCTGGCGTTGCAACACGGCCAGCGTGGCGTCCGAGGCGTCGCGCCCCGCGGCCTGGCGCCGGGCGAGTCGGGCGCGCAGCGTTGCCGGCGGCGCTTCGCACCACAGGCAGACGAACTTCGCCCGCTGCTTCGCCGCCAACCGGCGCAGCGCATCGCGCTCGCTGCGCCTGAGCAACGCCGCATCGACGATCGCCGGATAACCGGCGTCGAGCACGACCGCGGCAACCTGCTGCAGCCGCTCGTAGGTGCGCGCGCTCATCGCCGGCGTGTACAGCCCGGCGCCGAAGTCGGCCGCAGCGCGTGCGCCTGCCGCCAGACCCGCCAGCCGCTTGCGCTCGACATCGGAGCGCACGCGCACGGCGCCCAGGTGCTCGAGCAGGAGCCCGGCCACCGTGGTCTTGCCTGAGCCCGACAGTCCGCCCACCGCCAGCAGCAGCGCCGGCCGGGCTGCGGCCAGCGCTTCCGCCAGTTCGAGGTCGCGCGTGAAGGCGGCTGCCGCCTGCTGCCGCTGGCCCGCGTGCGCGTCGGGCTGATGGGCGCGGATCAGCGAAACCTTGGCCCGCACCAGCGCGCGGTACACGGCGTAGAAGCGAAAACCGGGCAGAAGGTCGTAGTCGCCGCTCGCCTCAAGGTACTGGTTGACGAAGCGCCAGGCCAGCCTCGGCAGGCCGTGGCCCAGCAGATCCATGAAGGTGAAGGCGATGTCGCTGGCGACATCGATGAAGCGCAGCTCGGCGTTGAACTCGATGCCGTCGAAAGGCACCGGTACGCCGCCGAGCAGAACGATGTTGGCCAGGTGCAGGTCGCCGTGGCACTCGCGGATGAACCCGCCTTCGCGCCTTGCCGCAAACCAGCCGGCACGGCGCCGGAACTCGTCCTCGGTCCACTGCGCGAGTCGCCGCAGCCTCGCCTGCCGCGCTTCGTCGTCAAGGCGCAGCAGGCACAGTGCGAAGTTCTCGCGCGCCCAGCGCAGCACCTTCTGCGGCGTGCCGTAATCGGTGGCCGCCGGCGCCGGCGCCGCGGCAGCGTGAAATGCCGCCACGGACGCGGCCAGCTGATCGACATGAACCGCGTTCAGGCGGCCGGCGCGAGCTCGCCGGTCGGCCAGATCGCGGCCGGCAAACCGGCGCATGCGCACGGCGTAGTCGATCACCGCGCCGCGGCCGCCCAGGCGCGGCGCGGACTCGCTGCCGGTGATGCGGACCACGTCGAGGTACAGCTGCGGCGCGGTGCGGCGGTTCAGCCGAACCTCGTCGACGCAATAACGCTGCCGCGCCGGCAGCGAGCTGAAATCGACGAAGCCGAAGGCAACCGGCTTCTTCAGCTTGTACGCAAATTCGCCTGCCAGCAGCACGCTCGAGATATGCGTCTGGATCAGGGTGATCGGGCGTCCGGTCGCCGCCTGCAGGTGGCTGCGCAGCGCGGACACGAGCGCCGCATGCCGCGCCATCGGCTCGCTTGCCACCGCGCTTGCGCCGTGCGTCGCGCGCATGCCGCCAGCGTTGCTCCGAAAGCCACGAGGTGGATTGACCGCGGTCAAGCGGCCACGCGCGACATCCATGCTGCGCTCTCCTTGCCCGGCCCAGCGGCGCCGGCCGTGTTCAGCCGCTTGGCTGCACCGGCGCCAGCAGCACCGTCAGCCGCTGGTCAGCGGCCTCGTGCAGCGACCTGCCCGCATCCGGCGCGAGGTCGGCGCGCTCGCAGACGACCACGCGCACCTGGCGTTCGCGCAACGGCGCCAGCGCCGCCCGCAGGCCCTGCTCGCCCGCGGGCGCGGCCTGCGCCTCGACCTCGATGAGCGGCGCGCCGAGCGCCTGCGCCAGGCCGCGCGCCAGCCTGCCCGCCACGCCCGCGCCAAGCGCAGCCACCGGCCCGCGCCGGCGTCCGCCGCCATGCGGCAGATACAGCAGCGCCGCCGGCGTGGCGAGCGCCGCCTCGAGCAGACCGGCGAACGGCTGCACCCAGCGCGCCATCGGATCGGCCGGCTCGGTGATGACGAGCAGGTCGCCCGCCTGTGCGTACTGGCCGAGCACCGATACCGGACCGCCGCGTTCCACATTCACCTGCGCGCGCAATCCCGCCGACTGCGCCGTCTGCAGCCGCCGGCGCAGCATCGATGCCGCCAGGTCCATTTGCCGATGCAGTTCGGCGCGCCGCACTTCGCGCCAGACCGCATCGCGCGGATCGAAGGCCCGTGGCGACGGCAGTTCGGCCAGGGCCAGCGTCACCAGGTCCTCGAGCAGCACCGCCTGCACCTCCGCGCCGAGCGCTCGCGCCAGGTCGATCACTGCATCGATCGCCGCCGGCGCCACGTTGGCCGAAAAGCCGGCGATCACCCTCGCGTACAGCAGCGGCGAGGTCATTGCCGGCCCCCGGGTCCGATGTGCCGTATCGAACTTCGCACCGGCAGCACTGCGACGGCGCGCGCCTGCGGCTGCCTTGCCGTGAAGCGGCGGCGCGAACAGGCCGCAGACGGCGTCGGTCCGATGCGGTCCATCGGCTACGGCCTCGGCTCGGCGCGCGCGTCGAACTCGCGCCTAGTCTGCGCAAAGGCGAGCAGGCGCGCCTCGACGCGGCCGTTGATGCTGTCGGCCGGGAAGCGGCCTTCGGCATTGCGTTCGCCGGCCTCCACGCCGGTCAGCGCGGCCAGCGCATCGTCAACGCTGGCGACGGTGGCCACGGAAAAACGGCCGGCGGCGCAGGCCTCGACCACATCGGCGCGCAGCATTAGGTGCTGCGCGTTGGCCGCCGGAATCAGCACGCCCTGCGTGCCGGTCAACCCGCGCGCCGCGCACAGGTCGAAGAAGCCCTCGATCTTTTCATTGACGCCGCCGATCGCCTGCACTTCGCCGTGCTGGTTCACCGAGCCGGTGACCGCGAGGTCCTGGCGCAGCGGCGCCTCGGCCAGCGCCGACAGCAGCACGCAGGTCTCGGCCAGCGACGCCGAGTCGCCTTCCACGCCGCCATAGCTCTGCTCGAAAACCAGGCTGGCATGCAGCGACATCGGCACCTGCAGTGCGTAACGCCCGGCGAGGAAGCCGCCAAGGATCAGCACGCCCTTGGAGTGCAGCGGGCCGCCGAGCTCGACCTCGCGCTCGATGTCGACCAGCTTGCCGGCGCCGGGACGCACACGCGCGGTAATCCGCGTCGGCCGGCCGAACGACGTTTCGCCCAGGATAAGGACGGACAGGCCGTTGATCTGCGCCACCTTCGAGCCGCTGGTGTCGATCAACGCGATCTCGCGCAGCATCGATTCCTGCACCCGCTCGCGCAGCCGCCCGGCGCGGCGGATCTGCTCGTCGATCGCCCGCTGCACGTCTTCCCGCGTGGTCAACGTGCGGCCGGCGTCGCGGGCCCAGAAGTCGGCCTCGGCGAGCAGGTCGCGGATTCGGTCGACGTGCAGCGTGAGCTTGTGCGCGTCCTCGGCCATCCGCGCCGCGTGTTCGATTACCCGAGCCACCGCCGGCGCATCGAGCGGCGCCAGCCGCTCCTGCCGGGCCAGCGCGGCAACCATCTGCGCATAGCCCGCTTCTGCGGCCGGCGCGCGGTCGAGCGAATCCTCGAAATCGGCGAGAACCTTGAAGTGCACCGCCAGTTCCGGGTCGAGGGCGGCAAGCAGCCAGTACAGCCACCGTTCGCCGATCAGCACCACCTTGACCGCCAGCGGGATCGGATCGGGCTCGAGCGACACCGTGCTGGTCAGGCTGAGGATGTCATCGACGCTTTCGAAGCGCACGCGGCGGGTTTTCAGCGCCCGCTTCAGCGCCGCCCATGAAAACGGCTCCATCAGCAGGCTGCGCGCGTCGAGCAGCAGGTAGCCGCCGTTGGCCCGGTGCAGCGCGCCGGCCTTCAGCCGGCGAAAATCGGTCGACAGCACGCCGCGGTGCCAGACGTGCTCGATGCGGCCGACGAGGTTGCGCAGCGTCGGATGCAGTTCCTCGATCACCGGCGCCCCGCCCGCCGTTCCGTTGGCCGTCACCAGCACGTTGACTTCGTAGCGCTCAAGCGGGCCGATCGTCGCCCATTCCTGCTCCTCGCCGTTGCCTTCCTCGCGCGCCGCCGCCTGCGCCGGGCCGATGAACACGCCGACGTTGTCGAGCAGGTCGTTGCGCATCGCCTCCAGGTGCTCGAGCGCCACCGGCAGGTCGGCGAACTTGGTCTTGGTCTCGTCGATCGAATGGCCGACCGCGTAACGCGCCGTGTCGCGGTCGAGCGTGCGCGCCTCCTCACGGCGCTCCTTGTCCCAGCGCGGCACCGTCTGCAGGATCTCCTGCAGCCTGGCCTCAAAGCTGCGCAGCGTCTCGTGCAGCTTGCTGCGCTGCTCCTCGGGCAGGGCGTTGAACGCCTCCGGCTTCAGCACCTCGCCACCTTCGGCCAGCGGCGCGACGCCGAAGCCGAACGGCGTGCGCACGATGGCGACGTTGTTCTCGCCGGCTTCCCTCGTCAGCGCGGTGAAGGCCTGTTCCTGCTTGCGCCGGAACGCTTCGTCGATCGCTCGCCGGCGGGCCTGGTAGTCCTGGCTTTCGAATGCCGCCGGCAGCGCGGCGCCGAGATCGCGGATCAGTTCGGCGATCGCATTGCGGAATTCCGGCCCACGGCCCGGCGGCAGGCACAGCGCGCGCGGCTTGTGCGCCTGCGCGAAGTTATTGACGTAGACCCAGTCGGCCGGCGCCGGCTCGCCGCGCGCCTTTTCCTCGAGCAGCGCGCGCACCGCCCGGTCGATCCCGGCACCGGGCGCGCCGATGACGAACAGGTTGAAGCCCGGCGTCTGGATCCTGGCGCCGAAACGCAGCGCATCGAGCGCCCGCGCCTGGCCGATCGCAGGTTCCTGCGGCGCCGAGTCCGCCGTCGTGGCAAAAGGCAGCGACGCCGGATCGACACGGCGCGCCAGTTGAGCAACATCCAGCGGTGTGACAGTCATCCCTCCCCCGAGATCAGCGCACGCAGACCCTTGCGGGCGTCCGGCTCGCGGCCACTGCGCTGCTGCAGCCGCCGCAGCAGTTCCTTTTTCGGGAACGCGGCCATAAACGCATTTTCCCCGCCGCGCCGGAAGGCGTCGTGCGCTGGAACAAAAACGCGGCGGCCGCGCGAGGCGGCGCGCCGCGCCAGCTGCATCGCGTCCCGCCGCTTGGCACCTGCGGTTGCCGGCCAGATGCCTGAGTCAGCGGGCAGCGGGCAGCCTGGATAACGCCGGCAGCCCGTTATTCAACGGTCAGCTTGCGGCTCGTGCCGCCGGGTTTCTTCGGCAGCATCAGTTCGAGCACGCCGTCGGTGTACTTCGCCGTGGCCCCTTTTTCGTCCACGTCCATCGGCAGCGTGAAGCTGCGCGCCATGGCGCCGTAGTAGCGCTCGGAGCGCAGCATGTTCTCGCCCTTCTCTTCCTTCTCGCGCCTGACCTCGGCGCGGATCGAGACGACGTTGCCGTCGATCGAAACGTCGATGTCCTGCTTCTTCACGCCGGGAATTTCGGCGTGGATCGTGTAGGCCTTGTCGGTTTCCTTCAGGTCGAGCCGGATCTCCGGCTCCGTTTCAAGATCCAATGGCGTCGGCCGCAGCATGTTGCGGAAGAAATCGCGGAACGCGACGTCGAACGGATCGCGGCGAACAATGTTGGTCATACGTCCTCCTGCAGAGGCCCGCTGCCTCACTGGCACGGCCAGATGCCGCGCCTGGCTGCGGGACCGGTCAAGACCGTGCTTCGTACCTTTGGCGGGCGGCGAGGCAGCGCCAGCGCGCGCGCCGCGCGCTCGCGCGTGCCTGCCCCGGGCAGTTGCAACCCTTCGCTCGAGCGCAGTCACCATGGCATCCTCCGGATGACTACTTCTGACCCGATGCTTCTCCGCCACTGAGGGTCGTGTTGATTGTTTATTACTACTTCGGCGCAATGAGCCTTTGACTGAGGCCAAGACAAGCGCGCGAAACGATCACTTGAACGCACTACGCAGCGAAACAAAAGCGCCGCCCGCGCATGTGCCGGCCGCTCCGCGATCCGTCCCGCGGGTGCCGGGACGTGAACGTACCTCGAAGCGGGGTTGGCCGCGCAGCGTGCCCGGTCGCCGCGGCGAGTACCGCAGGCATTAGCAGCGGCCGCGCGATTGACTCGGGTCAACGTAGCGGCGGCACCGCGACGTATGGTGGAAATGCATTGAGGTCAAGGGCCCCGATGCGGGAACACGATGCCAGATGTGATGCCCACCGGTCGACCGCCGCGTATCCGCAAGGACGCGTCGAAGCTGAAGGTGGTGCCGCACCTGCTCGACCGGCAGACGATCTGCGCCGGCTTCCGCTGGACCGACGCGCGCCGTAGCCTGACCGGCATGCCCGGGGGTGCGCTGAACATCGCCCATGAGGCGATCGACCGCCAGGCGGCGGGCGCGCGCGCCGGACATCCGGCGATCATCTGGCTCGGCGCCGAGGGTGCACGCCGGCAGATCAGTTACGCCGAACTGAATCGAGCCGCCTGCCGTTTCGCCAATGCGCTGGCGTCACTGGGACTGCAGCGCGGCGACCGGATGTTCCTGCTGGCGCCGCGGATACCGGCGCTTTACGTCGCGGTCCTCGGCGCGCTGAAAGCCGGCATCGTCGTGTCGCCGCTGTTCTCGGCCTTCGGCCCCGAGCCGATTGTCACCCGCATGAACCTGGGCGGCGGCCGGGCGCTGGTCACAACCGCGGCGCTGTATGCACGCAAAGTTGCGCCGGTGCGCGCGCAGATCCCGACGCTCGAACACGTGCTGCTCGCCGACGCCGCGCCGGGCGCGCCGCTGCCTGACGGCACGCTCGACCTCGACGCCCTGCTGGCGCAGGCTTCCGAATCCTTCGCCACCGTGGCCACGGCGCCCGACGAGATGGCGCTGCTGCATTTCACCAGCGGCACGACAGGCAAGCCGAAAGGCGCGATTCACGTCCACGAGGCGGTGGTTGCGCATTACGCGACCGGCTTGTACGCGCTCGACCTGCACCCGGAAGACATCTTCTGGTGCACGGCCGATCCCGGCTGGGTGACCGGCATGTCGTACGGGATCATCGCGCCGCTGGTGCACGGCGTGACGATGATCGTCGACGAAGCGGAATTCGATCCGTTGCGCTGGTACCGCATCCTGCAGGACGAGGGCGTCAGCGTCTGGTACACGGCGCCGACCGCGGTGCGCATGCTGATGAAGGCCGGCGCCGAGATCGCTCGCGACTTCCGCTTCGCCAAGCTGCGTTTCATCGCCAGTGTCGGCGAGCCGCTGAATCCGCAGGCCGTGTGGTGGGGCAACGATGTCTTCGGGCTGCCGATCCACGACAACTGGTGGCAGACCGAGACCGGCGGCATCATGATCGCCAACACCGTGGCGCAGGACATCAAGCCCGGATCGATGGGCCAGCCGCTGCCCGGTGTCGAGGCCTTCGTCGTGCAGCGCCGCGATGGCGGCGTCACCCTCATCGACACGCCCGACACCGAAGGCGAACTGGCGCTGCGCGCGGGCTGGCCGTCGATGTTCCGCGGCTACCTGAACGATGAGGAACGCTATCGCAGGTGCTTCGTCGGGAATCTCTATCTGACCGGCGACCTGGTCAAACGCGATGCCGACGGCTACTACTGGTTCGTCGGCCGCGCCGACGACGTCATCAAGTCCGCCGGACACCTGATCGGCCCGTTCGAGGTCGAAAGCGCGCTAATGGAGCACCCGGCGGTGGCCGAAGCAGGCGTGATCGGCAAGCCGGATCCGGTGCTCGGCGAAGTCGTCAAGGCCTTCGTTTCGCTGAAGACCGGCTTTGCCGCCAGCGACGATCTGCGCCGTGAACTGCTCGGTCACGCACGCAAGCGCCTCGGACCCGCGGTGGCGCCGCGGGAAATCGACTTCACGGCCCGGCTGCCGCGCACACGCAGCGGCAAGATCATGCGCCGTCTGCTGAAGGCGCGCGAACTCGGCCTGCCCGAGGGCGATACCTCGACGCTCGAGGCCGACCGGTAGCCGGCCATGCGGAGGACATCATGAAGAAAACACTGATCGTGTTTCATTCCCGCACCGGCTACACGCGACGGGTGGCGCAGGCGCTGGCCCGGCGCATGGATGCGGACCTCGAGGAAATCCGCATCGTGCAGCCCATGGGCGGCGCGCTCGGCTATGCGATGTGCGCGATCGAAGCGATGGCCGGGCTGACGCCGGCGCTGCGCCCGGGGCAGCACGACCCGTCAGCCTATGAGCTGGTCATCGTCGGTACGCCGGTGTGGTTCTGGAGCCTGTCGAGCCCGGTGCGCAGCTGGCTCGAGCGGCACCGGCCAAAGCATCGTGTGGCGTTCTTCTGCACCATGGGCGGCTCGGGCGCGCAGCGCGTCTTCGCCGCGATGGGCGAACTCGCCCGCCGCGTGCCGGTAGCGACGCTGGCGTTGCGCGACAGCGAAATCGACTCGCCGCACGGCAAGGCGCTCGACGCGTTCGTGCAGCGGCTGCATGGGCGCGAACGGCGTCTTGCTCCGTCACGGCGCCACATGCCGGCCGCGCACGCGCCGGCCTGAGCCCGACGGAGAAAATCGATGACACCGACGCTCAGACACCGGCTGGCGCGGCTGCGCGACATCGCGCTGAAGGCGGCGCTGGTGGCCGCGCTGCTGGCCATCGCCACGGTGGCCTCGCAGACGGTCGACCTGCGCTTGCCGGCAGCGCAGACCGAAGGCGGCAAGCCGCTGATGCAGGCGCTGAAGGAGCGGCACACGACACGCAGCTTCGCCGCGCAGCCGCTGCCGCCGCAGGTGCTGTCGAACCTGCTGTGGGCGGCATTCGGCATCAACCGTCCCGACGGACACCGCACGGCGCCTTCGGCCCGCAACTGGCAGGAGATTGACGTCTACGTTGCGCTGCCGGAGGGCGTGTTCGTCTACGACGCCGCTGCGCACGGCCTGAAGCGCGTCGCCTCCGGCGACCTTCGGGTGCGGATCGGCAGCCAGCCGCATTCGCGCGAGGCGCCGGTGACGCTGGTGTACGTCGCCGACGGGCAGCGCATGCGCGGCGCCGACGGGCAATCGAGGCGCACCTACGCCGCCGCCGATACCGGCTTCATCGCGCAGAACGTCTACCTGTTCTGCGCTTCCGAGGGCCTGGCGAGCGTCGTGTTCGCCATGGTCGACCGCGAACGGTTCGCCGAGGCTGCCGCGCTGCGGTCAGACCAGTTCATCACACTGGCGCAGTCGGTCGGCTATCCGCGGCCGTGAACGACGATGCAACCCGAGCAGCGCGCCGCCGAGCTTTCACGGTTCAGCACCGACGTCAGCCGATACCCGCGCGAGTTCTGCCTCGCGCGCTTGCGCGACATGGTGCGCATCCGCCGGCTGGAGGAACGCTGCGCCGAGCTTTACGGCGAAGGCAGGATCCGCGGCTTCCTGCATCTGTACATCGGCGAAGAGGCGGTGGCCGCCGGCGTGATGCCGGCGTTGAAGTCCGAAGACAATGTCGTGGCCACCTACCGTGAGCACGGGCAGGCGCTGCTGCGCGGCGTGCGCATGGACGCGATCATGGCCGAGATGTACGGCAAGGTCGAAGGCTGCTCGCGCGGCCGCGGCGGCTCGATGCACCTGTTCGACGCCGGCACGCGCTTTTTCGGCGGCAACGCCATCGTCGGCGGCGGCCTGCCGCTGGCGGTCGGGCTGGCGCTCGCCGACAAGCTGCTGTCCCGGCCGGGCTGCGTGACGGCGTGCTTCTTCGGCGAGGGGGCGGTCGCCGAAGGCGCCTTCCACGAATCGCTGAACCTGGCGGCGTTGTGGCGCGTGCCGGTGCTGTTCATCTGCGAGAACAACCTTTACGCGATGGGCACCGCGCTGGCGCGTTCCGAGGCGCAGATCGACTTGACGGTCAAGGCCGCCAGCTATGGCATTCCGACGGCGCACATCAACGGCATGAACGTGCTGGCGGTGTTCGAAGCGGCAACAGAAGCGGTCGAGCGGGTGCGCGCATCGCAGGCGCCATTTTTCCTCGAACTGCATACCTACCGTTTCCGCGCCCATTCGATGTTCGACGCCGAGTTGTATCGCGACAAGGCGGAGGTCGAGCGCTGGAAGGCGCACGGCCCGATCCACACCTTCACCGACCGGCTGAAGGCCGCCGGCATGATGAGCGAAGAAGACTTCCAGGCGATCGACCGCGACGCGGTGGCCGAGGTCGACACCGCAGCGCGCTTCGCCGAGGCCGGACACTGGGAGCCGGTCGAGGACCTCGGGCGCGACGTGATGACGCCAGCGCAAGCGCAGGGAGCATGACGATGAGCCGGATTCTCGTCGTCTACGGCACCACCGAAGGACACACGCGCAAGATCGCCGAGTTCATCGGCGAGCGGCTGCGCCTCAGGGGGTACGAGGCCAGGGTGGTCGATGCCGCATCGGCCGAAGCCAAGGTGCTGCAGCCTGACTGCGACGGCGTCATCGTCGGCGGCTCGCTGCACCACGGGCAGCACCAGAGTTCGCTGGCGCACTTCGTCAAGGACAACCTTTCCTGGCTGCGCCGGCTGCCGCGCGCATTCTTCTCGGTCAGCCTGGCGCTGGCCTCGCACGATGCCGACGAGGCCGCCGAAGCGCGGCGCCTGGCGCAGAAGTTCGTCGACGACACGGGGCTGGAGGCGGCCCTCGTGCGCTGCTTCGCCGGCGCCCTGCTGTACACGAAGTACGACTGGCTCAAGCGAATGCTGATGAAGTCGATCGCGAAGAAGGAAGGCGGCGACGTCGATACCTCGCGCGACTTCGAGTACACGGACTGGCTCGATGTGGCCCGCTTCGTCGACGAGTTTCTCGCCGCCAGCGGTATCAGCAGCGGGCCGCAGGGCTGACGGCATGGGCACGGCGCGCCACACCAGCTACCGCGAGGCGCTGCGCGAAGCGCACCGCGCGGCGCTCGCGCGCGATTCGCGCGTCCTGCTGATGGGCGAGGACGTCGGCCGCTACGGCGGCGCCTATGCGGTGAGCAAGGGTCTGCTGGCCGAGTTCGGCGACGAGCGCATCCGCGACACGCCGCTGTCGGAACTGGCGTTCGTCGGCACAGGCATCGGCGCCGCGCTCGGCGGGCTGCGCCCGATCGTCGAGGTGATGACAGTGAACTTTTCGCTGCTGGCGCTCGACCAGATCGTCAACACCGCGGCCACGCTGCGGCACATGTCGGGCGGCCAGTTCTCGGTGCCGATCGTCATCCGCATGGCCACCGGCGCCGGCCGGCAGCTGGCGGCGCAGCACTCGCACAGCCTCGAGGTCTGGTATGCGCACGTCCCGGGCATCAAGGTGCTGGCGCCGGCGACGATCGAGGACGCGCGCGGCATGCTCTGGCCGGCGTTGCAGGATCCCGACCCGGTGGTGATTTTCGAGCACGCGCAGCTTTATAACCTCGAGGGCGAGATCGCCGAGCCGCCGCCGGCAGTCGATATCGCGCACGCCGCCGTGCGCCGGGCCGGCAGCGACGCGACCGTCGTCACCTACGGCGGCAGCCTGCCGCGCGTGCTGGCGGCGGCCGATGAACTGGCGCGAGACGGCATCGAGGCCGAGGTGATCGACCTGCGCGTGCTGCGGCCGCTGGACTGGGACACGATCGTCGCCTCGGTGGCGAAGACGCACCGCATCGTCGTCGTCGACGAAGGCTGGCGCACGTGCAGCCTCGCCGCCGAGATCATGGCCGGTGTGGCCGAGCGGGCCTTCTACGAATTGGATTCGCCGCCGGCGCGTGTATGCACCGAGGAGGTACCGATCCCCTACGCCAAGCACATGGAAGAGGCGGCACTGCCGATGCCGCCGAAGATCGCCGCCGCGGTGCGGGCGGCCTGCGGCAAGGCATAGCGGCCGTTCACGATGATCGAATTCCGCCTGCCGTCGCTCGGTGCCGACATGGACGAGGGCAAGCTGCTCGAGTGGCGGGTCGAGCCCGGCGATGCGGTGAAGAAGGGCCAGGTCGTCTGCGTCGTCGATACGGCAAAGGCGGCGATCGACGTCGAGTGCTGGCACGACGGCACGGTGCAGCGACTGCTCGTTGAGCCCGGGACGACGATCCCCGTCGGCACGCCGATGGCCGTGCTGCGCGAACCCGGCGAGACGATCGAGGCCGTGGAGCGACAGCTGGCTGCATTGCGCGAACCGGCAGCGCCTGTCGCGGTGCCGGCGCCCAAAGTGCCGCAGGCGCCTGCCGAGGCACCTGCGGCGCCTGCGGCCGCCGAGCGCAGGCGGATCTCGCCGGCCGCACGTCGACGGGCGCAGGCGCTGTCGCTCGATCCCGCGCGCATCGCAGGCAGCGGCCCACAGGGCGAGGTCACGCTGGCTGACGTGGAAGCGGCGGCGATGCCCGGCCGCGCGCCACCGCCGGCTGCGCCACCAATCGCCGGGAAAGCGCCGGCGGCCCCGACGTCACGGGCGCAGCAGATGCGTGCCGTGATCGCCGCGGCGATGGCGCGCTCCAAGCGCGAGATCCCGCATTACTACCTGACCGAGGAAGTGCCGCTGATCGCAGCCAGCGCCTGGCTGGCGCAGAAGAACGCGCAACGCGGCGTGGCCGACCGGTTGCTGATGGCAGCGCTGCAGCTGAAGGCGGTGGCGGTGGCGCTGCAGCGTTACCCGGACTTCAACGGTTACTGGCGCGATGGCGCCTTTGCTCCCGGTGCGGGCGTGCATCTCGGCGTGGCGATCTCGCTGCGCGAAGGCGGCCTCGTGGCACCGGCGCTGCATGACGTGCCGTCGATGGACATCGGCACGCTGACCCGCGCCCTGCTCGACCTCGTGCGCCGCACGCGCGCCGGCCAGCTTCGCAGTTCGGAACTTTCGGACGCGACGATCACGGTGACCAACCTCGGCGATCAGGGCGTGGCCAGCGTGCTCGGCGTCATCTACCCGCCGCAGGTGGCGCTGGTCGGTTTCGGTCGCATCGCCGAGCGGCCGTGGGCCATCGACGGCGCGCTGCGCGCGGCGCCGGTGGTCACGGCCAGCCTCGCCGCCGACCATCGCGCCGGCGACGGCCATCGCGGCGGCCGCTTTCTCGCCGCCATCGGCGAGGCGCTGCAGGCGCCCGAGGATCTCGACCGAATCGTGCCCCAGGAGGCCAGGCAATGAACTCCGAACCACTGCAGAAGGCCGTGCTCGATGCGCTGACGTCGATCGCGCCGGAGATCGAGCCGGAATCGATCGCCCCGGACAAGCCGCTGCGCGACCAGGTCGATCTCGACTCGGCCGACTGGCTCAATTTCCTCGTCGCGCTGAAAGAGCGCACCGGCATCGAGATCCCCGATGCCGATGTCGCGCGGCTGACCACGCTGCGCAAGCTGCTCGATTACTGTGACGCACACCGGCCTGCGCCACGCTGACCTCGATCGCGACGCGGCGGGCACCAATGCGCCGCAATGCGGTCGAATCCACCGTGATGCAGGGCGAGAGCGCCCTGCGCCTGTCCAGTGACCGGAGTCCAGGACGATGAAGATCATGTGGATGCGCACCACCGCCGCGGCGGCGACGCTTGCCCTCGCCGCCTGCGCCACGCCACCGACGCAGGAGCACACCGGCATGGTCGTCGGCGGAGTCCTCGGCGGCGTGCTCGGTTCGCAGGTCGGCGGCGGCAGCGGCCGCACGACGGCGACCATCATCGGCGCCATTGCCGGCGCCGCGATCGGCAGCGCCGTCGGCCGATCGATGGACGAGAACGATCGCCGCCGCACGGCCCAGGTGCTCGAAAGCAGCCCGACGGGAAGGCCGACGCAATGGCGCAATCCGGACACCGGCCACCAATACACGGTGACGCCGACGAAGACCGTGGCCTCCGGCGGGCAGCCCTGCCGCGAGTACACGGTCGATGCGGTGATCGGCGGCAAGCAGGACACGGTGCACGGCACGGCCTGCCGCCAGGCCGACGGCAGCTGGAAAGCGGTGAACTGACGGCCTCGCACAAAGCCGCGCTCTTCGGCCCCGCCGACGCTGTGCGGGAGCGCCCCGGCACAGTGCGCGATCCGGATCAGGGCAGCGCGTGCAGGTACTGGCCGAGCATCTCGGGCGTGATCAGCGTCACGCCCTTGTCGGTCACGTGAAAGCGGCGGCGGTCCTCGTTGCGATCGACGCCGACGACACATCCGGGCGGAATGCGGCAGTACTTGTCGACCACCACGCGGCGCAGCACCGCACCCGCGCCCACCTGGACGTTCGGCAGCAGCACCGACTCCTCCACCAGCGCCGCATCGTCGACGCGGACGTTCGACGACAGCAGCGAGCGGCGCACGAGGGCGCCGCTGACGATGCAGCCGCTGGCGACCAGCGAATCCGGCGCCATGCCGCGCCGGTCGTCGTCGTCGAAGACGAACTTCGCCGGCGGCGTCTGTTCCTGATAGGTCCAGATCGGCCACTCGCGGTCGTACAGGTTCAGGTCGGGCACCACCTGCGTCAACTCGAGATTGGCCTGCCAGAAGGCGTCGACCGTGCCGACGTCGCGCCAGTACGGCCGGCCGCGGGCCATGTTCACGCAACTGTTGCGGAAGTTGTGCGCGTGCACGCGCCGGCCTTCGGCCACCAGCGCCGGAATCACGTCGCGGCCGAAGTCGTGCCGTGAACCCGATGCCGCCGCGTCGCGCGACAGCGACGAATACAGCAGCCCGGCGTCAAAGACATAGATGCCCATGCTGACCAGCACGGCATCGGTGCGTCCGGGCATCGGCCGCGGCTGCGCCGGCTTCTCGTCGAAGCGGACGATCCAGCCATCGCGATCGACCTCGACGACGCCGAAGGCCGAGGCTTCGGCCAGCGGCACCTCGATGCAGGCGACGCTGACCTCGGCGCCGCTGTCGACGTGCTCGGCGAGCATCGCCTGGTAGTCCATCTTGTAGACATGATCGCCGGCCAGCACGGCCACGTACTGCGGCCCGTGCCGCATCAGCAGATCGAGGTTCTGGTAGACGGCGTCGGCGGTGCCGCGGTACCAGACCGGCTCGAGACGCTGCTGCGCCGGCAGCAGTTCGACGAATTCGTCGAAGCGGCCATCGAGGAAGCTCCACGCCCGGCGGATGTGCCCGATCAGGCTCTGCGCCTTGTACTGGGTGCAGACGCCGATGCGCCGCAGTCCGGAGTTGACGCAGTTCGACAGGGCGAAGTCGATGATGCGGTAGCTGCCGCCGAAGGACACCGCCGGCTTGGCCCGCCAGTGCGTCAACTGCGCCAGCCGCGTGCCGCGGCCGCCCGCCAGCACGATCGCCATCGAATTGCGCACCCAGGTCGAAGGAATGCGTGCCAGCAGCCGGGCGCTGTGCTCTCGGCCGCGTTCCTGCGTGCTCGTCGCCGCTTCGGCAGGCTTTTCGATGATGGCGGTCATCCTCCCTCCGCGGCGCCGACCGGAAAACGATCCGGTCATCAACCTCTGGCGGGCGGCGCCTCGTGGCGCCGGCAATGTGCCATTCTTGCTGTAGTTCGGCCGTTCTGCGCGGCCGCGCGCAGCTTAACCCTTCACCGGTTCGCGCGATCCGGGTGCGCCCCGGCGACCCCCGGCCCCGCTGCGACCGATGACGGATGAACGAAGTAAAGCGGTCCGCGACCACGCAAGGTTGATGGCCGTCAACCGAGGTGCCCCCATGCGGGGCCAGGTACCGTCTCGACGGCAGGACCGGACACGGCCGATGAGGCGCGATTTATGTCAGGCGGAACCGCGCGCGTAGCCGACGATGACGGAACACCCAGGCCGCCAGCAGCGTGAATGCGGCGACCGCGCCAAGGATCAGCGCCATGCGCAGGTAGGGCTGGCCGAAAGACACGCGCACGGCGGCGAACGAGGCCAGCGTGCGCAGCCATTCGACGGCGCCGAGGACCAGCGCCACCTGCAGCGTGCGCGCGGCCCAGGCGCGCGGAACGGCCAGAAGCACGACCAGCGCCAGGGCAATGATCGCCAGCGCAAGCTGGCCGGCCCGATAGAAGTGCGCAGCCAGCAGCACTGACGCCAGGCCGGGAAGAACGAGCAGCAGGTAGGCCATCGGGTATTTCCACTGCCGCGCCCGGGCGCGGCATTCGATCGACAGGACAGCCGCATCCTGCTGAATGCATCTTGCCCGCGCTTGACCTGCGTCAGCGCCGGCCGCCAGCTACCTCCTTCGGCCAATGCCGGCGCGCCGCGATCAACGACGCAGTACGCACTTGTCGTAGAGGTTGCCGAGCCGGCCCTCGGGGTCGTAACGCGCCTTCAGCTTCGCGTACGCCGCGCCGCCGAAGGCCTTGTCGAACTCGTCGCGCGGGTAATAGCTGTCCGAATACAGCGACTTGATGCCGCCGAGCCGGGCCACTTCGCGCTCGATCAGGCGGTTGAAATGCCCCGGCGGGTACTTTTCGCGCCGGCGCACCACGTCCCAGAAGCCGAAATTCACGTACAGCGCGGCACGGCGCGGAAACAGCGGAAATTGCGCTGCCCGAGGTGTCGCGCCGATCGGGCAGGTCCAGATCGGCAGGATGCCGATTTCGCGCAACAGGAAAGCGAGAAACTCCGCCGCATGTTCGATCGGCAGGTCGACGTCCTGGATCACCGACTCGCGATGCCAGCCGGAAAACCGGTCGAGCGTGCGCGTCAGCCCGAGCCGGCTGTTCAACCGCATCAGCCGCGTGTAGGTGCGCGAGTTCAGCCGGCCGCGGCCGTACAGGCGGCGCAGCAGCGGCTGCTGCGCGCCGAGGTTCTTCGAGCACCAGAACCAGTCGGTGTCCCAGCGCCACAGGTAGTCGCGCACGGTCAGGTGGTCGAGCCCGCGCTCGAGCAGCGAGCGGTAGTAGATGTTCTCGAACGTGTAGTCGGAGACCTGCGGCGCCTGCCCGGCGAAGCGCGCCACGTTCAGCACCAGCGTGCCGGCGTCGAAGACGACGCCATCGACGAAATCGGCGTCGCCGGCGCAGGCGTCGGCAAGCGCGGCGAAGAATCCGTCCGCGTCGCCGAAACGCCGATGCTCGACGGCGACGTATGGCTTGACCGGCAGCGTCGCGGTGCGCACGCGCAGCGCGTAGCCGAGCGTGCCGTAGGAGTTGGCGAAGCCATAGAACAGATCGGCGTGCTCATTGTCCGGCCGCGCGCTGACGATCTCGCCGGTGCCGGTAAGCACGTCGAGTTCGAGCACCGTTTCGTGCACCAGCCCGTGCCGGAAGGAGGTGGCCTCGATGCCGACACCGGCCACGGCGCCGCCGAGCGTGATCGATTTCAGCTGCGGCACGACCGCCGGCATGACGCCGGCCGCCAGACAGGCGTCGGCCAGCGCGTCGTACGGCACCATGCCTTCGGCGTCGACCCAGCCGCGCTGCGCATCGGCGGCCAGCACATGGTCGAAATCACCGACATCAAGACGGTGCCGCGCCGCCGCTGCGCGATCGCGAAACAGGTTCGACGTGCGCTTGCCCAGTTGCACCGCGTGCGCCCGAGCGAACTCCGCCTGCAGCCGCCGCACACGGGCGCGGTGATCGATCGTCGCCTGCGACGAGACGTCGTCCATCAGCAAGCTTCCTGTTGAGCAAAGGCCGGCGAAGGATAGCCGCTGCGCGCTTGCCCGGACGCACAGGCGCGGGTAGTCTCGACCGCCATGTGGGCACAAGCGTTCGAGCGCATCGTGCAGGCGCTGCCGGCGGACTGGACGGCGCCGAGCGCGTGATGCGCGCGGTGCGAGCGTTCGAAGCGGCCTAGGCGGCGCGCAGCCGCCGATCTTCAATCGGCGGCGCCTGCTTTCTCCTTCGCCGGCGCGGCCGCCCGCGCCGAAGGCACGGCGACCGAAGCCTTCTCGTACAGGAACGCCCGGCTCATCGGATACGTCTGCGGCGTGCGCCGGCCCTTGCCGAAGGTGATCTGGAACAGACCGGTGATGCCGTTGCCGGCGCGGAACATCTCGGCGCAGCCGATGAGGTAGGTGCGCCAGATGCGGCGGAAACGCTCGTCGAAGCGGCGCGCATCGAGGCTGCGGATCTCGTCCCAGTGCGCGTCGAAGCGTTCGGCCCACGCTTCCAGCGTCAGCACGTAATGGCGGCGCAGGTTCTCGATGTCGAGGATCTCGAGCCCATAGCGGTCCATGGCGTCGAGCGTTTCGGTCAGGCTCGGGATCCAGCCGCCCGGGAAGACATGCCGGCGGATGAAGAACTCGGTCGGATACTGGCCGACGTGGCCGATGAAGTGCAGCATGCCGAGCCCGCCCGGCTTCAGGAAGTCCGCGTGCGCCTTGACCACCTCGTCGATCTGGTCGCGGCCGGCGTGCTCGAGCACGCCGATCGACACCACCTTGTCGTACTGCCGGTCGACGTCGCGGAAATCCGCCTCGCGCACGTCGAGCTGGCCACGCAGTCCGCAGCGGCCGATCTCCTCGCGCAGCCAGTCGACCTGCTCGGTCGTGGCGTTCAGTCCGGTGACGCGGGCGCCGTGGTGCCGGGCGGCGTGGAACATGAAGCCGCCGAAGCCGCAGCCAATGTCGATCACCGATTCGCCGGGGGAAAGCAGCACCTTGCGGCAGACGTGCTCGACCTTGTTGACCTGCGCCTGCTCGACCGTGGCCGTGCCCTCGGACCAGTAGGCGCAGGTGTACATCATCAGCGCGCGGTCGAGCCACCGGCGGTAGAACTCGGTGCCCAGGCCGTAATGGAAGCGGGCGTTGTCCTTGGCCCGGCCGCGATCGGCATTGTTGCGCGTGAACTCGTGCCAGCGGTTGCGCAGCCGCACCAGCGGCGCCGGCTTCGAGAAACCGGCTTCCAGGCCGAGGGCGAACAGCGCCGCCAGATCGCCGTCGACGTCGACCTCGCCATCGAAGTAGCTTTCGAGCAGGCCGATGTGGCCGTTCAGTACCGTGCGAACCTGCGCCGCAGAGGTCTTGAAACGCAGGGTGAACTGCGGCGAGGCCTCGGGCCGATGGCGCAGTTCCGTTCCGTCGGCATAGAGCACGCGCAACGGGCGCGTCGAACGCGCGCAGATGGCGCGCAGGCGGGCATCGATCAGGTTCTTCATCGTTGTTGGCGAGAGTGCATCCCGGGAACAGCTTGCGTGCAGCGACCGGGGCGCGATTGAGCGGCGTCAACATCGACTTCCGGCAACTGCCCACGGCGAATTTTGCCGCGGCGATTCTGCTGTCATGTCGAGGAACTGTCGATGACACGCGTGACACGCTCGGCCGCCTCGGGGAAGAACTCATCGACCCGCGGGGCGATCGAGCCGCCGCCAAGACCAGGCCCCACCGAAGGCCCGGCCGGCAGCGCGGCGCCATGGTCAGGGCAGCCGCGATACCCGCGCCGGACAGGCTGCCATGTCGCCGCGAGCGCAAAGTGGGCGGCAGGATGTGAAACGGCGCCAGCCCGGGCGCGACGCTCGTCGGCCGGGCCGCGCGGGCATCGGAGTTGCGATTTTGCGCCGCGCGGGCATCATCGCGCTGTGCCCACCGTCCCTGCCCTTGCTGCTGCCCCGTCGGGCCGATGATCAACAAGATCGTTTCATCGATTGCTGACGCGCTGGCCGACGTGCCCGACGGCGCCACGATCCTGCTCGGCGGTTTCGGCAGCGCCGGACTGCCGTCGGAACTGATCGACGGGCTGATCGCGCAGGGCGCTCGCGATCTGACAATCGTCAACAACAACGCCGGCAACGGCGACACCGGGCTGGCCGCGTTGCTGCAGGCGCGCCGCGTGCGCAAGATCATCTGCTCGTTTCCGCGCCAGATCGACTCGTACATCTTCGATGGCCTGTATCGTGCCGGCGAGATCGAGCTCGAACTGGTGCCGCAGGGCAACCTGGCCGAGCGCATCCGCGCCGCGGGTGCCGGCATCGGGGCGTTCTATACGCCGACCGGCTACGGCACTGAACTGGCCCGCGGCAAGGAAACGCGCATCATCGACGGCCGCGGCTACGTGCTCGAGTATCCGATCCACGCCGACTTCGCCTTGATCAAGGCCGAGCGCGGCGACCGCTGGGGCAACCTCGTCTACCGCAAGACGGCAAGGAACTTCGGCCCGATCATGGCCACGGCGGCGAAGACGACGGTGGCCACGGTGCACGAGGTGGTCGAACTCGGCGGCCTCGATCCGGAAGCGATCGTGACGCCCGGGCTGTTCGTCAGGCGCGTGGTGCCGATCGCGCGCGTGCCGACGCGGCCGGTCGGCGTGCGGCCAGTATGAGGCAGGCGCGATGAGGAAGTGGAGCCGCGAGCAGATGGCCGCGCGCGTGGCGCGCGACATTCCGCCAGGCGCGGTGGTCAACCTTGGCATCGGCCTGCCGACCCAGGTGGCGAATTTCCTGCCGCGCGACCGCGAGGTGATCCTGCACAGCGAAAACGGCGTCCTCGGCATGGGCCCGGCGCCGCCGGCAGGCGGGGAAGACTACGACCTGATCAATGCCGGCAAGTCGCCGGTGACGCTGCTGCCGGGTGGCTGCTACTTCCACCACGCCGACAGCTTCGCCATGATGCGCGGCGGACACCTCGACATCTGCGTGCTCGGCGCCTTCCAGGTTTCGGTGCGCGGCGATCTCGCCAACTGGCATACAGGCGAGTGGGGCGCGATTCCGGCCGTCGGCGGCGCGATGGATCTGGCCATCGGCGCCAAGCAGACTTTCGTGATGATGGAGCACCTGACCAAGCGCGGCGAAAGCAAACTGGTCGAGCAGTGCAGCTATCCGCTGACCGGCCTGAATTGCGTTAGCCGCGTCTACACCGACCTGGCAGTGATCGACGTGACGGCGGAGGGACTGCGAGCAGTCGAGGTGATCGACGGCCTGCCTTTCGACGAACTGGTGCAATTGTCCGGCGTGCCGATCGCGCCCCTATTGCGAGGAGAAAACCGATGAGAGTCTTCGAGATCCGCGGCGACTGGGGGTTCGACCATCTGCAGCTCGGCACCCGTCCCGACCCGACGCCGGGCCCGGGCGAGGTGCTGCTGCGGATGAAGGCGGCGTCGCTGAACTACCGCGATCTCGTCGTACCCAACCGCGGCTATGGGGCCTTCACCGGAAACCTGCCGTTGATTCCGCTTTCCGACGGCGTGGGCGAAGTCCTCGAGGTCGGCAGCGGGGTGACGCGGGTCAGGGCCGGTGACCGCGTCTGCCCCTGCTTTCACCAGTCGTGGATCGGCGGCGCGCCAGACCTCGAGCGGCTGACGCGCACGCTCGGCGGCCCCGTCGACGGCACGATGGCCGAACTGATGTGCCTGCCGGCCGAAGGCGTGGTCAAGGTCGCGCCTCATCTCACCGACGAGCAGGCCGCCACCCTGCCCTGCGCCGCGCTCACGGCGTGGAGCGCGATCGTCACCTACGACAGCCTCGCACCCGGCTCGCGCGTGCTGGTGCAGGGCACCGGCGGCGTGGCGCTGTTCGCGCTGACCTTTGCCAAACTGCTCGGCTGCCACGTCACGGTGATCTCCTCCAGCGACGAGAAACTCGCCAGGACGAAAGCGCTCGGGGCGGATGCCGGCATCAACTACACGACCACGCCCGAATGGTCGAAGGCTTCGCGCGAGATCACCTCCGGCCGCGGCTACGACCACATCGTCGAACTGGGCGGCGAAAAGACGCTGCCGCAGTCGCTGCGCGCCATCCGCCCGGGCGGCACGATCTCGATGATCGGCGTGCTTTCCGGGTCGGCGCTGTCGGCGCCGCTCGGCCATGTCGTCACGCGGCAGGTGCGGCTGCAGGGCATCACCGTCGGCTCGCGCGACGGCTTCGAGGCGATGATGCGCGCGATCGAGCAGCACCGCATCGTGCCGGTGGTGGACAAGGTGTTCGCCTTCGAGCAGTTGAGGGAAGCCATGAAAACGCTCAAGCGCGGCGCGCACTTCGGCAAGATCTGCATCCGGCATTCACAGTGACCCGGGCGCCGCAAGTGCAACTGCTGCCGCGGCCGCGCGGCCGGCACCACAAGGACTTGCCGGTCATCGTTCGCCACGTCGCAGCCCGCCTGCTTGTCGCCGCCGCGCTGGCCGGCGCCGGCGGACCCGCGCTCGCCGGCCGGCCGTTGCAGACCGAAGACGCGGATATTCTCGACCGCGGCGAGTGCGAGTTGGAGAGCTTCTGGGCGCGCAACGAGACTCAGCGGATCAACCGCACCGTCTGGTCGGCCGCGATCGAGCGCACCGGCATCGGCCGCTACGACCTGATGGCCGAAGTCTTCGGCGATGACCGCAGCGCCCCGTGGTGGAAGACGGGACTGCGCTACCCGGCGATCGCCAGCCTGCTTTTCGTCGACGTCTCCTACGGGGCGCAGTTGCGTGGCGGTCGGCCGAAACGGCTGACGGCCGGGCTGAAGTACACGTTCTGAGTCCTTCCCTCGCCCGCGTCGGCCCACGCAACAACTGCCGGGTCGACAGGCGCACATCGGACGTCGATGCACGTCACGGCGCCACGAGCCGTGCGAAGCGTGCCCTCGACCTCGACGCCTCGCTGCTTGACTCGCGGTTCTTCCTGCACTCGCGCCGCGCTCGCGGATGGCGCACACGCCTGAAATCCACGCCCTGTCCGTGCTCAAGCGCACGCCGCCGCTGCATCGCGCAACCAAAATCGGACGCTCATCGCGCTGCGTAGAAACCGCGGCTGATCATCCGAATCGCCGACAGCGGATTAGGACTGATGCACGAGGGGCCAGAAGCGAAGTCATCGCTAACATTCCTCGCGACTTCGACGCAAAGAGCAACACGGAGTAAGTGATCAGTGACGCAGTCCGCAGCGCGCAATCGATGGCAGGGCCTCCTCACGGCAGCGAAGAAGAATCGACTCTTCGTCGCGATCGTGATCGTGCCGACACTGATCGCGGCCACTTACTTCGGCCTCGTTGCCACCGACGTTTACATCTCGGAGTCGCGCTTCATCGTGCGCGCGCCGCAGCGCCAGGCCAGCGCCGGACTCGGCGCGCTGCTGCAGAGCAGCGGCATCTCCGGCTTCACGCGCGCCACCGACGACGTCTACACGGTTCACGATTTCATTCTCTCGCGCGACGCGCTGCAGAAGGTCGACACCGCGCTCGGCCTGCGCGCCGCCTACTCCAGCGAGCAGATCGACCGCTTCAGCCGCTTTCCCGGGCTCGACTTCGACGACAGCTTCGAGGCGCTGCATCGCTACTATCAGCGGCGGATCAACATCAGCCTCGATTCGCTGTCGTCGATCTCGACGCTGCGGGTCGAAGCGTTCGACCCCGACCACGCGCAGCGCATCAACATGATGCTGCTCGAGGCGGCCGAGCGACTGGTCAACCAGCTGAACGAGCGTGCGCGGCAGGACATGATCCGCTTTGCCGCCGCGGAAGTCGCCTCGGCCGAGCAACGGGCCAAGGACGCCGCGCTTTCGGTGTCGCGCTTCCGCAGCGAGCGCACGGTGATCGATCCCGAACGGCAGACGATGCTGCAGCTGCAACAGGTCTCCAAGCTGCAGGACGAACTGATCGCCAGCAAGACGCAGCTCGCGCAACTGCGCGCCTTCACGCCCGACAACCCGCAGCTGACGTCGCTAAAGCTGCGCGTTTCCACCCTCGAAGCTGAGATGGGCAAGGAACTGGCCAAGGTGGCCGGCGGCGACTCCTCGCTCGCCACCAAGGCCGCCGACTTCCAGCGGCTGGCACTGGAACGCGAATTCGCCGAGCGGCAGCTCGCCGGCGCGCTCACCCTGCTCGAGCAGGCACGCAACGAAGCGCAGCGCAAGCAGCTTTATCTGGAGCGCATCGTGCAACCGAGCAAGCCCGACGTCGCGGTCGAACCGCGCCGCATCCGTGCCGTCGTCACCACCTTCGTGCTCGGCCTCGTCGCCTGGGGAATTCTGAGCATGCTTCTGGCTGGCGTTCGCGAGCACCAGGACTGACCGCCGCGATGATCAACGCCACCACTTCGCTGCTCAGTTCGTTCGCCATACAGCTGCGCGTCATCCACGCGCTGCTCATGCGCGAGGTGATCACGCGCTACGGCCGCCACAACATCGGTTTCCTCTGGCTTTTCGTCGAGCCGATGATCTTCACGCTGGCCATCACCGCGCTATGGACGATGACCCGTTCGACGCACGGCTCCAATCTGCCGATCGTCGCCTTTGCCGTTACCGGATATTCGACCGTGCTGCTGTGGCGGAACATGCCGGGCCGCTGCATCGGCGCGATCGGGCCGAACGCGTCGCTGCTGTACCACCGCAACGTGCGGCCACTGGACATCTACGCGTCACGAATCATCCTCGAAGCCCTCGGCGGCACGACGTCGTTCGTCGTGCTGACCATGGTCTTCATCGCCGTCGACTGGATGACCTGGCCCGAGAACATCCTGAACATCGCCGTTGGCTGGGCGCTCCTCGCCTGGTTCGGTGGCGCGCTGGCGCTGCTGCTTGGCACGCTCAGCGAGAGTTACGAGCTTGTCAACAAGGTGTGGTCGCCGCTGTCGTACATCTCGTTTCCGCTGTCCGGCGCGTTTTTCATGGTCGAGTGGCTACCTGCCGCGGCGCGGGAGTTCGTCCTCTACTTCCCGATGGTTCATTGCACGGAGATGTTGCGCGAGGGGTATTTCGGCAGCCAGGTGCACGCGATCTACGACGTCGGCTACGTGGTGGCCGTCTGTTCCGCGCTCAGCTTGCTCGCGCTGGCGCAGGAACGCCGCCTCAGTCGCGGCCTGGTGGTGGAATGAAGGCGATGATCGTCATCCGCGACCTCGCCAAGCAGTACGCGACCAGGCACGGCCCGATCACCGTGCTCGACGGGATTGACCTGAAGATCGCCCCCGGCGAGAAGCTCGGCATCCTCGGCCGCAACGGTTCGGGCAAGTCCACGCTGATCCGCCTGATCAGCGGCGTCGAGCAGCCGACGCGGGGAACCGTCCGCCGGACGATGAAGGTGTCGTGGCCGCTGGCCTTCGCTGGCGGTTTCCAGGGTTCGCTCACTGGCCTGGACAACCTGCGTTTCATCTGCCGCACCTACGGCGTCAGCGTCGAGGACCGGATCGACTTCGTCGAGGAATTCTCCGAGCTCGGCCGCTTCCTGCGCGAACCGGTCAAGACCTATTCGTCGGGAATGCGTGCCCGCCTCGCGTTTGCGCTGTCGATGGCGATCGAGTTCGACTGCTTCCTCATCGACGAGGTCATCACTGTCGGCGACGCCCGCTTCCACGAGAAGTGCCAGCGAGAGCTGTTCGAGAAGCGCGGCGACCGGGCAATGATCATGGTGTCGCACGAGAACCACATCATCAAGGAGCACTGCACGCGGGCGTGCGTGCTGCACAACGGAAAGCTGCGCGAGTTCGAGGGCATCGATGCCGGATACCAGTTTTACTCGACGCTCTGACGCGCTCGCTGCGCTTGAGCCGAACCGCGCCGACGCTGCGCCCAGCAGGCGCTTGCGCGTGCTGCTGGAAATGAGGCCGGCGCTGGACGGTTACGCCGGAATTCCGCAGGAAACGCGACTGCTGTTCCGCGGCCTGCGAACCATCGACAACCTTTCGGTTGCCGGCATGATCCAGAGTTCGACGCGCGCTCTCGCGCGCGGCACCCGTCCCGGCGCGCGGGGAAGAATGCACGAGGCGCGTCGCCTCAATCGCTATTCGCGCGTGATCGTGTCCCTGGCCGAGAGGGCGAACATCACGCTGTTCGAGAAGTTCATCGCGGCCACGCGCAAGTCGCTGGCCGCGAGCAGCCTCACGGTGTCGAGCCTTTCCAGGCTGCGTTCGCTGCGGCTGACGGACTTCGACCCGACCCATTTCGCCGACTTCATCTGGGGCAGCCTGTTCTCGAAGTCGCTGCCTGCGGCCGATCACCCCCTCGTGACCGGCGCCGACTTCAAGGTCTGCACGGTGCCCTGGCGCACCATGCACCAGGCGGGCCTGTACACGTTGAACGTATCGCGGTCGCCGGTCTATCCGCGGCTGGACACCCGCGGCATCGACGTGTTCATCGCGCAGACCCCCTATCCGGCGCGGGTTCACCGCGATACGGCGTTGGTGGTCCGCTACCACGACGCGGTGCCGGTGTTCATGCCGCACACGATCGCTGACAAATCGATGCACCAAGCGACGCATTTCTACGCGCTGCTCGACAACGTCAAGTCCGGCGGTTGGTTCGCCTGCGTGTCGGAGGCGACGCGTCAGGATCTGCTCAAACTGTTTCCAGAGGTGGAAGCGCGCGCGGTCACGATCCACAACATGGTGTCCGGGCACTATTTCGTTGAGCCGGAGGCTCCGGCCCGCATTCCGCAGATCATCCGCACGCGGCTGTATCAGCCTGAACGGCAGGCGCCGGGCGAGCTTTCTCTGGCGCCGCCTTTTTCGGCACGGGAGCAAGACGCCTTGCTTCGTCGGCGGCCAGGTGCCGGCGGGCTGCGCTACCTGCTCGTCGTCTCCACCATCGAGCCGCGGAAGAACCACGCCTGCCTGCTTGCCGCCTGGGAAGAGATCAAGGCGCACACGGATCAGGAGCTGAAGCTGGTCGTCGTCGGCCAGTTGGGGTGGGGACACACGCAGATCGCGCAGAAATTCAAGCCCTGGATCGAGCGCGGCGAACTGTTTGCGCTCAACGCTGTACCGGCCGACGATCTGCGCGTGCTTTACCGCAACGCGGCGGCCACCGTCTGCCCGAGCGTCGGCGAAGGCTTCGACTTCTCTGGCGTCGAGGCAATGGCGAGCAACGGCGTCGTCATCGCCTCCGATATTCCCGCGCACCGCGAGGTCTACGCCGACGGCGCCGACTACTTCAACCCATACTCCACCGAGAGCCTCGCCGGCGTGATCCGCAGCACCCTCTACGGACCCGACGCGGCGCAACGGCAGGCCGTGCTTCGCCGGCGCGGCATCGACATTGCGGCCCGCTACCGCCCCGAGCGGATCCTTCCGCAATGGAGCCGATTCCTCGAGCGGGTTGCGACAACGCGAACCCGCCAGTCCACCTCGCAGTAAACAGCCTCATCCGGAGAGTCGAATGTTCGCCCGGTTCTTCTTCCGTCTATTCCTGAAGATGTTCTCGCGCCGGATCATCCGCGCCGCATACCTCGGCATCCTCGGCCGCGCCGTTGATCAGGAAGGGTTGAACGAATACTCGCGCGAGCTCGCCGTGCGGCGCGACCTCGCCTACATCCTGGGCGACCTGGCGCAGTCCGAGGAAGCGCGCAACCGGCTGCGCGGCCTCGCAGTCGACGGCGCGCGCCCGGGCCATCGCGCGCGTGCCCTGCCTCGACCCTGAGCGGCCTGCCGCCCGATGAAAGCAATGGAACAACCGAAAGCAGGCGGACGCATCGGCGTCTCCCGGGACGAGGTCGTCTGGTGCTATCGCAGCCTTCTGCGGCGCGAGCCGGAATCGGAGGACGTGATCCGCGCCCACATGGCGAACCGGGACTTCCGCAGCATGGTGGAAGCGTTCGTCTCCTCGAGCGAATTCCAGCAGCCTCGCGGCGGCGGATCGGCGCCTCCGATCAGTCCTTCGTACAAGTTCCATCCGCTCGCGCTGCCGTCGATGGAAATCGACCTCCACGCCGATGAGAATCAGCTTGCGCGCGCCTTGGCCAAGGTGCGTGCAGCCTGGTCGCACCTGGGACGAGTCAAGCCGCACTTCTCGGTGATCACGGACGAGCACTTCCTGCCGCAGAACTTCGCGGCGGCGAGCGACCGCTTCTGGAAGTCCGGCGAGGACGATGCCGAGATGGCCGAACGGATGCGCCAGCGCCATGATCGCCGCAGCGCGGCCAAGCTGACCTGCGTCGAGTACGGCTGCGGCGTCGGCAGGGTAACGATGGGCTTCGCGCGGCGCTTTGCCCGCGTGCACGGCTACGACATTTCGGCCGAGCATCTGAGACTCGCGCAGGCGCGCGCGGCAGAACTGAAGGTTGCGAACGTCGAACTGCACGACTGTTCGACGTCGTTTCCCGGCGACCTTGCCGGCTGCGACTTCTTCTTCTCGCGCATAGTCTTTCAGCACAATCCGCCGCCGATCATCGCCGAGCTTGTCAAGGCCGCGCTGCGCTCGCTTAATCCGGCCGGCATCGCCATCTTCCAGTTGCCGGTCTTCCGGCACGGTTACAGGTTCAAGCTGGAGCCGTGGCTCAGGAACGAGCGCGCGCCCGACATGGAGATGCACTGCGTGCCGCAGGATCATGTGTTCGCACTGATCGCCGAGGCGGGCTGCGTCCCGCTGGAAGTCCGCGAAGACAGTGCTGCAGGCGAACCGGACGCCTTCATCTCCAACACCTTCGTCGTCCGTCGACCCGCCTGACCGTCACGCCATGGGCATCGAATCGACCACTGCGCTCATCGGCTCGCTCCTGCCTGGACTGCGCCAGGACGAGCTGGCCGACCTCCTGCGCATGGTCGAGGGCGGCGCATTCGGCTGGACGGACGGTGGCGACTACATCGCGCTTCTGCGCCGCCCGGACCGCTCGTCCGCGTTCAAGACCGCCGCAGGTTTCGTGCACGCCCGCCGCCGCGCGGCGGGCGTCGCGGTGAACACGGAGGAGCGCGCTTCGGCGCTGCGCGCACTCGGCGAGCTGCGCGAGCTCATCACGCGGCGGCTGACCGAAGCTGGCGACGCTCAGCTGCGGAACCCACTGCCGCCGAAACCGGAGGCCGCGCGGGCCGCCCGCGCGAGCGTGACGACGGACACCGGCAGATCGCTGTTACCCAACCTCCAGGACGGCGCCTTCGTTCAACTGGCGTACGAAACCGTCCTGCAGCGCGGCTGCGCGCCTGAGGAATTGCGCGACGGGCAGCTGAAGCTGGAGGGCGGAACCTCGCGCCGAGATCTGCTGGCGCAGCTTTTCGCCGCATCCGTCGCCGCCGCCGCGGCGGAGCAGCGACACGAGGCGACGCACGACGGGCTCTACTTCCACGTGATGGGCACCGGCGAGCGCGTGACGCTGGCCGATTGGCAGGCGAAAGCAAAGGCGTTCGCTGCGGGCAGAGCGGCCGAGCCCGCCGACACATCCGCGTGGAGCCGCTACAAGATCACCCGTGCGCCGCGGCGGCTGATCTCTGCCATCGCCAGCATGTATCGCGGCGGACGGTTCATCGAGCGCTTCCTGCAGAACATCACCGTCCAAACCTGCTTTCGCGATTACTGCGAGCTGATCATCATCGACGCGAATTCGCCCGAGGGCGAGTACGAGGTCATCAAGCCTTATCTGGCGCGTTTCGGGAACGTCCGCTACATCCGCATCAACCACCGCATCGGCGTCTATGACGCGTGGAACATCGGCGTGGAGGCGGCGCAAGGCGAATACCTGACGAATACCAACGTCGATGACCTGCGCAGCGCCGAGTCGCTCGAACTGCAGGCCGGCGTGCTCGACAACCTGCCCTTCGCCGACGTCGTCTACCAGGATTTCTACTACACCTTCGATCCCACGCTGACATTCGAGGAAGTGGCGCGCTTCGGCTACTGCTCGCAGTTGCCGCTCGTCACGCCTTACACGCTGATGGCCTACAACCCGCCGCACAACGCGCCGATGTGGCGGCGGCGGCTGCACGACGAACTCGGCCTGTTCGATACGAGCTACCAGTCCGCCGGCGACTACGAGTTCTGGATGCGCTGCCTCGCGGCCGGCAAGACCTTCTTCAAGATGAACGAGCCGCACGTCGTCTACTACCAGAACCCGAACGGTCTTTCGACGCGCCCCGGCACGCGCGGCTTTGCCGAAACCAAGGCAATCCACCGGAAGTACGACCGCTTGCTCACATCGGAGAACCTGGTCACGCCGTTTGACCGCTTCTGCGCGGAGCAATTGCCCGGCCTTCCGGTCCATCTCGACGGCGGGCGGCAGGACCGTTACCTGCATGCGCACCGCGCGCTGCGCCAGCTTGCGCGCAGCGGCAAGTACCACTCACCCCTGGAGCAGGCTGCATGATCCGCTTGCTGGTCGACGGCATTGCTTTCCAGCCGGGGCAGCCCGCCACGTCGCTGCCGTGGCGGGAACTCCTCGGCGCTCTCGCCAACCGTGCCGATCTTCAGGTTCTGCTGCTCGATCGCGGCCGCGCCCCGAAACTGCAGCGCATCGAACTGTTGCCATTTCCGGCCTATCTGGCGCGCGACTGCGCAGCGGATTCCTTGCTCATCCAGCAAATGGCGGATCACTTTCGCGCTGACGTGTTCGTGTCGACCGCCTGGACCACGCCGGCGACGACGCCCGCAGTGCTGCTCCTTGCCGACTGGGATGGATTGCCCGGCCCGGCCACCAGCCGTCGATCGCTCGCCAGAGAGACCGCGATCGCGCACGCGCAGTGCTTTGTGTGCGTCGGTGGACAGGCGGCAAGCAATCTGCGCGCGCTTTGCCCAGAGATTCCCGACGCATCGATCCGCGTTGCCAAACCGACGGTCGAAGATATTTGCGAGCAACTGGCGGCCGAAGTGGCGCGTGTGCACCGCGCGCACACGCGGGGCCGATACGCGGGCTTTCTCCGCGAATGGCGCCGCATTCGCACATTGCAGGCGAGTGTGGATTACTCGCCCAAACCGGCTTGAATTGGAGTTCTGCATGGACGGATTGCACCCCATCGACGCCGTGAACTCGAACCAACGCGTTCGCCCGCACCGCGCCTGTCGCGATGGCGAACAGAGCCTGCTTCCTCGCGAATCGCGCCGCGCCGGCGCATGCGTCGAGGAATCCGGTCTCAAGGAGGGCGCTGCGGCGAGAGTTCTCCTGACCTGCGGGCACGTCAGTTCGGGGTTTGAGCTCGTCCACGAGGTCCTGCAGGCCGCGGGGCTGGCAATGGCGCAGCCTTCGCGGCGCGAGCAACTGAGCGCGACGGACCTGCAGGCGCGCCTGCTGAAGACGCTCGGCATTGATGCTCAGTCTGGAGCGGAAGCACCCGCCGTGCTCGGCCAACTCTGGCGGGAACTTGCCGTCGATCTTTTCCTCGCCAACATGTCCGCAGACGCGTGGGGATGGGCTGATGCTGCCACTGTGCCCCTGCTGGACTTCTGGCATGACTTCGACACGCAGTCGCGTTTCGTACTCGTCTACTCGTCGCCCGAGTTCGCAGTCGCGAGGGCGCTGCGGGGTCAGGCCGCAACTGCAGAATCGGTCGACCGAATCCTCACGAACTGGATTGCGTGCAATCACCGGCTCTTGCACTTCTTCCATCGCCATCGGGCGCGTTGTGAAGTTGTCAACGTAATGTCGGCGCTGCACGCGCCCGCGGAACTGATGCAACACCTCGCCGGGCGCTGGGGCCTGCCCCTCCAGGCGCCGGCCATCGCCGCCATGCCGCGCGCGGCCAGTGCCGTCGCAGGCCGCCTCGCGAGGGCGCTCGTCCAGCACAGGACAGACGCTCAGGCGCTGTTCGCGGAACTCGAATCCGTCACCTGCGTGGACGGCTCGGCAGCGGCGGTTGCCGAGGCTCTGCAGGCGTGGACTGAATACAGCGCGCAGCAAAATGAGCTTGAGCTGGCGCGGGCAGACGCGGACAAGCTTCGCCGGGAGATGGCGCGATTGCAGCAGGCGCATGAACACGCGCAGAAGACGATTGCGGACCGGGCTCAGTGGGTCGACCCGGGTCCCATGCAAGCCGCGCAGCTTGAACTACGCAAGGAAAACGAGCTGCTCCTCGCCCAGTTGCACCGGGTGCAGGAGGAACTCGAACAGCATTTCCTCAGGAACCAGCAACTGAACCAGCGCGCCGATGAACTCGGCAAGGCGCTTGACGCCCAGAAGCGGTCCGAGAATGCGCAGCGGGAACAGCTGACCCGAGAGAATGAAGCCAGCGCCCGGAATGCGGCCGAGCTGAAGGCTCAGCTGCAGAAACTCGGCAGTGAGCGCGACGCCCATGCCAAGCTCGCCGCCGAGCGGCTGGTGCAGATCGAGAAACTCAGGAAACAGCTTACCGAAAGTCCCGCGGAGGCTGCCTCGCCTGCGCTGGAGACGAAGAACAAGGAACTGACGCAGGAAAACGAGCTGCTGCTGCTGCAGCTGCACCAGGTGCAGGAAGAACTGGAGCATTACTACCTGCAGAACCAGGAGTTGAGCAAGAAAGTCGGCCAATCTTCTTACCTGACGCGTTTCCTTAGGGACAACCAACCCGCAGAGGTCGTTGTCGACCTGCGCGGCGAGATCGATGGCGAGAACTGGTACCACGCTGAGGAGGACGGACGCTGGGCCGGTCCGAACAAGACCAGCACGCTCATGCTGCCTGCCCTGCTGCCCGGAAAGTATTCGCTCGATCTGCATGTCGTCGACGCCATGACCCCGGCGATCCTTCAGGGCATGGAGATCTACCTGAACGGCATGCATATCCCGACCGAGAAGGTGCTTGGCGACGGGTTCCCGGCTGTCGTTCAGGGACGCTTCTGCTCCGAGCAGATCAGCAGCTGCGAGAACTGGCAGTTCGAGTTCCGCTTCGAGACGCTGATGTCACCGGCCGAACGCGGCGAGGCGGACGATCGCGCCCTCGCCGTGCGCGTCAAGGCGCTGGAACTGCTTCTCGAAGAACCCGCCCCTCTCCATTAGCAGACGCCTCCGCGCCAGCGGCCGTCCGATCGCTCATGTCGACCTTCGCCATCTTGCTCGAAAGCTTGCGCAACCTGCTGCCTCCGACCGGCCTGGCACACGTCGGCGCCGGCAGCGGCGACGTCGCCAGTGCCTATGCCGATTGGGGCATGGCGCGGGTGCTTCTGATCGAAGCCGATGCCGACCAGCAGCAGCGGCTCGAGACCGCGCTCGCCGGGCGGCCCGGCTGGTCGGCGCACATCGCCTTGATCGCGGACCGGGCAGGGACGAACTGCTTTTATCTGGCGAGCAACCTGCACGAAAGCGGCTTGCTTCCGATCGAGCAACTTTCCCCGCTCTGGCCCAGGCTGCAGGCGCGCGAGCAGCGGCCGTTGGAGGCGACCACTCTGGACGCGATAGCCGCTGCAGAAACCGACCAGACCGGGATCACCTGGGTTGTCGTCGACTGCCTGCCCGCCTTGAGCGTGCTTCGCGGAGCGACCGCTACCCTGTCGAACTGCGACGCCGTGGTCGCGCGCGTTGTGCTCACGCCAGACAGCCTCGCCGCAGCCGGGGCCCACATCGACGAGGTCGACGCCTTCCTGACGGCGCAGGGTTTCCTGCGCGCCGCGGTCGAAGAAGAGCGTCATCCGGCGATCGGCCGGGCGTTGTACGTCCGTCAATGGAAGGCCTGTGCGCTGGCACACCGAAAGGAGCTGGCTCTTACGGAACGCGCACGCGCCGAAGGCGCCGCCTTGGCAGAGCAGCTTAGAAGCGAGCTAGCGCGGTACGTAAGTCAGCTCGACGCTCAGGCAGAGCTATTCCTGCAGTCTCAGCGGCAGCTGAAAAAGCTCGATGCAGAGCTTTCGACTCAGGCGGCCTTGACAAGCTCCCTTCAGCAGAGAATCGATCAACTCTTGAGGGAGCGTGACGAGGCAGTGGGCGGCCTGATGGCCGCCCAGCACCAAGTCCAAAGTCTCGAAGGTCAGTTGGCAACCCAGACCGCGTTGACGGCGAAACAAAAGCAGGCGATAGACGATCTGACCGCGCAGCGCAATGAACAGTCCAGGCTCGCAACCGAGCGACAAACGCAGCTCACTGAGAGCCTGCGCAAGATTCAGGCGCAGGAGCAACGCGCCACTGAACAATCGGCGCAGATCGAGGTCTTGCTGAAGGAGCGGCAGGAGCAGGCGAACAAGCTCATCGAGGTGCAGGCGGACGCGGAATCGATGAAGCGCGAGCGCGATGTTCAGGCACAGAATGTCCTGCAGCTCCAGCAGGCGATTAAACGCCTCACGCTCGACGTCGACTCGCAAACGACGTTGGCCAATGAGCGTCAAGCCGCCGTCGAAGCTCTGAAGGCGCAACGCGACGAAAACGCGCGGCAGGCCATCGAGCGCAAGGCCGAGCGCGACCGGCTCGTGGCAGTGAGCGACATGCAGACGGCACAGACAAAGCAGGTGCAGCAGCAGGCTGCCGAACTCGCGCGGGAGCGCGAGGCGCTGACCAAGCGGGTCGACCAGTTGCAGGCGCAGGTCGAAGCAAGCAAGAGAGAGTACGAAGAGATCGCCAAACTTTCAGTCCAGCGACAGCAGCAGCTCGATCAATTGACACGGGAACGCGACGCGCAGAGCAAGCTGGCGGCGGATCGGCTGGCTTTGGCCGAGAAACTAACCAAAGAACGCGACGAGCAAGCCAAACTCGCGTCCGAGCGCCAAACCCAAAGCAACGACAGGCAGAAACGGATCGTCCAGTTGGAAGCGGACGCCGCGGATACCGCCGTTCGCCAGCAACTGCTGCAGGACGAATTGGTCAAGGCAGAAGGGCAGCTTGAGTTGATCAAGGATCTACTTCTCCGTACCGAACCTCTATGAGCGATCAGCGACAACCCCGCGGAAAGCGAAAGCGGTTGAGTCTGTCCCTAACCGCTTCGCCAACCGACGGCGATACCGGCCGCGCACATGCCGTAGACAAGCGCGTGCCCATCGCACCGATGTTCGAGGGCGGGCACGGACCAGCGCCGGCCATACCAATGCCGTTCAGCGATTCACTACTCGACCATGCGCGAGCACGCTGGAAGGACGGCGACTGGCAGGGTCTTGGTGAAATCGCGGTCGAGAAGATCGAATCTCACCCGGAGCGCGCCAAGCTTGCGCTACTTGCCGCCTCTGGTCACTTCGGCCTCGGCGATTTTCGCCTCGCCCGGCATTTCAGCGAACTCGCCATGCACTGGGGCTGCGGCAGGAAACTGCTCGCCCGTGTGCTGATCGCCGGGACACACAACACGCTCGCCCGCGCCGCCGCGGCGACCGGAAAGCAGCGCGACCGCGCGCTGAGGCACTTTGATGCGTCCGTTGCAATCGGCCTGACCGGAACGGCCGACGGACAGGTCAGCCGCCGGCGGCTGGAGTTCCAGATCGGACAGATGGGGCTGACGACCGAACTCGCAGCCCTTCGCCACAGCAAGCCGACGTCCCCTATCGCGTCCGCCGCCCCAAGTCCGATAAGGGAGCTGGCCGAGCAGATCAAGGCGCAAAACGCTTCGCTCGCAGTTACTGCGAAAACGCAGCAGAGCGAGCTTGTCGCGCTGCGCAAGCACCTGGAGAGCACCCTGAAGAAGGAGCTACTGAACGCAACAAAGCAACTTGAAGCGTACGCGTCCCTGCAAGCCTACTTTGGCGGTGAATTTCGGCTGCCTGCGATGCATGGCTGGCCAATTAGCCCGGACTTCGCGATGCTTCTACTTGAACTCGTCGAACGCAACGACTACGACCTCATCATTGAGTTTGGTTCGGGCACCTCGACCGTGCTTCTCGCCAAGGCCGTCGAAAAGTTGTCGCCACGCCGTTCGGGCAGGTTGCGTGTTCGCCACGTTGCCTTCGAGCACTCGTCTGAGTATTACAGCAAGACATTGGAGAGCCTCCGCCAAGCCCGGCTCGAAGGATCCGTCCAACTGGAGCTTTCTCCCCTCGTACCTTACGCGGCGCCCCACGGTGTCACCTACGCGTACTACGACTGCCAAACAGCTCTTGCTACAGCAACGCACCACATTCAATCGGAAAGTGCGCGCGTTCTCGTGGTAGTGGATGGCCCTCCAGGTGCGACAAACAGACATGCGAGGTACCCTGCCCTGCCCGTTGTCCTCGACCAATGTCCAGGCGGCCAAATCGACTTCCTGCTCGATGACTTCGCGAGAGAAGACGAAAAAGCCATCGCCGAGCTGTGGCTCATCGATTTGGCTGCAAGAGGCGCCAGGAACCCACAACTCCAGGAGTTCGGGCTTGAGAAGGGGGCATGCCTACTGACCTTTGGCGCACCTGCCGCCCACTAAGACGAGGCCTTGATGCGCAGACTGCGCCATAGGCGAATTGGCGCCGAACAAATGCCACTCGTGGACACACCGTCATACCGAACTCTTAAGTATTTCAGCCGCGCGTCGCAGCCGCAGACGATTTCCCCGACCGCCACCCGCCATTGCCCTCCGAACCCTGTTTGCGCACGACTCCCTGAAACGCGCTGCGCCTCATTACACCCGATCGCGGCAGCGGACATCGACCACTGTGGCCGGCGAATCTTCCCTGACTCACGATTCTCGGGGCACGACGAAACCCCGACATCACTCAAGATCCAATACAAACCGGAGCGAGCATGAATACACGAGAGGACATCCCGACTCTCTCGCAGGCCAATCGTCTGCTGAGGTCCGGCAACATCGAGGAAGCTCTCGCAGCCTACGCACAGTTACAGCCCGCGATGAAGGATCTCGCTCACGTCATCGCAATCAACGTTGAAATCGCTCAACGCCGGCTCAGGCATTCGACCCGGAGCGCCGTTCCAAAGGCGAAGCCCACCGCCGAGCACTCACCCGCACCGCGCGTTTCCAGCACCTACCTAACAGATCTTTACCATCAAATTGCGACGACCCTTGGCGGGCGTTCGCCGCGATTCCATAAGAGCGAAGCTCCCCTCATAAGCGTCGTCGTCACCTCGCACAACACCAGTCAGTACATCGAACACTGCCTCGAGTCTCTGCTTTCTCAGAGTTATCCGAACAAAGAGATCATCGTCGTCGACGACGCGAGCGACGACGACACCTGCACAATCGTACGGCGCGTGGCGCGCGCGAACGGCGGCATCCGTCTGTTCCAACTAAACGCCAACCTGGGCACGTATTTCGCCAAGAACCTTGGCATTCTCAATGCCAAGGGCGACGTCATCTTCTTTCAGGACAGCGACGACATCAGCCATCCCCAGCGCCTCGCGCTTCAGATGGAGACACTCCTCGGCAGCTCCGCCCTCGTGGTCCGCGGCGCTTACAGCCGAGTCGACCCAGATAACGAGCGCGTCATTCCTGTCAATGGACTGATCAGCAAACTTGGCCTTATTACGCTGGGTGTGAAGCGCGTAGTGTTTGACAGGATCGGATTCTTCAACTGCACGACAAAGGCATCGGACGATGAATTTTTCAATCGCATAACGCATTATCTCGGCAAAGGCGCCGTCGTCAACCTCGATCTTCCTCTCTACTACAACACTATGCGAGAGGGTTCGCTGTTCGCAGACATGGTTGCGTGGAATTCGGACGGGTCGATTGAGCAAAAACCCTCTCCGGCGCGCGCCGCATATGTCGAAACGTTCCGCCAACTTCATTCGACGATAGACGCAAGCAAGGTACCAGACACTTTTCACTTCCCTCGCGTCCGCGACGCCCTGCGCGTCCATTCGGAAATGACCAAGCTGGGCAACCCCGACGTGCCGGTAATCGTCAACGTGTGCTCCATTCCAGAACGCGAGTCGAAACTTCGACGGACGCTGAACAGCATCGCGAGGCAGTGCGACCGAATCAACGTCTACTTAGATCGTTACGAAAAGGTGCCAGAATTTCTTCGCCGTCTGCCCACATCTGTCGAGATTGTGCGATCGCAGGACCTGCCAGGGCTTCGAGACAACGGAAAGTTCCTGGCGCTGCAAAACCATCTGGCGCGCGGCGAGGACGTGTACTACCTCACGATCGATGATGACATTGAGTATCCCGCCGATTACGTCAACGCCGCGATTAAGTTCCTTAAGAGGTTCAATGACTCCGTTGCCGTCGGCGTCCATGGCGTGACTCTCAAGAATTCCCCGCGGGGCTACTTCTCTGATCGCCGGATGGTTCATGTATTTTCGAAGGCACTCGAACGCTCGACGTTGGTGAACGTCCTAGGCACTGGCACGACTGCCTTTCGCTCAAGGCTTTTCGACGGTTTCACTTTGTCCAAGTTCGAGAAGCCCGGCATGGCGGACATCTATTTTGCTGTGGAGTGCAAGCACCGAGGTGTTCCGTTGGTCTGCATATCCCGTCCGGAGAACTGGTTGCGCGATCTTGGTGAAGGCGACGGCAATACGCTTTATTCGGAGTTCAAGGGAGATGACCGCCTCCAAACCGAACTCCTCCAGTCGTCCGGCCCGTGGGGCTACCAGGCCATAGCGGACCTACTGACTGCGGTCCGCAGCCGGGACCCCGGGTTGCATGAAAGACTCGCTCCGCTGATGCCGGCGCTGCGCAGCGCTACGCGCCAGTAGTGAACTCATCGAATGCTCGGCTTTGGTGAATGTCTCATGCAGTGCATATGCTTCGCCCGGCGCAGGGCCTACCCGCTGAATGGAACTGGAGCCTCCTGCTCCCAGAGCGGGTTGATGATTGCGCTGGACATGAACCGCATCGCGCAGCGCGAGGCGGATCGCGATTTGCAATGAAACTATTGAGCATTACGTAACTTCATGACAACTGATTCGCCGCTCGCGCGTTACG
>CAZDXQ010000013.1:0-78029 GCA_964509545.1 uncultured Burkholderiaceae bacterium | reverse complement strand
CAGCTCGACGGCGGCCGAGGCCGCAGGCGTCTGCGCCCGCGACGGGCTGCCGGCGGCAATCAGCAGTGCGGCGGCGACCAGCGCGCCGGCGGCGGCGCTGCGCATCGGGGACATGGCGACTCCACGGTTGGGCATGGCGCGCATCATATACCCCATGGGGTATATGCGCAACCGCGGCACGATCGAGCGTTTCCTCCAGCGCCTGCCGCTCAGACCGCCGCCAAGGCCCGCTGCAGGCGCTGGCGCACCTCGGCAGCGATGCCGTGCACCTCGGCCCGGTCGACCAGTTGCACCATCACGTCGGGGTCGAGGAATTCGACCTGCACCTTGCCCGAATCGTCCTCGCGCACCACCACGTTGCACGGCAGAAGCAGGCCGATCGACGCTTCGGCGCCGATCGCGCGCTGGGCGAATGGCGGGTTGCATGCACCGAGGATGCGGTACGGCCGCATATCGGCGTTCAGCTTCTTCTTCAGTGTCGCCTGCACGTCGATCTCGGTCAGGATGCCGAAACCTTCCCTGGCCAGTTCCTCGGTGACCCGCTTCAGCGCGGTGTCGAAATCGAGGTCGACCGTCTTGCCGAAACCGTAACGGTTCTTCATTGATCGCTCCATTGACAGTGCCAGCAGCGCCCGCGCGGCCGACGAGATCGACACCATACCCCCGGTGGCACCGGGGCCGCCTGATCCGGATCAGCGATGACGCCTTATTTCCACGGAAGCGGCAGGCGGGCCAGACCCACCAGCGCCGCCTCGGCACGCAACGCGTGTTCCTTGCTCGTTTGCTCCAGCCACGCGAGCGCCGGCGCGGGATCGAAGCGCGCCGCGCGCCCGAGCTGGCGCAGCAGCGGCGCGGCAACCGCCGCGTCGTTCAGTGCGCCGAGTTCATCCTGCAGCCCTGCAAGTTGCTCGACGTAGCGGGCCGTCGCTTTCGCCGGCAGCGCCGCCGCGTACAGGTCGAGCGCGTAACGCAACCGCTTGGCGCGGATGCGGACGCGGTGCTGCTGTTCGACCGGCAGCGCAGCGAAAAACGCCGCCGCGTCGAAAAGCCGCCGGTGCAGCCGCCGCAGCCGCTTGCCCGCCGAGGACGCCAACGTCGGTCCGCCTTCAGCGGCCGTGTTCGCCCAGCGCAGCAGGCGCAGCGCCAGGCGCGCGAACCGCGCGCCGGCCAGCGCCGACCGCAGTTCGGCGTCGTCGCCGCGGCGCAGTGCCGCCGCCTGCGCCACCAATGGCGCCGCGACCCCGGGCAGGGCCGCCTTCAGCGCCACAGCCGTCTGCGTCTGCAGCACATCCCAGTCGCGAACCGCGCCCAGCCGGCGCGCCAGCCAGCGCAGTTCGTCATCCAGCGCCGCCGGCCAGCCTGCAGCCTTGCCGAGCAGCCGCGTCGCCGAACGCATTCGGCGTACGGCCACGCGTGCCTGGTGCACGAACTCCGGATCGCCGGCGCTCGCGCAGCCCGCGGCGTTGATGAGCAGCAGCGTCGTGCCGCGCTCGACCACGCCACGCAGCGCCGCGGCCAGCGTCGTGTCTTTCGTCAGTGCGCCGACCACGGCGCGCGCGTTCGCCTTCGCCGGCGCCGGCGCTTCCTTCGCCGCCAGCCGAAAGCCGCGCGCGGCCTTCGAGTCGACCGCCGGTCGCAGCGCAATCCGGTCGCCCGCCTCGCCGGCCAGTGCGAACGCCAGCCGGTACAGAGCGTCGGCTTCACCGGACTTCAGTTCCAGCTCGAGTTCGACGATGGGCGCGCGCTCGTTGCCGGCGACGATCTCGCCTTCGTCGAGCGCGATTTCCACCGCGCCGTCAGCGGCGTTCCAGATCGTGCGCCGGAAGCGGGTGCGAAATACTGGCAGCAGCCGAGCCTTCGACGACTGCAACAGGTCGCTCAGCGGGGTCGACGCAAATCGACGCAGGTCGAGCCGGCCGCCTGGCGCCGGCACCTCCCACTCGCCGCGCGTCGACAGCGCGCCCGTTCCGGTTTCGGTCTTCAGCGTCTGCAGCCACCGCCGGCCGATACGGCGCAGCCGCAGCGCCATCCGCTGGCCGCGCAGCAGGCGCTCGGCGGTGTCGAAGTAAACGTTGTCGACCTCGACCTGCCTGCCGGGCCCGAAGCGCCTCAGCCTCTGCCGCAGTCGCGGCAAGTCATCGGCGGCGAGCGCAAGTTTCAGTTCGACCTCGTGCGGCTGATCGTTCTTGTTCGCGCTCTCGGCCCTGGGCATGCGGCCAGCATAAAGCAGGCCATCGCGCGGCTGCGATGCCGCCGGTTGCTCTGCGGCGACGACTTCAGCGCAAGGCGCGGCCTGCTACCGCAGACGCTCGACGCTGCCGCTGACGCGGACGGTGCGCGGGCTCTTGTTCGTCCACATCAGGCAGTAGTCATCGCCTGCGCGCGTACGGAAGCGTCCGCTCGCCCGCTCAGCGCCATTGCGCCGGACGGGATAGAAGACCTCTTTGCCGCGATGGTGATGGATGTTGAAATCGACCGCCGACATGGCAACAAACCGCCAGCGAATGACCTCGCCCGCCTCGATCCGCAGGCAATGTTCGTCGAACTGGCCCGGTGCGATGTCGAGGGCAAACGCGTCGGCGGCCATGCCCGGCGCAGGCGCAACGAGCAGCGGCAGGCCGCAAAACCACACCCGAACCAACGCTGCTCTGCAACCAAGCATGCCGGCAGTCTATCGGACGAACGGAACTTCATCGGCCCTCGCCGGTCTGTCGTCGGTTGCGCTAACCTTGCGCCCCATGCGTCGCCTGCTGATCCTGCTGCTCGTGCTGGTGGTGCCGCTGAAGGCCTGGGCCTCGGTGGCGCTGCCGCTTGCCGCGGGCGTGGAAAACGCTGGCCTGGCTCATGTGCAGCATGTGGGCCACATGGCGCAGGCACATGCGGATCACGACGATCAGTCGGCGCACGTGGCTGACGGGCTCGACACCGAATGCTGTGCCGACCACGCCGCCGAGCCGCATTCGCACGAATGCCCGCACCTGACGATGCCGCTGCTGGTTCCGGCACAGACCGCGCGTGCGTTCGACTCCGAGCCGGGCAAACAACCGGTGCTCGCCGCACCACGGCTCGCCTCGGTCGTCCTCGACGTCCTGCTCCCTCCCCCGCTGCCCCTGCTCTGAGCCACCGCGCGGCGCGAGCACTCGCGCCGCGTGCCTGTGCGCGCCGGTCGCGATGATCGCCGCGCCCACTCGGTCTCACGCGGGAGCAACGAATGTTCAGATTTCTCCTTGTCGCCGCCGTCGCGGCCGCGGGCGCTGACGCCGCGGCGCAACCCGGCGCTACCGCCGGCCAGCCGATCCAGTACCGGTCGGCCTTCGACGGCTATCGCCCATGGAGCGCGCAGCCACCTCGCAACTGGCGCGAAGTCAACGACGAAGTCGGACGGCTCGGCGGTCACGCCGGCCATCTGCGCTCGAGCCCGGCCGCGCCTGAGCAGGAGAAACCCGCCGCGAAGCCGCCGCCTCCGATGCACCACGACCACGGGCAGCAGGGCCACACCGTTCCGGAGGTGCGCCGATGAGCAGGATCCTCGTCGTCATCGGCGCGGCGCTGGCGCTGGCCGGCTGCGCCGCCACCGGCGTGCAGCAGACGAGTTCAATGGCATTCGCCGACGGCGCGGCGCGCATCGGCGTCGAAGGACGGCTGAACCGCAGCGAGCAGCAGCGGGCCGACGCGTTGGCGATGGTCGACGCGCTGCTGGCCAAGCCCCTCGGCGCCGACGAGGCGGTGCGCATCGCGCTCGCCTACAGCCCGGCCACACAGGCGCTGCTCGCCGAAGGCCAGGCCATGCAGGCGGCGGCGATCCAGTCCGGGCGCATCGCCAATCCGGCGTTCACCTTCGAGCGGCTGGTACGCGGCGAAGAGAAGGACATCGGCCGCATGCTGTCGTTCAGCCTGTTCGACCTGCTGAGCTGGCCATGGCGGGCCTCGGTCGCCGAGGCACAGACCGAGCAGGCGAGACTGTCGATGGTCGCGACAATCGTCGAGACGGCGACCCGGACGCGGCAGGCCTGGATCGAGGCCGTCGCCGCGCAGCAGGTGCTCGCCTATTACGAGGACGTGCGTGCCGCCGCCGAAGCGTCGGCGGAACTGGCGCGGCGCATGCAGGGCGCCGGCAATTTCAGCCCTCTGCAGCGCGCCCGCGAACAGGCGTTCTACGCCGACGCGGTGATGCAGCAGGCACGCGCCCAGCATGTCCGCATCGCGGCGCGCGAAAAGCTGGTCCGCACCCTTGGGCTGGACGCCGCACGGGCGGAAAAGCTGCAGCTGCCGCAACGGCTGCCGGACCTTCCGGCACAACCCCGTTCGGCGCAGACCGTGGCGCAGGCGGCATTCGACTCCCGGCTCGACCTGCAGGCGGCGCGCGCCGCGCTCGAAGCCGCCGCCCGCCGGCAGGGCTACACCGGCACGGCCAGCTGGCTCGGCGGCATCCATCTCGGCCTGGCGCGCAACAGCGAAACCGGCGAGCCTCGGCAGCGCGGCTTCGAGCTCGAGGTGCCGGCGCCCATTTTCGACGCCGGCGACGCGCAGCGCGCCGGCGCCAGCGCCACGCTGCTCGCCGCGTTCAACCGCGTACAGCAGGTGGCCATCGACGCGCACTCGCAGTTGCGCGAGGCCTACCACGCCTATCGCACCGGCCACGACATCGCCCGCCACTATCGCGACGAGATCGTGCCGCTGCGCAACCACATCGCCGAGGAGAACCTGTACCGCTACAACGGCATGCTGATCGGCGTGTTCGAACTGCTCGCCGACGCTCGCACGCAGATCCATTCCGTGATCAGCGCGATCGAGGCGCAGCGCGACTTCTGGCTGGCTGATGCAGCCCTGCAGGCGGCGCTGATCGGCCGGCCGGTCGCCGTGGCGCTGGCCCCTGCTGCGGCCGCCGCCGCGCCGGATGCCGGCGGTCACTGAGTCGGAGAGCACAATGACCACGAGAAGACACTTCATCGGCTCGGCCGCCGGCTTCTTCGGCGCCGCGGCGGTATCGCGCGTCGCTGCCGCCGCGCTGCCCGAGGCCCCGGCGAAGGCCGACGCCGCGACGCAGCCGCCGCGGCCGCCGTCGGCCGGCCGTTCCTACCAACCGGTCGTGACACTGAACGGCTGGAGCCTGCCGTTCCGGATGAACAACAACGTCAAGGAGTTCCATCTCGTCGCCGAACCGGTGGTACGCGAGTTCGCCCCCGGCATGAAGGCCAACCTGTGGGGCTACAACGGCCAGTCGCCGGGGCCGACCCTCGAATGCGTCGAGGGCGACCGTGTGCGCATCTTCGTCACCAACCGCCTGCCCGAGCACACGACGATCCACTGGCACGGCATCCTGCTGCCCAACGGCATGGACGGCGTCGGCGGGCTGACGCAGCCGCACATCCCGCCCGGCAAGACCTTCGTCTACGAGTTCGAGATGAAGAAGTCGGGCACCTTCATGTACCACCCGCACGCCGACGAGATGGTGCAGATGGCGATGGGCATGATGGGATTCCTCGTCGTTCATCCAAGGGATCCGAAGTTCATGCGCGTCGACCGCGACTTCGTGTTCCTGCTCAACGCCTTCGACATCGAGCCGGGCAGCCTGACGCCGAAGGTCAACACGATGCTCGATTTCAACCTGTGGGCGTGGAACTCTCGCGTCTTCCCGGGCATCGATCCGTTCGTCGTGCGCCGCGGTGATCGCGTGCGCATCCGCTTCGGCAACCTGACGATGACCAACCATCCGATCCACATGCACGGCTACGACTTCGAGGTCACGTGCACCGACGGCGGCTGGGTGCCCAAGGGGGCGCGCTGGCCGGAGGTGTCGATCGACGTGGCGGTCGGCCAGATGCGCGCCTTCGAATTCGATGCCATCTATCCGGGCGACTGGGCGATCCACTGCCACAAGTCGCACCACGTGATGAATGCGATGGGCCATGACGTGCCGACGATGATCGGCGTCGATCACCGCGAGGTCGTGCGCAAGATCCAGAAGCTGGTGCCCGACTACATGGTGATGGGCGAACGCGGCATGGCCGACATGGGCGAGATGGAGATGCCTTTGCCGGAGAACACGCTGCCGATGATGACCGGCCGCGGACCCTTCGGCCCGCTGGAGATGGGCGGCATGTTCTCGGTGGTCAAGGTGCGCGACGGTCTGACCCGCGACGACTACGCGGACCCCGGCTGGTACCAGCACCCCCCGGGCACGGTCGCCTACGAGTTCACGGGCAGTCTTCCGGCGCCGCCGCGCGCCGAGCAACCGCCACGCGACGCACGCACGCTCACCGCACGCAAACCGAAGAACGGCCACCACGGCCACTGACCAATAAAGGAGAACGCCCATGCACAGGTTTCTGGCCCTCGCGGCCGCCGTCCTTGCCCTGAACTTCGCGCCCGAGGTGCACGCGCACGGGGCCGAACCACACAGCGCGGAGAAGCACCGCCCGCCGAACCTCGACCCGATCGAAAAGCCTTTCGGCCGCACCGGCGACCCGAAAAAGGCGACACGGACGATCCGCATCGACGGCGACGACACGATGCGCTACACGCCGGCGGAAATCACCGTGCGGCAAGGCGAGACGATCCGCTTCGTCGTCCACAACGCCGGCAAGGTGATGCACGAGACGGTACTCGGCGCGCTGGAAGAACTGCAGGAACACGCCGAAGCGATGCGCCGGAATCCCAACATGGAACACGACGAGCCCTACATGGTCCACGTCGCGCCGGGCCAGAGCGGCGAAATGATCTGGCAGTTCACGCAGCCCGGCGAGTTTCACTTCGGCTGCCTGATTCCGGGCCATTTCGAGGCCGGCATGCGCGGGCGGATCAGGGTCGTCGCCGTCCCGGATGCGGACCGAGTGAAACGCTGAATCGAGGGACCCCATGGAGAAAACGATGAACTTTCGGCAACGACTTCTGCCGTGCCTGGCTGCGGCCTGGATGGCGATATCGCCCGGCGCCTCGGCACAGACTTCGGCCACCGATCACGCCGCGCATCACGGGGCAACGACCGACACCGCGGCGGAACTGGCCAGCGGCGAAGTGCGCCGCATCGAAAAGGCGCAGAAGAAGATCACGCTGCGCCACGGCGAGATCAGGAGTCTCGACATGCCGCCGATGTCGATGGTGTTCCAGGTACGCGAGGCCGAGTTGCTCGATGCGGTGAAGGTCGGCGACAAGGTGCTGTTTTCGGCAATCAAGGACAGCGACGGCAGCTTTGTCGTCACCTCGATCAAGCCGGCCCCCTGAGGCGGGCTGCGGATCGTGAAGACGGGTGCGCTGGCCGCCGCCGCGATCGCGCTGGCGGTCGGCGTCGCGGCACTGATCTGGTGGGACGCTCAGGTGCGCACGGCGGGTCAGGTGCCGGACCTCGACGCGGACGATCGGATCACCGCCGGGCAGGCCGTCTACGACGCACACTGCGCCGCCTGCCACGGCGCGCATCTCGAAGGCCAGCCGAACTGGCGCGAGCGCCTGCCCAACGGCCGCCTGCCGGCGCCGCCGCACGACGATTCGGGACATACCTGGCACCATCCCTTCGAAACGCTGTTCGCGATCACCAAGCACGGTCTTGCGCCACCCCTCGCGCCGCAGGGCCATCAAAGCGACATGCCGGCCTTCGCCGGGCGGCTGTCCGATGACGAGATCTGGAACGTGCTTGCCTACATCCGCAGCCGCTGGTCCGCCAAGGTCCGTACCGCCCACGACACACTGCAGCGGCGCCACGCAGAGTCGACGAATCGATAGCCGGCGATTGACGGCCATCAACCATGCGCGCTGAACCCGCAGGCTAGTATCCGCCGCATGTTCGACCTGTCCCCATGGACCCTGGCACGGCGCGCGGCCGAAGGCCGCCGCATCACGCTGCTGCTGGTGATCGCGGCGCTGCTGTACGGATTCGGCCTGCATGCGGCGCGTGCCTGCGCGCCGACCGCGGCCGTCGCGACCGCGGCGATCGATCGCGCCGTCGTCGATCCTTGCCATGGCGAGGTCGATCTGACGCAGGCCGCCTGCGAGGCGCACTGCCGCACCGACACGCAAAGCGGCCGCGCCTCGTTCGGGTTCGATCTTCCGCCGGCCCTGCCGCTGGATCTGGCGCCGGCGCTGACCCCTGCGGCACCGATCGGGCCGCTCGCGCTCGCCGCCGCGCCGTCGCGGCGCGACACCGGACCTCCGCTGCACATCCTGCTGCACCGCCTGCTGCGTTAGCCTGCGCGCGGCCGTGACGGCCGCCGCGTAACGGCGGCGCGCATCCGCGCGCGCCGATTGGTGCTGACGCAGGAGGCAAGATGTCCTTTCCGTTCCACCGCGGGCTTCGTCCGCTGCTCGTTGCTTGTTTCGTGACCGTGGCTGCACCGGCTGCGGCGCAGCCGCCGGGAGCGACCGTCGAGTCGCTGCTCGAGCACGCGCGGGCCGCGAATCCAGAGTTCGTGTTCATGCAGCGCGAGGCCGACGCCGCAGCCGCGCGGGTCGCTCCCGCCGGCAACCTGCCCGATCCGGTGGTCGCCGTCGAATGGCGTGACATCACCCGCGACGGCGAAAGCAGCCCCAATCTGCTGCCGGCCCGCGTCGGCAGCATGAAGTACACGGTTCGCCAGATGTTTCCGTGGCCGGGCAAGCGCGATCTCGCGCGCGCCGCCGCCGAGGCTTCTGCGACGCAGTCGAGCCAGGCCGTGCGCGTCATGTGGAACGAACTGGCCATGAAGCTGAAGGTCGCCCACGCGCGCCGCTATGAACTGGCGCGGCGCACCGAGATCGTCAGCGAGATTGATGCGCTGCTCGGCCAGCTCGAATCGATCTCGCGCGCCCGCTATGCAGGCGGACTCGCCGCGCAGGCCGACGCGGTTCGCGCGCTGTCCGAGCGCACCATGCTGCGCGGCGAACTGATTGCGCTTGCCGCGCAGACGCGAACCGCCGACGCGCAGGTCAATGCGCTGCTGGCCCGCGCGCCGGACGCGCCGCTGGCCGCGCCCACCGCACTGCGCGAGCCGGCCGTCGAGCCGCAATTCGCGCGGCTTGCCCCTCGCCTGCAGGAGCGCAACGCGGACCTCGCCGTCGACAGCGCGCGACTGGCCGCCGCCGAGCGTTCGCGCGAGGCGACCTACCGCAACCGCTATCCGGACTTCGCGATCGGCGTCTCGCCGATCCAGAAGGGCAATCGTCTGGCCGACTGGGAGCTGATGTTCGAGATCACGATCCCGCTGCAGCAGGGCACGCGCCGCGCGCAGGAGCAGGAGGCCGAGGCGATGGTCGCCGCGGCCGCCGCACGGCGCGAGGCGACCGTGCAGCGCGCGCTCGGCGAACTCGGCACCGCGCTGGCGCAGCTGGCCGGCGCGCGCGAGATGGCGCGGCTTACCGAGTCGAGCCTGCTGCCGCAGGCCCGCGTGAACCTGCAGTCGGCGCTCGCGGCGTACGAGAGCGGCAAGGTCGACTTCGCTGCGCTGCTCGAGGCCGAGCGCCAGGTGCGGCAGCAGCGGCTCGCGCTGCTCGCCGCACAGGTCGAGGCGCAGATGCGGCTGGCGGAAATCGAACGACTGATCGGAGAGGACCTATGAGCGCATCGACGTTGAGTCGCGGCCTTGCCCTGCTGCTGGCGATCGCCGCGGCGGGTGGTGTCGGCTACTGGTACGGCGGCCAGCGCGCCGGCGGCGGACACGAGCCTGCGGCGAGCGCGGCAGCGGCCGGTCCAGCCAAGGGCGAACGCAAGATTCTCTATTACCGCAACCCCATGGGACTGCCCGACACCTCGCCGACGCCGAAGAAGGATTCGATGGGGATGGACTACATCCCGGTCTACGAAGGCGAGGACCAGGACACCGGTGGGGCCATCAAGATCAGCACCGCCAAGGTGCAGAAACTCGGCGTGCGCAGCGTGGCCGTGGAGAGGCGCGCCGTGGACTCAGTCGTCCGCGCCAGCGGCCGTGTCGAGGTCGATGAACGGCGGCTGGCAACGATCACGCCCAAGTTCGAAGGCTACGTCGAGAAGCTCTTCGTCAATGCCACCGGCCAGTACGTCGCCCGCGGCACCCCACTGTTCGAGGCCTACAGCCCGGAACTGCTGGCTACGCAGCGCGAGTACGCCATCGCTGCGCAGGGGCTGGCCCAGGTCAAGGGCGCCGACGAAGCCACGGTGGCCGGCATGAGGCGCCTGGCGGATTCTGCGCTCGCCCGGCTGCGTAACTGGGACGTCACCGACGAGGACATTGCCCGGCTGGCAGCGGGGGGCGAGCCACGCCGCACGCTGACGTTCCGCGCCGCTGCCAGCGGCATCGTGCTGGAGCGCAAGGCTGTGCAAGGAATGCGATTCATGCCCGGCGAGATGCTCTACCAGATTGCTGATCTGTCCGGCGTCTGGCTGATCGCTGACGTCTTCGAGCAGGATATCGGCCGAGTACGCGTGGGCCAGGCCGCACGAATGACGTTCGAAGCCTATCCCGGACAGACGTTCACCGGTCGCGTCACCTACATCTATCCGGTGCTGAAGCCCGACCTGCGCGCGGCGCAGGTGCGCATCGAACTGGCCAACCCGGGGGGCCGGCTGATGCCTTCGATGTACGCGAAAGTCGAACTGCCGGCACCGATCGGTGCACAGACGCCAGTGGTGGTACCAAACTCCGCGGTGATCGACAGCGGCAACCGGCGCATCGTCCTTGTCGATCTGGGCGAAGGCCGCTTCGAACCACGAGAAGTCCGGCTTGGCGCGCGGGGCGACGAGTACGTCGTTGCCGAGGACGGAGTCAGGGAGGGCGAGCGAGTCGTCGTCTCGGCCAACTTCCTCATCGACGCCGAAAGCAACCTGAAAGCCGCCCTTGGCGGACTGACCGGCGGTGCCGATGTCGCGGCCAAGAAGCAGCTTTCGCACAGCGCGATGGGCACGCTCGAAGATGTCGATGCAAAGACGGGCGAACTGCTGATCGCGCACGAGCCGGTCAAGAGCCTGAACTGGCCGGCCATGACGATGGGGTTCACTGCCGCCAACGACGCGGTGGCCAGGGGCATCAAGCCGGGCACGTCGATCCATTTCGAGTTCGTCGAGCGCAAGCCGGGCGAATGGGTCGTGACGAAGATAGAGAAGATGGAGGCGAAAAAATGAGGCTCGCCGCCCGCGCTTCTATCTGCTCGGCCGTCCCGTCCGGCTTTGCTCGTGCCAAGGCCTTGCACGAGGGCCGGTGCGCCGATCTGGGCGAGGCCGGCATCGGGAAGGCGCGTCGCCTCGATTCAACCAACGGTGAATGAACATGCTCGAGAAGCTCATCACGTGGTCGGCGCGCAATCCCTTCCTGGTTGCGCTGTTCACCCTGGCGATCATTTTCGCCGGAGTGCTCGCCGTCCTCCGCACGCCGCTCGACGCGCTGCCCGATCTGTCCGATGTGCAGGTGATCGTCTATACCGAGTATCCCGGGCAGGCACCGCAGGTGGTCGAAGACCAGGTCACGTATCCGCTGACGACGGCGATGCTCAGCGTGCCGAAGTCGAAAGTCGTGCGCGGTTTCTCTTTCTTCGGCGTGTCGTTCGTCTACGTGATCTTCGAGGACGGCACCGACATCTACTGGGCCCGCTCGCGGGTGCTCGAGTACCTGAACTTCGCCTCGGCACGGCTGCCACGCGGCGTCAGTGCGCAGATCGGGCCTGATGCCACCGGCGTGGGCTGGGTCTACCAGTACGTTGTCCAGGCCAAGAACATGACCCTGGCCGAACTGCGCACATTGCAGGACTGGTACCTGCGCTACCAATTGACCAAGGCGCAGGGCGTGAGCGAAGTGGCCTCCGTCGGCGGTTTCGTGCAGCAATACCAGGTGGTGGTCGACCCGGCCAAGCTGCGCGCTTACGGCATCGCCCTGATGCGCGTAGCCCAGGTCATTCGCGATTCCAACCGCGATGTCGGCGGCCGCGTCGTCGAACTGAGCGAGGCGGAGTACATGGTCCGCGGGCGCGGCTACCTGCGCGGTCTGGCCGATATCGAGGATCTCGTCGTCCGCGCCGACCAGGGCACGCCGATCCGTGTGCGCGACATCGGCAGGGTCGAACTCGGCCCCGACGAAAGGCGCGGCATTGCCGAGATGAACGGCGAGGGCGAGGTCGTCTCCGGCGTAGCCGTGGCGCGCTTCGGCGCCAATGCCCTCGACGTCATTCACAACGTCAAGAACCGAATCGAGGAACTGAAGGCGGGGCTGCCCGAAGGCGTATCGCTGCAGACCGTCTACGACCGCTCGGACCTCATCCACCGCGCGATCAAGACGCTAACCTGGACCCTGATCGAGGAATCGCTGATCGTGGCGGCGGTCTGCGTCGTCTTCCTGCTGCATGTACGAAGTGCGCTGGTGGCGATCCTGATGCTGCCGGTCGGCGTGCTGATCGCCTTCATCTGCATGCGCGCCCTTGGCATCCCCTCGAACATCATGAGCCTCGGCGGCATTGCCATCGCTATCGGCGCGATGATCGACGCTGCGATCGTGATGATCGAGAACGCGCACAAGCATCTGGAGCGGCTGCCCGAGGGCGCGAATGGCGAGGCGCGGATGCAGGCGATCATCGACGCCGGCAAGGAAGTCGGCCCGGCACTGTTCTTCTCGCTGTTGATCATCACGGTGAGCTTCCTGCCGGTGTTCACGCTCGAAGCGCAGGAGGGTCGGCTGTTCGCACCGCTCGCCTACACCAAGACCTTCGCCATGGCCGGCGCGGCGCTGCTCTCCGTGACCCTGGTCCCGTTGCTGATGGTCTGGCTGATTCGCGGCCGCATCCTGCCGGAGGCGAAGAATCCCGTGAACCGGGTCCTGATCGCCATATATCGCCCGGTCATCACCTGGGTGCTGCGCAATAAGCTGCTGACGATCGCCGCCTCGGCAATCGTCGGCGCGGCGACGCTGTGGCCGGCGGCGAAGCTCGGCACCGAGTTCATGCCGACGCTGAACGAAGGGACACTGTTCTACATGCCGGCGTCGCTGCCCGGCATGTCGGTGACCAAGGCCGGCGAACTGGTCCAGGTGCAGAACCGGATCATCATGAGTTTCCCGGAGGTCGAGTCGGTTATCGGCAAGGCCGGGCGCGCCCCGACCGCGACCGACCCGGCGCCGCTTGAGATGTTCGAAACGGTGATCAACCTGAAGCCAGAGTCGCAGTGGCGGCCCGGCATGAACATCGACAAGCTGATCGCCGAGATGGACCGCGCGCTGCAGTTTCCGGGTGTCGCCAACTCGTGGACGATGCCGATCCGTGCCCGCATCGACATGCTATCGACCGGCATCCGCACGCCGATCGGCATCAAGGTGTTCGGCTCCGACCTCGCCGAAATGGAGAAGGTGGCGCGCCAGATCGAAACCGTAGTGCGCAATGTCCCGGGCACGACCAGCGCCTACGCCGAGCGGCTGACTGGCGGCTTCTATCTCGACATCGAACCTGACCGCGCCCAACTGGCGCGCTACGGGCTGACGATCGGCGAACTGCAGGATGTGGTCGCCACGGCACTCGGCGGCGAGATGGTGACCACGACCGTCGAAGGCCGCAACCGTTTCGGCGTCATCGTGCGCTATCCGCGCGACGCACGCGCCGATCCGCAACGGATCGAGCGCGAAGTGCTGGTGCCACTGATGGCCGAGACGGGCAAGTTGCCGGCGATGATTCCTCTCGGCCAGGTGGCGCGCGTGAAGCTCACGCAGGGCCCGCCGGTGATCCGGACCGAGAACGCTCTGCTTTCCGCCTACATCTTCGTCGACATGCGCGACCGCGACATCGGCGGATACGTCGCCGACGCGCGCAGGGCGGTCGCCGACAACGTGCGGTTCCCGGCCGGCATGTACGTCACCTGGAGCGGTCAGTTCGAGTACCTTGAGCGTGCCACGGAGAAGCTGAAGATCGTGCTGCCGCTGACGGTCGGCATCATCTTCGTGCTGCTGTACCTGAACTTCCGCCGCGTCACCGAATCGCTGATCGTGATGCTGTCGGTGCCGTTTGCGCTTCTCGGTGGCATCTGGCCGCTGTGGTGGCTGAACTACAACCTCAGCGTCGCCGTGGCCGTCGGCTTCATCGCGCTGGCCGGCGTCGCGGCGGAGACGGGGGTGGTGATGCTGATTTACCTGGACCAGGCCTGGCGCGATCTGCAGGCCAAGCGCGCCACCGAAGGACGCGTACCCTCGGTCGCCGACCTGTACTCGGCAGTGATGGAGGGCGCGGTAGAACGCGTGCGTCCGAAGATGATGACGGTGGTCGCGATCATGGCCGGCCTGCTGCCGATCATGTGGTCGACCGGCGCCGGCAGCGAGGTGATGCGCCGCATCGCGGCGCCGATGGTCGGCGGCATGGTCTCCTCGACGGTGTTGACCCTGGTCGTGATCCCGGCGATCTATGCGCTGGTCATGCAGCGACGGCTGCAGGCCTCGGAAGCCCGCAGCCCTGCGGCAACGGCGAAGGCGGCCGCATGATCCGGCGAGCTGCACCCGTTGCCACCGCGACGCGCACGGGCGGCCTGACTTCGAGGAGCAGGCCTGGGGGCACGCGCCACCATCGGCGCAGTCGATGATGGCCTCGATGCAGCGGCGCGGATTCCTGCAGGGACTGGGCCTCCTGGCCGCGTCGCCGTCCCGGGCCGAGACTCGATCGGAGCCGAGTTCGGCGCCCACCGTGGCGGTCTGCCTCGGAGCCGGCGGCACGCATGGCTACGCGCACATCGGCGTCATCCGAGCGCTGCAGAAGCTGGGGCTACGGCCGCGGATCATCGCTGGCACCAGCGTCGGTGCCATTGCCGGTGTGCTCTGGGCCGCGGGCCTCGATGCCGATGCGATCGAAGCGCTGGCGACGGACTCGAGCGGGCATGAGGCGAGCGGCCTGCGGCTGCCGCGGCTGGGGCTGCGCACCCTGACGCCACTTCAGGAACTGCTCGATCGAACGCTGGGACCCGCCGGCATCGAGTCGCTGCCGACGCATTTCTGCGCCGTGGCCACCGACCTGGATAGCGGCCGGCCGGTCGTGCTGCGCACCGGCCGCGCCGGAGCCGTGGTCGCCGCATCAGCGAGCGTGCCGATCCGTTACGAGCCCACGGAGATCGGCGGACGCCGCCTCGTCGACGGCGCGCTGTCCGCGCCGGTGCCGGTCGACGCGGCAGGCGGACTCGGCGCCGACTTCACGATTGCCGTCGACGTCGCCTATCGGCCGTACGAGGAAGCGGTATCCGGCATTACCGGCGTCGCGTTCCAGATCTTCTACATCATGGTCAACCGGCTGATCGACGAGCAGATCCGGCGCGCCGATTTCGCCATTCGGCTCGACGTGCACGCCACGTTGCGCAACGAGGGCGGCATTGCAGCCGTGATCCGCGCCGGCGAACGCGCCGTGCACGAACGCTGGCCGGCGCTGCAGGCGGCAGTGGCCAGGCGGTCGCGCGGATCGACCTGAGACACCACCGCGCCGCTGCATCATGCCCCCACACGCTGCACCGGCCCCGGCTCGGCGCCCCTCGACGCCCATCGGAGCGATGCCAGCGCGCGCCGCGCGCTCGCGCCGGCATCGATGCCCGTCAACCGCCGCCGAAGATGGACCGAGAGCGGGCTTGCTCCTGGGCCGTTGGCTTTGCAGCAGCCGGCGTGTCGTGCGGGAAGCGTTCATTGTCGACATAGACCAGCCGCCCCCCCTGGAACTCGTATCGATGCGGCGCGAGAACCCAACCGGCCTCGCCGCCGACGAATTTCCACCCATCCGCCGTCACTTCGCCATAAGGCTGCACCGCCAGCCCGGTCGCGCGGCCGATCGGTGCGGCCGTCGGCTGCGCGGCACGGACCCAGCCGGCCTCACCGCCGACGAACAGCCAGCCGTCGGATCCCGGTTGCGGATTTGCTTGTGCCTGCATGGCCTGATGCATTGCCGACATCCGCGCCTGCATTGCCGGCGGCGCAGCTTCGCTGCGCTGCAAGCCCGGGCCACCGATACCACGGGCATTGCCCGCTCCCGCGACCAGCAGTACGGCCGCTCCCACGGCAGCAATCTGGATTCGATTCAACATGATGACTCTCCTGTACTGGCCAGATTCATTCGCTCTGTTTGCGAGCCATGAACTGCTCATGACGGAGATCATCGTAAGAACCGGGCGCCAACGCGACGCTGACGCCGGCATTACGTCCTGGTCATCGCCCCAAAGCGGTCCGATTACCGGTTCGTAATCCGCGTGTCAGCTTTCGCGCCGATCGCGGCCGCTACGCTAGACAGACGCGTGTTGCGCATCGATCACCGCCGCCAGGAGGCCATGCGCCGATGAGACTGCTGCTTGCCGAAGACGAACGCCAGGCCGGCGAATACCTGGTCAAGGGCTTGTCCGAAAACGATTGCGTCGTCGACTGGGTACGCAATGGCGTCGACGCGGTGCACATGGCCGCGGAGACCGAATACGACGTCATCGTGCTCGACGTCGGCCTGCCGCAGATCGACGGCTGGGAGGCGATCAAGCGCATCTGCCACGAGAACCGCACGCCAGTGCTGTTCCTGACGGCGCGCGACCGCGTCGAAGACCGCGTGCGCGGGCTGGAACTCGGCGCCGACGACTATCTCGTCAAGCCGTTCGCCTTCTCCGAACTGCTGGCCCGGATCCGCGCGCTCGCACGGCGCGGCAAGCAGCAGGAACCCGACATCCTGCGCATCGCCGATCTGGAAGTACATCTTCTGCGTCGGCGCGTGGAACGCGGCGGGAGCCGCATCGATCTGACGGCGAAGGAATACGCGTTGCTGCTGGTGCTGCTGCGCCGGAGCGGCGAGGTCCTGTCGCGCACGCTGATCGCAGAACAGGTCTGGGACATGAACTTCGACAGCGACACCAACGTGGTCGAGGTCGCGGTGCGCCGCCTGCGGGCGAAGATCGACGATCCGTTCGAGAAGAAACTGATCCACACGGTGCGCGGCTTCGGTTACGTGCTCGAGGATCGCCGTTGAGTCCGCCAGCGACGCTCGTGCGCGCCCTGCGCACGTCGCTGTCGCTGCGGCTGGCGCTGCTGTATGCGCTGGCCACCGCCGTGCTCCTACTGGCGCTCGGCATCGGACTCGCCTGGCTGTTGCGTACGCAACTCGAGGCGCGCGACCGCGAGGAGATCGATGGCAAGACCGATCACGTCCAGCGCGTGCTGCGCGAGCTTGCGACCGGCGAGCGCATCGAGAACGAGTTGGCGCGGGTGCAGGAGATCACACTCGACCACCTGCACCTGGCGATCGGACTGCGCCGCGGTGGCCGCTGGCTGCTGCCGCTCGCGCCGGAACTGGACACTCTGGTCGGCGCCGATGGCAACGATGCGATCCCTCATTCGCCGCAGGTCGCCCAGTTCGCCACTGGGCGCGATATCTGGTGGCTTCGTCGAGTCGACTACGTCGCTCCCGGCGACATCGTTTACTCCGCCTACGTCGGCCTGCATGTCAGTCCGACCCAGCAACTGGTCAGTGCCCTGCTGTGGACGATGGCCGGCGCCGGCCTGGCCGGGCTTCTGGCCAGCGCCACGCTCGGCGGCTGGGTGGCGCGCCGCGGGCTGGCGCCGGTGGCATTGATCGCCCGCGAGGCAGAGCGTGTGACCGCCGACCGCCTCGGCGAGCCGTTGCCCGCGCACGACGCGCCGGCCGAGGTGCGCGGACTGGTCAATTCGATCAACCGGATGTTGCAGCGGCTGCGCGAATCGTTCAGTTCGTTGGAGCAGTTCTCGGCCGACCTGGCGCACGAACTGCGCACGCCGATCAGCAACCTGATGCTGCAGACGCAGGTCACGTTGTCGCGGGCGCGCAGCGCCGACGAGTACCGCGAGGCGCTGCATTCGAACCTCGGCGAGCTCGAACGGCTGCAGCGGATGGTTGCCGACATGCTGTTCCTCGCTCGTGCCGACAAGGGCATGTTCGACCTGAAGCCGGAGCCGGTCGACCTGGTCCAGGAGGCGCGCAGCGTCGCCGAGTTCTTCGAGCCCGCCGCCGCCGAGAAGGAGCAGCGCATCGACGTCGGCGGAGAGGCGGTCGCCCGCGGCGACCGTTCGATGCTGCGCCGGGCGATCACCAACCTGTTGTCGAACGCGGTGCGCTATGCGCCACCCGGCGCGACGATCCGCGTGCGCGCGACGCAGACGCCGGTCGAGGTGACTCTGGAAGTCGAGAACCCGGCCGCGCCGCGCTCACCGCAGGAATTGCGCCGGCTGTTCACGCGCTTTGATCGCGGCGACGCAGCTCGAGGAAACTTCGGTGAGGGCACGGGGCTGGGGCTGTCGATCGTCGAATCGATCGCGCGCCTGCACGGCGGCAGGGTCGACGCCGCGAGTGGCGCCTTCGGCATCCGCTTTAGCCTCGTCCTGCCACGGCTTCCGCCTGCCTGATCCAGTGATTCGCCCCCCGCCGGCCGCCGACAGCGAAGGGGCGCCACGCCATTCAGCCGCCGCGATAAAGCTCTTCGCGCAGCCGCTCGCCGCTGGTCTTACGCCAGACCTCGTTGTCCTTCATCATGATCACCTGACCGTCCTTCGTCTCCATCCGCTTGCCGTCCTTCATCGCATGCGGCCGGCCGCGCGCATCGCGCATGCTCATCTTGCCGTCCTTGAAGATCACGAGCGTCGTGCTGTCCTTCAACGGAATCTCGCGCGCATCGTCCTGCGCTGCCAGCGCAGTGCCACCGGCCGTCAATGCGGCGGCTATCGCCAGAGCCTGCATCGTCCTGCGCATCGGCTTCTCCTCGAATGCTGTGAACACCCGTGTCGGCAGCGGCGCCGCACGGCGCTGTCGACGAACCGGGCAATGCTGATCCGCCGCCGCTGACACGGCGCTTGCAGTGCGATGACGAAGCGCTCATCGGTCTGTACATCGCTGAGTCTCCCGTGCCGCATCGCACCGGCTTGCGCCCGCGCAAGGATGACAGGGCTGTAATCCAACTGTAAGCGTCGCGTCGCCGCCCGCGGCCCACACTGCTCGCGTGCTCGAGGTCCAGTCACCGGAGAATGCGATGAAATTCCCACTCTTACTGTCAGTCCTGGTCGCCGCAGTGGCGACGACGGCGCCCATGCCTTCAGTGGCGCAGACGCAAGCCGCCGCGGACAGGCCGAAAGTCGTTCATCCCGGTGGCCGCCACGACGAGCAGGTGCACGAGGCCGCGCTGCGCGCCAAGGTGGAAGGGCGGCGGATGGCCGAACCGAAGGTTCATCCTGGCGGCCGGCATGACGAGACGGCGCACAAGGCGGCGCTGCGCGCGCAACGCGCCGCCGACGAGGCGGCGAAGAAGTGACGCCTGCGATCGCGTCGCGACCGACTCGGCCGAGGGCGGACGGGAACACAGGCCGCGTACGACCAACGATGAATCACGCCGCACGACAGCGGCTGAACGCAGCGCGTGACGATGGGTGAGTTTCATGGCGGGCTGTTCGGCCTGCACACGTTGTGGTGGCTGCTGCTGTTCGCCGTCGTGGTTGCCGCCTTACGCGCGATCCTGCGAGGACGCGAGCAGGGCAGCGCGGCGTTGTCGGCGCGAGGGATCCTCGATCAGCGCTATGCCCGCGGCGAGATCGACGCCGCCGAGTACGCCGGGCGGCGGCGGGGGCCGAAAAGCACGGACGCCAGACGCAATGCACGCTGATCGGCCTGCGGCATCGATCGACGGCAGGCGGGCGGCGCGTGGATGGCCGGGGCGCGCCGCAGCCGGAGTTGGCCCGGCGTCCCACTTTGTTGGATGGAGGTGACCGATGAACGCTTCCCACCTCGCGATCGGCCTGGCTCTGGGCGCGGCCGCCGCGTTGGCTGTCGCGCAGCAGGCGGCTCAACCTGCACCGCCGCCGGCGGCCGCCGCGCCGGCCGACATGGCGAAGATGCAGCAGCAGATGGACAGGATGCGCCAGCAGATGGACCGCTTGCACCGGAGCACTGATCCGGGCGAGCGGAACAAGCTGATGCAGGAGCACATGCAGTTGATGCAGGAGCAGATGGCGCAGATGCGCGGCATGGGCGGGCCGATGATGATGGGCCGCGGCCCGATGATGGGCGGCATGGGCGGCAGCGCATCGGCCGACGAACGCATGCGGGTGATGGAAAACCGCATGGACATGATGCAGATGATGATGGAGCAGATGCAGGATCACATGATGCAGATGCAGCCCATGCCCGCTCCGCGCGGTGCCGCACCGAAGAAATAGCGCTGGCAGGTCCTTCGGTGTCTGAACCGATCCATGGACCAACCTTCGCAGCACCGGCCCCCGACACCAATCGACGATCGGCGCTCGTCCTGGCGTTCGCCGTCGACGATCGCAATGGTGATGGTTGCCGTCGTGCTCGTCTTCTACGTGCTGCGCGAGCACTGGGACCATCTGGCAGGCCGGTGGATCTATCTGCTGCTGGCCTGCCCGCTGATGCACCTACCTGTTCATGCATCGCGGGCACGGATCCGGCGGAAACGGCGGCGCGAATGACGATCGTGATCGAGGCCCGCCGCGCCGGTGACCCAATCGGGCAAAGATCGGGCGGCAGTGCGCTTGACACCGTACGCCGGTACGGAATCTACGCTCGGCACTCGCCGGGCTCGCCGTGATCCGTCGAACCGGGTGCCCGGACCTTGAATCGGAGTCCAACCAGACAAGGAGTTCGCCATGCTCGAGTTCCAGATCGACGACATGACCTGCAGTCACTGCGAAGCGCGCATCCTGAAGGCGCTGCGATCGGCCGGTTCGCCCGTCAGCATCACCGTGAACCTGCTGAAGCGCCGCGTTTGCGTCACAGGTCTCGATGCCCGGCAGGCCGCGGCGGCGGTCAACGCGGCGGGGTACACGCCGGTGGCGATCACGTCGACCTGAACTGTGACTTCGCGTTCGGCACGATGAACGCAGACGCCGACAGCGGGCGGCGGGCGCAGGCCGAACCGCACGGACACGGCGCGCACGGCGCACATGCGCATCACCGCGTTGCGCCGCCGTCCGGCGCCGCGGCGGCAGCAGGCACGATCTACACCTGCCCGATGCACCCGGAGGTCCGCCAGCCAGGACCGGGCACCTGTCCCAAGTGCGGGATGGCGCTGGAACCGCTGTTGCCCGCAATCGAGGAAGAGGAGAACCCCGAACTCGTCGACTTCAGCCGCCGCTTCTGGTGGACGCTGCCGCTGACTTTGATCGTGGTGCCGCTGGCCATGTTCGGCCACCGCTTGGGTGGCCTGGCTCCGGCGACGCTCTCCTGGGTCGAACTCGCGCTGTCGGCGCCGGTGATCCTGTGGGCCGGCTGGCCGTTCTTCGTCCGCGGCGTGCAGTCGGTCGTTAACCGCAGCCCGAACATGTGGACGCTGATCGGACTCGGAGTCGCCGCGGCCTTCGTCTACAGCGCGACGGCCACCATTGCGCCGCAACTCTTCCCGGCAAGCTTCGTCGTACACGGCCGCGTCGGCGTGTATTTCGAGGCGGCGGCGGTGATCGTGTCGCTGACGCTGCTCGGCCAGGTGCTCGAACTGCGCGCCCGCTCGAAAACTTCGGCGGCAATCAAGGCGCTGCTCGGGCTGGCGCCGAAGACGGCACGCCGGCTGCGCGACGACGGCGCCGAGGAAGACGTGCCGCTGGCGCACGTGCACGTGGGCGACCGGCTGCGCGTGCGCCCCGGCGAGAAGGTGCCGGTCGACGGCGTCGTGCTCGACGGCGAAAGCAGCATCGACGAGTCGATGCTGACCGGCGAGCCGATCCCGGTCGACAAGCGCGCTGGCGACAAACTGATCGGCGCCACCATCAACACTACCGGCGCGCTGCTGATGCGCGCCGAGAAGGTCGGCTCGGCGACCATGCTGGCGCAGATCGTGCAGATGGTCGCCGAGGCGGCGCGTTCGCGCGCGCCGATGCAGCGGCTGGCCGACGTGGTCGCCGGCCGGTTCGTGCTGGTGGTGATCGGCATCGCGATCGCCACCTTCCTTGCCTGGGGCAACTTCGGCCCCGAGCCGCGCTGGGTCTACGCAACGATCAACGCGCTGGCGGTGCTGATCATCGCCTGCCCCTGCACGCTGGGACTGGCCACGCCGATGTCGATCATGGTCGCTACAGGCCGGGGGGCCACGCAGGGCGTGCTGTTCCGCGATGCGGCGGCGATCGAATCGATGCGCAGGATCGATACGCTGGTCGTCGACAAGACCGGCACGCTGACCGAAGGCAAACCCGCCTTCGATCGCGTGGTCGCCGCCGAGGGTTGGCGCGAGGACGAGGTACTGCGCCTGGCCGCCAGCCTCGACCAGGGCGCCGAGCACCCGCTGGCCGAGGCGATCGTCGGCGAAGCGTGCCGGCGCCGGCTGGGGTTGGAAACGTCGCAGTCATTTGCCACCGCCGGCGGCATCGGCGTGCACGGCACGGTCGGCGGCCGCCGCATCGTCATCGGCAATACCGTGTTGATGTAGGACGAGGGTGTCGACTGGCGGCCGCTGGAGGCATCCGCCGAGGCACTGCGTACGAAAGGCGCGAGCGTGATGTTCGTCGCCGTCGACGGCCGCGTGGCCGGTCTGCTCGGCGTGTCCGACCCGGTGAAGCCGACGACGCCGGCCGCGCTCGCCGCGCTGCGCGCCGACGGCGTGCGCGTGGTGATGGCCACCGGCGGCGGCTGGACCACTGCCCGCGCTGTAGCGGCGAATCTCCGCATCGACGAAGTGCTCGGCGAGGTCAAGCCGCAGGACAAGGTCGACCTCGTCGCCCGCCTGAAGGCGGAGGGCCGAAAGGTGGCGATGGCCGGCGACGGCATCAACGACGCACCGGCGCTGGCCGCCGCCGACGTCGGCATCGCCATGGGCACCGGCACCGATGTGGCGATGAACGCTGGCCACGTGACGCTGGTCAAGGGCGATCTGACCGGCATCGCCCGCGCGCGCGCGATCTCGCGGCAGACGGTGCGCAACATGCGGCAGAACCTGGTGTTTGCCCTGCTGTACAACGCGCTCGGCGTGCCGCTCGCCGCCGGCGTGCTGTATCCGGCGTTCGGCCTGCTGCTGTCGCCGCTCGTCGCCGCGCTGGCGATGAGCCTGTCGTCGGTGAGCGTCGTCGGCAATGCGCTGCGGCTGCGCCGCGAGTAACCAAGCCAGCAGCATTGACTTGCCTGTCCTCGTTGCGGCCAGTCTGAGGAATGAGGGTTTGCCACTGGCACGGTTGTCGTTACGTTTGTCGCAGCGCAAAGTCCAGCGACGCATCACGTTTAGTCTGCGATCGCCGCTCGCAGACAGCGGCTTCGACCTTCCGGAGATCTGACCCATGTCTCTCAAGATCGACCGCCGACGCGCCGTCATCGCGCTGCTGTCGGCGCTCGCCGCGCCCGTTCTGGCGCAGTCGCCCTTGGCCTCCACCGAGGTCGAGGTCTACAAGTCACCGACCTGCGGTTGCTGCAACGACTGGATCAAGCACTTGCAGGCCAACGGTTTCCGCGTCAACGCGACCAACGTGCCCGACTCGCGCCACTACCGCGCGCGCTTCGGCATGCCACACAAGCTGGGCTCGTGCCACACGGCGCTGGTGGCCGGCTACGTGATCGAGGGCCACGTGCCGGCGCGCGAGATCAAGCGGCTGCTGCGCGAGCGGCCGAAGGCGCTTGGGCTGTCCGTTCCCGGCATGCCGGTCGGCTCGCCGGGCATGGACGGCCCTGAATACGGCGGCCATGTCGACCCGTACGATGTGCTGCTCGTCCAGGCCGACGGCCGCGCCTCGGTGTTCGCGTCCTACGAGCCCGACCTGCGCCGCTGAGGCCAACTGTCTTTCCTCAACCCTGCGGAGATTCGAGCAATGAAGAAGCTGCTGTTTGTGACCCTCGTTGCCCTCGGCGCGACCGCGCCAGCGTGGGCCCAGCACTCCGGCCACGGCGCGGCGAAGACGGCCGCAACGGCGGCCGGCGAACCGGCTGACGGTGAAGTGCGCCGCATCGACAAGGCGCGCGGCACCGTGCTGTTGAAGCACGGCGAATTGAAGAACCTCGGCATGGGTGCCATGACCATGTCCTTCAAGTTCAAGGATCCGGCGATGGCCGGCGAGCTCAAGGAAGGCGACAAGGTCAAGTTCACTGCCGAGCAGAAGGGCGAGGACCTGATCGTCACCTCGATCCGCAAGGCCCCCTGAGCAAGGCCGGTCAAGCGGCGGCAGGCCGGCGCAGCGCAAGCACGGCGGCGACCAGGGCATAGGCGCCGGCGGCGGCGGCAAAGCAGTACGCATCGCTGCCGCTCGCCCGTTGCAGCATGCCGAAGAGCAGCGGACAGAACACCACGCCCACGTAGGTGAAGAACAGGCAGCCACCGGTGGCCAGCGCAGCCTGTCCCGCCGGCGCGACGCGCGCAGTCTCGGCGAGGTAGACACCGTTCCAGCCGATGGCCGTGGCGCCGAGCGCGGCGACCACGACGAGCATCGCCGCCAGCGGCCAGGCGACCGTGAACGTCGCCGTGGCGGCGCTGCTGGCTGCCATCAGGGCACCGAGCAGGGCGAGGGTGGCCCGCGGCGAGGCCACGCGGTCGGCGAATGCACCCCAGCCGATTCGCGCCGCCACGCCGGCCACGTTGGCCACCGTCAAGCCGACGCCGGCGCTGACCAGGCTCAGGCCGATCTCCTCGGCCAGGTAGGCGACGATAAAACCCGACACGCACATCTGCAGGCCGGCATAGACGAACGACACCGCCGCCATCGTGCGCAGCGACGGCGAGGCGATCACCAGCCGCAGCGCAGCGACGAAATGCGCGAGCGAAAAGTGCGCCGAGCGGTTGCGATCGGCGTCCAGGTCTCGCCGCAGCGGCTGCGCCGCCATGGAAACAACCAGCGCCAGCCCGGCTACGGCGGCCACCGCGATCCGCCAGCCGGCGGCAAGGGCCAGTGGCGGCACCAGCAGGCCCGCCAGCGCGGCGCCGGCCGGCACGCCGGTCTGCTTGATCGAGAAGGTCAGCCCCATGCGCGCCGGCGGCGTGGTTCGCGCCAGCACATGGCTGGACGCCGGCGTGATCGGCCCGTAACCGCAGCCGACCACCATTGCCGAAAGCGCCACCACCAAGATGGCCGGAACCAGCCCCAGCAGCAGGCCCAGCGCGCAGGCCAGCAGGCTCAGCTGCGACAGTCGAAGCGCGCCGACGCGCAGCACGATGGCGCCGCCGAGCAGGGCCGCGCTCGCGGCGCCGACGTAGACCAACGACAGATAGGTGCCAACCATCGAGGTCGGCAGCCCGAGATCGGCCGCCACCAGCGGCGCAATCGCCGGCACCGTGAGGATCGACGCGGTGGCGGCGACCTGTATCGCCGTCGTTGCCAGCAGCGCCGCAGTGGCCGGGTTCATCGCCGCCAGCGTACTAAAGCGGCGCGAGCCTCGCCCCGCGCCGGTGCCTTCGCCGCGGCGGTGGCAGCCGGTCGGGACCTGCACGGGCCAGCGCGCTGCTCGCCCGTCTGCCCTGCCGGACCGCGCCAGTGCCCAACCGGCCGGCGCTTCCACTCGGCCGGCGCGGCGCGCAGGGAGTCCACCTTGCCTGCGGGCAAAGCGACGACCGCGCCACGCTCGCTCCTGAAACGCGACCACCGCACCGTTTCGACGGCGACCAGCAGTTGCACCCCCACGCCGATCGGTATCCTCCGCTGAACCAGTCCGTCGTCGGGCGTTCCAATGCAAGTGATGTCCCAGCCTGGTCTTCGCCGGTATCTGCCCGCGTTGCTGCTCGCCTGCGGCTTGCTCGCCGGCTGCGCGACGCCGGAACGTCTGGCGCCCGGCGCCGATCAAGCCACGGTGCTCAGGACCGTCGGCGCACCCTTCGAGCGGCACCGGCTCGCCGACGGCGAGCGCTGGGTCTACCCGGCCGGCGGACTGCAGCAGGAAACCTGGATGGTCGACCTCGACCCGGGCGGCCGCGTGGTCCGGGTGCGGCAGGTCCTCGACATGGCGCATTTCAGCCGTGTTCGCGTCGGCGTCGACACCGAGGCCGATGTACGACGGCAGTTCGGCCCGCCGCGCGAGGTGCAGGCCTTTGCGCGCGTGAACCTCACCGCCTGGCTGTACGCCTATCGCGAGAGCAACATGTGGAACTCGGAAATGGCCATCTATTTCGACCCGCAGGGCATCGTGCGCAAGGTCGAGAACGGCCCCGATCCGCGCTTCCTCGGCAACGGCAACGATCGGGCCCAGTAGAGCGTCGTCGAATCAGCTTCGGTGCAATCCCGGATGTCGTGCATCCAGTGGCCGCGCCAGACTCCTGCCGGCAGCCGCCCGAAATGCACGCCCGACGCTCGTGACCCAGCCTGTCCTGTCTCTCCAGGAAAAGCTCGACCGCATCGCGCACGATCGCGACGTGCTGGCGCTGCAGCGCGAACTCGCCCGCGACGGGTTGCGCGAGGGCGCCGCAGTGCGCCGGATCGACGGCGATGGGACCGGGCGCGTGCTCATCGCCCGCGACGAACAGCCGCCGCGGCTGCTGGTGCGCCTCGACGACGGCGCCCTGGACGATTACGCGCCCGACCTCTGGCGTCCGGCCTGAGCCCCCGTCGCCGACGTCGTTTCCCATTTGACGTCTTCGGCTCGGCGCGGCCACCGGCCGCTCGCGGGCCCGCCCAAGCAAAGCGCAGCGCCGCGTGGCACTATTGCGGCATGTACGCAGGCGAATCTGGTCCACGTATCCTGATCATCGACACACACGGTCAGCCGGTGCGCTGGGCCGGGATGATGCGCGCCGCGCGCTACTACGCCTCGGGCAAGGTCCTCACCGATCTGGGCGAAAACCTGTTCGCCTGGAGCGGCGGCACGCAGGAACGCACCGGAGCGCGCTCGGAATTCATCGCCAGTTCGATCGTGATGATCCGCGGCCGGCATCGCATCCCCGCCGGCCACGCGCACGTCGGGCTGACGAAGCACCGACTGTTCGCCCGCGACCGTCACGTCTGCGGCTACTGCGGCGATCAGTTCGCCGAATCCGAACTGACGGTCGAGCATATCCAGCCGGTGTCGCGCGGCGGCCGTCACGAGTGGACCAACGTCGTCACCGCCTGCCGCTCGTGCAATACGCGCAAGGGCAACCGCCTGCCCGAGGAAGCGCGCATGCCGCTGCTGTACGTGCCCTACGCGGTATGCCGCAACGAAGGCTTCATCCTGAGCAACCGGCGGATCCTCGCCGACCAGATGAGCTTCCTGCAGGCGACGCTGCCCAAGTATTCACGCTGGGCGCACGCCTGAGGCCGGCGCGTCAGCGTGGCCGCGGCGCGGGAACGCCAAGGTCGACCACGTAGCGCCAGCGGCCGTCGACGCGCCGCCATACCGAGACGTAGTTGCCCGTGCTCGATCTGCCTTCGGCGCTGAACGTGTACCAGCCCCACGTGTAGGCGAGGTCGCCGCTGGCGGCGACTTCGGCCGCTTCGGTCGCCCACTGCAGTGTGGCGCCTGCGGCGTCGGCGAACGATGCGCCGATGGCGGCGCGGCCGCGGATCGGCCCCACGCCGGCGCGGAAGAGCAGCGCATCGTCGGCAGCGTATTCGACGAAAGCCGCGCCGATGCCGGCCGCCGCGGCGCGCGCGGCGAAATCGCGGTCGGCCTGCAGCACCGAATCGACCGCGCGCGGATCGGGCCTGTGAGCGCAGGCGACGAACCCGCCGGCCAGCAGCACGATGGCGAGGGCGCGCTTCACTTCAGTGGCGCCCGGCCGCCCGAAGCCACTGAGCGCCCCCCAGGGGCAGCGAGCGCAAGCGAGCGTGGGGGTTTCACTTCAGTGCGCCGCGAGCAGCAGTTGACGCAGCGCCGAGAACGGCGCGCCGCGCATGTAGGCGTCGTGCTTGAACGCGGACTGCACGGCCGCCGGCTGCAGCACGCACTGGCCGGCGCGCGGGCCGGCGCGCAGCGCCCACAGGGTCGCGCCCGAGGCGCCGTCGAGCGCCGGCGCGTGCACCGGCAGGCCGTCGGCGCGGCGCGCCGTGCGCGCGTAGCTGGCGCGAACGTCGTCGCTCGAATGCAGCCAGCGGGCAAACACCACCAGCGGCCGCGCGTGCAGCACGGTATCGATGCGGCGCATCTGCGCATACGGATACGCGGCCAGCACGAGCGCCTGCGCCGGCGCTTCGTCGAATTCGTCCAGCGGCAGCACCGGCCAGGCGCGGCGCAGTTCACGCTCGAGTTCGCCGGCACCGACCAGGATCGCCGCCAGGTCGTGCACCGGGTGCACCAGCAGTCGCGCGCGGGACTCGCGCAGCCAGCGCACGCGGCCGAGCAGTGCCACGCCGAGGTCGCCGAGCACCGCGCCGTCGTCGAACACGTGGCGGCAGGTGGCCAGCCACAACCGCTGGCCGGCGCGATAGAACACGCCGCTGGCCAGCGGCTCGATCCGGCCGTCGCGGACCACGACCAGCGGCACCGCATGCGTGGCCAGCGCATCGGCCACCGCGCAGGCGACCGACGGCTCGATTCCGGTATCGATGTCGATCGGGGTCGTGTCCAGTTGCCGCCAGATCATGCATGCAAGGCTATCGCTGCCGCGAGCCGCCGCCAACATCCGCGCGACGGCCGCCGCCGGCCGCGGCGCGGATGCCTACGCCCGAAGATGGCGCTGCTGTCGCTGCGGCGTCGCCGCAATGGCTGCGGCATCGCGGCGGGGGCGCGCGAGCGGCTCGATATCGACGAAGCCGAGCTTGCCGCGCGCGCCGCTGGCCAGGTAATCGGCCGCCAGAGCATCGGTGGCGGTTTGCGGCGCGACCCCGCGCGCCAGCAGATGCGCGTGCAGGTGCTCGTACAGCCGCTCGTTGGCGATGGCGTGGGTGCGGCCGGTGGCGGCATACAGCGCATCGGCAAAGGCGAGGAAGCTGGCGAACGGCGCCTCGCCCAGCAGCAGCGGCAGGCTGCGCGCGAAGCGGCCGGAGTTGGCGACGAGGTCCCAGTAGCGGGCGAAGCGCGACAGCCGCTGCATCGTGGCGAAATCGATGCGGTCGGTGGCAAGGATGTTGTACGGCGGCTGTGGACTGAAGCGCAGGCCGAAGGCCTCCGTATGGCGGGCGATCGGCGCGCCGCGCAGCCGCTTCAGGATGCCGAACTGGATCTCGTGCGGACCGGCGGCGAGCAGCCGGTCGAAGCCGCGGGCGAAACTTTCGACGTCCTCGCCGGGCAGGCCGGCGATCAGGTCGACGTGCAGGTGCGCATTGGAGTGAGCGCGCAGCCAGCGCAGGTTCGCCTCGGCCGAGGCGTTGTCCTGGCGCCGCGAGATCAGCTTCTGAACGTCCTCGTTGAAGGTCTGGATGCCGATCTCGAACTGCAGCGTGCCGGCCGGGAACCGCGCGATCGCGGCTTTCAGCTTCTCCGGCAGATGGTCGGGGATCAGTTCGAAGTGCGCGAACGGCGGATCGGCCGGATTCGCCGCGATGCGGTCGAGGAAGAAGCCGAGTATCGCCAGCGAGGTGTCGATCTTGAGGTTGAAGGTGCGGTCGACGAACTTGAAGTGCCGAGCGCCGCGCTCGTACAGCCTCGCCAGCGCGGCGAGAAAAGCGTTGAGCGGAAACGGCCAGGCGGTCCTGTCGAGACTGCTCAGGCAGAACTCGCACTTGAACGGGCAGCCGCGCGAAGCCTCGACATACACATAGCGGCGGCGCACGTCCTCGGCCGTGTACTCGTCGTAAGGCAGCGCCAGTTGCGCCAGCGGCGGCTGCGCGCCGGCGTGCACTTTCATCAGCGGCCGCGGTCCGTGCACGATCTGCCGCGCCAGTTCGGCGAAGGTCACGTCGCCCCAGCCGGTGACGACGTAATCGGCCAGTTGGCAGATCGGCTGCGCCTCGACCTCGTAGCTGACCTCGGGCCCGCCGATGACCACGGTCACCTCCGGCGCCACGACCTTGAGCAGCGCGACGATCTTCGTCGTCTCCTCGACGTTCCAGATGTAGACGCCGAAGCCGACAATGCGCGGCCGCTGCGCCAGCAGTTGTTCGACCACCTCCTCCGTGCGGCTGCCGACGATGAATTCGGCGATGGCGCTGTCATCGCGCAGTTCGCCGAGGTTGGCGCGCAGGCAGCGCAGGCCGAGCGAGGCATGCGCGTAGCGGGCGTTCAGCGTGGCGAGGACGATTGCGGGCATTCAGGACGTGCCGCCGTTCGACTGGACGAATGCGCGCAGGCTCACGGCGCCGGCGCGATCAATCCATCCTTCGCCAGCGCGCCGAGCACGACCTCGACGAAAGCGCGCGTTTCGCGCGCGACGTCGGCCGGCGCGGTGGTGCGGGTGCGCGCAGTCCATTCGACACGGTCGCCGTCGACGCGCGTCAGCGAGGTCTGCGCGATGTACACGTTGTAGGTGCGCACCTCGGTGCGCGCCGGCCACGACAGGCCCCAGTAGGCGCTGTACCAGCCGCGATAGCCGATGAAGCCGGCCGGCGGCCACGGTTCCTGGCGCACGGTCTGCTCGACTTCCTGGCCGATCACCGCGGTCGAAAGCAGGTAGCGTGCGCCGCCGCCGCGCGCTAGCTGCAGCAGCCGGCCATCGCTGTCGCGTTCGAGCGCGCCGGGAAGGGCTTCGTAGCTGCGCAGCGCCTTGACGCCGCGCGCGCCGAGCCTGGCGACCATCTCGTCCTCGTAGAGGCGGCGGACGGTCTCGTCGCGCGCCACGCCTACGACCAGCACCGGGCCGTCGATGCGCTGGCCGGCGAATTCCGGCCGCGTCCAGGTGCCGTCGAGCGTGGTCGAGGCGCAGGCCGCGAGCAGACAGGCCAGCATTACCGGCGCGATCGTGGTTTTCCGGAACAATGCGTTGAACATGATTGACCTCGGGCATGGAAGTTTCGGCGCCGCGACGACATCATAGGTTGCGACGAGGCCGGGCCGCCGCGGCGCGCGTGCATGGCGAGCCGGGCACGCTTGCGCCGCGAGGGTTACGGACTGACCGATGAAGCTGAAGTTCCTCGGCGCTGCCGGTGAGGTGACCGGCTCGTGCCTGCTGGTCGAAGCCGACGACGTGCGCTTCCTGGTCGACTGCGGCATGTTCCAGGGCGGGCGCGATGCGGCGGCGAAGAACCGCCGTGCCTATGCGCGCGAACTCGGCCGCATCGATTTCGTGCTTCTGACGCATGCGCATATCGACCACTGCGGCCTGCTGCCGCGCTTTGCCTGGCCGCGGCACGGCGCCGGGCTGCCGGCGATCTTCTGCAGCAAGCCGACGGCGGACCTCGTGCCGGTGATGCTGGCCGACAGCGCGTTCGTGCAGTCGCGCAGCGCGTCACATGGCGGCCGGCGGCAGCGGGCCGCCGAAGCGCCGCTGTACACGGTCGACGACGTGAAGCGGCTCGCCACCCGGCTCGCCGCCGTGCCCTATGGCGTCGAATTCCGGCCGCACGAGAACGTTGCGGTGCGCCTGCACAACGCCGGCCATATCGTCGGCGCGGCGTCGGCGGAGATCCGGCTCGCCGACGGCGGCCGGCGGCGCACGCTGCTGGTTTCCGGAGACCTGGGCGAGAACTCGGCGCTGCTGGTGCGCGACCGAAGCCCGCCGCCGGCGGCCGACGTGCTGGTCGTCGAATCGACCTACGGCGACCGCAACCACCGCTCGCTCGCCGACACCGAGGCGGAACTGCTCGAGGTGCTGCACGATGCGCTGCACGTGCGGCGCGGCAACGTCATCGTGCCGGCCTTCGCGCTCGGCCGGGCGCAGGAGTTCATCGTCCTGCTGTACCGGCTGGCCACGGCCGGACGCGTGCGGGTGCCTCTGGTGTTCGTCGATTCGCCGCTGGCGCAGCAGGCCGCCGAAGTCACCTTCACCCACCTCGACGCCATCGACGAGGAAGCGGCGGAATTTCACCGCGCCGAGCGCAGCCGCAAGCTGCCCTTTGCGCTGCGCTACACCGAAAGCGTCGACGATTCGATGTTCCTGAACTCGATCCGCGGCGGCGCCGTGATCATCGCCGCCAGCGGCATGTGCGAGGCCGGCCGCATCCGCCATCACCTGCGCCACAATCTGCCGCGGCGCGAGTGCGCAGTCCTTTTTACCGGCTTCCAGGCGGCCGGCACGCTGGGGCGGCGCATCGTCGACGGCGCGCGCAGCGTGCCGCTGTTCGGCGAGTCGATCCCGGTCAATGCCAGCGTGCATACGCTGGGCGGCCTGTCGGCGCACGCCGGGCAGGACTCGCTGATGCAATGGCTGCGCGCCGTGCCGCGCAAGCCGCGCGCGGTGTTCATCAACCACGGCGAGCCGCTGGCGGCGCATGCGCTCAGTGCCCGTGCCGCGCGCGAACTGAAGTGGTCGGCGACGATCGCCGCAGCGGAAACCGCCTATGAGGCCTGAGCAAGCGCGGGCGCGCCACGCGGTTCGACCCGGGCCCCCCGCGGCGACTGCACTGGCGCCATCATCGCCGCGACGTCACACTTGCACACCTCCATGACCGCCGCGCGATCTCCGTCCGAGCCGATCCCGGCTGCCCCGCCGCCGGCCAGTTCAGTCCCGGGGCAGTCTGGGGCCCCGAAACTCGCGGCGCGCCGCATCGGCATCGACACCTGGCGCGAAAACGTCGTCTACCTGCGCCGAGACTGCCCGGTGGTCCGCGCCGAAGGCTTCCAGGCGCTGGCCAAGGTCGAGGTGGCGGCCAACGGCCGCACGATCCTGGCGTCACTCAACGTGGTCGACGATGCGCGGCTGCTCGGCGAGTGCGAGCTCGGACTGTCCGAGGAGTCCTTCGCGCAGCTGAGCATTGCCGACGGCGCGCCGGTGACCGTGCGCCACGCCGAGCCGCCGCCGTCGATGTGGGCGCTGAAACGCAAGATCGCCGGCGAACGGCTGTCGGCCACCGAATTCGCCGCCATCGTGCGCGACATCGCCGCGCACCGCTACTCGAAGATCGAACTGGCGGCCTTCGTCGTCGCCACCGACCAGTTCGCGCTCGACCGCGACGAGGTGCTTTACCTGACGCAGGCGATGGTCGGCGTCGGCCAGCGCTTCGAGTGGCCGCAGAAGCCGGTGGTCGACAAGCACTGCATCGGCGGCATTCCCGGCAACCGCACCTCGATGCTGATCGTGCCGATTGTCGCCGCGCACGGCATGCTGATCCCGAAGACTTCCAGCCGCGCCATCACCTCGCCGGCGGGCACCGCCGACACGATGAACGTGCTGGCCGAGGTCGAACTGCCGTTCGAGCGGCTGCGCGAGATCGTCAAGGAGCTCCACGGCTGCCTGGCCTGGGGCGGGCGGGCGGCGCTGTCGCCCGCCGACGACGTGCTGATCTCGGTCGAGCGGCCGCTGTCGATCGACTCGCCGGGACAGATGGTCGCCTCGATCCTGAGCAAGAAGATCGCCGCCGGCTCCACGCACCTGGTGCTCGATATCCCGCTCGGGCCGAGCGCCAAGGTACGCTCGATGGTGCAGGCGCAGCGGCTGAAGAAGTTGTTCGAGTATGTGGCCCGGCACGTCGGCATGTCGCTGGACGTGGTGATCACCGACGGCCGCCAGCCGATCGGTCGCGGCATCGGCCCGGCGCTGGAGGCGCGCGACGTGATGCAGGTGCTGCACGGCGACCCGGCCGCACCCGCCGACCTGCGCAACAAGGCCCTGCGTCTGGCCGGGCGCGTGCTCGAGTTCGACCCCGACCTGCGCGGCGGCGATGGCTTCGCGCTGGCCCGCGACATCCTCGATTCCGGGCGCGCCCGGCTGACGATGGCGGCCATCGTCGCGGCACAGGGCGCGCGCGCGTTCGACTGGCGCCAGCCGCCGCTGGCGCGCATGACGCACGAGGTCGTCGCGGCCGAGGACGGCGTGGTCACCGCCATCGACTGCGAGCGGCTGTCGCGGATCGCAAGGCTGGCCGGCGCGCCGAAAGCGATCGGCGCCGGGGTCGATCTGTTGCGCAAGATCGGCGATCCGGTAGCCTGCGGCGACGCGCTTTACCGGATCCACGCCGACACCGGGGCCGAGTTGCAGTTCGCGCGCGAAGTGGCCAGCCGTGCCAGCGGTTTCACGCTCGACCGGCACGCCGCTGAGGCCACGGCCGAGTTCGCTGCGGAGTTCTGATGATTCTCTGTTTCGACGACGAGGTCGACTTTGCCCGCGGACTCGGCATGGCCGCCGGGCTGCCGGTGCAGCGGATCGCCCGCCATCGCTTTCCGGACGGCGAGCTGAAGCTGACGCTGCCGCCGAAGCTCGACGCCGAAGTGCGCATCCTGCGCTCGCTGCACGCGCCGAACGAGAAGCTGGTCGAGCTGATCCTGACGGCGCGGGCGGCGCGCGAACTCGGCGCGCGCGAACTGACGCTGATCGCGCCCTACCTCGCCTACATGCGCCAGGACAGCGCCTTTCATCCGGGCGAGGTCGTCAGCCAGAAGGTGGTCGGCCGGCTGCTTGCCGAGCTGTTCGACGCCGTGGTCACGGTCGATCCGCATCTGCACCGCATTGCCACGCTGACCGAGGCCGTGCCGCTGGCCCGCGCCGTCGCGCTATCGGCGGCGCCGCTGATCGGACATTTCGTCGCCATGCGCGGCCGCGATCCGATCCTGGTCGGGCCCGACGCGGAGTCGGCGCAATGGGTGCACGTGGCGGCCACCTGCAACAGCCTGCCGTGGACCGTGTGCCGCAAGACGCGGCACGGCGACACCGAGGTCGACGTCGAACTGCCGGCCGACGAGATCAAGGGGCGCGACGTCGTGCTCGTCGATGATGTCGCCAGCAGCGGCCATACTTTGGCGGCCGCCGCGCGGGCGCTGCTCGCCGCTGGGGCCGCACGGGTCGATGCGGTGGTCACCCATGCGGTGCTGGCGCCGGAGGCCGGCGCCACGCTGAAGGCCGCCGGAATCTCCGAGTTCTGGAGCACGGACACGGTGCCGCACGCCAGCAATGCGCTTTCGGTGGTGCCGCTGATTGCCGATGCGCTGACGCCGGCCTGAAGGCGTTCGCCCGGCTTTGCCGCGCCGATGAAAAAGGGCCCGCGTTGCGGGCCCTTTTTCCTGCGGAGCAATGGCCGCGTCAGGCCGCTTTCAGGTGCTTGCTGACGAACTTGGTCAGCTCGAACATGTCGGCCTTGGCCTTGCCGAACAGTTCCTTGAGCTTCTCGTCGGCATTGATCATGCGCTTGTTGACGGCGTCCTGCAGCTTGTTCTTCTTGATGTAAGCCCAGATCTTGCTCGTCACTTCGGTGCGCGGCATCGGCGTGGAGCCGATGATCGCCGCCAGCGGGCCCGACGGGGTCAGCGGCTTCATGAAGGCCGCGTTCGGCTTGCGCGCAACCTTCTTCTTCGCCGCTTTCTTCGGCGCAGCCTTCTTTGCTGCCTTCTTGGCCGGCGCAGCCTTCTTCGCCGTCGCCTTCTTCGCGGTTTTCTTGGCGGCTTTCTTGGCCGGAGCCTTCTTCGCCGCTTTCTTCGCCTTCTTGGCAGTTGCCATCAAGTTCTCCTCAAACGGGTTAGCGAACCACAGCGACAGCGTTCTCGACTGACCGCATTAAGAGCGCTCTCGTTGCGTGACGCGGAAGCTAAAGCGATTTCCCTCGGAGCGCAAGCGTTTGCAGAGGGAAAATTGCGTTTTCTTAACTCCGGCGCAACGAATTCCAGAGGGAAAACGCCGCGCGCCGGCGGAAAGCCTCCGGCTCGACCCGCTTAACGACCTACAAGATGTTGGACAATGGCCGGCCATTCGGTCGAGATCTTGTGCCAGTTGTAGCGGCAGCGGCCGGGAATCTTCATCCGCAAGCGTCGCCGTCGGCCGCCGCCGCGCGCTGTTCGAGTTCGGCCACCATCCGGCTAATCCGATCGGCGAGCTGCTCGGTGCTGACCTGCTCGCGCAGCCGCTCGACCAGCAGCGGGAAGGCAAACGGCGTGGGTTGCTGCAGGTGGCGGTAGGCGAGCTGCAGGCCGCGGCAACGCGCCAGCGCCGCGCGCAGCCGGGCCAGGTCGAGTTCCTGTTCCAGCACCTCGCGCCCGGCCTGCGCCAGCAGCAGGTTGCCGGCGTCGTACTTGCGGAACACCTCGTAGAAGAGCTGGCTGGAGGCCTGCAGCTGCTTCACCGACTTCGGCTGCCCCGGATAGCCCTGGAAGATGAGGCCGGCGACGCGTGCGATCTCGCGGAAGCGCCGCTGCGTCAGTTCGCCGGCGTTCAGGCTGGCCAGCACGTCGTCGAGCAGGCCGGCCTCGCGCAGCAGCCCGCGCTCCGGATCGGCCGCGGTGGCCCAGAGCCGGCGCCAGTCGACGTCTTCCGGCGCCAGCAGTTCGAAGCCGTAGTCGTTCACCGCGATCGAGAACGTCGCCGGCTGCTCCTGCCCGGCCCGATAGGCGATCAGCGAGGCCAGGCCGAGGTTGGCGTGGCGCCCGGCGAACGGATACACGTAAAGGCTTCGGCCCTCGCGCAGCCGCAGCGATTCGACCAGCAGCCTATTGCGGCCGGGCAGCGCCGACCAGCGCGACTGCAGTTCGAGCAGCGGCCGGACGAGCCGCAGCTCGGGCGTGTCGAAGCAGCCGGCCTCCGCCTTTTCCAGTTCGGCCAGCACGGCGTCGGCCAGTTCGCCGGACAGCGGCATCTTGGTACCCGCCCAGCGCGGCACCGTGCCGCTGCGCCTGGCCGCTGGGGCGACGAAGGCGGTCATCTCGTGCACGCGCACCAGTTCGAGGCGCTTGCCGGCGAAGGTGAACACATCACCCTTGCGCAGACGGGCGATGAAGTTTTCTTCGATGTGGCCGAGCCTGGCGCCGTTGCCGTAGCGCACCAGCATCGAAGCCTCGGCGACGATCGTGCCCACTGCCATCCGATGCCGCCGCGCCACCTGCGCATCGGGCACGCGAAAGCGACCGTCGTCGGCGAGTGCGATACGGCGGTACTCCGGATAAGCGGCAAGCGACGCGCCGCCGCGGCCAGCGAAATCCAGCACCCAGCGCCACTCGTCGTCTGACAGCGCCGCAAAGCTGCGAGTGTCGCGCACCTCGGCGAGCAGTTCGTCGGCGACGAAGCCGGTACCCAGCGCCACGGTCACCAGGTGCTGAATCAGCACGTCGAGCGGCTTCACCGGCGCGCAGCGCGGCTCGACGCGCCCGGCTGCCGCGGCCTTGCGTGCCGCCGAGGCCTCGACCAGCTCCAGTGCATTGGTCGGCACCAGCGTGGCGCGGGAGACGCGCCCGGGCGCATGGCCGCTGCGGCCGGCGCGCTGCAACAGCCTGGCCACGCCCTTGGCGCTGCCCACCTGCAGCACGCGCTCCACCGGCAGGAAATCGACGCCCAGGTCGAGGCTGCTGGTGGCGACGACGGCCTTCAGCCGCCCTTCCTTCAGGCCGAGCTCGACCCAGTCGCGCACCTCGCGGTCGAGCGAGCCATGGTGAAGCGCAATCAGCCCGGCCCACTGCGGCCGCGCCTGCAGGATCGCCTGGTACCAGATCTCCGCCTGCGAGCGGGTATTGGTGAACACCAGCGTCGTGCCGGCGGCGCCGATCTCGCGCAGCACCGGCTCCAGCATCCTGAGGCCCAGATGACCGCCCCAGGGAAATCGGCCCGGATCGTCGGGCAGCAGCGTGTCGATGACGAGCGGCTTGTCGATTCGCCCGCATACCAGCACGCCGTCGCCGCGATTGAGCAGCGTGCGCATCGCCTCGTCGAGGTTGCCCAGCGTCGCGCTCAGGCCCCAGACGGCCGGCGTCTGCGGCGGGCGGCGTCGGCGCAGCGCTGCCTGCCCCTGCCCCTCGAGCCCACCCGCGGCCTCCGGGACGAGCGCCTCTGCGCCCTGCGCCATAGTGCGATCCGGCGCTGCCGGTTGTCCCGCTTGCGCACGCGCGAGCGCGCGCAGCCACGCCAGGGCCAGTTGCACCTGCACGCCGCGCTTGCTGCCGATCAGTTCATGCCACTCGTCGACGACCACCAGCGCCAGCCCGGCAAACAGCTCGCGGCAGTCGGCGCGGGTAAACAGCAGCGAAAGGCTCTCGGGCGTGGTGACCAGCACCTCCGGCAGCCGCCTGCCCTGCCTTGCGCGCTCGGCCGCATCGGTATCGCCGGTGCGTGCGCCGACCTGCCATTCGAGCCCCAGTTCCGGCAGCGGTGCGGCCAGCGCCCGCGCGGTGTCGGCCGCCAGCGCCCGCATCGGCGTGATCCACAGCAGCCGCAGGCCGCCGCGGTCGATTTCACCGGACAGCGCGCGATCGAGCAGGCCGAAGTAGACGGCGTAGGTCTTGCCGGCGCCGGTGGTCGCATGCAGCAGGCCCGAACGGCCGGCCGCGATGTGCGACCAGACCTCGCGCTGGAACGCGAAGGGCACCAGGCCGCGCGCCGCAAACCAGGCCTCGGCGCTCGGCAGCGCCAGCTGTCCGGCCTCGACCGCACGCCGCGTTGCCTGCCCGCCCGGCGCTTGCAGCGCCTGTGCGGCCGCTTCGCGCCGCCTGGCCTCCCGCAGTGCCCTGGCGCGGCGCGCGCGCAGTTGCGTGCCGACGTTTGATCCGGGAGGCAGGCGACTCATGAACTGACGGCGAAGGACGAACGCCGATCGTAACGACGCCGCCGCAGGCCGCCCGGCCAGGACGCCGCCGCCCGCGGGCCGATGCGCGTCGAGCCGTCTGCTCGACCCCGCGGCGCACCTCGCCCTCGCAGGGGCGCGCGTGCCGGGCGCACAAAGCAAACGCCGCCCGCAGGCGGCGTTTGCTTCGGCGTCCCGAGCGGGTTTATTTCACATTCAGGATCTTCATCGCCTTGGCCAGCGTGTCGACTGATTCCTGGTGCTTGCCGGCGTTGTGCAGCTTCTCGCCCTCGGCGCGGTACTTCTTCACCTCGGCCATCTGCTCGGTGGTGAGCTTCGGGTTCTTGGCCAGCGCCTCGTCGATCTTCTTCATGTCGGCCGGGCAGTGGAAGGCCAGCGCGGCGCCGGAGGTGGCGAGCAGCGCTGCGGCGATGAGGGAATGCAACTTCATCAGCTTGTCTCCTTTGCGGTGGCGCGTGCAAAGACACGCGGCGCAAGTGTAGGGCGAGCCTCACCGGCAAGCCCCTGCGCGTGGACGGGATTCGCCTCAAGACGGCAGGACGGTCGCGATCCAGCCCTCGACCGGGTCGACCCCGACCGGCAGGCCGTAGCGCGGCCCGGCGCAGCGCGCGGCCCAGGCCGCCTGCACTGCACACAGCACCGCGTCGAGGCAGTCGCCGCCGACGTCGTCGATGCAGCGGCGCGCCAGCGGCGCCGGAAGCGACAGTCCGATGCCCAGCGGCGCGCCCGCCGCAAGTGCCCGCAGCAGCGCCCTGCGTACGCGGCGCAGGGCGTCGGCCGAATGCGGCGCGTCGTTCTTGTAATGGCGCGCACCCAGCTGCCGCGCCGCCAGGCGCGGATAGGTCTCCAGCGCCACCCTCGGGTCGCCGTTTTCGCGCAGCCCCGGCACGTGCAGGCCGGCCGTCGCCAGCCGCGGAGCGCCCTCGTAGAACATCAGTCCCACGGGCGGATTGATCGCCTGCCGCCGCAGCGGATCCATGGTCTTCAACGGGCTGTGCGATCCGGCCAGCGCGTCCACGGCGCGATGTTTGTCCGCCGGCCGGCCTTTCGCGGCGCTGAACGCCGGATGGACGACGGCGCAGAAGCCGTCGCGCCCGAGTTCCTTCGCCCATGCCGTCAGCGCAACCCAGTCGCGCGCCGGCGAGAAGGCCTCGACGAAACGGCGCGGCAGGCCGAAAGGGAAGTCGAAGCCGCCGACCCAGGGACCCGGCGTAGACAGCCAGGCTTCGAAGCACTCGAACGCCGGCATCGGCTCTATCGACGCGATGTGCAGGCACTCACCGCGCAGCGTCCCCGCGGCGACGACGATCGGCTTGCGCGCCGTTGGCCGGCTGGTGAAATCGATGCCGTAGATCCTCATCGCCTCTTCCCGTCGATCTTCGGCGGCGCCAACCGGTCCGGCGCATCGACACCATGCGGCGGCCCGTCGTGCCGCCGGCGCAGCCGGCGCGAAAGCCGGACGGCGATGCCCCGCCGGCGGCTGCGCGGCGACGGCGCAGCCCGAACGAGCGCCGGCCATGGTGTCGCCGCCTCCGTGCGGCGCAAGGCTGCGCGCCGCCTCGTGCCGACTCATCCGATTGGCCTGGCGGATCGGCTATTGGCACTCTGCCGGCCGCATCGGCTTCCGGTCCATTGAACTGAAGTCAAGAAGCTGCGGATTTCCAAGTATCCCCGCCCTCAAGTTCGATCTGAAGCGATCGAAAAGGAACGAGATGACGGAAAAAACGCCGGTCGTCGGTCGATCGCCTGGGAGAAGGAATCAACATGTCTGCAGGAAAACCGCGTCTGCGCAGGACGCGTCGGGTCGAGTCGCGCCGCGCAGCGCGTACGCGGCTCACGGCGCTTTGCCTCGCGCTTGCCGCGACGCACGGCGCACGCGCCGCGACGGACCTCACCGCGATGAGCCTGGAGCAACTGCTGCAGGTCTCGATCGTCGGCGCCTCCAAATACGAACAGCGGCAGGACGAGATCGCCGCAGCGGTCAGCGTGCTCACGCGGCAGGACATCCGCGTATTCGGCTGGCGCACGCTCGAAGAAGCCCTGTCGAGCCTGCCCGGCCTGTACACGACCTACGACCGGCAGTACCGCTACCTCGGCGCACGCGGCTTTGGCCTGCCCGGCGACTACAACAGCCGCGTGCTGATCACCGTCAACGGCAACCGGCTGAACGACCCGGTCTACGACAGCGCGCCGATCGGCCGCCTTCTGCCGCTTGACCTGGATCTGGTCGAGCGCATCGAGTTCATCCCCGGGCCGGGCGGCGCCGTCTACGGACAGAACGCGATGTTCGGCGTGATCAACCTGGTGACGCGCAGCGCCGAGGATGTCGGCCGCGAACTCGCCGCCGGCTATGCGGCCCCCGGATCGACCAAGGAAGGCCGGGCGAGCTGGGGCGGCCGCGTCGCCGGCACCGACGTCCTGCTTTCGGTTTCAGCCATGCGCGCGCGCGGCGAGGATCGCTCCTTCGACTTCGGCGCCGCCGGCGTCTCGGGCGTTGCCGAACGGCTCGACGGCGAGCGCGACCGCGAATTCTTTGCCAGCGTGCGGCGCGGCGCCTGGTCGTTCGACTTCGTTCATGGCGACCGGAACAAGGACGATCCGACCGGAGCCTACCTGTCCGATCCGCTGGTGCCCGGCCAGTACCAGGCCGACGAGCACACGACGGCGCAGATCCAGTACCAGGAACGTTTCGCCGGTGACTCGCTGCAGTTCACGGCGCGCCTGTTCGCCGGTCGCGAGCGCTACCGCAGTCTGCTGAGCTACGGCTCGCCGTTCAGCTTCCCTGCCGACGGGCAGTGGCGCGGCGGCGAGGCCCGCCTGCTAAGCACGGCGATCACCGGCCACAAGCTGCTCGTCGGCGTCGAGGCGCAGGATAACGACCGCGAGAACCAGGCCGTGCTCGACCTCGCCGATCCGGCCAACGACCTGTTCATCAACCGCACCGGCTACCGTTACGGCCTGTATGCGCAGGACGAGTGGCGCATCACCGACGCGCTGTCGACCACGCTCGGATTTCGCGTCGACCGCAACAACAAGACCGGCACGCAGGCGAGCCCGCGCGCGGCGCTGATCTGGCGCGCCATGCCGTCGACGACGATCAAGGCGCTGTATGGGCGGGCGCACCGCGCGCCGAATGCCTACGAGCGCGACTACGACGACGGCTTTGCGCAGGTCGGCAATCCGTCACTGCGCGGCGAACGGATCGACACGCTGGAACTGGTCGCCGACCACCGCCTGCAGCGTGACTTCGCCGTGCGTGCTTCGGTGTTCAACTGGAAACTGCGCGATCTGATCACGCTGGGCGTCGACCCGGCGAGCGGCATTCCGCAATACCAGTCGGGCGGCACCGTCAAGGCCAACGGCGTCGAACTGTCGGCCGACAGGACCTGGACCGTCGGCGCCCGCGCCAGCGGCAGCGTGTCCTACCAGGAGGTCGAGAACGATGCCGGCGATCGGCTGCTCAACTCGCCGAAACTGATGGCGAAGCTGAACCTGTCCGCGCCCCTGCCCTGGGCCGGCCTGCGCGTCGGCGTTGGCATGCAGTACATCGGCACCCGGCTGACGGTCGACGGTTCGACGCTCGGCGGCTACACCGTTTCTAACCTGAACGTCTTCAGCGACCGGCTTGCGCCGGGGCTGGAGCTGTCGGTCGGCCTGTTCAACCTGCTCGACAAGCGCTACGAACATCCTGGCGCGGACACCAACTGGCAGAACGCGATCGAGCAGGACGGCCGCAGCGTCCGGATGAAACTGGTCTACCGGTTCTGAACTGTGAAGCGCGATGCCATGGGCCGGAGCATGCGCGACCGCCGCAGCGGCGCCTTGCGGCGCCGCGCCGCGCAGGCGCTGCTCGTGCTGATGCTGGCGCACCCGTCGCTGGCCTGGCCCTACGCGCTCGAGCAGCTGCTGCGGCTGCCGCTGGAACAGCTGCTGCTGCTCGAGATCACGACGCCGCGGGGGCCGCGATGATCCGCGCCGTTTTCGCCCTGTCCCTGGCGCTGTCTCTGATCGGGGCGTTCGGCCCGGGCGCTACGGCGCGAGCCCAGGATCTGCCCGAGTACAGGCTGAAGGCAGCCTTCCTCTACAACTTCGCCCTGTTCACCGAGTGGCCCGCCGAGGTCGGCGGCACCCTGAACCTGTGCGTGGTCGGCAACGATCCGTTCGGCGACGAACTGAACGGGCTGCAGGGCAAGGCTGTCGGCAGCCGCAGCCTCGCGGTGCAGCGCAAGGCGGCAGGCCAGTCGGGCGCCGGCTGCCAGATCGTGTTCGTTTCCGCGCAGGCGCTGCCCGGGCTGCCCCGACTGCTCGAACAGGTCAAGGGCCAGCCGGTGCTGACGGTAGCCGACAGCCCCGGCGCGGCGCAGCAGGGTGTCGCCCTGAACATGAACGTGGTCAACAGCCGGGTCACGTTCGAAGCGAACCTGCGCGCCGCCCGCGCCGCCAATCTGGCGCTCAGCTCGAAGCTGCTGCGCCTGGCCACGGAGGTGCACCAATGAAGCAGGCCGTCACACTGGCCGCGCGCCTGATGCGGATCAACGGCGTCGGCCTGCTCGTCGCCGTGAGCATCGTCGCCGTTGTCGCGCTGGCGAGCAGCTTCGTGCTCGGGCTGATGGGGCTCATCGATGCCGCGCGTGTGCAGGCACGCGTGCTGGCCGACAATGTCAGCGCGGCGATGATGTTCGACGACCATAATGCAGCGCGCGAGCTGCTGCAGTCGCTGCGCAACTCGCCCGGTGTCCATACGGCCGCGGTGTACCTGAAAGACGGCCGCCTGTTCGCCGCCTATCACCAGAAGGATCACGAGGCCCCGGTCGCCGGCCTGCGATCGCAGGACGAAAGACTGTCGGTGACGCCGTCGCACGTCGAGGTGACCCATCCCGTCGCATACCAGCAGGACCGGCGCGGCGCGGTGCATCTGAGCGTCGACCTCTCCGGTCTTTATCGCCACGTCGCGTGGCAGATGCTGGCCACGGCGCTGGCCGCCCTGCTGGCGCTGGCCGCGAGCAGGGCGCTGCTGCGCCGGCTGGACGCCTCGGTGCTCAGACCCCTCGAGTCACTGAACGCGTCGATGGCGCGCGTCACGTGCGAAGCCGACTACAGCGTCCGTGCAGGCGCGAGCGAGATCGCCGAGCTGAACGAACTGGGCAAGGGCTTCAACGCGATGATCGAGGAGATCCGCAGCCGCGACGACCGGCTCGCCGCCCATCGCGACCATCTCGAGCAGGAGGTCGCCGCACGCACCGCGCAGTTGCAGATGGCCAAGGAGGCGGCCGAAGCCGCCAGCCAGGCGAAGAGCGAGTTCCTGGCGACGATGAGCCACGAGATCCGTACGCCGATGAACGGCGTGCTCGGCATGAACGAACTGCTGCTCGACAGCGAACTGACGCCGCAGCAGCGCGCCTGGGCCGACGCGGTCCAGTCCTCGGGCAGGCATCTGCTCGGCGTGATCAACGACATCCTCGACTTCTCGAAGATCGAGTCCGGCCAGCTGCAGCTCGAGTCGGTCGACTTCGACATGGTCGACGTGGTCGAGGACGCGATGGCCATGTTCGCCCAGCCGGCGGAGAGCAAGGGACTCGAACTGGCGGCACAGTTCACGCCGGCCGACCAGCCGCTGCCGCTGCGCGGCGATCCTTTCCGCCTGCGTCAGGTGCTGGCCAACCTGATCGGCAACGCGATCAAGTTCACCGAGGAAGGCGAGGTCGTGGTGCGGGTCCGCCTCGAGGAGCTGAACCCGACCGATGCGCGGCTGCGCATCAGCGTGCACGACACCGGCATCGGCATCGCCGCCGAGGCGCAGGAGAAGATCTTCGAACACTTCTCGCAGGCCGACGGCAGCACCACGCGCCGCTATGGCGGCACCGGCCTCGGCCTGGCGATCTGCCGCCGCATGCTGGCGATCATGGGCGGCCGGATAAGTGTCGAAAGCGCGCCCGGGCAGGGCTCCATCTTTCATATCGATCTGCAGCTGCCGCGCGCCGCGCAAGCGGTGCCCGCACCGGAAACGGGCGCGCTCGAGGGCGTGCGTGTGCTGGTGGTCGACGACAACCGCACGAACCGCGACATCCTCGAACAGCAGTTCGGCGGCTGGCGCATGCGTGTGGCCTGCGCCCAGGGCGGTACCGAGGCGCTGGCGTTGATGGAAAGCGCCGCCCGGCGCGGCACGCCCTACGACCTGGCGGTGCTCGACATGCACATGCCGCGGATGGACGGCCTGCAGCTGGCACGCGAAATCCGCGCCCGCCCGCGGCTCGCCGGCACGCGGTTGATGATGCTGACCTCCACCTACGCCAGCGCCGACCAGCAGGCGCGGCTGGATGCCGGCATCCGCCGCTGCGTCACCAAGCCGATCCGCCGCGCCGATCTGCTGCGCGTGGTCGACAGCGTGCTGCGCGACGCGCCGGCCGAGCCTGCCGACGGCGCGCCGTCCTCGAACCCCGCGCCGGCGGCCGCGGAGCTGCGCGGCCGGGTGCTGCTGGTCGAGGACAACCCGATCAACCAGGGCGTGGCCTGCGCCATGCTGAGGAAACTCGGCGTCGCCGTCGAGGTGGCCAATCACGGCGGCGAAGCCGTCGAGCGGATGCAGGCATCCGACTTCGACGTCGTGCTGATGGACTGCCAGATGCCGGTGATGGACGGCTATGAGGCCACCGCCGCCATCCGCCGGTTGCCCGGAGCGCAGCGGGCGCGCGTGCCGATCGTGGCCCTCACCGCCAACGCGATGCAAGGCGACGAGGAGAAGTGCCGCGCCGCGGGCATGGACGGCTTCCTCGCCAAGCCGTACACGCTGGCGGCACTGCAGGCCAAGCTTGCGCAGTTCATGCCGGGCGCAGGGATCGCCTCGCCGATGGCCGCAGCGGCGCCCGCGGACCGCGAACCGGCGCCGCAGGCGCCGGCGCTGAACGAGGCGACGCTGCGTGCGCTGCACGAACTGGACGATGGCGGGAGCACGGGCCTGGTGCAGCAACTGCTGCGCACGTTCATCGACACTTCGCCGCGGCAGATGGAGCAGATCGAGTCGGCCCTGCACGCGGCCGACATGAAGACGCTGAGCCGGACCGCGCACGCGCTGAAATCGAGCAGCGCCAATGTCGGCGCCGATGGGCTGTCGAAGCACTGCCGCCAGCTCGAGCGGCTCGGGCGCGAGCAGCGCGTCGACGAGGCGCGGGCGCTGATCGAGCAGGTCAGAGCCGAGCACTCGCGGGCGCTCGCCCGGATGGAGCAGATCCTCGCCCAGGAGGCGGAGCTCGCCCGTGCTTAAGACGCAGCAAGCGCCCGCGCCAAAGGGGTCGACGGCGGCACGGATCCTCGTCGTCGACGACGATCCGTCGGCGCTGCTGCTGATGCGCGCGGCGCTGACAAAGACCGGCTTCACGGTCGCCACCGCCGGTCATGGCGAGGAAGGTCTCGCCCTGTTCCGCCGCCAGCCCTGCGACATGGTGATGCTCGACGTCGAGATGCCGGGGCTGAGCGGATTCGAGGTCTGCGCGCAGCTGCGCACCGAGGTCGGCGAAGAAGTGCCCATCGTCATGGTCACCGGCATGGACGATCTCGCCTCGATCGAGCGCGCCTATGAGTCGGGCGCGACCGACTTCATCGCCAAGCCGATCAACTGGGCCCTGATCGGCCACCGGGTCCGCTACCTGCTGCGCAGCCGCCAACTGCTGCTCGACCTGCGCACCGCCAACGCGCGCAATGCCGCCGTGCTGCAGGCCATTCCAGACCTGCTGTTCGAGGTCGACATCGACGGCCGCTACCTCGACTACCGCAGCCCGCGCACCGACCTGCTGGCGGCCCCACCCGAGGCCTTCCTCGGCCGGACGCTGCGCGAAGTGCTGCCATCGGCAGCCGCGCAGGTCTGCATGGAGGCGCTCGCGGAGGCGGACAGGAACGGTTCGGCAACGGGCAAGCAGTTCGAGCTGCAGTTGCCGAAAGGGGCCTGCTGGTTCGAGCTTTCCGTGTCGCGCAAGGCCACCGCCGCCGGCGACCGGCCGCACTTCATCGTCCTGTCGCGCGACATCACCGAGCGCAAGGAGGCCGAACAGCGCATCGCCCGCCTGGCCTACTTCGACGGCCTCACCGGGCTGCCGAACCGGCAGTCGTTCCTCGAGCGCGTGGACCGCGAGATCAGGCGCGCCGAAACTGGCGCGCGCCGCCTCGGCGTGCTGTTCATGGACCTGGACGGGTTCAAGAACATCAACGACACGATGGGACACAGCGCCGGAGACCTGATCCTGCAATGGGCGGCTGATCGGCTGCGGCAGGGCCTGCGACCGTCGGACGTGGTCTCGCGCGGCGGCGACCCGAGCGCTGACGTCGAACTCGCCCGCCTCGGCGGTGACGAATTCACGGCGCTGATCCTCGACATCGCACGGCCCGAGGATGCGCTGGTCGTCGCCCATCGCGTGCTGCAGCTGATGCGGCGTCCGTTCAAGCTGAACGGCCGGCAGCTGCTGCTGACCGCCAGCATCGGCATCGCCGTTTACCCGGAAGACGGCGCCGACGCGGCGACGCTGCTCAAGCATTCCGACACGGCGATGTACCACGCCAAGGACCTCGGCCGCGACAACTGCCAGTTCTACAGCGCCTCCCTGACCGAACTGGCGGTCAAGCGCATGGAACTCGAGAGCAGCCTGCGCCAGGCGCTGGAACGCGGCGAGTTCACCCTCGCCTACCAGCCGCAGTTCGACGTCGCCGCAGGGCGCATCGTCTCGGCCGAAGCGCTGATCCGCTGGCAGCATCCGACCCGCGGCCTCGTGCCGCCGCTCGAGTTCATTCCGCTGGCCGAGGAAAACGGCCTGATCATCCCGATCGGCCAATGGGTGCTGCGCACGGCGTGCGCCGAAGCGGCCCGCTGGCAGCGCGCAGGCTTCGGCCTGCGCGTCGCGGTCAACCTGTCGCCACTGCAGTTCCGCGATCCGATGCTGGTCCGCAACGTACTCGATGCGCTGGCCGAGACCGAACTGAGGCCGGAACTGCTCGAACTGGAAGTGACCGAAAGCGCGGTCATGGAGGAAGGCGGGGCCACGCTGGCAACGCTCGAGGCGCTGCGCGGCGCCGGCGTGCGCGTCGCGCTCGACGATTTCGGCACCGGCTATTCGTCAATGAGCTACCTGAAGCGCATGCCGCTCAACAACCTGAAGATCGATCGCAGCTTCATCGAAGGACTGCCCGACGACGGCGAGGATCTCGCCATCGTGCGCGCCATCCTGTCGATGGCGCGAAGCATGGGCTTCAGCGTCACTGCCGAAGGCGTCGAGACCGGCGAGCAGGCGCAGATGCTGAAAGACATGGCCTGCGATCTGCTGCAGGGGTACTACTTCAGCCGGCCGGTGCCGGCCGTCGAGATCTCCGCTCTGCTCGCCCGGCAGTGGCCGCCTGCGGACCGGGCACTGAACGTGGTCAACGCCCGGCGCTGATCGCGCTGCGGCCGCGGCTTCGAGGCCGCGCCGCGCCTCAGCGCGGCGCAACGCCGGTGCCTCCGCTGGCGAACACGTAGAAGTAGGCAAAACCGGCGCCGACGTTGGCCGAGCGGCGGACCAGCGGGCTGTCGTCGAATGCCGCACCCCGAATCGACTCGGCCGCCACATAGACATAGACGCGGTGCGCCCCGGCGCTGCGGTCGATCGTGAGCGACAGCGAGGCGCCGGAATAGCCGCCGCGGGCGGCATAGGCTGGCCGGGTGGCGGTCGCCGAGGCCGCCGGCACGTCGTAGGTGTAACCGTGATACTCGCGCGTGCCGAAGTTCGGGCCGAAGGCGACGCGCAGCGTTCCTCGACCGAGCCAGGCGACGTCGCGCACGCCGTAGCGCAGTCGCGGCGAAAACACTGCGCCGGCGCTGCGCAGGCGCGTGTCGTCGACGGCAAAGGCCGCGCGCAGCGGCAGGCTCAGCCGCCAGTCGCTCGCGCCGGAAGCGTCGCCCGAAAGCCGCACGTTCAGCGACGGACCGGCCTCGACCACCGGATCGAGCCGCGCCATGCCTCGGCGCGCCTCGTTGTCGCTGCTTCGCACCGGCACGCCGAGGCCGACGCTGACGTTCAGGTCGAGCCGTTCGCTCTCGAAGATCTCGCCGCGCAGTCCGTCGCGGTCGGCGCGCAGCCGCTCGCCGCGATAGACGAAGTACGGCACCGGCAGGACGTAGGCGCGCCCTTCGCCGGCGCCGCGATAGTCGGGCAGGTGGGCGACGGCCATGCCCGCGCCCAGCTCCCATCGCGGCAGATCGCTCGCGCCGGCCACGCCGAACGGCGCGAACGCCGCCAGCACGAAGCTGCGCCATCGAGGTGCCGGCAAGAACTCTCTCGTCGCCGCTGTCATTGGAGAAATTCGACTCTGACCCCGATTTTCAGTAGTCGCGGCCACGCGCCAGCGTGACGGTCGCCAGCCGCACGACGAAGTAGGCGAGCCAGTCGCGGGCGCGGGCGAGCCAGCCGCGGCGGGCGTAATCGGCCGCTTCGATGCGGCGCGAGTGCCGCTCGATGGCCTCTGCGAGCACGCCGCCGAGCTGGCTGGCGAATGCGGCGTCGTGCACGACGACGTTGGCCTCGCGCGCCAGCAGCAGCGAATACGGATCGATGTTCGACGAGCCGACCGTGGCCCAGCGCTCGTCGACGACCGCGACCTTGGCGTGCATGTAGCTGGCCACGTACTCGTGGATCTCGACGCCGCCGTCGAGAAGCTGCCCGTACAGCGCGCGCTGCGAGTAGTACTGCAGCGCGTATTCGACCTGCCCCTGCAGCAGCAGTCGCACGCGCACGCCGCGGCTGGCCATCGCCAGCAGCGCGGCGCGGAAGCGCCGGCCCGGCAGGAAGTAGGCATTGGCGATGATCACCTGCGTCCGCGCCGAGGCGAACGCCTGCAGGTAGGCGCGCTCGATCGCGCGGCGGTTGCGCAGGTTGTCGCGCAGCACCAGCGAGGCGGCGACGCCGCCGGCAGCGGCCGCCTGCCGCGGAATCGCCCGCAACGTCGGCAGCGGCCCGGCGCGGCGGCGCAGATTGACGAAGTCGAGCGTCCACCACAGACGCCGGGCGGCCAGCGCGATCGCCGACACGATCGGTCCTTCGCAGGCCACCGCGAAGTCGAAGCGCGGGCCGATGCGGCCACGCACGTGCGGCGGCACGTTGTGGTCGTCGATGATGTTGATGCCGCCGACAAAGGCCAGCTGCTCGTCGAACACGGCGATCTTGCGATGCAGCCGGCGCAGCAGCCTGCGCTCGAGCCGCCACCAGCGCTCGGGCCGGTAGATCTTGACCTGCACGCCGTGCACGCCAAGCTCGCGCACCAGCCGCCGCGCATGCTCGCCGCCGCCGAAGCCGTCGATCAGCAGCCGCACCTCCACGCCCCGGCTGGCGGCGGCGGCCAGCGCGAAGCTCACGCGCAGGCCGATGTTGTCCTCGGCAAAGATGTAGGTTTCGATCTCGATGACGCGGCGCGCGCTTTCGATCGCCGCCAGCAGTTCGGGGAAATACTGTTCGCCGTTGACGAGCAGGCGGATGCGGTTGCCGCCATAAACGACCGTCGGCGCCGCCAGCCGCAGCGTCCGCTGCACTGCGCCCGCCGCCGTCGATGCGCTCATCAGTGGCCGCGCGTCACTTCAGTTCGAGATCGGCAATGAGCGGCGCGTGGTCGGAGCGGCGCGCCCAGGTCAGGCCCTTGGGCACCTCGATCCTGCGCACGGCGAAGCCGCGCACGTAGATGCGGTCGAGCGTCAGCCAGGGCGCGAAGCTCGGGAAGGTGCGCGACACCGGCTGCGCCGTCTCGCGGCCGCCACGCCACGGCAGCACGCGGTCGAGCACCGAGCGGCGGCCGTTCGCCGGCGCGTCGGCGACGCTGACCTCGGCGACTTCGAGCCGGCTGCGCAGCAGATCGTCGACGCGGCGTTGCCAGTCGTTGAAGTCGCCGGCGATGATCAGCGGCGCCTCGGGCGGGATTTCCGCGTCGACGAAATCGGCCAGCAGCGAAGCCTGGCGCAGCCGGCTGCGCTTGATCAGGCCGAAGTGCACGCAGATCAGGTGAACCTCGCGCGCCTTGCGCCCCCTCGGCGGCAGCACCCGCGACACCGCGTGCAGCATGCCGCGCTTTTCCAGCGCGTGATCGGAGATGTCGTGGTTGGTGAAGTGTCCGATCGCGTGCCGCGACAGGATCGCATTGCCATGGTGCCCGTGCGGATAGACCGCGTTCATGCCATATGCGAGGTGCTCGTAGCCGCCGGTGGCCAGAAAGTCGAGTTGCCGCGCCGACGGGTAGTTGGCGTGATGGCGCAGCATTTCGTTGCGGTCCTGCACTTCCTGCAGGAACACGATGTCGGCGTCGATCGTATTCAGCGCCAGCTTGACGTCGTGGATGCGGGGCCGACGGCGGATGCCGGTGACGCCCTTGTGGATGTTGTAGGTCGCTACGCGCAGCTTCATCTTCTAGTCGCCGGCCGCGCCTTGCACGCGCGGCTCGAAGTACAGGTCCGGCAGCCGGGCATCGTCGAAGTGGCGGCGACCGACGAACGCGGTCGCATGCCGCCCCCACTGCCGCATCTGGCCGGGGCTGGCGATGCCCATCGGCCAGAACAACCAGCGCTCGGCGCGCTCGGTGCCGGGTACGAACCCGGCCGCATCGTACGCGCTGCGCGTGCCGCCGGCAGGCCAGGGCAGCATGCGCAAGTCGTTTTCGTCGCGCAGCACGTAGTCGATGCCCTGCCGCGTGTTGGCCGCGCCGAGCGCGACGCGCTGCAGGTAGTGCGTGCGTGCCTGCAGCCGCAGCACGATGCGCTGGCCGGCGCCGAGCGCGGGCGCCTCCTGCGGCGAGAACAGCCCTTCGTCGAGGCTCGCCGGCTGTGGCCGGGCAATGACCGCTGCGGTCGGGAAGAAGAGGTGATAACAGCCGCAGGCGTGGATCGAGTCGTACAGCAGCGGCTCGCCGGACTCGTCGAGCGTCACCCGCCAGATCAATCCGTCGAGGTGCCCCGCCAGAAGATCCAGCGCGTGCTCGGCCGGCCGCGCCGGAAACCAGAACGTGTAGACCAGTTGCAGGCGCACGCGCCCGGCGAAGTGGGCATAGGCCGTGCGCACATAGGCCACCGGCTGCGTGGTCTCGACGGCGATCGCCGGAGCATCACCGCCGCGCCAGTACAGCGCACCGATCCGATCGTCATCGCTGGCGGTGTCGACCTCGAGCGCCGGTGCATGGCGCAGCACCGATTCGGCGAACTGCGCACGGGACGGCGCCGGCAGCGCAAAGGCGGCCGAGCGCGGCGGCGGTGGCAGTTCCGGCGTTCTCGCCGCCGGCAGGTAACGCAGCAGCGTACCGGTCCGTGGCAGTTGCGCCAGCGGCACGGCGAATTGATCGCGCGTGCGCTGCTGCCAGCCGCGGATCCCGGCGGCGAAGGCAAGTCGCGTCAGCGGATACAGGCCGAGCGCGCGCATCGTGGTGCTGTAGTCGTCGGGCACCTGCGCCGCGGCCTGCAGCTGCGCCAGCGCGCCGCTGTCCGCCACCGCGAGGGTGTAGCGGCAGGCGTCCAGCGCGGCGGCCGGAACCGGCTGACCGGCATTGGCGAGCTCGGCCGCGCGCGCCTGCCGGTCGGCCTGTGCCATCAGTTCGCTCCATGCGGCGAATCCGGCACGGCCCATCTGCCGAGCAGCGCCGTCGAGGCTGGCGGTGAAGCGGTCGACGCGCAGATAGGGGAACCCCGGAACACGCCGCGCGGCCGCGTCGCGAACGCCGCGCGCATCGATCTGCTCGTCGACCCGCTGCAGCAACCGGGCGCAATCGCCAACGGAGTCGGCGCGCTGAAGGTGGGCGTCGATCGGCGCCCGCGCATAGGGGTCGAGGCTGGCGCAGCCGCCCGCCAGCAAGGCCACGACAACGGCAGCGACCGTGCCGCGATTTCGGTTCATCGCGCGGCCTGCTCGATGCGGCCGCGCGCGGCGCGGCGCTCGATCTCCGCCGTCAGGGCATTGAACTGCTCGCTGGCGCTGTGACGGATGGCCAGCGCGCCGAACAGCGGCAGCAGCGGCTGCGCCGGCTCGAAACGGGCCCGGTAGACCAGGCGGGTGCGACCGGCGTCGATGGCCTCGAGCCGATAGCTGCCCTCGAAATCACGCAGCGTGCTGCGCTCGACGCTGACGCCGGACGGCAGCACCGAATGCGCCTGCACCCGCTCGGGCACCTCATGCGTCACCTCGAGCCAGACCTGCACCGGCTGGCTGAACCACAGCCAGCGGAACTCGCCGCTGTGTTCGACCAGCAGCCGTTCCGTTGCGCCCTGCGCCAAGCGCGCCAGCACCTGCACGCGGCGAATGCCGGGCACGAACTGCGGCAGGTGTTCATAGTCGGTCACCGTCTGCCAGGCGCTGCGCTGGTCGGCCTGCAGTTGCGCCTCCGCCCGCACGGAGAAGGCGGCGCCATCACGGCGGACTTCGACGTCAGCCGCCTGTGCCGGAGCGCTGCCGGCCAGCAGCAGCGCGAAAAGCCAGCAGGCGAATCGCCTGTGCGTTGGTCCAGGAAAAGCAGACATCGGCGGCATCGCGCCAGTTCAGCCACTGCCAGCGTCGATGTTCGCGCGGCGCCAGTCGCGGCGCAAATCGCTCTTCGACGCGCAGTCCGTACAGGTGCTCGACATTGTGCGTGACGCCGGCAGCATAGCGATGGCGCCACTGCGGATAGATCGAGTAACGGTTGCTGTAGTTCCAGTCGTCGAAATCGGCCGCCGCCCGCGCCAGCCCGGTCTCTTCCCGCACCTCGCGGGCGCAGGTCGACGCCAGCGGCTCGTCCGGCGTGGACCGGCTGCCGGTCACCGACTGCCAGAAGCCGGGAAAATCGACGCGTTCGAGCAGCAGCACGTCGAGCGCCGGCGTATGGATCACCACCAGCACCGATTCGGGGATCTTGAAGGCCATCGCCGCGTCCGCACGCCGTCATCCGGCTGAAGGCTCAATCGCCGACGTAATGTTCGATCAGCCCATCGATCGCGCTGTCCCCGCCATAGCGGCGCAGGCGCTCGACGACGGCGGGCGGCAGCCGATCATCGGGCCAGCGGACGGCCACGAGCCGCGGCAGGATCGAGTCGAGCGTACGAAAGCCGCTCTTTCTCACGATGGCCCGCTCGACGCGATCCCAGAAGGTGGCGCCATTGACCTGCAGGTCGGCGCGCGCCGCAGCCTCGCCGGCCTGCAGGCGTCGCTGCGCCTCGCGCAGTTTCAATGCCGGCGGGCGCAGGGCATCGATGTACCTTCGCTCCGCGGCCGCCACCGCTGCAGGCGGCAGGTCGGAGCGACGCAGCGCCTTGAGCGCATAGAACTGCGCCAGGCTCTCGCGCGCCCATGCAGGCATGCCGGCGGGTAGCAACTGAGCGAAGGACTGTCGCAGCAGCCCGACGAGGTGGGTCTCCACATGCCGCAGGCGGCCGTCGAACGCCGCTCCGCCGAGCAGCACGGTGTGGTCGCCGTCGACCTGCACCGGCGCGGCACTGTCTTCGCCGCCGGCCAGCCAGACGACCGTCATCGCTGCGGCGGACCGGTGCAGGCCACCGGTGCGAACGAAGTAACGCAGCGCCCGTCGCTGCTCGTCGAGCAGCGGCGCCAGTTTGACGCCGGCGGCATCGACGTGCAGCACCTCGGCACCCGCCTCGCGCAGCGCGACTGCAGGCAGGTCACCAACCACGTAGAACTCCGGCGCCCGCTCGAGTTCGGGCACGCTGCGCCTCGCCGAGCCCGCGACCAGTGCGCCGCCGTACACCGGGCCGCCACCGACGAATTCGACTTCGCCGCGGTGCTGCGCCTCGCCAACCGGCCGCAACAATGACGCCGCCTCGCTGAACAGCCAGTAGCGGGCCGCCGGATCGAAGACGCTTTCGCGACTGCGCGGGTCGACGCCGGCCGCGGCCGTCTTCATCGGCACCTGCCAGGACAGGCGCACGCAGTTCCAGCCCTGCACGCGCCAGGCGCCGGCGGAGTCGGGGGCCAGAGGCGCGCCGTCGCAGCGCAGATCGGCCACCTGCGGCACCAGTTCGATGCCCATGCCGCGCACCTGCACGCTGAAGTCCTGCGCGCGGCGCGCCGCCGGCAATTCGACGGACACGCGCGCGGTCAGTGGTGCGGCCGGGTCGAGTTCGACCCGATACGACCATGTCTCGGCGCGCGCGCCGTCGCCGCCCGCGGCAAGCAGTGCCACCAGCGCGATCCCGGCCGCTCGCGACGCGGGTCGCTTCCTGTTCATGCGCAGGCACATCGTAAAGCGCGGTCCGATGGCACGGCGCCGCGCCGATGCGCGGCCGCGTCTGCCGCCGTCAACCCCCCTTGGTTTCGCCGCGCACGCGGATGTGCAGTTCGCGCAGCTGCTTTTCATCGACCGGCGACGGCGCCTGCGTCAGCAGGCACTGCGCGCGCTGCGTCTTCGGGAAGGCGATCACATCGCGGATCGACTCGGCTCCGGCCATCATCGTGACGATGCGGTCCAGGCCAAAGGCGATGCCGCCGTGCGGCGGCGCGCCGTACTGCAACGCGTCGAGAAGGAAACCGAACTTGGCGCGCGCCTCCTCGGGGCCGATCTTCAGCGCGCGAAAGACCTTGCTCTGCACGTCCTCGCGGTGGATCCGCACCGAACCGCCGCCGATCTCCCAGCCGTTCAGGGCCATGTCGTAGGCCTTGGCCAGGCACTTCGACGGGTCGGTCTCCAGGTAGTCGATGTGCTCGTCCTTCGGGCTGGTGAAGGGGTGGTGCGCGGCCACAAAGCGGTTTTCTTCCTCGTCGTACTCGAACATCGGGAAGTCGATCACCCACAGCGGCCGCCAGCCGGGCTCGGACAGGCCGTGCGCGCGGCCGAACTCGCTGTGGCCGATTTTCAGCCGCAGCGCGCCCATGCTGTCGGCGACGACCTTGGCGCGGTCGGCGCCGAAGAAGATCACGTCGCCGTCCTGCGCACCGGTGCGTCTGAGGATTTCGGCCAGCGCGGCGTCATGCAGGTTCTTGACGATCGGGCTCTGCAGGCCGTCGCGTCCCTTTGATTTCTCGTTGACCTTGATGTAGGCGAGCCCCTTGGCGCCGTAGATCTTGACGAACTCGGTCATCGCGTCGATTTCCGAGCGCGGCATGCCGTCGGTCGGATGCGCGGCGCCCGGCACGCGCAGCGCGGCAACGCGACCATCGACCAGCTCCGTCGCGGCGCGGAAGACCTTGAAATCCACGTCGCGCATCACGTCGGTCAGTTCCGTCAGTTCCATCTTCACGCGCAGGTCGGGCTTGTCCGAGCCGAAGCGCGCCATCGCCTCCGCATACGGCATGACCGGGAACGGGTTAGGCAGTTCGACGTCCAGGACTTCCTTGAACACCGTGCGGATCATCTGCTCCATGATCGAGCGGATTTCCTGTTCCGTCAGGAAGCTGGTCTCGACGTCGATCTGGGTGAACTCCGGCTGCCGGTCGGCCCGGAGATCCTCGTCGCGGAAACACTTGACGATCTGGTAGTAGCGGTCGTAGCCGGCGATCATCAGCAGCTGCTTGAAAAGCTGCGGCGACTGCGGCAGCGCGAAGAACTGGCCCGGGTGCACGCGCGACGGCACCAGGTAGTCGCGCGCGCCTTCCGGCGTGCTCTTGGTGAGCATCGGCGTCTCGACGTCGATGAAGCCCGCCGCGTCGAAAAACCTGCGCACTGCCATCGTCACCCTGTGGCGCAGGCGCAGGTTCTTCTGCATCGGCGCGCGGCGCAGATCGAGCACCCGGTGCGTCAGTCGCGTGGCCTCGGACAGGTCTTCGTCGTCGAGCTGGAACGGCACCGCCACCGACGGGTTCAGGATGGTCAGTTCCTGGCACAGCACCTCGATCTGTCCCGAGACGAGGTTGGCGTTGGCGGTGCCGGCCGGCCGTTCGCGCACCTGTCCCACGACTTTGATGCAGAACTCATTGCGGATCTTCTCGGCGCTGGCGAACACGCCGGGGCGATCCGGATCGCAGACCACCTGGACGAGGCCCTCGCGATCGCGCAGGTCGATGAAGATCACGCCGCCGTGGTCGCGCCGGCGGTGCACCCAGCCGAACAGCGTCACGCTCTGACCGATGAACCTCGTGTCCACCAGGCCGCAGTATTCGGTACGCATGGAAACTCCAATCGATGTGGTTGGCGCGGCACCGCAGCTGCCGCGCAGGTTCTGTCCCGATCCGGGGATTTCGATCAGCTCGGAAGCCGACTCTCGCGAATCGACCGGCGAGCGGACGACGCCACCCGCCCGGCCGCTACCGGTTTCGGCCCTGCTTGCGTACCGGCGAGCGCAGCCGCCGCGCGCCGGCAAGCGGGGGCCGGCAGATCCGTCGTCGGTGGGCGGCATTCGTCATGGCGCGAGGCGTCGGCAGTGAACAAACGCATTTTATCGGCCCGGCGCCTCGCCGGGGTTTTCCGCGACCAGCGCGGCCGGCTTGTGCGGGCGCCGGCGTCCCTCAACGGTCGGCGTCACGACGCCGAGCGAGACGTGGTACTTGAACGCCTCGTCGACGCTGACGTCGACATCGCGCAGTTCGGCCGGGTCGACCATGATCACGTAGCCCGAGGTCGGGTTCGGCGCGGTCGGCACGTAGACCGTCACCTTCTCGCCGCCCAGCTTCGGCTCCAGCCTCTCACCCGGAGCACCGACCACGAAAGCCATTGTCCACTGGCCGCGCTGCGGGAACTCGACCAGCACCACCTTGCGAAAGGCGTTTCCCTTCTGCGCCAGCATGGTGTCGGAGACCTGCTTCACGCTCGAATAGATCGAGTTGACGATCGGAATGCGGCCGACGATCGCCTCCCACCAGCGCAACAGCCGCTGACCGAGAAAGTTGGCGGCCAGAACGCCGGTGACGAGAATCACCAGTACGGAAAGCAGCAGGCCGAAGCCCGGCAGGCGCATGCCGAAGGCGATCTCCGGCCGCCACGCCTCCGGCAGCAGCAGCACGGTGCGGTCCATCGTGGTAATCACGAAATCGATGATCCACAGGGTGACCGCGAGCGGCAGCCAGATCAGCAAACCCGTGATCAGGTATTTCTTGAACATGATGACGCGGCGCCCCCCGCACCGCAGCCCGGATCAGATGCTCGGCGCGGCCCGTGCCGCGCTATGTGCGCATTGTGTCGCGCGACGGTCTCGCGTGGCACGGCGCCACGTTCTTGCTGGTCGCGCAGCCCCCCTGCGTTGGCGCAGCAGAATCAGGCTCCGCCTGTTGTAGGGGGCGCCGCAGCGGAGGCTGCGGCCGCCTCGGCCGGTTTGCCGGCCGGCGCCGTCGACTTGGTATCGGCGGCGGCCTCGGTCTTCGTCTCCGCCGGCTTGCCGTTCGATTTCGCGGCCGACCCGTTCTTGAAGTCGGTCACGTACCAGCCGCTGCCTTTGAGCTGGAAGCCCGCGGCCGTGATCTGCTTGGCGAACGACGCCGCACCGCAGGCCGGGCACTCGGCCAAGGGCGCGTCGGAGATCTTCTGCAGCACGTCCTTCTCGTGCCCGCAGGACGAACACTTGTAGGCATAAATCGGCATGGTGACCTCGGAAGCGATAACTGCCTGAATTCTAAGTGGTTGCAACGACTGCGCGGCGGATATGGGGGTCGGCGGGCGCTTTTCCAACAGCGGCGGTGCGCCGCGGCCGACCGGCGGCGCCGGCCTCCCCGCGCTTGGACAGCGCCGCGGTGCTGCTGCAAACTGCCGCGCTCGGCAGGACGAGGAGACAACAATGGCCAGAAAAGGCCCGGAAACCGACGCGCGCCGCCGCGTGTTGAAGGCGGTCGAGGATTCGCGGCTCGCCAAGGTCAAGGTGGCGGTCAGCGACATCGACGGAGTACTGCGCGGCAAATACCTGCACAAAGACAAGTTCCTGTCAGCGCTCGACGGCGGCTTCGGTTTCTGCGACGTCGTCTTCGGCTGGGACATGATGGATGCCTGCTATGACAACACGCGTCTCACCGGCTGGCATCACGGTTTTCCGGACGCGCAGGTCCGCCTCGACCCGGCGACGCTGCGCGCGGTGCCCTGGGATGGCGGTATCCCCTTCCTGCTCGGCGAGTTCGTCACCGCCGACGGCGGCCCGCATCCGGCCTGCCCGCGGCAGGCGCTGCGCCGCGTGCTGCGGCGCGCCGAGCAACTCGGCGTGCAGCCGATGTGCGGGCTGGAGTTCGAGTGGTTCAACTTCCGCGAGACGCCGGCAAGCTGGGCCGCCAAGAAAGGCGTCGATCCCACGCCGCTGACGCCGGGCATGTTCGGCTACTCGCTGCTGCGCGCCAACGACAACCGCGAGTATTTCAATGCCCTGCTCGACGAACTGCTGGCGTTCCGCGTGCCGATCGAGGGCCTGCATACCGAGACCGGTCCGGGCGTTTACGAGGCGGCGATCCAGTTCTCCGAGGCGCTGGAAGCCGCCGACCGGGCGCTGCTGTTCAAGGCCGGTGCCAAGGAGGTCGGCGCCCGCTTCGGCATCATGCCGAGCTTCATGGCCAAATGGAGCCAGCAGTACCCGGGCTGCAGCGGCCACCTGCACCAGTCGTTGTCCGACGGCAGGAAGAACCTGTTCTTCGACGAAAAAGGCCGGCATGGCATGTCGAAGCTGTTCGAGAGCTACCTCGCCGGCCAGATCGCAGTGGCGCTGGAGTTCGCGCCGATGTTCTGGCCGACGATCAACAGCTACAAACGTCTGGTCGATGGCTTCTGGGCGCCGGTGAAGCCGACCTGGGGCATCGACAACCGCACGGCGAGCTTCCGCGTGATTCCCGGCTCGCCGAAGAGCACGCGGCTGGAGACGCGCTGCCCCGGCGCCGATATCAACCCCTATCTGGCCACTGCGGCGCTGATCGCGGCCGGGCTGCACGGCGTCGAGAAGAACCTGAAGCTCACCGCGGCGCCGATCACCGGCACCAACGTCGGCGCCGAGAACATCCCGCGGGCACCGCGCTCGCTCGCCGCCACCACCGAGATCTTCAGGCGCAGCGCAGTGGCCCGCGACTGGCTCGGCGACGACTTCGTCGAGCACTTCGCGCTCACCCGCGAGTGGGAATGGCGGCAGTGGCAGGACAGCGTCACCGACTGGGAACTGAAGCGGTATTTCGAGATCATCTGAAGCCGCTCGCCGGCAGGCGCGGCCCCGCCGCTACAGATCGATCGACAGCAGGCTGACGGCCGCGTCCTGCGGATCGGGCCGGACCGAGAAGCCCAGCCCGGCACAAAGGGTCTTCATCGGCACATCGGTCGCCAGCGTGACACCGGTCACCTGCCGGATTCCCGCCAGCTTCGCCACGGCCAGCAGCCGACGCAGCAGCCGCGCACCGATCCCCTGCCGCTGCCCGGCGTCGCCGACGACGATTGCGAATTCGTACGCGCTGCCATCGTCGCTTTTCTTCAGCCGTGCCACGGCGACGATCTCCTCGCCGGCCGCCGCTGTCGCGGCAAGCAAAGCGATCTCGCGGCGCACGTCGAAGCGCACCGGTTGCCGCAGTTCGCCGGGCAGCAGGCCGCGGTGCGAAAAGACCCGTTCGTAGCGGGTCTGCGGCGACGGCGACTGCAGGAACCGCACCTCGCGCGCCGCGTCGGACGTGCGGCGTGGCGGACTCCCCCGTTCAAACGGCGCGGGAAGGAATTCGCCGGGTCTGTCTCGATTCCGGCCGCCGCTTCATATTGCCACGGCAGGCACTGCCGGATCGCGTCCACGCCAGAGGCAATAGGCGCGAGTGGCGCAACGCTGCCGGCTCGCAGGCGAACACTTATGATTCGACGGCCGCGAACCGGTCGACGCTGCGGCCGACGCGGTGACGACGGCGGCAAGGCCGCGGCGCACCCGCAGCGACCGGCTCCCGCCGTGCGCCGCGGCGAGGCGGGGTCCGGGCCGCATTTGCGAAAACACGAGGAGACGCAGCGCATGGCAAAGGTGGCGGTCATCGGCTGCGGCGCAATGGGCTCCGTGTATGCGGCGTTGATGGTCGATGCCGGGCACGAAGTGCACGCGGTGACGCTGTGGCCGGATCACGCCGAGGCGATGGCCAGACAAGGCCTGCGGGTCGAGGGCGCCAGCGGCGACCGCACGGTGCGACTGCACGCGGGCATGAGCACCGATGGCATCGGCCCCTGCGACCTGGTCATCATCGCCACCAAGGCCTTCGACGTCGAAGCCGCGGCGCGCTCGGCGTTGCCGTTGCTCGCGCCGCACACCGTGGTGCAGACGATCCAGAACGGCCTCGGCTCGGCCGAACGGGTCGCGCCGATCGTGGGTGCGGACCGGCTCGCCGTTGGCGTGGTCGGAGGCTTCGGCGCGTCGCTGCGCGCGCCCGCTCACGTGCATCACAACGGCATGGAGATGGTGCGCTTTGGCCGCTATGCCGGCCTGCCGCGCCAGCGGCTCGCGGCGTCGGCCGAGGTCTGGGAGTCGGCCGGCTTCAAGGTGGCCCTGTTCGACGACCTGCGCCGCATGGTATGGGAAAAGCTGATCATGAACGTGACCTTCTCCGGCACCTGCTGCCTGACCGGGATGACCATCGGCCAGGTGATGCACGATGCCGACGCCTGGCTCGTGGCGCGAGGCTGCGCCGAGGAGGCTGTGGCGGTGGCGAACGCGGCCGGCATCCACCTCGAAGTCGGCGATCCTCTCGAACACATCCGCCATCTGGGCGGAAAGATCGGCAATGCGCGGCCGTCGATGCTGCTCGATCACCTGGCGCGCCGCCGTTCGGAGATCGACGTGATCAACGGCGCGATTCCGCGCGAAGGCGTCAAGGTCGGCGTAGCCACGCCGGTCAACGCAACCGTTGTCGCGCTGGTCAAGGCGCGCGAAGCAGGGTTCCCATCCGAATGAACGCCCTCGTCGCCGCGCCGTGTGGCACGGCATCCGCCCACGTGACGACCGAACCCGCGGAAGTCCCCGCCTGCACCGGCGCGAGGCGATCGCGCGATCGCAACGGCCGGCTTACCCGCCTGGCGCTGTGCTGTGCATTGCTGCTCGGCGCGGCGCTCGCTGCCGCGCCGGCGTCGGCGAAGACGCTGCGCTTCGCCAGCGCTTTCGACCCGCAGTCGATGGATCCGCACGCGCTGGCGCTGCTGTACCAGTCGCGGGTGGTGACGCAGATCTACGAGTCGCTGGTCAATCGCGACCGCGACTTCAAACTGGAGCCGTCGCTGGCCGCGTCGTGGCGGATGGTCGATCTGCGCACCTGGCGCTTTTCGCTGCGGCCGAACGTCAAGTTTCACGATGGCACGCCGTTGACCGCCGACGACGTGGTCTTTTCGATCGAGCGGGCGCTGGCGAAGACCTCGCAGCGCGCCTTCCAGCTGCGCGGCGTGACCGGCGCGCGCAAGGTCGACGCGCTGACCGTCGATGTGCTGCTGGCCGCACCCGACGCCGTGCTGCCGGAGAAGATGATCTTCATCGGCATCATGAGCAGGGCGTGGGCCGAGAGACACGGGGTGCCGTTGCCGCAGGACTTCAACGCCAGGCAGGAGACCTTTGCCGTGCGCAATGCCAACGGCACCGGTCCGTTCATGCTCAAGCGCTACGAGCCTGACACGCGGCTGGTCCTCGCAGCCAATCCCAACTGGTGGGGGCGCGACACTTCGTTCGGCGGCGGCAACCTCACCGAGGTCACTTACACGGTGATCCAGTCCGATGCCACGCGCATGGCGGCGCTGGCCACCGGCGAGGCGGACTTCGTCATCGACCCGCCGTTCCAGGACGTGGCGCGCCTGCAGCAGGACAAGCGGCTGAAGTTCGCCTCGACCACCGACATCGGCACGCAGTACCTCGGTTTCGACCAGGCGCGAAGCGAACTCGAGTCGAGCGACATCAAGGGCCGCAATCCGTTCCAGGACCTGCGCGTGCGCCAGGCCGTTTACCAGGCGATCGACATCGAGTCGATCGTTGCCAAGGTGCTGCGCGGGCAGGCGGCGCCGACGGGCTCGTTCGTCTCGGCACGCGTCGATGGTTATCTGCCGGAGCTCGACCGGCGGCTGCCGTACGACCCGACGGCGGCGCGGGCGCTGCTGAAGCAGGCCGGCTACGCCGACGGCTTCTCGGTGCAACTCGACTGCGTCAACGTGACGTTCCGCGCCGCGGTGTGCCAGGCGATCGCGGCGATGCTGGCGCAGGTGGGCATCCGCGCCAGCTTCCAGCCGTCGCCCAGTGCGCTGTTCTTTCCCAAGCTGACGCAGGCGACGACCAGCTTCTTCGAGTTCGGCTGGGTCCCGACCACCGACGCCTGGACGATGCTCAATTCGATCGTGCGCAGCCACGACGGCCTCGGCTCCGGCCAGTTCAACGGCGGACGCTATTCGAACGCGAAGCTCGACGCGCTGATCGACGCCATCCGCGTCGAACCCGATCTCGCCCGGCGGCGGCAGCTGGTCGGCGATGCACTGCGGCTGATGGCCGACGACCTGCCGCTGCTGCCGCTGTACCGGCGCCGGATCAACTGGGTGATGCGGCCGAACATCCACGTCACGCCGTGGCCGAACGACATCCTCGAGCTGCGCTTCGTGCGCATCGACTGAGGCCAGCCGCCTTTCGCCAGCCCCGTTCGCTGCGCGCGCGCCCCGTGAAGGCACGTCGGGGTCCCGGGCGGTGCCGTGCCGGCGGCCAGCGCTATCCTTGTACGAGAACTGCTGCGGGGCCTCACCCATGCTCGCCCTACGCCTGCCCGAAGACATCGAGCAGCGCCCGGACCGCCTGGCGAAGAAGGCCAGCTCGGGCGAAGTCGTTCTACGTCCGCGAGGCGCTGTCCGGGTGCGTCGCCGATCTCGAGGACTTCGATCTGGCCGAGAAACGCATGACGTCGCACAGCGCCGCCACGGCGGTCCCGCTGGATGACCTCATGCGCGAACATGGCGTGGACCGTTGAGTTTCTGCCTCAGGCCGCGCGGGAACCGCGCAAGCTCGACCGGCAGCTTGCCGCGCAGCGGCTTCGCTTTCTTGGCGAGCGCGTCCGTCGTGTCGTGAACCCCCGTTCGATCGGCCAACCTGCGCGCGCCAGGTGGTTCGGCGCCCATTGGAACTTTCGCGTCGGCGACTACCGCCTGATCCGCAGCCTCCAAGACTCACGAATCGTCGTCGCCGCTGTCCGCATCGGGCACTGGAGCGACGTCTGTCGGGACTGACGCCCATGTCCATTGCGCATTTCTCCTTTCCCACTTCGATCCACTTCGGCGCCGGCAGCCGAACACAGGCCGGCCCGCACTTGCGCGAGCGCTCGCTGAAGCGGCCATTGATCGTCACCGACAGGGCGCTGGCGCAGTTGCCGCTGCTCGCCGAATTCAGAAGCCACCTGCCCGGACTGGACGTCGGCGTCTACTCCGGCGTGTTCGGCAACCCGACCGCGTCGCAGGTGATGGACGGCGCCGCTGCGTTCCGTGCCCACGGCGCCGACTGCGTGATCGGCTTCGGCGGCGGCGCGGCGCTCGACGTGGCCAAGGTCGTCGCGCTGATGGCCGTACACGATGGCCACGTGCTCGAATACGTCTGGGACCACCCGCAGGTGCGGCCGATCACGCAGGAACTTCCGTACTTCATCGCCCTGCCGACCACCAGCGGCACCGGCTCCGAGGTCGGCCGCTCCAGCGTCGTGTCCGAGGACGACACGCACCTGAAGCGCATCGTCTTCTCGCCGAAACTTCTGGCCAGGGCGGTGTTCGCCGATCCGGAACTGACGCTGGCGCTGCCGGCGGCGGTGACCGCAGCCACCGGCATGGACGCGCTGACGCACAACATCGAAAGCTACCTGTCGCCGGCGTACCACCCGCTGTGCGACGGCATCGCGCTCGAGGGCACGCGCATCGCCGCCCGCGCGCTGGCCACCGCCGTGCACGAGCCCGCCAACCTCGCCGCGCGCAGCGACATGATGATGGCCTCGATGATGGGCGCGATCGCCTTCCAGAAAGACCTCGGCGCGGTGCATTCCTGCGCCCACGCCCTCGGCGCCGTGTGCGACCTGCACCACGGCCTGGCCAACGCGCTGATGATCGAACCGGTGCTGCGCTTCAACCTCGAAGCGGTTCCGGGCAAGTTCGCCGAGCTGGCGCATGTCGTCGGCGCCGGCGGGGCCGACGCCTTCGTGCCATGGCTGGCGGATCTGAAGCGGCAGATCGGCATCGCGCCGAACCTGTCGGCGGTCGGCGTCAAGCGCGAGCAGATCGCCCGGCTGGTCGACATCGCCGAGCGCGACATCTGCCACCAGACCAATCCGCGGCCGTGCACGGCGGCCGATTTCCGACGCTTCTTCGAGCAGGCGCTGTGAGATGAGACGAACCTCACGCCGGCCTGCGCGCGCCGCCTTCCGCCGTCGCGGTCCGTGGCTGCTGACGGGCGGGCAGCACTGACATGCCGCAGCGCCTGACGATCGGCATCTCTGCCTGCTTCTTCCATGCCGATCCGAACCGGCCGATCTTCACCGGCAAGACGCTGCAGTACGTCGAGCAGTCGATCGCGCACTGGGTGCAGTCGCAGGGCGCGCTGGCGCTGGTGATCCCTTCGCCCGACGGCGACACGCGCCGCGGCGACGTGACGCTCGACCACTACGCCGCGATCCTCGACGGACTGGTGCTCGAAGGCGGCTCCGACATGTGGCCGGGCAGCTACGGCGAGGAACCGCTGCGCCCGGAGTGGAGCGGCGACCGCATCCGCGACGAATACGAGATCGCGCTTGCGCGTGCCTTCATCGCGCGAGGCAAGCCCGTGTTGGGCGTTTGCCGCGGCCTGCAGGTCCTCAACGTCGCCTTCGGTGGCACGCTGTACCAGGACCTGGCGCTGCAGAAGCCGGGGCCGCTGTTTCACCGCAGCGCGCAGCTTTACGACCGTAATCATCACCAGATCATCTTCGAGCCGGGCACGCGGCTCGCCCGGCTTTATCCGGGGCTGGAGACGGCCACGGTCAACAGCGTGCACCACCAGGGGATCAGGGACCTGGCGCGGGGCCTCATGGTCGAGGCGCGCGCGACGGACGGCGTGATCGAGGCGTTTCGGCGCGAGGGCGACCCCTACGTGACCGGCGTGCAGTGGCATCCTGAATTCCACGTCGGCGACAATGCGCACCTGCTCGACGGCGCGCCGCTGCTCGCCGACTTCATGGCCGCATGCGGCGCGGCGCGCCAGTCAACAGATGACAACTGAAGTGAGACCGTGCACCGTGTCATCCCCGCGAAAGCGGGGATCCAGTTCCGACGCAGCAACGACGCTGGGTTCCCGCTTTCGCGGGAACGACACGACGGGTTTCATGCGTCGCGGGTCGCGCGCAGCGCGGTGGAGCAACTGAAATGGGTAATCGCTTCGAAACGCTGCTTTACGACAAGGACCCGGGCAACCCGCGGATCGCCCGCATCACGCTGAACCGCCCGGAGCGGCTGAACGCGATCAGCCCGCAGATGCCCGGCGAGATCCGCCGCGCGGTGCAACTGGCCAACGACGACGACGAGGTGCACGTGATCGTTGTGCAGGGGGCAGGGCGTGCCTTCTGCGCCGGCTACGACATGAAGGAGTCGGCCGAGCAGCCCGGCGCGCACGAATGGCTGCAGAACGAGATGCCCTGGGACCCGATGGTCGACTACAGGTGGATGAAGGGCGCCACCGACGACATCATGAGCCTGTGGCGCAGCTACAAGCCGACGATCTGCCGCGTGCAGCAGTACGCGATCGCCGGCGGCTCGGACATCGCGCTGGCCTGCGACCTGCTGGTGATGGAGACGACGGCGAAGATCGGCTACATGCCCACGCGCGTGTGGGGCTGCCCGAGCACCGCGATGTGGCTTTACCGCGTCGGCATGCAGCACGCGAAACGGCTGCTGTTCACCGGTGACACGATCGACGGCGCCACCGCCAAGCAGTGGGGACTGGCGATCGAGGCGGTGCCGGCGGGCGAACTCGACGCGGCCGTCGACAGTCTGGCCGAACGCATCGCCGGCGTACCGCGCGCGCAGCTGATGATGCAGAAGCTGATGATCAACCAGGCTTACGAGAACATGGGCCTGGCCACGACACAGATGATCGCCACCGTGTTCGACGGCATCACGCGGCACAACCCGGAAGGCCTGTGGTTCCGTGCCCACGCCGAGAAACACGGTTTCCACTCGGCCGTCGAATGGCGCGACTCCGGCAGGCCGATTCCCGAAGGCGAAGAAGCGCGCCGGCTGGCGCGCGAAATGCGCGACGGCAAGTAGGTCGCCCACCGGCATTCATCGAATCCGACATTCATGCTGATCGTCATCAATCCCGCCAACGGCAGCCGGATCGCCGAACTGCCCACCGATACGACCGAAAGCATCGCCCATGGCTACCAGCGCGCGCGCGCGGCGCAGCCGGCATGGTCGGCAACGGAGCTGTCGCAGCGGCTCGCCTGTCTGCGCCGCTTCCGCGAAGGCATCGTGCGCGACCTCGAGCGACTGGCCGCCGTCCTGACCTCGGAGGTCGGCAAGCCGATCCGGCAGTCGCGCAACGAATTGAACGGACTGCTGGGCCGGCTCGATTTCTTCCTCGGCGCCGCAGGGCCGACGCTGGCGGCGCGCTCGGTCTTCGAGCAGGACGGCATGCACGAACGCATCACGCACGAGCCGCTCGGCGTGATCGCCAACATCTCGGCGTGGAACTATCCGTACTTCGTCGGCGCCAACGTCTTCGTGCCGGCGCTACTGGCCGGAAACTGCGTGCTGTACAAACCCAGCGAATACGCGACGCTGACCGGACTGGAGATCGGCAACCTGCTGCATTCGGCCGGCGTGCCGCAGGACGCCTTCCAGGTGATCGTCGGCGACGGAGCCGCCGGCACCGCGCTGCTGGCGCAGCCGATCGATGGCGTGTTCTTCACCGGCTCGTATGCGACCGGGGCGAGGATCGCGCAGAGGGTCGGCCCGCGCATGATCCGCCTGCAGCTCGAACTCGGCGGCAAGGACCCGACCTATGTGTGCGAGGACGTCGACGTCGGATCGGCGGCGGCGTCGCTGGCCGACGGCGCGATGTACAACACCGGGCAGAGCTGCTGCTCGGTCGAGCGCATCTACGTTCACGCAAGTATCCACGACGAGTTCGTCGACGCCTTCGTCCGCGAAGTAAAGGGCTTTCGCATCGGCGATCCCACCGACGAGGCGAGCTACATCGGTCCGCTGACCCGCGCCGCGCAGCTCGATGTGCTCGAAGCGCAGGTCGCCGATGCCAAAGCGAAGGGCGCGCGGCTGCTTGCCGGCGGCCGCCGCCTCGATCCACCCGGCAACTGGTTCGAGCCGACCGTGTTCAGCCATGTAAACCACGGCATGACGCTGATGCGCGAGGAGAGCTTCGGTCCGATCATCGGCATCCAGCGCGTTGGCGACGATGCCGAAGCGATCGACCTGATGAACGACACCGACTACGGGCTGACCGCCGGCGTCTACACGGAGGACGCGGCGCGCGCCGAGCGCATCCTGAAGCAGGTGAACGCCGGCAGCGTCTACTGGAACTGCTGCGACCGCGTCAGCCCGCGGCTGCCCTGGAGTGGCGTCAAGCATTCCGGCATCGGCCTGACGCTGTCGACCTACGGCATCGAAGCCTTCACCCGCCCCAAGGCGTGGCACCTGCGCTCGCCCTGAAAATCGGGGTCAGAGTCGAATTTCCACCGCGTTGAACTGCTCAGCGCAGGGCGGCGGCGAGCCACTGCTCGAACTGTGCCGCCGGCAGCGCGCCGCTGACGCGGTCGACGAGCCTGCCCTGGTGAAACACAGCCAGCGTTGGAATGCTGCGGATGGACAGGCTCTGGCTCAGTTGGGCATTGGCGTCCGTGTCGACCTTGACGAACAGAATTTCCGGATGGCGGCTGGCCGCTTGCTCAAAGACCGGTGCAAAGCCGCGGCACGGTCCGCACCATGACGCCCAGAAATCGACCACCACCGGCCGCCGGCTGGCGGCGAGAACGTCGGTGAAGTTCTCCTCGGTCAGCGCCACCGGTGCGCCGGCGAGCAATGCCTTGCCGCAACTGCCGCAGGCCGGTTCGTCGTTGAAGCGTTCGGTCCTGACGCGATTTTTCGCCCGGCAGTGGGGACAGCTGATGATCATGGCCGCATACAAGCAATCCGATGCCGCCCAGATGCGGCCGGAAGCGGGAAGTTCAATGCGACACTGGGCGATGCGCCCGTCCATGACCGACCACCAATGACTTCACGCCGCCTCCGGCCGGCCGTCCCCGTTCCGCCCCGCCGCGGCCCGGATACCCAGTCGGGTAACGGCGAAGCACCGCGACTGTCCAAGCGGATCAGCGAGCTGGGACTGGCCTCGCGCCGCGAGGCCGACGAATGGATCGCCGCCGGCTGGGTACGCGTCGACGGCGTGGTCGTCGACACGCTCGGCGCGCGGGTGCGGCCGGAGCAGAAGATCGACATCGATCCGCGGGCGCGACGGCTGCAGTCGGCGCGCGTCACGGTGCTGCTGCACAAGCCGGTCGGCTATGTCAGCGGCCAGGCGGAGGATGGCTACCGGCCGGCGATCGTGCTGGTGACGCCTGAAAACCGTTGGCGCGGCGACCGCGCCCCGATCGAGTTCTCGCGTGCGCATCTGCGCGGCCTGGCCGTGGCCGGGCGGCTCGACATCGATTCGACCGGGCTGCTGGTGCTGACCCAGGACGGCCGCATCGCCCGGCAGTTGATCGGCGCCGACTCGGCCGTCGAGAAGGAATACCTGGTCCGCGTCGAATGGCCCGACGCACCGCGATCCGGGCCGCTGAACGGGATCTTTCCGGCCGACCGGATGCAACTGCTGCGGCACGGCCTTGCGCTCGATGGCGTGCCGCTGAAGGCAGCCAGAGTCTCGTGGCAGAACGAGGAGCAGCTTCGTTTCGTGCTGCGCGAAGGCAGGAAGCGGCAGATCCGGCGCATGTGCGAAGCCGTCGGGCTGAAAGTCGTGGCACTGAAGCGCATACGCATCGGATCGGTCGTGCTTGGCGCGCTGCCCGCTGGCCAATGGCGCTACCTGCGCGCCGACGAGTCGTTCGCCTGAAGGTCCCGCGCGACGCGGATCTTGGTTCGCGCGGCTCGATTCGGCACCGCCGGCGCGCTGCTGCCTGCGACCGCGAAGCGCGCGGTCTTCCCGCGGCGTCAGCGGCCCGGTCAAACCGCAAGCGCCGTCAGTCCTCTTCTTCCTTGCGCTTGAAGGCGGCCGCCAGCTGCTGCTGCACGCCCGGCGGAACCGGCTGGTAGTCGGCCAGTTCCATCGAGTAGCTGCCGCTGCCCTGCGTCATCGCTTTGAGCCGCCCGGCGTAACCCTCAAGCTCGGCCAGCGGCACTACGCCCTGCACGACCATCATGCCGGCGGCGAGGTTGCCGGTGCCGGTGACCTGGCCGCGGCGGCCCGACAGGTCGCCGGTGATGTCGCCCATCGCCGAATCGGGAGTGATGATTTCGATGTTGACGATCGGCTCGAGAACGATCGGCCGCGCCTTCGGCAGGGCATCGAGCATCGCCTTTCGCCCGGCCGAGACGAAGGCGATCTCCTTGCTGTCGACCGGATGGTGCTTGCCGTCGTAGACGGTCACGCGCAGGTCGTGGATCGGGTAGCCGGCGACATAGCCGGTGGCCAGCACCTCGCGCACCCCCTTTTCAACCGCCGGAATCAGGTTGAACGGAATGACGCCGCCCTTGACCTGATCGACGAACTCGAAGCCTGTGCCGCGTGGCAGCGGCTCGACGCGCAGGAAGACCTCGCCGAACTGGCCGGCGCCACCGGTCTGCTTCTTGTGCCGCGCGTGGCCCTCGGCTGGCGCCGCGATCGTCTCGCGATACGGCACGCGCGGCGGGCGGGTGTCGATCTCGAGCTTGAACTGCGAACTCATCCGTTCGAGCACGCTGCGCAGGTGCAGTTCCGTCAGTCCGCGCAGCACCGTCTCGTTGGTCAGCGCGTCGTGGTCGATGGTCAGCGTCGGGTCCTCGGCGGCCATCTTGCCGAGGATCTCGGAAATGCGGCCCTCGTCGCCGCGCCGGCGCGGCGCGATGGCCAGGCCGAACATCGGCTTCGGGAATTCGAGCGGCTTCATGCGGATGAAATCCTCGTCGTGCGAATCGTGCAGCACGCAGTCGAAGACGATCTCGTCGACCTTGGCCACGGCACCGATATCGCCCGGCACCAGCTTCGGCACTTCGACCGTCTCCTTGCCCTGGAGCACGAACAGATGTCCGGTCTTGAACGCCTTCTTGCCCTCGCCGACGTAAAGCTGCGTGTCCTTGGTGATCGTGCCCTGATGGACGCGGAAGATGCCGATCTTGCCGACATACGGGTCGTTGACCACCTTGAAGACGTGCGCCAGCACATGCTTGCCGGGCTCAGGCACGGAGCGGAACGAATCGGCCGGATCGCCCTCGCCCTTGAAGAACAGCGGCGGGTTGCCTTCGGTCGGGTTGGGCAGGTGGCGGGACATGACGTCGAGCAGGTCCTGCACGCCGGCACCGGTGCGGGCCGAGGTGAAGCACACGGGGATCAGGTGACCTTCGCGCAGTGCCTTTTCAAGCGGGCCATGCAGCGTCGTCGGATCGACGGCGCCTTCCTCGAGGTACTTCTCCATCGCGGCGTCGTCGACCTCGACCACCTGCTCCATCACCTTGCGGTGCACGTCGGCCACCGAAAGGAAGTCTGCAGGGCCTTGGTCATGGTCGAAGCAGTCGATCACCCGGTTGCCGTTGTCCGCCGGCAGGTTGATCGGCAGCACCTCCGAGCCGAATGCTTCCTGCAACTGCTCGAGCAGCCCCGGCAGGTCGATGTGCTCGTGATCGATCTTGTTAACGATGATCATCCGGCACAGGTTGCGCGACTTGGCCCAGGCCATCATCCGGCGGGTGACCAGTTCGATGCCGTTGGTGGCGCTGACCACTACCGCCACGGTTTCCACGGCATCGAGCGCGCCGATCGCCTGGCCGATGAAATCCGGATAACCCGGCGTATCGATCAGATGAATGCGCGTGCCCTTGTAATCGCAGTGCAGGATCGAAGAGCGCAACGAATGCAGCGTGCTCTTCTCCTGCGGGTCGTAATCGGAAACCGTGCTGCCGCGCTCGACCGCGCCGGGCGCGCCGATCATTCCGGACTTCGCCAGCAGCTGCTCGGCCAGCGTCGTCTTCCCTGCCGCGCCGTGGCCCACAAGGGCCACGGTCCTCAACTCCTCGGTCCTGAATTCAGCCATCGCGTTTCCCCCTTTGCAGGGCGCACTTTAGCAACTGCCGCCGACCCGCCCCAAGGCGATGCCGTGCCTCCGCGAGACCGTCGGCGAGACGACCGCCTGCTTCGGCCATGGGAAAGCACGCCGAGGCCGAGGCGCGCGACGGCAGCGCCGGCGAAGGCCCGGCAGCGGCACGTCTCGCGCACGCGAAGCGGCGGCGGTCGCGCCGCGCAACGACCGGCAGACGCGCCGCCCGCGGCGGCCAGCGGCACAATGCAGGACCCGCGCCGCCCCTTTGACGACAGACCGAAATGACCCCTGAGACCGTCGCCGCCGTACCGACACATGCCCGAATCGTGATCATCGGCGGCGGAATCATGGGCTGCTCGGTCGCATACCACCTCGCCGGGCTGGGGCAAAGGGACGTCGTCCTGCTCGAACAAGGGCGGCTGACCTGCGGCACGACGTGGCACGCCGCCGGCCTGGTCGGCCAGTTGCGCAACCACGAGAGCATGACGCGGCTGATCCGCTACTCGACCGACCTGTACTCGCGGCTCGAGGCGGAAACCGGGCTCGGCACCGGCTGGAAGCAGTGCGGCTCGCTCGCCGTGGCGCGCACGGCCGACCGCATGATCCAGCTGAAGCGCACGGCAGCCGTTGCCCGTGCCTATGGCGTCGACTGCGAACTGCTGTCGCCGACGGAAGCAGGCCGTCTTTATCCGATCATGGCCACCGACGACCTGCAAGGTGCGGTCTGGCTTCCGGGCGACGGCAAGGCGAACCCGACTGACCTGACGGTGGCGCTTGCCAAGGGCGCGCGCAACGCCGGCGTGCGCATCTGTGAAGGCGTTCGGGTCGAAGGCGCGGTACATGACGTCGGCGCGGCCGGTAGGCGCGTCTCGGCGCTGCGTTGGCGCGCCAAATCTGGCGAAGTCGGGATGATCGGGGCCGAGATCGTCGTCCTGTGCGGTGGCCAGTGGTCGCGTGCGCTGGGGCGCGAGCTCGGCGTGGCCATACCGCTGTTTTCCTGCGAGCACTACTACATCGTCACCGATCGCATCGACGGCGTCTACCGCGACCTGCCGGTGATGCGCGATCCCGACGGGTACGTCTATTTCAAGGAGGAGGTGGGCGGTCTTCTGATGGGCGGCTTCGAGCCTGACGCCACGCCGTGGCTGCAGTCGGCCGTGCATCGCGGCGGAATCCCGGCGGACTTCGAGTTCCAGTTGCTGCCCGACAACTGGGACGCCTTCGAAATCCTGATGGACAACGCCATCGAGCGGGTGCCGGCGCTTGCTGCGGCGAAGGTCAAGCAGTTCTACAACGGCCCGGAATCGTTCACCGCCGATAACAACTTCATCGTCGGCCCCGCTCCCGGTCTGGCCAATCTGTACGTCGGCTGCGGCTTCAACTCGATGGGCATCGCCTCGGGCGGCGGCGCGGGCAAGGCGCTGGCCGAGTGGATCGTGCAGGGCGAGCCGGCGCTCGACCTGTGGCCGGTCGACATCCGCCGCTTTGCTCGCTTCAACGCGAACGAGCGCTGGCTGCCGGACCGGATCAAGGAAGTGCTCGGCATGCACTACAAGATGCCGTGGCCGAACCGGGAACTCGAATCGGCGCGGCCGTTCCGCCGTTCGCCCCTTTATTCGCGACTGCGTCAGGCCGGGGCCTGCTTCGGCTCGAAGATGGGCTGGGAGCGCGCCAATTTCTTCGCCCCCTCGCCGGCGCAGGCAAGGATCGAATACGGCTGGGGCCATCAGAACTGGCATCCCTGGGCGGCGGCGGAGCATGCCGGCTGCCGCGAGCGCGTTGCGGTCTTCGACATGAGTTCCTTCGCCAAGCTGCTGGTCAAGGGCGCGGACGCGCATCCGGCGCTGCAGTACCTGGTGGCCAACGACGTGCCGACGACGCCGGGGCGCACCGTCTACACCGGCATGCTCAACGAGCGCGGCGGCTATGAGTCGGACTTCACGATTACCTGCATTGACTGGGACGAGTATCTGATCGTGACCGGCAGCGCCCAGGCGGTACGGGACCGCGACGTGATCGAGCGGGCGCTGGCGACGCTGCCGCGGAGGCTGCTGTGCACGGTGACCGACGTCACGCCGATGTATGCGATGCTGGCGGTGATGGGCCCGCGCTCGCGCGAGTTGCTGTCACGCGTGTCGACGGCAAGGTTCGACAGCGCATCGTTTCCTTTCGGTACCTCGCAGCAGATCGACCTCGGCTACGCGACGGTCCGCGCGACGAGGCTCACTTATGTCGGCGAACTGGGCTGGGAACTGTACGTGCCGGTCGAGTTCGCCGCCGCCACCTACGACGAACTCATCGCCGCCGGCGCCGACCTGGGCCTCGTCAATGCCGGGTATTACGCGGTCGAGTCGCTGCGCCTGGAAAAGGGCTACCGCGCCTGGGGCCGTGAACTGACGCCCGAAATCAATCCCTTCGAGGCCGGCCTCTCCTTCGCCGTGGACTGGAACAAAGGCGAGTTTCGCGGCCTGTCTGCTCTCGCCAGGCTGAAGGCTGCCGGCGGCGCGGCGGCCGTCACCCGGCGCATCGTCTCGCTGCTGGCCGATGCTCCGCAGACGAACCTGTGGGGCAACGAACTGATCTTGCGCGACAACGTGCCGGTTGGCTTTGTCACCTCGGCCGCTTTCGGTCACACGGTGGGCAGACCCGTGGCGCTCGGACTGATCACCAATGCCGCGGGCGCCGCCGACAGGATCTGGGTCGAAACCGGTCGCTACGAGATTGACCTTGCCGGCGAACGGTTCGCCGCAGCCGTATCGCTTCGTGCGCCGTATGACCCGGACGGTCAGCGCGCCCGTGCCTGAGCAGCGAGCACATGGCCTGCGACCTGCGAATGACGAGCGAATCCAGACCGGAAGGCAAAAGCCCCGGCTGGGATGGCCGGGGCTATGCTTGGATGAGGCAAGCCTGACGATGTCCTACTTTCACGGGAAATACATCCCACTATCATCGGCGCTGAAGCGTTTCACGGTCCTGTTCGGGATGGGAAGGGGTGGTTCCGCCTCGCTATGGTCGTCAGGCTAAAGGGGACGACCTTTCCGCGTTCCGCCCTGCGGCGAAGCGCAAAAGATCCAACTCGGAAGAAGCTGCCGCCCGCCGACTCGCATGAGTCAGGCGCGCGGGGTCATGTTTGCGGTGCTCTCAGCCTCGAGAACGAGGCAGCACGGTTATAGGATCAAGCCGCACGGGCAATTAGTACCGGTTAGCTCAACGCCTCACAGCGCTTCCACACCCGGCCTATCAACGTCCTGGTCTCGGACGACCCTTCAGGGAGGTCAAGCCTCCGGGAAGACTAATCTTCAGGCAAGTTTCCCGCTTAGATGCTTTCAGCGGTTATCTCTTCCGCACATAGCTACCCGGCGATGCCACTGGCGTGACAACCGGTACACCAGAGGTGCGTCCACTCCGGTCCTCTCGTACTAGGAGCAGCCCCCGTCAATCTTCCAGCGCCCACGGCAGATAGGGACCAAACTGTCTCACGACGTTCTAAACCCAGCTCACGTACCTCTTTAAATGGCGAACAGCCATACCCTTGGGACCGGCTACAGCCCCAGGATGAGATGAGCCGACATCGAGGTGCCAAACACCGCCGTCGATATGAACTCTTGGGCGGTATCAGCCTGTTATCCCCAGAGTACCTTTTATCCGTTGAGCGATGGCCCTTCCATACAGAACCACCGGATCACTTAGACCTGCTTTCGCACCTGCTCGACTTGTAGGTCTCGCAGTCAAGCACGCTTATGCCTATGCACTATCAGCACGATTTCCGTCCGTACCTAGCGTACCTTCGTACTCCTCCGTTACCCTTTGGGAGGAGACCGCCCCAGTCAAACTGCCTACCATGCACTGTTCCCCGCCCGGATCACGGGCGCAGGTTAGAACCGCAAACAAATCAGGGTGGTATTTCAACGGCGGCTCCACGACACCTAGCGGCGCCGCTTCAAAGCCTCCCACCTATCCTACACAGATCGGTTCACAGTCCAATGCAAAGCTACAGTAAAGGTTCATGGGGTCTTTCCGTCTTGCCGCGGGGAGATTGCATCATCACAAACACTTCAACTTCGCTGAGTCTCGGGAGGAGACAGTGTGGCCATCGTTACGCCATTCGTGCAGGTCGGAACTTACCCGACAAGGAATTTCGCTACCTTAGGACCGTTATAGTTACGGCCGCCGTTTACTGGGGCTTCGATCAAGCGCTTGCACGCCATCACTTAACCTTCCAGCACCGGGCAGGCGTCACACCCTATACGTCCACTTTCGTGTTTGCAGAGTGCTGTGTTTTTAATAAACAGTCGCAGCCACCGATTCTCTGAGACCTCTTCACGCTCCGGGCGTCTCTCCCGTCACGCTACAAAGGCACACCTTCTTCCGAAGTTACGGTGTCAATTTGCCGAGTTCCTTCTCCCGAGTTCTCTCAAGCGCCTGAGCATATTCAGCTCGCCCACCAGTGTCGGTTTGCGGTACGGTCGCGTCCAGCTGGAGCTTAGAGGCTTTTCCTGGAACCACATCGAATCACTTCGCGGCTTACGCCACTCGATCCTTCACCTCGGTGATACGCCAGCGGATTTGCCTGCTGGCCACCTACGATCAGAAACCGGGACATCCAACACCCGGATGATCTTCAACGGTCCGTCCCCCCATCGCACTGGACGTCGGTGCAGGAATATTGACCTGCTTCCCATCGACTACGGCTTTCGCCCTCATCTTAGGGGCCGACTCACCCTGCTCCGATGAACGTGGAGCAGGAAACCTTGGGCTTACGGCGAGCAGGCTTTTCACCTGCTTTAACGCTACTCATGTCAGCATTCGCACTTCTGATACCTCCAGCAGCCCTCTCGGACCACCTTCGCAGGCGTACAGAACGCTCCCCTACCACGTGCGCTTGCGCGCACATCCGCAGCTTCGGTTACCGGCTTAGCCCCGTTACATCTTCCGCGCAGGAAGACTCGATCAGTGAGCTATTACGCTTTCTTTGAAGGATGGCTGCTTCTAAGCCAACTTCCTGACTGTCTTAGCCTTCCCACTTCGTTTCCCACTTAGCCGATATTTGGGACCTTAGCTGGCGGTCTGGGTTGTTTCCCTTTCGTGTCCGGACGTTAGCACCCGGTGCACTGTCTCCCGCGCTGACACTTCCAAGTATTCGGAGTTTGCCATGGTTTGGTAAGACGCCATGTCCCCCTAGCCATAACAGTGCTCTACCCCTCGGAGTGATACGCGAGGCACTACCTCAATAGTTTTCGGGGAGAACCAGCTATTTCCAGATTTGTTTGGCCTTTCACCCCTATCCACAGCTCATCCACTACTTTTGCAACAGTAGTTGGTTCGGTCCTCCAGTGAGTGTTACCCCACCTTCAACCTGGCCATGGATAGATCATCTGGTTTCGGGTCTACACCCTGCGACTGGGCGCCCTGTTCGGACTCGCTTTCGCTACGCCTTCCCTACTCGGTTAAGCTCGCCACAGAATGTAAGTCGCTGACCCATTATGCAAAAGGTACGCAGTCACCCTTGCGGGCTCCTACTGTTTGTATGCATGCGGTTTCAGGATCTATTTCACTCCCCTCCCGGGGTTCTTTTCGCCTTTCCCTCACGGTACTGGTTCACTATCGGTCGATCACGAGTATTTAGCCTTGGAGGATGGTCCCCCCATCTTCAGACAGGATTTCACGTGTCCCGCCCTACTTGTCGTGCGCTCAGTTCCACTGCTGTTCTTTCGCGTACGGGGCTATCACCCGCTATGGCCGGACTTTCCAGACCGTTCCACTAGAACAGAAGCTAAAACGCACAGGCTGGTCCGATTTCGCTCGCCACTACTTTCGGAATCTCGGTTGATTTCTTTTCCTCTGCCTACTTAGATGTTTCAGTTCAGCAGGTTCGCTCCGCGCACCCTATGGATTCAGGTGCGGGTACCCTTGCGGGTGGGTTTCCCCATTCGGATATCTCCGGATCGATGTCTGTTTGCCGACTCCCCGGAGCTTTTCGCAGGCTGCCACGTCCTTCATCGCCTGTGATCGCCAAGGCATCCACCACATGCACTTAGTCGCTTGATCCTATAACCGTGCCGCCTTCCGTCCTGCTGGAAGGGCGGCGGTCATGGCGCGACCGCGTTGCCGTTCTCAAGTTGCTGAGAGTTTGAATGCAATCACAACCCGTCATCGACGCCTTTCATCGGGCGTCGATGCGCTTTGCTTCTTCCGAATTGTTAAAGATCGAAACAGCCCGGCCCGAAGGCCAGACAGAAGCACACAGAAGGCGCGCTTTTGTCTGGGCTTCTTTCCGAAATGGTGGAGGTGAACGGGATCGAACCGATGACCTCCTGCTTGCAAAGCAGGCGCTCTCCCAACTGAGCTACACCCCCGATTCTGAATCGCTGGTGGGTCTGGTTGGATTCGAACCAACGACCCCCGCCTTATCAAGACGGTGCTCTAACCGACTGAGCTACAGACCCGGGCACTCCTGCCTTCGATTGGCCCCGGTTGCGCCAGGCGGATGCAGATGATCGCGCCACCCTGCGCCACTCGCTGCTCGCGAGAAACGAACCGATAAGTGTGGGCGCGAGAATCGAGGCGCGCACTCGTGAAAGGAGGTGATCCAGCCGCACCTTCCGATACGGCTACCTTGTTACGACTTCAC
>CAZDXQ010000012.1:29055-85623 GCA_964509545.1 uncultured Burkholderiaceae bacterium | reverse complement strand
GCCCGCCGGGCCGCCCCAAGGGCGAATCCCTGAGCGCGCAGCGCGAGGGTAGTCCGGCGGGCGCGCCGGGCCGTCCCAGGCGCGAATCCTTCGAGCGCCAGCGAGAAGATGGCCCAGCAAGCGCGTCCGTGCAACCGCCGGCAGCGGCCGCGACGGTCAACGGTGTGGTTCTGGCCGGGCCCGGCGAGTGCCTGTCGGCGGGCGAACTGCGCCAGCGCGCCTGCACCGAGCTGCTGCGCCAGGCGGCGATCGGCGAAGGCCTGCTCGACGCCGGCGATCCGCCGCCGGTGGCGGGCGCGATCAGCGAAGCCGCCACGGCGGCGATCGAGACCCTGCTCGACCGCGAACTGGCGGTGCCCGAGCCGGACGAGGACGCCTGCCGCCGCCACTACGCCGCCCATTCCGCCCGTTACGCGGTCGGCGAGCGCGTCAACCTGCGCCACATCCTGTTCGCGGTGACGCCCGGCGTCGACCTTCAGGCGCTGCGAAGCCGCGCCGAGGCCTGCCTGATCGATCTGCGCGCCCGCAGCCGCGACGAGGCGATCGGCGCCGGCGACCGCTTTGCCGCCGCCGCGCGCGAACTGTCCAACTGCCCCAGCGGCGCCGCCGGCGGCGCGCTCGGCTGGCTCACCGCCGCCGACTGCGCGCCGGAGTTCGCGCGCGAGGTCTTCGGCCAGGCCGCCGTCGGCGTGCTGCCGCGCCTGGTGCGCAGCCGCTTTGGCCTGCACGTGGTCGAGGTGCTGGCGCGCGAGGCCGGTGCGACGCCGCCGTTCGAGCAGGTCCGCGCGGCGGTGGCGCAGTCGCTGCGCCAGCAGGCCTTCGCCACCGCGCTGCGCCAGTACCTGCAGGTGCTTGCCGGCGCGGCCCGGCTGGCCGGCGTCTCGCTCGAACAGGCCGACACGCCGCTGGTTCAGTAGCCGACCGGAGCGACGCGATGCCGGACCGCGACGACCTGCTGGCGCGGCTGTCGCGCTTCGAGAAGCAGTTCTTCCCCCGCTACGAGAAGAGTTATCGCCGGCTGGTCGACGAAGGCCAGCACCCGAAGACGCTGTTCATCGGTTGCTGCGACTCGCGCATCGTGCCCTACGCGCTGATGGACTGCGGGCCGGGCGAGCTTTTCATCGCCCGCAACGTCGGCAACCTGGTGCCGCCGTGGGACATGTCTGCCGGCTTTCACGGCACGACGGCGGCGATCGAGTTCGCGGTGCTGCAGCTTAAGGTGCACAACATCATCGTCTGCGGCCACAGCCACTGCGGCGCGATCCGCGGCCTGTACCAGGAGCCGCCGGAAGAAGCGATCCACCTGCGCAAATGGCTTGAACTGGCGCGCGGCGCGGCGCTGCCGGTGTGCGAGTCGCCCGAGGCGCTGCGCCGCGTCGAGCAGCGCTCGATCGTGCTGCAGCTCGAACGGCTGATGGGCTATCCAATGGTGGGGCGCCGGGTGCAGGAGGGCCTGCTCTTCCTGCACGCCTGGTATTACGTGATCGAGGAAGGCCGCGTGCTCGTCTTCGATGCCGAAAACGGACGCTTCGATCCGCTCGATGCCGGCGCTGCGGCGCCGCCGACCGCGACCGTCGGCGCAACCGCGCATGAAGTCGATGCCAACCACTGGGCGCGCTTCGAAGTCGATCCTGCCGAACCGCCGGCTGCGAAGCCGGCCTGAACACGACGTCGTCTTTCCACGCGAGCGCAGCGTGCCGACGCATCTGCGCTCTTCCGATGCTGATGCCGCCGCTTGAGGACCTCCCCGACCCGGACATCAGCGCACTCGTCACCGGGGTGCTGCCACCGAATCCAGACGCTGACAGCCGCGGCCGTCAGCGCGGCAGATCGATGCGTAAGCGCCTGCCGACCGCGCTTTCGACGTAAAGGAAGCCATCCGAATCGCGCGTCACGGCGCGCGCCGGCTGTGGGAGATCGACGGCTCGTGGCGTTCGCCATCCGAGCGACGACACGATCAGCACTCGCGCCGCGCCGGCATCGGGAAACGCAAAGAGCCGTTCGCCGCCTGCACTCCAAGCGACACCCTGCTCCGGCCGCGGCTCGCCGCCCAACCGCAACCGTTCGATCACCCGCCGCACGTCGAGACTGACCACGTGCACCACGCCATCGCCGGCACGGGCGACGAAGTAGGCGTGGTCGGGCGAGAACAGGCCGTCGGCCAGCGGCACGTCGAGCGTGATGCGCCGCACCGGCAGCGGCCCGCCGGAGGCCAGTCCCTCGCCCATCCGATAATCGTGCACCAGGCCGTCGAATACCGGCCCGGCGTTCGGGTCGTACAGCAGTTCCCAGGCCTCGGGCAGGTCGGCGAGCAGCGCGATGAAGCTGCGCCGCGCCGACGCGTCGACGATGTGCGCCACGCGCGAGGTGAGCCCGCGCTTGTCGGCCACCGCGATGCGGCGAGCCAGCGCGCCGCTGCCGGCATCGAAGGCGAGCAGCGCCCGCGCATCGTTGTCGGCGCGCAGGAGCCAGCGGCCGTCGGACGAACGCGCCTGCATCTCGCCGGCAGCGCAAGAAAAAGCGGCCGCGAAGAACGCGGCCGCCGCGGCGCTGCGCAGGAGACGCGCGCAGCGCCTTACATCGCCAGCACCCACTTGACCAGCTTGTCGATGTCGGCGTCAGGCACCGCCGCATTCGGCGGCATCGGCACCGCGCCCCACACGCCCTGCCCGCCTTTCTTCACCTTGGCGGCGAGCTTGGCCGCGGCGTCGGCCTGGCCCTTGTACTTGGCGGCCACGTCCTTGTAGCTCGGACCGACCGACTTCTTGTCGACCTGGTGGCAGGCCGTGCAGTTGTGCCTCTTGGCCAGCGCCTCGTCGGCGTGGGCCGGCGCGACGGCCGCGCCTGCCAGCGCCAGCGCCGCGATCAGCAGACTCTTCCTCATCCCCGCTCTCCTTTCAGTAGACGTCGTGCTGCGTGTTGTAGATGTTGAAATGGCCGGTCGGCGTGACCAGCTTCGGATCCTTGATCACGGTCTTCAGCTTCAGCGTCTTGTCGTCGACGACCACCAGCGCCGAGGTCTGGTTCATCGCGCTCCACACCGCGAACCACACTTCGTCTCCGGCCTTGTTGTATTCGGGCTGCACGATGCGCCCCTGGCCTTCCGGGATGCCGGCCCAGTCGGCGATCGGCAGGATCTTCGGCTTGGCCGACAGGTTCTTGATGTCGAACACCGCAATCGAGCGGGCGATCTTGCTGTCGGGGTTCAGCGGCGTGTCGACGTAAAGATTCGTGCTCTTCGGGTGCGTCTTGATGAACAGGTTGCCGCCGCCCTGGCCGTCGAGCATCTGCACCACCTTCCACGCGTGCTGCTTGTTCTTCGCCGGGTCGGTGCCGATCAGCGCGATCTTCTCGCTGCCCAGGTGTCCGGTGGCCCACACCGGCCCGAACTTCGGATGGACGAAGTTGGCGCCGCGGCCGGGGTGCGGGATCTTGTCGACGTCGATCAGCGCCGTGCGCTTGCCTTCCTTGGCGTCGACCACGGCGATCTTGTTGCTCTGGTTGGCCGCGACCAGGAAGTAGCGCTTGCTCGCGTCCCAGCCGCCGTCGTGCAGGAAGCGCGCCGCCGGGATTTCGGTGACGTTGATGTTGTCGACGTCCTTGTAGTTGACCAGCAGGATCTTGCCGGTCTCCTTGACGTTGACGACGAACTCCGGCTTGAAGTGCGAGGCCACGATCGCCGCCACGCGCGGCTCGGGATGGAACTCCTGCGTGTCGACGGTCATGCCGCGGGTGGCCATGATCTTCATCGGCTCGAGCGTGTCGCCCTTCATGATCACGTACTGCGGCGGCCAGTAGGTGCCGGCGATTGCGAACTTGTCCTCGAAGCCCTTGGCCTTCGAAGTGTCGACCGAGCGCGCTTCCAGGCCGACGCGGATCTCGGCCACGTTATCCGGCTTCTCCATCCACAGGTCGATCATGTTGATCTTGGCGTCGCGGCCGATCACGTACACATAGCGGCCGGAGGCCGAAACGCGCGAGATGTGCACCGCGTAGCCGGTCTTGACGATGTTGATGATCTTCTTCGTGTCGCCGTCGATCAGCGCCACCTCGCCGGTGTCGCGCAGCGTGGTCGAGAAGATGTTGTCGATGTTGTAGCTGTTCATCTTCTTCTTCGGCCGCTTCTCGGGCGGCACGATGACCTTCCAGGTCGCCTTCATCTCGGCCAGGCCGTACTCCGGCGGCATCGGCGGCGTCTGCTGGATATAGCGCGCCATCAGGTCGACTTCCTGGTCGTTCAGGTCGCCCGAGGTGCCCCAGTTCGGCATGCCCGCCGGCGTGCCGTACTTGATGAAGACCTTCAGGATCTCGGTACCGCGCGCCAGCGTGATGTCGGGCGTCAGCGGTTTGCCGGTGGCGCCCTTGCGCAGCACGCCGTGGCAGCCGGCGCAGCGCTCGAAGTAGATCTGGCGGCCGCGGTCGAACTCGGCCTTGCTCATGGCCGGGGCTTTCGGATTGATGTCCTGGTGCATCTCGACGCCGGCCAGCGGCGAGCCGCCCGCCTGGTATTGCAGTTCTTCCTTCGTGACCGGCTGGCGCTCGTCTTTCTTCGCTGCCGGCGCCTGCGCCTGCGCGAAGGCCACGCTCGCCACCAACATCGCGGCCGCGGCGATGGACCACTGCGAATGACTCATCCTCGTCCCCCTTCTGTCGTTGAAATCCACCAAGAACGTGCTGCAAAGACGCCGTAACGGTCTCGTGGACACGTTAGGCAGTGCGGCGATGCATTTCCTTGGCATGCATCAAGTCCGCGGGCGCCATTCGAGGTAATGGCCTGACGCTGAGCCGCGATCAGCCGCGCGCAACTGCCGCGCACCGTAACGGGCGCGGTCCCTCTCGAGGAAACACAGGGCCGCCCCAGGTTTCCTTGACCACCGCGAGGGGCGGGCTGGGCGCAGCCCGGCCCTGGAGGCGCTCAGTAACGGGCGCGCAGCATCAGGCTGGCGTTGCGGCCCGGCTGCGTGTAGCGGTCGACCGTCGCACCGGGATCGATCACGCTGCGCAGATCGGACCACAACCAGTACTTTCGGTCGAAGAGGTTGAACACGCCGGCCGACAGGCGCAGGTGCGGGCCGAATCGCCAGTTCGCGGTCAGGTCGACGACGGTGTAGGCGGGCGGGGCAAACAGCACGCCGGCGCTGCGATCGACGTGCTTCTTCGGCCGCACGTGCGTCACGTGCAGTGCGGCGGAGAAGTCGCCGCGGTCGTAGAAACCGCCGGCGACGAATCGGGGCGGCTCGATCGTGTTCAGCGGCCGGTCGGCCGTCGTATCGGCACCGAATGCCTGCGCGGCCGAAGCCTGCACCGACCACGGGCCGGCGAGGCGGGTCAGCAGCGACGCCTCGAAGCCGTGGATGCGGGCGCGCGCGACGTTGCGCGACTGGAAGGTGCCAGTCGCGCCGGGCACGCAGGCCGGATCGGCCGGGCAGGCGAGCGCGGCGCGCGAGACGATCAGGTCGCGGTAGCGGCTGACGAAGGCCGTGGCGCCGTAGTCGAAGCGCGGATACCTGCCGCGCAGACTCAGTTCGACGCCGCGGCTGCGCTCGGCGCGCAGATCCGGATTGGGAATCACCGCGTAGCCCGCCGGCAGGCTGGACAGGCCGAGGTTGACGTCCGCGGCCGGCGGCGCGCGGAAGCCGGCGGCCCACTGCGCGCTGACCGTCGTCGATGGCCAGATGCGATACAGCACGCCCAGCCGCGGCGAAACCGCTTCGTCGTCGCTGTCGACCAGGGGCCGCCCCGGATTGGCGGTGCTGAACAGCGGATCGGCTTCAACGCGCGTGCGGATGCGGTCCAGCCGCAGGGCCGGCACAAAGGACCAGCGGCGGTCGGCGGTTTCGATCTCGTTCTGCACGAAGGCGCCGACGCGGTCGCTGGTCGACAGCGGGAAATCGCGCGTCGGCATCCGCTCACCGCCGACGACCTTGCTGACGACGCCGGTGGCCGCAATGGTCTGCGTGCCGTCGCGGCGCTCGTCGTAGCGGATGCGCGCCGCCTCCAGCCCGAACAGCCAGTGGCCAAGGCCGTCGGCCTCGGCGAGCAGGCTCGCGCCGTGCTCGCGCTGCTCGAAGCGAAACTGCACCTCGCGGCGGCAGGTGATCGTCCCCGGCGCGCTCAGGCATGCCGCGGTCGTGTTGGCGCGCACGTCGTCGGTGTCGTTGCGGGTCAGCGAACGCTGCACGTAGACGAGCCCGCGCAGGCGCGCCAGCACCCCGGCGCGCGGCAGATCGACATCGATGCTGGCGCGTTCGCGCCGGCCGCCATCGTCGCCGTCGAGGCTGACGGTGCGGCTCGACTGCGGGTTCAGCGACAGCACCTGTGTGCGCACGTCGTGCGCGTTGCGTTCGAGCGCCAGACGCCAGCGGCCGGCCTCGGCGCCGTGCCACAGCAACTTAGCCAGCCAGGTTTCGCTCGTGGTCTGCTGCGGATCAGGCGTCGTGCGCGTGCGGCCGACGACATCGACCGTGCCCTGGTTGTCCGGTTCGTGGCCTTCGCTGCGATGAACGCCGAGCAGCGCCTGCAGCGTGCCGCCGCCGGCCAGCACCAGTTCCTGCGACCAGCGATCGGCAACCGAGGCATAGCCGAGCCCGGCCTCGCTGCCGAGTCGCGCGCCGCGGCCGATGAAGTCGTCGGGATCGACGGTGGCGAAGGCGATTACCCCGCCGAGCGCGTCGGATCCGTACAGCGCCGAGCCCGGCCCGCGCAGGATCTCGACGCGCTTGAGCAGACCTGGATCGATCTGGTTGCGCGAGGCGCTGGAAAAACGCCCGACGCGATAGGCATCGGGCAGGCGGATGCCGTCGACCTGCATCAGCACGCGGTTGCCGGTCATGCCGCGGATGCCGATGTCGCCGAGGCCGAAGCGGCCGGCCGAGTTCTCAATGCTGACGCCCGGCTCGTAGCGCAGCAGTTCGCGCAGATCGGTCACGACGCCCTGCTCGATGTCCTCGCGCGTGATCAGGCTCGCGGTGATGGCGACATCGTCGATCCGGCGGTCGATGCGGTGCGCGACGCTGATCACCTCCACCGCAGGCAGCGCCGTGGGTGTGGCCTGCTGCGCGCCGGCCGCGGCCGTCCAGCCGCCGGCAAGAACGGGCAAAATGCATGCGCGCAGCCTGCGCATGTCGAACACCTGGAACCTCCTCGGCGACTTCGGCGCAATCTATGGCCGCCGTCGAACTCGCAGCCTTGATACCCATCAAGCGCTGCGGCGGGTGCCGGGACACTTCGCAGGTACCTCCAAAGAGGTGCTAAGGGCTCTCACCAATGGCTGCCGCCGCCACACGACTGATGCGCGTCAAACGCGCGCGCCGGTCCTTTGCCAACACTGCACCCGCGCATCGGCGCGTCGGCGCGCGATCGCGGGTGCGAACGATCCGGAGCATGCGATGGCCGTCAACGGGCTGAGCGCGGAAGCCTTCATTTCCAGCCTGCCGCTGTTCAAGGAACTGTCCGACGAGCAGCGCACGCGCATCGCCGAACGCACGCGCCAGCTGCGCGTGAGCCGCGGCGAGACGCTGTTCCGCCGCGGCGACCCGGCCGCCGGTGCCTACATCGTCGTCTACGGCCAGGTGAAGCTGTCGTTCGTCTCCTCCACCGGCGTCGAGAAAGTGGTCGAGATCCTGAACCAGGGGCAGAGCTTCGGCGAGGCGGTGATGTTCCTCGACGTGCCGCACGTAGTAACGGCGCAGGCGCTGGCCGACAGCCTGCTGCTGCTGGTGCCGAAAGAGGCGGTGTTCGAGGGCATCGACCGCGATCCCGGCTTCGCCCGCAGGATGCTGGCCGGGCTGTCGCGCCGGCTGCACCAGCTGGTGGCCGACGTCGAGGCCTATTCGACGCGCTCGGGCACCGAGCGGCTGATCGGCTTCCTGCTGCACGACTGCGGCATCGAGCCGCCGCGCGACGGCTGCGCCGCCGAACTGCCCGGCGGCCCGGTCGAGATCGAGCTGCCGGTGGCCAAGGGCGTGATCGCCTCGCGCCTGAACCTGACGCAGGAGCACCTGTCGCGCATCCTGCACGACCTGTCGGCGCTGGGACTGATCGAAGTGCACGGCCGCCGCATCCGCATCCTCGACCTCGACCGGCTGCGCAAGCACGCCCGTTAGCCCAGGTATTTCACGAGGGACGCAGGATTGCACGGCGGCAGCACCCGCGCCGAATGCGCGGGCCGTCCCCGGCGCTGGCGCGAACGGCCGCTGCCCCAGTGCGTCAGCCGCTGAAAAGCGCGTCGCCCTCCATGCCCTCTGCGGCGATGTCGTGCCAATCGAAGCGAATCGCGGCGGCCTAACGTGAAGCGGGAAGGCGCAGCTTCTTCCTCAACCCGTCACCGTGGCCGGCCTGACCCGCCCGCCGCGGGCCATCGGCATCGCATATCGGATGGCGCAGGCCAGCGCCGCCGCCGCCAATGGCCAAAGCAATGCGGTCGCGGCTGACGGCTTCACGACCATCAGCAGCAGCGTGCCCAAATCCAGACCGATCATGACGTCCAGCGCCAGCGCGGGCAGGCGTTGGCGAGCCGCATCGACCTCGGCCGGAACCTCGCCATGGCCGGCCCGTTCCGCGGCCAGGTGCAGCAACCGGTGACCCGGCACGACAAAGCGCACGGCCAGCACGAGGTTGGCAAACCAGGTGGCGACGGCGACCCAGAACCACGGTTCGCTCCACCAGCCGCGTCCGAGCACGGCGCCGGTAAGCAGCACGGCGATGGCGAGCGGCGGGTTCAGGCGCGTGGCGCGCCGGATCACGTCGAGCGCGCCGCGCAGCGCCGACAGATCGGGCGCTGCGCGCACGCCACTGTCGGCAAGGCGCGAGGCGGCCGTGCCGCCCACCAGCAGCATCGCCGCTGCGATGTGCAGGTAAAGAACGACCCCGTGCAGCATGACGATCGCCTCGCCGGTCAATGGATCCGCGGCGGTGTCAGGCCGGCGACGGCCGAGTAATTCTGGCGCAGCAGCGGCAACACCACCGCCGCGATCAGCGGGTCGGCGCCTTCGGCGGCCGGCCGCGGCGGCGAATGCCGGCTCGGCGCATGCGCCAGCATGCGGGCAAAGCTCTGGGCCACCGGGTCGCTGGCGACCGCAGGCGCGGGCCAGACGCCGTCGCGCAGCGGCAGCACCATGGCGGCGATCAACGGGTCGGCCGGCGCGCCGGGCGTCGCGGCTGCCGACATGGCCGCGGGTTCGTGCTCCAGCATGCGCTCGAAGCTGGCGCGCAGCGAATCGAAGGCCATGCTGTGCGAACTGGCCGCCATCAGCGCAGCGACGCAGCCCAGTTTCAAGTTTGCTTTCAGCGCAGCGAACATCGCGATTTCTCCTGGAGGGTTCCGGATCGCCCTTCGATCCGCGGTGCCGCCATGGTGAAGCCGCGCCGTTTCAATTCGATTTCGCAGGGCCGCCCCGTTTTGTTTCATTTGTTCGCGCCGCGCGGCAGACCCGACATCGGTGAAGCGGCGGCGTGCCGCAGGCCTATGCCGGGTCTGTGCCGGCAAGGCAGCGGCGCACGCGCTCGACGAGGTCGGCGGCGGTGAAGGGCTTCTCCAGCACCTCGGCGGCGCTGTCTCGCCGGAAGTCGCCCGGCAGAGGCGACAGCGTGTCGCCGGTGACAAACACGAAGCGCCGGGCGAGTTCGGGATGGCGCTCGCGCACCACCGTCCACAGCGCGCAACCGTCGATGTCCGGCATGCGCAGGTCCGAGACGATGGCATCGAAGCGGGTTTCATCCAGCAGCGCCAGCGCGACGGCGCCGGACTCGGCCGTGGCCACCTCGTGCCCCGCCCCCTCGAGCGCGTCGCGCATCATCGACGCGAGTTCCGGCTCGTCGTCGACGACCAGCACGCGCTTGCCGGTGCCGGCCTGCACGGGCAGCGTGGCGTCCGGTTCCGCAACGACGTCGATCGGCACCGGCTGCAGCGGCAGTTCGAGCAGGAAGCTTGCGCCGCGTTCGAATGGCGTGGCCTCCTCGAGCCGCAGGCTGCCGCCGTGCTCGGTGGCCACCGCGCGCGACACTGCGAGCCCAAGCCCCGTCCCCACGCCTTCGGCCTTGGTGGTCACGAACGCCTCGAAGATGCGCTGGCGATCCGCAGGCGCGATGCCGGCGCCGTTGTCGGCCACGCGCAGCCATACGGTGTGCGCATCGTGGCCCGTCTCGATGCGCAGGCGTCGCGGCGGCTCGACCTGCGCCACCGCCTGCTGCGCGTTGACGATCAGGTTCAACAGCACCTGGCCGAGCTTGTCCGCGTCGGCCATCACGGTGGGCAGGTCGGGCTGCAGCCGCTGCTCGAGCACGACGCCACCGGTGCGCAGGCTGTACTGCAGCAGGTCGATGGCGCCACGCGCGAGGTCGTTCAGTTGCACGGCGACGCGCGCCGCGGGCCGGCTGCGCGCCATCGCCAGGAAGCTGCGCACGATGCGGCCGCAGCGCTCGGCCGCTTCACGGATGCGCGCGGCATCCGACCGCAGCCCGGGGTCGGTGCACTTGTCCTCGAGCAGGCTCGCACGGCCGATCACGATCGCCAGCGGATTGTTCAGCTCATGCGCAACGCCAGCCAGCAGGCTGCCCATGGCAGCGAGCTTCTCCGCCTGTCGCAGCGCCTCGCGCTGGCGGGCGATCTCCTCGTGCGCGGCGCGACGTTCGCTGAGGTCGTATAGCGACGCGGTCACGAAGGTCTCGTCGCCCACCCGCGTGCGCCACAGCACGACGTCCACCGGAAACTCGGTGCCGTCGCGCCGCAGCGCCATGATCTCGACGCGCCGGCCGATCAGTTGCGGCGGTTCACCGCGGCGCATGCGCCGCAGATCCTCCACGTAGGCGACACGCACCGCGTCGGACACGATCGTGCCGCCGGCGGGGCGCCCGATCATCTCCTCGCGGGTGCGCGAGAACATCCGTTCGGCCGCCGGGTTGAACTCGACGACCAGGCCCCGGGCGTCGGTCGATACCACCGCCGCCAGCGCGTGGTCGACGATCGCCGACTTCAGCGCTTCGCTTTTCTGCTCCCGCGCAGCCGCCTCGCGCCAGGCGGCAAAGGTGTCGCGCGTCAGTTGCAGCCACGGTGCCCAGTCGCGCGGCACCTTCGGCTGCGCGGCGTTCTCGTCGGAGGCCTGCCGGTGCAGGTAGTCAACCAGGCGCAGCGAAGGCTGGCCGAACTGGCGCCAGATGCACGTCGCGACCCCGAGGAAGAGCGCCAGCACGGCGGCCCCGCCTCCGAGGTACGGCCATAGGTCGCGCAGGATGCGGCGTCGCACGTCGGCGGCGTCGGTGGCGTAGAAGACCACCCATGGCGCGACGGACGAGCGGCGCGCGCTGACCAGCACCTCGCCGACCTGCTGCGCCAGGGGCTCGGCCAGCGCCAAAGCCAGGCGCTCCGGCGGCAACGACGGCGGCGCGGCATCGAAGACGCGCCCGGGCGGATGGTCGGGCGGGACGTGGTCGACCACGATTCCTCCGTCACCATCGACCACCCAGAAGCGCCCGACGCCCGGGGTGATCCTGACGGCATCGAGCGCGGCCGGCGGTGCGTCGGCCAGCAGCAGTCGCAGGCCGGTGCCGCCGGGCACCGGCATCGCCACCGTGATCACGGGCAGCCCGTCCGCGCCGGCGCGCACGCGCCACAGCAACTCGCCCTCCATCGGCACGATGCGCTGTTGCGGCAAACCGGCCTGCCGCGCCAGCCGACGAATTGCCTCCTGCAGGGTCGGCGCGGACAGGTCCTGTCGCCACTGTGCGGAAGCGACCCAGGGATAGATCCACGCTTCGTCGGCATCGACGTCGACATAGGTGATCCGGCTGAATCGGCCGCCGCGCAACATCGTCAGCTGGGCCTGCTCGGCAAACAGCGCGGCATGCTCGACCGCGGCGTCGCGCCGCGCGGCATCGGGCCACGCGGAGGCGGGCAGAATGACCTGCGCCGCGGCGTCGCGCAGCAGCTGGGGCAGCGCATCCAGCGTGTACGTGCCGCTGTCGTCCATGGCGAGCGAACGCTTGTCGACGTCGACCGCGCGGGTCAGGAAGCCCGGCGTGCGAACCACCACGCTCAGCCGCGACAGATCCTCGCGCATGCGGCCCAGCACGGCGTCGAGCTGCGTGACGCGCCGGTCGGTGCTCATCGCCAGCTGGCGCTGCGTGCCCACTTTGACGATCCCGTACTGAAGCTGCAGCACGTAGACGGCCGCAACCAGCACGGGCGCCGCCAGCACGAGCATCAGCCACGCGTAACGCCGCCGCAGGCGGCGCACGGCGTGCTCGGGGACGGGCTGGGGCGCGATCATGGCGCGCCGGTCGGCACGAACATGTATCCGACGCCGCGCACGGTCTTCAGGACCTGCGGCTTCTCGGGATTGCGTTCCACCTTGCGCCGCAGGCGCATGATGCGCAGGTCGATCGAACGGTCGAACACGTCCCAGCTACGGCGGTGCGCGCCTTCCATGATCTGGTCGCGGCTCAGCGGCCGGCCTGGGTTGCGAGCGAACAGCAGCACCAGGTCCAGTTCCGACGCCGTCAGCTCGACTTCGGCACCGCGGGCGTCGAACAGGCGGCGCGCATCGAGGTCCAGGGTGCAGGTCCCGAAGGCGATGCGGGTCGCGCGACCCGGCGGCGGGCCGGCGGCAGCGCCATCAGCGATCGCTGCGGCCGATGACGAAGGCTTTGCGGCAGGCGGCTCCTGCTGCGTGCGCCGCAGCAGCCCCTTCACGCGCGCGAGCAGTTCGCGCAGCTCGAACGGCTTGGCCACATAGTCGTCGGCACCCACCTCCAGCCCGATGATGCGATCGACCGTCTCGGAGGCGGTGCTCAGCATCACGATGCCCAGGCGCGGACGCTCGACCCGCAGCCATCGGGCGAGCGACAGCCCGTCTTCGCCGGGCATGTGCACGTCGATCACCGCGACCTGCGGCTCATCGGTGGCGATGATCGTGCGGGCGGCGGCGGCATCACACGCCGTGAGGACGCGGAAACCCTGGCGGCCGAAGTACTCGCCGAGAAGACTCAACAGCTCGGCCTCGTCATCGACCACCAACAGCGTCGGCGATGCCATGCGACCTTCCTCGGCGCGAAGCGGCGTTGGCAAAACAGGGCGCGGATTCTGGGCGAGTTCCGAGGCGGCCGTCATTGACCTGCCCCAAAGAAGCCGCTGCGCGCGTTCGACCCTCTCGCACCCTCTTGCCCACCGCAGCGGCGCGAGCACAAGACGTCCGGCCGCCGCAGGCCCGCGCGAACGCAGCGCAACCGGCACGCCTTGGCCCCCCCTCGCCAATGGACGCTGCCTTGGCGGCTGCCGCATTCAGGTGCGCGTTGCCGCACTTGATTCACATCAAGGCGAGAACGCGGCGACGATGACACGGTCCGAACGACCGGGCGCCCTGCGTGCCGACCCTGCCCGGAAAGATCGACACCCTCATGACCGAGCGATGCCAAGGCCGTATGCGCGGCGGCATTGGACGCGGCAGCGCACGCGGATCGGCGGCGTGTCCGCGCCCGGCGCCGGTAGCCAGCGGCGGCGCGCCGGCACGGCGACCGCGACGGGTCGCAACGCGTGAGCAGTGCGCGCCGCCGTGGACTCGCCCGATGCGCCGCGAGGCGATCGAAGCCGGCGCGAACCGGCGTCTCGGCGTCGTCGCAGTATTCTGCTGCAACCTCCCTTGGCAGGTCGCGTGATGGAGCGGATCGCCGAGATCGGCACCTCATTGCCGGGCCGCAACTGCGGCCACTGCGGTTTTTCCACCTGCGCCGAGCTGGCTGACCTGATCGCGCGCAAGCCGTCGGCCCGGCGCCGATGCATCTACCTGCCGGTGCCGCTGGTCGTCGAGCCGGCGACGAGTCCCGAGCGGGAAACGTGGCTGGATCTGCTCGGCCGCGACTACCAGATGGTGTTGGAGCCTTATCCGGAGGATCCCGGTCCGCGCGAGCAGGTCCTGCCGTTCGACCCGAGGCCGGGCGAGCAAGCCGAAATGAAGGCCGGCGACGTTCTCTGCGGAAGGCCGGCCGGCATCGGCTGCCCGGTCACGCACTTCGGCCGCCTGATGGCACCGGCAGATGAGCGCAGTGGCGCGCTGACCTGGTGCCTGGTCGGCCCTGTCGTCTCGCGCAACGCCCGCTCGACCGAGATCGGCGACTATGACATCGTCGCCTATGAGGGGCTGGTGCGCGCGACGCGCGCGACGCCGCAGGTCGGCCGCCGCTTCCACTTCATGCCCGCCCTGTGCATGCTGCGCGCGCGTCACTCGGGGGTGATGACCTCCGCGATGCCGACCGCGGCCGGATGGCGCGTGCGCTTCGAAGAAATCGCGCTCGCCTGAAACCCCACGGCGAGGGGACAGCTGCAAGCGCTGATTGACGCGATCCGCTATTGCCGCGGCAGGCTGGCCGCGGCCAGCGCCGCGGCAAAGCGGCCAAGGTAGAGCAGGAACGCCGCTGCCCACAGCAGCGCGGCAGATGCCACGACCGCCGGCCCGAGGCCGTGCACGGTGGCGGCCAGGCGCAGAAGCGCGGCGACGAAGGCCAGCAGCAGTGCCAGCCGCATCGCCGGCGGCACGGCCAGCGGCCGGCCTGTGTGGCGCAGCACGACGCGAGTCATCAGGCCGAGCATCATCATGCCGAGCGCGCCGACGGTGAACGCGTGCAGCCATGCATCGGCGGGCACGAGATCGGTCAGGCGGCTCGCGGCGTGCAGCGCCAGCGCCGCGATCAGCCAGACGAAGCCCAGGTGCATGGCGGCGAGCAGCGGCTGGTCGGCGACGCGCCAGCCGCGCCAGCTTGCGGTACGTAGCAGGTGGACCAGCGCACCGAGGACGGCGGCCGCGCCCACCCATGGGCGCGGCGCCCCGCCCAGATCGAGCAGCGCGAGCAGCACCACGCTGCCTGCGGCGGCGACTTCGAGCGCCAAATTGAACGGCGGCAGGTCACCGCGGCCGAGTTCACGCAGCGCGGTGGCCGTGAACACCGGCGTCAGCACGCCGCCCTTCAGCACAAACAGCGCCATCACTGCATAGACAGCAGCGTGCAGCGCGTGCAGCGCGCCGGCCGCGTCGCCGGCGCGCATGAACAGGTGATAGGCGATGCCGGCCGCGGTCAGCGCCAGCAGCACCGGCAGCAGCCACAGGTAGCGCCGGTCCTTTACCCGCAGCAGCTGCGGCAGCAGCAGCGCGAACAGCACCGGCAGCAACGGCACGTCGGCGAACGCCACGCTCCATGGGGGCAGCCAGGGCGCGGCCCAGAAAGCGATGCGCCCGGCCAGCCAAAGCGCCACCAGCAGCGCCAGCCTGCGTCCGGTGATCTCCTCGGTGCCGGCCCAGCTCGGCAGCGCTGTCAGCACGGTGCCGACGATGATCGCCAGCGCGAAGCCGAAGATCATCTCGTGCGCGTGCCACAGCGACGGCGCGATGCCGGACGCCGGCAGATCCACGGCCTGCGCCAGCGCACCAGCGCCGCCGACCATCGCCAGCGGCGCATACAGCGCGCCGAGCAGGTAGAACGGGCGAAAGGCGCTGGACCATAACGGCGCCGAGAACGAGCCCGCCGGCATCGGCTGCCTACGCCGCTTCGGCCACGGGCAGCGCTCGGCCCTGGAAGGCCGCCATCAGTTCCTTGCGCCGCGCGCTTGCCGCCTGCGCGGCTCGCGCGCGCACCGGACCGAAGCCGCGAATCTCCTGCGGCAGCGCCGCAACCTGCGCCGCCAGCGCGAGGTTGTCGGCGCGCAGTCCGCGCAGCAGCGCCGCCAGCGTCGTCTCGTATTCGGCGAGCAGTTCGCGGTCGAGCCGGCGCTCGGCGCCGTTGCGGAACGGGTCGAAGCGCGTGCCGCGCAGCGACTTCAAGCGCGCCAGCCAGCGCAGCACCGGCAGCACCCATGCGCCATATTCGCGCTTGCTCGGCCGCCCGCTCGCCGCATCGGTGCGTGCCAGCCATGGAATCGCCAGATGCAGTCGCAGCCGATAGTCGCCGTCGAAGATCTGCCGCAGCGAATCGCGGAACGGCGCGCCGGCGTAAAGTCGCGCCACTTCGTACTCGTCCTTGCACGCCATCAGGCGAAAGGCACCGACGGCCACGGCCCGCGCCAGTTGCGTGCTGCCCGGGGCCACGGCCTGCTCGGCCTGCCGCGCCCGCGCGACCAGATCGAGGTAGCGCTGCGCATAACGTTCGTCCTGGTAGGCGATGAGCGCATCGCGTCGCCGCGCGATCGTTTCCTCCAGGCTCGCCGACCGATGGTGCGCGGGCGGCACGCGCTCCGCCTGGCGGGCGATGTGCTCGGTGCCCTCGATATCGACAGCGGCGCGCCGGCCCCACTCGAAGGCGAGCAGGTTGTCGTCGACCGCCACGCCGTTCAGTTCGATCGCCTGGCGCATCGATTCGCGCGTCACCGGCACCAGCCCGCGCTGCCAGGCAAAGCCGAGCAGCAGCAGATTGGCCGCCAGCGGCGGACCGATCAGAAGCCGCGCCAGCCGTGGCGCATCGACCAGTTCGAGCGCCTCCGCGCCGAGCACCGCGCGCAGCATGTTCGCCAGCGCCGGCGCGTCGGCGGCCGGCGTTTCGCCGCGTATGAATTCGCCGCCAATGGCCGGCGCCGCACTGACGACCGCGCGCGTGCGGCCGGCGCTCAGCTTCGACAGCGCCTCGGCGCCGGCGGCCACGCGCGCGTCGCAGCCGATCAGGGCGTCGGCGCCGCCGGTGCAGATGCGCGGCGCGTGCAGTTCGCCCTGATGGCGCGCCAGCCGCAGGTGCGACAGCACCGCGCCGCCTTTCTGCGCCAGCCCGGTCTGGTCGAGCACCGTGACGCCGTGTCCGTCCAGGTGCGCGGCCATGCCGACGAGCGCGGCCAGCGTCACCACGCCGGTGCCGCCGACGCCTGCCACCAGCATCGCGTACGGTTGCTGCAGCGACGGCAGCGCCGGTTCCGGCAGCGCCTGCGGCCACGGCGCCTGCCGGCGCGGCAAGCGCAGCGATCCGCCGATCACCGTGACCAGCGCCGGGCAGCAGCCATCGAGGCAGCCTTCATCCTGGTTGCAGGCGTGCTGGTCGATCGCCGCCTTGCGGCCGAACTCGGTGGCCACCGGCACCACGGCCAGGCAGTTGGACTGCACGCTGCAGTCGCCACAGCCTTCGCACACGGCTTCGTGGATGAACACGCGCCGCAGCGGCCCGCCCGCGCCGCTGCGGTTGCGCCGGCGCCGCTGTTCGGTGGCGCAGGCCTGGTCGAAGACCAGCGCCGTCACGCCGGGCACGGCGCGCAATTCGCGCTGCACCGCGGCCATCTCGCCGCGCGGACGCACGGCCACGCCCGGCGCAAAGCCGGCATCGCGGCCGTACTTGGCGGGATCGTCGGCGACGACGACGATGCGCCGCACGCCCTCGGCCTCGAGCTGGCGCGTGATCTGCGGCACCGTCAGCGGGCCGTCGACCGGCTGGCCGCCGGTCATCGCCACGGCGCCGTTGTACAGGATCTTGTAGGTGATGTTCACGCCCGCCGCGACGGCGGCGCGGATCGCCAGCAGGCCGGAGTGGTAGTAGGTGCCGTCGCCCATGTTGGCGAACACGTGTGCCGTGCCCGAATGCGCGGCCATGCCGAGCCAGGTCGCGCCTTCGCCGCCCATCTGGCTGATGGTCAGCGTGTCGCGCCCCATCCAGGTGGCCATCAGATGGCAGCCGACGCCGCCGAGTGCGCACGAGCCTTCCGGCACGCGGGTCGAGCGGTTTTGCGGGCAGCCGGAACAGAAGTACGGCGTGCGCGGCGGAGCGGCCGCCGGCGGCCGCTCGGCGGCGTCGAGGAAGGCGAGGTGGCGGCGCATCGATTCCGGCGCCTGCAGCCGCGCCAGCCGGGCGGCGATCGCCCGCGCGACCAACGCCGGCGTCAGTTCCGCCACCGGCGGCAGCAGCCAGCCGCCGTGCGGCGCCGGCCACTCGCCGCTCTCGTCGAATTTGCCGAGCACACGCGGGCGTACGTCCTCGCGCCAGTTGTACAGCTGCTCCTTGAGCTGGTACTCGATGATCTGTCGTTTCTCCTCGACGACCAGGATCTCCTCCAGCCCCTCGGCGAAATGGCGCACGCCGTCGGCCTCCAGCGGCCAGGCCATGCCGACCTTGTACAGGCGCAGGCCGACCTCGCGCGCCACGCGCTCGTCGATGCCGAGGTCCGACAGCGCCTGGCGCACGTCGAGCCAGGCCTTGCCGCAGGCGATGATGCCCAGCCGCGGCCGCGGCGCGTCCCACACCAGCCGGTTCAGGCCGTTGGCGCGCGCGTAGGCCACCGCGGCATAGACCTTGAACTCCTGCATCCGCCGCTCCTGCGCCAGCTGCGGATCGGGCCAGCGGATATGCACGCCGTCGGCGGGCAGGGCGAAGTCGGCCGGCAGCGTCACCTTCACCCGCTGCGCGTCGATTTCGACGGTGGCCGAGCTTTCGACCACGTCGGCGGTGGTCTTCATCGCCACCCAGCAGCCGCAGTAGCGCGACATCGCCCAGCCGTGCAGGCCGAGGTCGAGCACGTCCTGCAGGTCGGCCGGCGCCAGCACCGGAATGGCGCAGGCGGCGAAGATGTGCTCGCTCTGGTGCGCCACCGCCGACGACCGCGCGCTGTGATCGTCGCCGGCGACGAGCAGCACGCCGCCGTGCCGCGACGTGCCGGCGTGGTTGGCGTGGCGGAACACGTCGCCGCAGCGGTCCACGCCCGGGCCCTTGCCGTACCACATGGCGAAGATGCCGTCGCGCTTGGCCCCCGGCAGCAGGTGCAGCTGCTGCGTCCCCCAGATCGCCGTGGCGGCGAGATCCTCGTTGACCGCGGGATGAAAGTCGATGCCGTGCGCCTGCAGGTGCGGCCGCGCCGAGAACAGCGCGCTGTCGAGCGCCGCCAGCGGCGAGCCGCGATAGCCGGACACATAGCCCGCGGTGTCCAGCCCGGCGGCGCGGTCGCGCTCATGCTGCAGCATCGGCAGCCGCACCAGCGCCTGCACGCCGGTCATGTACACGCGGCCGCGCGCGAGGCGGTACTTGTCGTCGAGCGAAACGGCCACGGTCATGGCGGCGCCGCCCTGCCCAGGCGCGAGGCAGGCGGCCGGCGGGTCAGTCCCTGACCAGCACGAACTTCCCGTCGCGCACCGTGATCAGCGCCTGGCCGCGCCGGTCGAAGCCGGAGTGGTCCTGCGGGCTGACATTGACGATGCCCTGCGAAGTCACCATGTCGCGCGTGGCCTCGAGCGCATCGCGCAGCGCGCTGCGGAACTCGGCCGTGCCCGGCTTGCCCTTCTTCGCCGCTTCCGGGATCGCGCGGGCCAGCAGCAGGCCCGCGTCGTAGACGCCGGCGCCGAAGATCGGCGGCTTGGCATTGAACTGGCGCTCGTAGCTGCTGACGAACTCGAGCGCAACCTTGCGTGTCGGCACGGTGTCGGCGATATCGTCGAGCACCAGCAGCATCGGGCCGACGATCAGCGCTCCCTCGACCTTCTTGCCGCCGATCTGCGTGAAGGCGCCGGAGGCGGAGCCGTGCGTGTGAAAGATCGGCCCCTTGTAGCCGGCGTCGACGAGCTGCATGTGCGGCAGCGCCGCGCCGGCAGCGACGCCGGCGACGAGCACCGCTTCCGGCCGCGCCGAAATCAGTTTGGCGACCTGGCCGGTGACGCTGGTGTCCTGGCGCGCGTAGCGCTCGTTGGCAACGATCCCGATGCCGGCCTTCTGCGCCATCGGCGCGAAGGTCTTGTACCAGTTCTCGCCGTAGGGATCGTTGTAGCCGATGAAGCCGATCGTCTTGATGCCGCGCCTCGCCATCGCCTCGATCAGCGCTTCGCTGATCACGTCGTCATTCGGATGGGTCTTGAACACCCAGCGCTTCTGCGCGTCCATCGGCAGCACCACCGCCGCCGTGCCCACCGGCGCCAGCATCGGCGTGCCCGCCTCGGCCATGAACTGCAGCAGGCCCATCGCGTTCGGCGAGCCCGACGGGCCGATCAGCGCGTCCATGCGGTGGTCCGAGAGCAGCTTCTTGCCGAGCTGCACCGTCTGCGTCGGATCGCTGGCGTCGTCGTAGACGACGTACTCGATCGACAGGTCGCCCGCCTTCTTCGGCAGCAGCGCCACCGCGTTCTTCTGCGGGATGCCGACGAACGCGGTCGTCCCCGTCGCCGACGTGATCACGCCGATCTTCACCTGCGCCACCACCGCCAAGGGCAGCAGCATGGCGGCCGCCAACGCCGGCAGCACGGCGGCGACTCTGCTCGTTCTCATCGTCTCTCCTCCTCGTGATGGTCGATTGACCGGTGGGTTGCGTCAGGCCGGGTCGATGACGGCCGCCGTGTCGATCGCGCGGCGACCGGGGATGCCCGGTATCGATGGGTCCGCTTTCATCCGCTGCGCGTGAAATCGGCCTTGCGGCCGGACAGCGCCGCCTCGATGCCTTCACGCGCCGCCGCCGTGCAGGCGCTGCGGCCGAAGGCGGCATAGCCGATCTCCAGCGCCTCGGCCCAGGACGGCGCCGCGGCCGCCGCCCTGATCGCATCGTCGAGGATGCTGAGCACCTGCCGGCTCAGTGGCTGGCCGGTGGCCGACTGCGGCTCGATCGGCGGCAAAGGCGCGATTTCGACCGGCGCCGAAGCGATCGCCGCGCGGCGGCCGGCACGGGCGTGCACCAGCGCGACGGCCTTCGCGACCAGTTCGCCGATATCGTCGGCCAGCGCATCGACGAGGCCGAGTTCGTTCGCGCGCGCCGCGCCGAGGCGCTCGGCGCGACGGAGCATGTCGTGAAACGTCGCCGCCGCCTGCGGCCAGCGGCGGTAAGGCACGACCATCGCGCCGATGCCGGGCACGATGCCCAGCGTGATCTCCGGAAACTGCAGCCACGCGTCGCGCAGCGCGACGATGCCGTGGCAGCGGATGGCCAGTTCCAGCCCGCCGCCGAGCGCCATGCCATTGAGCGCCGCCACCACCGGCTTGTCCATGCCGTCCAGGTGCACGAGCAGGCGCGAGCAGTCGCGCGCGTACTGGGCGGAGGCCGCGGCATCGCCGAGCATCGACGGAAAGCGGCCGATGTCGGCGCCGGCGCAGAAGGCGCGCGCGCCGAAGCCGGTGATGACGAAGCCGCGAACGGCCGGGTCGTCCTCGCCGCGGCGTAGCACCGCCAGCACCTCGTCCGTCAGCTCGTCGTGCAGCGCATTGAGCGCCTCGGGCCGGCGCAGCGTGATGATGCGAACGCCGTCGCTGTCGTCGACCAGCAGGTGGCGCAGGAAGTCCTGGTAGGCGGACAGCTGCCGCCGCGGCTGCGGCATGCCGGGCCGATCGGCGGCGAAGCGACCGAGGATGCGCTGCGTTTCGCCTTCGCCGAGCGCGCGCATCAGGTCGAGCGGGCCCTGCCTGAAACCGAGAGCCAGCTTGCAGCCGAGATCGAGGTCCGCCGCCGTGCCGATGCCGCGGTCGAGAATGTCGGCCGACTGCGACAACAGCACGCCGAGCAGGCGGTCGCGCACGGCGGCTGCCGTGTCCGCATCCGTCGCCACGCGTTTTCCCGGCGCCACAGTGAGCCAGTGCTCGACCGAGCGGAAGATCGGCGCCGGCCGGTAATGGCGGCCCTCCTCTTCGGCCTGCAGCGTGTTGGTCTCGGTGATGATCGGATTGCCGCGGGCGAGGTTCAGGACGAAAAATGGTCCGGCGTGCACGTAGTCGGCGGCAACGCTGTCGACCTCGGCGGCGCTGGCGCGATCGAGCAGCAGCGCCGCCTCGTTGCACCAGTTGTCGAACACGCGGTCGAGCATGAAGCACACCGCGTCGGCTGTGCGCAGCGGCACCTTGCCGGTCATGGCGAAGACCCAGCGCAGGTATTCGATCGTCGCGCTGTCCGCGCCTTGCCAGTCGATCACCTCGACCACCGGGTTGCGCCACGCCGGGGCGAAGAAATGGGTGACGGTGGCCCGCTGCGGCCGCTGCAGTTCCGAAAAGATGCGCGCCGCCGGCAGCGAACTGGTGTTCGAGGTGATCAGGCACTGCGGCGAAACGATGGCCTCGACCCGGGCGAAGATCTGTCGTTTCAGAGGCAGGTTCTCGGTCGCCGCCTCGATCACCCAGTCGCAGTCGGCCAGCCACGCATAGTCCTGCGTGGTGACGATATTGGCCGTGACAACCGCCGCCCGCGCATCGTCCATCTTGCCGCGCGCCACCGCTTTGCTTGCGTACTCGTGAAAGCGCGCCAGCGCGCGCTCCAGCGCCGCCTGCGCAATGTCGGCCAGCGTCAGCCGCAGCTGCGGCAGCGCGCTCTTCAGGTAGTAGCCGATGTCGGGGCCGATGGTGCCGGCGCCGATGATCGCCACGTGCCGCGGCAGCGGTCGCGCCGGCGTGCGCAGCAGCGGATTGGCGAACGGCTCAGCCATGCCTGCGGCTCGATGAGGCGTCGAAGACGATGCCAGCCGCGGCGAGCCGGTCGATTTCCGCTGCCGCCAGCCCGGCTTCGCGCAGCAGCCGATGGGTGTGCTCGCCGAAACGCGGCGGGAAGCCCAGTTCGGCCGCGGCGGCGGGAAAGTCGACCGCCATCGGCTGCATGCGCACCTCGCGCCCGTCCGGACGCCGCGTGCGCGTGAGCCGGCTCGCGACCGCCGGCAGCGCGCGCACGGCGGCAATGTCGTTGATCGGTGCGTGCGGGATCGTCGCCCGGCGAAAATCCTCGGCGATCTCGGCCGTGGCGTGGCGCCGCGTGACCGCGGCCATGTCGCGGTGGATGGCCTCCCGCTCCCGATGCCGGCCCTCGTTGGTCACGCGCACGGCGTTGCCGACCGCGGCGAACTTCGGAATCTCGGTCAGCCGCTTCCACTGCACGTCGCTGCCGATCGCCATATAGATGAAGCCGTCGGCCGTCGGATACACGTTGGTCGGAATGAACTTGCGGTGCTCGTTGCCGCAGCGGCTGATCTCGTTCGGCTGGCAGTCGAAGTCGAGCAGCGGCAGCGTGGTGATCAGCCACGACGCCGCGGCCTGCAGCATCGACACGTCGATACGAGCGCCCCTGCCGGTCTCGGCCCGCTCGAGCAGCGCGCGCAGCACGCCGGCGTAGACCTCGTCGCCCGCCTTCAGGTCGACCAGGGGCACGCCGGCCAGCGTCGGCGGCCCGTCGGCGGAGCCGGTCAGCTCCATGTAGCCGGCCATTGCCTGGATCACCGGATCGTAGCCGGGCGCGTCCGGATACTGCGGTCCCATCGCCGAGATCGCCGCCCAGATCAGGTCCGGCTTGGCCGCGGACAGCGTGGCGTAGTCGATGCCCAGTTGCGGATAGCGCCGCGGCACCGTGTTGCAGCAGAACACGTCGACGTCGAGCGCGACCAGCAGCCGACGCAGCAGCCCCTGCCCGTCCGCATGCTTGAGGTTCAGCGCGATCGCTTCCTTGCCGACATTCGGCGCAATGAAGTAGGTGCGCCGGTCGTCGTCGACCACGCGCGCGCCGATGTAGCGGTTGGGATCGCCGGGCAGCCCATCGCCGCCAGGCGTCGATTCGATGCGGATCACCCGCCAGCCGAGCTGGACGAAGCGCAGCGTCGCGTACGGCAGCGACAGCGCCTGTTCCATCGACAGGACGGTGCGGCGTTTCATGTCAACCCGGCTGCCAAGGTTTCCAGCACGGCTTCTCGCTCGCTCCGCGCAGCGCCCGATACACCTTCTCCGGCGTGAACGGCAGCTCGTAGATGCGCACGCCGGTGGCGTTCTCGATCGCGTTGGCGGTGGCGGCGGCGATGCAGATGGCCGGCGCTTCGCCCACGCCCTTGGCGCCCTGCGGCCCTTCGCCGTCCATCGATTCGATGAACGAGATGTCGATCTCCGGAATCTCCGGCGCGGTCACCAGCTTGTAGTCGCGGAAGTTCGGGTTGCGGATGCGGCCCTGCTCGACGATCAGGTTCTCGGTCAGCGCGTAGCCCTGCCCCATCACCACGCCGCCTTCGATCTGCCCCTCGATGCCGAGCCGGTTCAGCACGCGGCCGACGTCGTGCGCGCCGGTGACCTTCACCATCCTGACGACGCCGGTATCGGTGTCGACCTCGACCTCGACCACCTGGGTGGCCCACGCGTAGGCGGCCGACACGTCGCCCTTGAAGCCCTTGTCCTGGTGCTGGCTCGGCGGCTCGTAGTAGTAGGTGGTCATCACCAGTTCCGCCTTGTCGCTGAAGTGCAGGCCGCGGACCAGCCGCGCGAGATCCGTCAGCGGCTCGCCGCTGGCGGCGCGCACGACGTGGCCGCCGCGCAGATCGAGGTCGCTCTCGGCGCACTCGAACTTCTTCGCCGCGGCGGCGAGGATCTTGGCCTTGGCCTTGCGCGCGGCGCCGATCGCCGAGTTGCCGGCGATGAAGGTCGTGCGCGAGGCGTGCACGCCGACGTCCCACGGCGTGATGTCGGTGTCGTTGTTGACCACGGTCACCGCCGAGATCGGCAGGCCCAGCTCCTCGCAGACCAGCTGCGACAGCACCGTCTCCGATCCCTGGCCGATCTCCGAGGCGCCGGTGATCAGCGTCACGTGAGCGAAGTCGTCGATCTTCAGGATCGTGCCGCAGCCGTCGGACGGATAGATCTTGGCGCCGCCGCCGACGTGCAGCATGCTGGCGATGCCGATACCGCGCCGGATCGAACCCGCTTGGCTGCGCGCGGCGATGTTCTCGCGCCGTTTGCGGCAGTAATCGCTGCGCGCGGCGGCGGTCTTCAGGCAGTCCTGGAAGCCGCAGCTCCTGAACGTCATGCCCTGGCCGGTGACCTCGCCCGGCACCTGCGCGTTCTTCAGCCGGAACTCGAGCGGATCCATGCCGATCGCGTCGGCCAGCTTGTCCATGTGCGCCTCGACGGCGAAGGTGGCCTGCAGGTTGCCGTAGCCGCGGAACGAACCGGCATAGGGGTTGTTGGTGTAGACGGCGACGGTGTGGTAGTCGCAGTTCGGCACCCGGTACAGCGACGAGAAGGTCTGCATCATCACGAACGGCGTGGTCGCGCCCCACGAGGTGTAGGCGCCGTTGTCGTGCAGCGTGTGCACCTGGCGGAAGGTGAGCGTGCCGTCGCGCCGGCAGCCGGAGCGCAGCGTCAGCAGCACCGGCTGCCGCGTCGGCGAGGCGAGGAACTCCTCCTCGCGCGTGAACACCATCTTCACCGGCCGCCGTGCGGCGCGGGCGAGGAAGACGCAGATCACCTCGAACGGATAGATGTCGAGCTTGGAGCCGAAGCCGCCGCCGATCGGCGGCTGGATGATGCGGATGCGCGCCGGATCCATCATCAGGTACTCGGCGAACTCGCGCCGGTGCAGGAACGGCACCTGCGTGTTCGAGTGCATCAGCAGGTTGCCGCTGGCGTCGAACTCGGCGATCACCCCGGACACGCCCATGCAGCAGTGGGTGACGTAGTGCAGCCTGAAGGTGTCCTCGACCACCACGTCGGACTCGGCCTCGCCCAGCGCCACGTCGCCGTGGCTGTAGTCGAAGCGCATCGCGATGTTGTCCTTCTTGCCGGCAAACGCGATCGGCATGCCCGGTTTCAGGTGCAGGTGCGAGCCGTCGGCGCCATGCGGCTCGGGGTGGATCAGCACCGCGTCGGGCCTGATCGCGTCGCGCGCATCGGCAAGCACCGGCAGGTCCTCGTACTCGACCTTGATCAGCTTCAGCGCCTGCTCGGCGATCTCGGCCGAATCGGCGGCCACGGCGGCGATCTCGTCGCGGATGCTGCGCACGCGGTCGCCCTTCAGCGGCAGGTGGTCCTTGGCCACGCCAATCGGCCGCTGGTCGGGCACGTCGGCGGCGGTGAGCACCACGTGCACGCCGGGCAGCGCCTTGGCCGCCGTCGTGTCGATGCGCACGATCTTCGCGTGCACGCGCGACGAACGCAGGATCTTCGCGTGCAGCTGGCCGGGCAGGTTCAGGTCGTGGATGTAGCGGGTCTTGCCGCTGGCCTTCTCCGGCGCGTCGAGCTTGGGAATCCGCTTGCCGATCAGCGTGTCCGGCGCGATCGCGGCCGGTCTGTCTGCGACCTTCATCGTTCAGTTCCCTCCTGCGCGCGGCCGGCGCTGACGACCGCGTCGACGATCTTCCTGTAGCCGGTGCAACGGCACAGGTTGCCTTCGATGCCGCGCTTGACCGCCTCCGCGTCCGGGTGCGGCTGCTGAGCCAGCAGATGCGTGGCCTGCACCATCAGCCCCGGCGTGCAGAAACCGCACTGCACGGCGCCGTTGGCGACGAAGGCTTCGCGCAGTGCGCCGGCGCGGGCGTCGCCGGCCAGCCCCTCGATCGTCGTCACCCGCCGGCCGTCGCAGTCGACCGCGAACATCAGGCACGAGTTGACCGTGACGTCGTCGACGATGATCGTGCAGGCGCCGCATTCGCCTTCGCCGCAGCCGTACTTGGTGCCGGTCAGGCCGATGACGTCACGCAGCATCGCCAGCGCGCTCTGCTCGACATCGACCGTGACCCGGCGCATCACGCCGTTCAGCGTGAAGGCGATTTCATGCCTGAGCGACATCGTCGAGCATCCTCCGGGTCATGTTGAGGATCAGTTCGCGCCGGTACCAGGCCGAGGCGCGCACGTCGTCGATCGGTCTGACTTCGTCGTGCGCGGCCTGCGCCGCAGCATCGATCGCGGCACGGTCGAGCCGCTTGCCCTGCAGCGCGGCCTCGGTGCGCGGCGCGCGCACCGGCGTGGGTGCCACGGCGCCGAAGGCCACGCGCACGTCCGTCAGCACGCCGTCGCTGACGACCGCGGCAAGCCCGATCGAAATCGCCGAGATGTCGAGCGCCGGCCGGGTGCCGAACTTGTAGAAGCGAGCGACCTGGCCGCGCCGCGGCAGCGGGAGGCGCACGGCGGTGAGCAGTTCGTGCGCGGCGCGCCGCGTCCGGCCCGGGCCGACGAAGAAGTCGGCCAGCGGCAGCCGGCGGGTCGCGATGCTGCCGTTCGGCTTGCCCGCAAGTTCAGCCTCGGCATCGAGGACCAGCAGCGGCACCAGCAGGTCGCCGGCCGGCGAGGCGTTGTTGATGTTGCCGCCGATCGTCGCCGCATTGCGGATCTGGTCGCTGGCGAAGTGGTCGCCGGCGTCGACCAGCACCGGGAAATGGCTGCGCACGAGCGGATCGCGCATCAGTTCGCTGACGGTGACCAGCGCGCCGATGCGAACCGCGTCGCCGTCGCGTTCGACGCCGTGCAGCTCGGCCACGCGCCGGATGTTCAGCAGCGTCGGCCGGAACTCCAGCTTGCCGCTGGCGCTCTGCGGCATCAGGTCCGTGCCGCCGGCCAGCACCGTGGCTTCGCCGCGCTGCAGGCAGTCGAGCGCCTGCGACAGGCTGGTGGGCGCGAGATAGTGCTCGATGGCTGTCATGTCACTTCTCGATCAAAAGCTTCGTCGCCCCGGCGACGGCGGACTCTCATCGCTTTGCTCAGAACCGCACGGGCTCCACAAACCGCCCGAACACCTTGACCATGACGTTCGTGATTTCGCCCACGCTCGCGTATGCCTTGACCGCCTCGACGATCGCCGGCATCAGGTTGGCGCCGCAGCGCGCGTCGCGCTCGACGCGGGCGAGCGCGCCGGCGACGGCGGCGCCGTCGCGTTCGGCGCGGGCGCGCTGCAGCGCCGCCACCTGCGCCCGCGCGTCTTCCTCGCGGTACGGATGGAACTCGACCGCCCGTTGCGGTTCGTCGTCGCTGCGGTAGCAGTTGACGCCGACCTTGCGCACGCTGCCCTGCTCGATCTCTCGCTGCCGCCGGTACGCCTGCGCCGAAACGCGCGCCTGCACGGTGCCCTCGGCCACCAGGCGCACGATGCCGCCGTCGGCGTCGACCTCGGCCATGATGCGCTCCATCTCGGCGCGCATGCGGTTGGTCAGCGTCTCGACGTAGAACGAGCCGCCGAGCGGATCGACGGTATCGGTCAGGCCCATTTCCTCGATCAGCAGCTGCATCGTGCGCAGCGAGATGCGCTGCGCGTATTCGCTGGGAATCGTGTAGGCCTCGTCGAAGCAGCACAGCGCCATGGTCTGCGCTCCCGACAGCGCCGAGATCAGCGCGTAGTAGGCGCCGCGCACGATGTTGTTTTCCGGCTGCTCGGCAGTCAGCCCGCCGCCGCCACCGCCGGCGATCATGCGCAGCCACATCGAGCCCGGCTGCGTGGCGCCGTACTGCTCCTTCATGATCTTCGCCCACAGGCCGCGTCCGGCGCGGAACTTGGCGACCTGCTCGAAGATGTTGCCGAAGATGTTGAAGTTGTACGACAGCCGGCCGGCGAACTCGTCGACCGGCAGGCCGCGCCGGATCACCTCGTCGGCGTAGGCCCTGGCGATGCAGAACGCGTAGGCCATCTCCTGCGTCGGCGTCGCACCCGATTCGCGGATGTGATAACCGCAGACCGACACCGGGCTGTACTTCGGTGCGTGCCTGGCGCAGTACTCGATCGTGTCGCCGACCAGCCGGATCGACGGCTCGACCGGGAAGATCCAGGTACCGCGGCCGATGAACTCCTTCAGGATGTCGTTCTGCGCCGTGCCGCGCAGCCGGGCGAGGTCGTAGCCGCGCTTCTGCGCCATCGCCAGGTACATTGCGATCAGGATCGCCGCCGCGCCGTTGATCGTCAGCGACACGGTGATCTTGTCGAGGTCGATGCCGTCGAAGGCGACCTCGACGTCGCGCAGCGTGTCCACCGCCATGCCCACACGGCCGACCTCGCCTTCGGCCAGCGGATCGTCGGAGTCCAGACCGCACTGCGTCGGCAGGTCGAAGGCGACGTTCAGTCCCGTCTGGCCGTTGGCGATCAGGTACTTGAAGCGCTTGTTGGTGTCGGCCGCGTTGCCGAAGCCGGTGTACTGGCGCATCGTCCACGGCTGCCTGCGGTACATCAGCGGATGGATGCCGCGCGTGAACGGGTACTCGCCGGGCCGGCCAAGCATCGACAGGCCGCCGCTGGCCTCGACATCCGCTTCCGTGTACAGCGGCTGGATCGGGATGCCCGATTCGTTGAACCGCGGCTCGATTTCGGCGGCAGGGTCGCGTTTCATGGTGCATTGGCCCGGATGAAATCGCAGATCGCGTCGAGCCTCGAGCTGGTGGGGAAGATCCCCTTGAAGCCGAGCGCGCGCAGCTGTGCGTGGTCCTGCGCCGGCAGGTTGCCGCCGATGATCCACAGCTTGTCGGTCAGGCCGGCTTCCTCGAGCAGCGGCTTCAGCCGCCGGCAGAAGGCCAGATGCGAGCCGGCCATGCTCGACAGTGCGATCACGTCGACGTCCTCCTGCGTGGCGATGCGCGTGATCGCCTCCGGCGTCTGCCGCAGGCCGGTGTAGATGACTTCGAAGCCGGCGTCCTTCATCGCCCGCGCCACGACCTTCGCCCCCTGGTCGTGGCCGTCGAGCCCCGGCTTGGCGAGCACGACGCGGATTCTCTTGCTTGCGCTCATGCGCTGACCTCCTTGGCGATGACGAGCTTAAGAATCTCGCTGGTGCCGCCGCCGATCAGCGTGAAGCGCACGTCGCGCAGATGGCGCTGCACCGCGTAGTCCATCGCGTAGCCGTACGAGGCAAGCACCCGCGCGGCCTGGTCGCAGATCGACGCCGCGGCCTCCGTGGCGTTGAGCTTGCACATCGCCGCTTCCTTGTGGTGCGGCCGATCATGGTCGCGCAGCCACGCCGCGTAATAGACGAGCTGCGTGGCCGCCTCCAGCGCCGTGGCCATCTCGGCGAGCTTGAACTGGATGGCCTGGAAGCGGTTGATCGGCTTGCCGAACTGCCTGCGCTCGGCGGCGTAGCGCGTCGCCTCCGCCAGCGCCGCGCGCGCCGCGCCCAGGGCCATCGCGCCGGTGATGATGCGGATCTCCGCGAGCGTCTTGCGCAGGTGGCCCTCGCCGTCGCCTTCCTGCTGCGACAGCCGGTGCGAGTCGGGCACGAAACAGTCGTCAAGCGCGACCTCGGAAGTCGGCAGCGCCCACATGCCCATCTTGTGGATCGGCCGGCCGACGACGAGCCCGGCGAACGACCGTTCGACAAGGAAGATCGTCAGCTTTCTCTCGTCTCCCGCACGCGCGAACACGGTGAAGTAGTCCGCCACCGGCGCCGAGGTGACCCAGGTCTTCTGGCCGCTGAGCCGATATCCGCCGTTGGCCTTGCGCGCAACGGTGGCGATGCCGTCAAGATCGGAGCCGGCATTGGGTTCCGTCATGCAGATGGCGCCGATCTTCTCGCCCCTGAGCGCCGGCTTGAACAGCCGCTCGACGATGTCGGCGTTGCCAAGCATGTGCAGGAACTTGGTCCCCATCAGCGACTGCATCGCCACCGCGCCCGCCAGCGACATCGACCCGCGCGCGATCTGCTCCAGCGCCAGGCAGAACTCGGTCAGCCCCATGCCCGTCCCGCCGACCTCTTGCGGGTAACGCATGCCGAAGAGGCCGAGCTGCGCCAGTTCGCCGAACAGCGTCCGCGGAAAGGCGTGCGCCTCGTCGATCGCCGCGGCCTGTGGCACGATGCGCTCGTCGGCGAAGCGCGCGAAGGTGTCGCGCACGGCGCGTTGGTCGGGGGTGAGGTCAAAATCCATTGCGGCTTTCGCTATGCGGAGATCCGAGCGGCAAAGGGCCGCGCGGGCAGGCCTCCGCGCACCACTGCGGCGGTCGGCGCGTAGCGCCGACTCCCCTCCGATGCTCGCGGCCATCGCCCGTCGCATAACTCACTTCGCTCACTGCGTTCGCTTCGCTCGAACAGATGCGACGAGTTGGTTTACGTGGCGCGCTGGCGCGCGCGGCGACGGCCGCTGCGCTTCTCGGCGCCGCATAGGCGCGCTGCGACCTGCCCGCACGTCCCTCTGCAGGGGCGCCGTAGACGTTCACGAAGGCTGACAGCGCAGCCAGAGCGGCGGGTGGTACCCGGCAGGGGCGACTTGTGGGGCGACGAGAAGCGCAGGCCCGGGGTCGGCGCGCTTCAGCGCGCTTCGTGATCCAACTCGCCGCAGCTGTCCGAGCGCAGCGAACGCATTGAGCGCAGCGAGTTCTGCGGCGCGACCTCGGGCCGAGCATCGCAGTGCAGTCGGCCTGCAGGGCCGACCGCCCCACCATGAGCCCATGCCGGGTGCCGCCCGCCGCGAAACTCGAGTGCGCGGGAGTCTTCATGTCAGCCTTCAAACCCATACAACTTCCGCGCCGCCTCGGCCGAAATCACCCCGTTCTTCACTTCCTCCGCCAGCACTTTCCGATCGCGCAGCCGCGGATCGCCGTAGCCGCCGCCGCCGCCGGCGACCTGGTGATAGATCGTTCCCTTCGGCACGCCGGTGATCAGATCCTTGTTCTTCGGTACCACCTCGGTGCCGTCCGGATAGCGCAGCCTGATGGAGTTCAGGCCCGCATCGCCGCCGCCGAAAAGGCCGAACGCGCCCTCGAAATCGCCGTCGCCGAAGGTGACGAGCTGCGTGTCGTCCGAGCCGATCTCGAAGATCGTTTCCACGCCGAGCCCGCCGCGCCACTGCCCCGGGCCGGCGGAATCGGTCAGCAGTTCATGCCGGATCAGCCGGTGTGGCGTCTGCTGCTCGAACATCTCGTAGTCCTGGTCGAGCACGCCGCCGGAGGCGTCGATCATGCCGATGTGGTCGTAGCCATCGGCGCCCTTGAGCGCGCCCGATCCGCCCTTCAGCCCCATGAAGCCAATGTCGACGTAGGTCTCGTTCTTCTGCGGATCGGTGCCGGTGGTCAGCGAGCAGAGCAGGTTGTTCCAGCCGGCCGTGACGCGGTCGGGCATCACCGGGGCGAGCGCGCGCTGGATCGCGTCGGCGTTCGGCGGGCACAGATGGTTGCCGAAGGTGGTCGCCTTCGGGTAGGCGGCGTTCAGGATCGTGCCCTCCGGGATCACGATCTCTATCGGCTGCACCATGCCTTCGTTATGCGGGATGTCGGGGTTGACCATCTGCAGCAGCGTCAGGATCGTCGCCGATGCACTCGACGTGAAGGTGCCGTTGACGAAGCCGTTGGTCTGGGCGTCGGTGCGCGAGTAGTCGAACCGGATCGACCTGTCCTTGACTTCGATGTCGACGCGGATCGTGTACTTGCTGCCGACATTGCGCCCGTCGTAGTAGACGTAGCCTTCGCCGCAGTAGCGGCCGTTCGGGATCTTGGCGATCTCCGCTTCCATCATCCTGCGCGTGGCTTCAAAGAGCGCCTGTTTGTGCGACTCGAAGCTCTCCAGCCCGTACTTGCCGATCAGTTCGAGCACGCGGCGCTCGCCGACCGTGCAGGCGCCGATCTCCGCCTTCATGTCGTGCTGGACGATGTCGAGCCGGATGTTGGCGAAAATGAGGTTCCACACATCCTTGCGCAGCCTGCCGCGCTCGTAGACCTTGACCGCCGGGATGCGCAGCGCCTCCTGCCAGACTTCGACCGCGTTCGGGTTGTAGCCGCCGCGCACGTTGCCGCCGATGTCGGCCTGGTGGCCCTTGACGGCCGTCCACGCCACCAGCGTCTCGCCGTGGAACACCGGCTTGTAGACGGCGACGTCGTTGTTCTGGTTGCCGAGACTGAAGACGTCGTTGTGAAAGATCACGTCGCCGGGATAGATCTCGTCGCCGAAGTACTGCCTGATGTACTTGCACACCGGCGCCAGCGAGAAGGCGAGGATCGGCAGGTTCTCGGTCTGCTCGAGCATGTTGCCGTCGGCGTCGTACAGCCCGGTGACATAGTCCTTTGCCTCGCACAGGATCGGCGAGCGCGTCGTCTTCTCCATCGCGATGCTCATCTCGTCGGTGATCGACTTGAACGTGCGCGCGTACACCGACAGCAGGATCGGATCGATCTTCGTCATGCGGCGGCCTCCTCGGCCTGGCGGATGCACGACGACACCAGGTCCTCGCGCCCCTTGGCGAACAGGACGAACGAGCCGAGTGCGTCGACGACGCAGTCGTAGGAGGCGCCGACGAAGATCGCCGTCGTCTCCTGCTCGACCAGCGCCGGCCCGTCGACGCGGTTGCCGTGGCGCAGCCGATGGCCGTCGAGCACCGGCACCTCCGTGAAGCGGCGCGTTTCCGGCACGTACACGCTGCGCCGGCCCTTCAGCGCGTGCGCGGCGTCGGCGCCGGCCCAGCGTTCCTCGCCGTAGGCGGGCCGGTCGGTCTGGCCGACCGCCTGCACGCGCACGTTGATGATCTCGATCGGCGTGGCCTCCTGCGCCAGCGCGTAGCCGAACAGGCGGTTGTGCTCGGCATGGAACAGCCCGGCGATGCCGGCGCCGTCACGGCGGTCGATCAGCGCGCGCGGCACGGCCAGCGAGACCTCGTGGTACTGCTTGATGTAGCGGCAGTCCAGTCGGACCTCGTAGCGGCGGCGGGCGGCGGCGATCCGCTCCGCGGCAAGCTGCCGCTCGCCGTCGTGCTGCATCTCGTCGATGAGCCGGACCAGCCGCGCCCAGTCGATGCCATCCAGCCGGCAGACGAAGGTGCGGACGAAGTCGTGCTTCAGTTCGCTCATCAGCATGCCGAAGGCGCACAGCACGGAGGCTTCGCGCGGCACGATCTGCAGCGGGATTTCCAGTTCCTGGCAGATCATGCAGGCGTGGATCGGCCCGGCGCCGCCGGCCGGAATGAAGGGAAACTCGCGCGGATCGAAGCCGCGCTTGATCGTCACCTCGCGCACGCCCTGCGCCATGTTGTTGCAGGCGACCCGGTACATGCCGGCGGCTGCTTCCTCGACCGACAGGCCCATCGGCCGGGCGATGTGCTCGTCGATCGCGCGCCGCGCCGCCGCCGCGTCGAGCCTCATCCTGCCGCCGGCGAAATAATCCGGGTCGAGGTAGCCGAGCACGACGTTGGCGTCGGTCGTGGTCGGCAGTTTCCCGCCCTTGCCGTAGCAGGCCGGTCCCGGATCGGCGCCGGCGCTCTGCGGCCCCATGCGCAGCAGTCCGCCTTCGTCGAGCCAGCCGATCGAACCGCCGCCGGCGCCGATGGTGTGGATGTCGAGCATCGGCAGCGCGATCTTGTGGCGCGCAATCTCGCCGTCGTTCTTGACCAGCGGCGCACCGAGGGCCACCGACGCCTCGAAGCTGGTGCCGCCCATGTCGGTGGTGATGCAGCGGTCCTGGCCGTGCGCGCGGGCATAGAACAGGCCCGCGCCCGGCCCGCCGGCCGGCCCCGACAGCAGCGTCAGTGCCGCTGTCTCGCGCGCCAGCTGCGGCGAGATGACGCCGCCGTTGGACTGCATGATCAGCAGCAGCCCCCTGAATCCGATCGCCTGCAGCCGGCCGACGAGCTGGTCGAGGTAGTGATTGAGCTTCGGCCCGACGTACGCGTTGAGCGCCGTCGTGCTGACGCGCTCGTAGAAGCGGATCGACGGCAGCACCTCGGTCGACACCGACAGGTACGCGCCCGGCAGTTCGCGCCGCACCAGCTCGGCGGCGGCCCGCTCGTGCGCGGCATTGGCGAACGAGTTCATGAAGCAGATCGCCACGGCCTGTACGCCCTCGCGCCGGAACAGGTCGATCGCCCGGCTTACGCCGTCGACGTCGAGCGGCTGCAGCTCGCGGCCGTTGCGGTCGAGCCGGCCGCCGATGCCGGCACGCAGGTAACGCGGCACCAGCGGCTTCACGTTGGCGTAGCGGTTGTTGTACTGCTCCTCGCGGATGCCGCGCCGCATCTCCAGCGCGTCGCGCACGCCCTCGGTCGTCAGCAATCCGCACTTGGCGCCGGTGCTGGTCAGCGTCGCGTTGGTGGTCACGGTCGTGCCGTGCACCAGCGTGTCGATGCCGGCGGCGAACTCGGCCAGCGGCAGTTGCTGGCTGGCGGCGATCTCGGCCAGGCCGTTGACCACCGCGATCGACGGGTCGGCGGGCGTCGACAGCGTCTTGAAGATCGCCGGGCCGCTGCCCGGGCGCGTGACGACGAAGTCGGTGAACGTGCCGCCGACATCGATTCCGATCTTCAGACCCATCGCCGGCGCTCCCCGTTGTTTTGTGCGGGCGTCAGCCGGCGGCTTGCGCCACCAGCCGCCGCACGTCTTCCTTGCGCACCTTGCCGAGCGCGGTCTTCGGCAGTTCGTCGACGAACAGCATCTGCCGCGGATGCTTGTAGCGGGCGATTCGTCCCTCGAGCAGCGCCATCAGCCGCTCGCGCGTCAGCGGGCTGCCCGCCTTCGGCGCCACGACCGCGACCACGACCTCGCCCCAGTTGCCGTCCGGCCGTCCGACGACGGCGACCTCGGCCACGTCGGGGCACTCCAGCAGCACGTTCTCGATTTCCGCCGGCGCGATGTTCTCGCCGCCACAGATGATCATGTCCTTGGCGCGGCCGTCGACCCAGAGGAATCCTTCGTCGTCGAAGTGGCCGATGTCGCCGCTGTGAAACCAGCCTCCGGCCAGCGCTTCGGCCGTGGCCTGCGGCTGCCGCCAGTAGCCGCTCATCACGTTGGCGCCGCGGACAAGGATCTCGCCGCGCGCGCCCTGCGCGACGTCGTGACCCTCGGCGTCGACGACGCGCAGCTCGCACTGCGGCGCCGCACGTCCGGTCGAGCCGGCCTTGCGCCGCGCGTCCTCCGGCCGCAGGTAGGCGGCGATCGGGCAGGTTTCGGTCGAGCCGTAGATCTGCACCAGCGGCACGCCGCGCTCGTGCACGGCGCGGATCAGGTGCTCGGGCACGACCGTCGAGCCGGTGCTGATCATGCGCAGGCTGGAGAAGTCGGCGCTCGCCCAGCGCGGCATCGCGATCATCAGCGCCAGTTGCGTCGGCACCAGCACCGTCAGCGTGATGCGCTCCTGCTCGATCGCGGCGAAGGTCGTCTCCGGGTCGAACTTGGCGTGCAGCACCACGGTGGCGCCGGCCTGCAGCGCCGGCGTGGTCTGGTTGTTCAGGCCGCCGACATGAAACAGCGGCAGGTTGGTCAGGATCCGATCGGCTGCCGTCATGTCGTGCAATGCGATGCTGTTGGCGGCGTTGCAGGCCAGTGCGGCCTGCGTCAGCACCACTCCCTTGGGCCGGCCGGTCGAACCCGAGGTGTGGCACAGCAGCAGCGGCGAATCCGGCCCACCTCCGGCAGGCGGCGCGGCGGCGGCGACCGCGCGCGAAAGCAGCGCTTCGTAGTCAATCCACCCTGCCGGCGCCGCGCCGACGGCCACGGTCGTCATCGGCGGCAGGGATGCCAGTTGCGGCGCCGTCGCCGGCACGAACGCTTCTTCGGCGACGATCACTTTCGGCGGGCAATCGAGCAGGCGCTCGCGGTGCTCCGGGCCAGCCAGCCGCCAGTTCAGCGGCATGTACAGCGCGCCGAGGCGGGCGCAGGCGAACAGCAGGGCGAGCGCTTCGGGCCGGTTCAGTCCAAGGTAGGCGACGCAATCGCCTGCCGCCACGCCGCTGGCGGACAGGGCCGCAGCCAGTTCTCCGACATGCCGCGCCAGCGCGCCGTAGCTGATGTCATGACCGTCGAAGCGCAGCGCGCACTTCTCCGGCGCGCGCTCGGCGTGTGCGCTGATCCAGTGCGAGAGATCCATCGCCCCCACCTACGCATCGCCGACCTGGAGCACCACCGCCATCGCGGTGTCGCCGGCGGCGCAGCCGCTGAACAGGCCCCAGCCGCCGCCGCGCAGCGCGAGTTCCTCGATCAGTTCGATGATCGAGCGCGTGCCCATCGGCGCCTGCGGATGGCCCCAGACCAGCGAGCAACCGTAGTTGTTGATCGCCATCGCGTCGACGCCGGTCTGCGCGGCGAAGTACAGGTCGTTGACGGCGAACGGGTTGTGCGTCTTGATCGCGTCCATGCGGCGGATGTCGCAGCCGGCCTGCGCCAGCGCCCGCTGCGCCGCCGGCACGGTGGCCTCCGGCATCCGCGCCAGCGGCGCCCGGGCCAGCCCGAAGCCGCGCAGCCGCACCGCGATCTTCGGATTCGTGGCCAGTTCGCGCGCACGCTCGCGCGTGGTCACGACGAGCGCTGCGTTGCCGTCGGCTGGATGGGTCTGCCCGCCGTAGGTGACGGTGCCGCCGTCGAGGACCGGCTTCAGCTTCATCAGTCCCTCGGCCGTCGATTGCGACACGCCCTCGTCGCCGGCCAGCGTCCCGGCGGACTTGCGGTAGCCGGGCGCGGGCACGTCGAACGGCAGCGTCATGAAACGCTTCAGGAACGCGCAGTCGCCGGCCAGCGCCTGCCGGTACTGCTGTTCGCGGCGCAGCACGATCTCGTGCTGCCGCGCCGTGCTGAAACCGTGTCGCGCCGCCACGTTTTCCGCCGTCTGCAGCATCGAATGCGGGCCGAGCGGGTCGCAGCCGAAGTTCTCCATCACCCAGTCCTCAGCCGCACCGGTGCCGCCGGGACCGCGCGGATTGGGGTAGTAGATGTGCGGGCCGTTGGACGTGCGGTCGCAGTTGACTACCAGCGCCGCGCTGGCCATCCCGAGTTCGATCTCCTGCGCGGCCGCCAGCAGCGTGCGCGCGCCGGTGGCGCAGGCCTGCATGATCGTCGGCCCGCCGGCCCTGCTGCCGATCATCCCGGCGAGCCACGGCGCGCCGTAGAAGGAATGCTTCTGCGGCACCGATAAGCCCAGCACCGCATAATCGAACACGCCGGCCTCGATGTTGCGCCTGGCCAGTTCGCCGCGCGCGACGTGAGCGGCGAACTCGACGCTGTGCAACGCGGCAAAGCTGCCCTGCCAGCGCGCGAACGGCGTGCTCCAGTAGGCGCCGTAGGGGATTTCGGCCTTGAAGTCCATCGGCGCGCCCGCCTTCACTGCTCCGCCAGGCCGACAGCGGCGATGAACGCTCGCTTGGCCTCGGCGAGGTTGGCGCGCATCGCCTCGGCAGCGGCCTCGCCGTCGCCGGCGGCGAGCGCCGCCGCGATCTTGCGATGGCCCTTGAGCACGATCGCGCGCACGCGCGGGCTGCCCAGCGTCAGCGCGCGGATGTGCTGCAGGTGGTCGGCGTATTGCTCGACCACGCGAACCAGGCGCCGGTTCGGCACCAGCGCCAGCCAGGCCGCGCGGAAGCGCCGATGCGCGTCGCGGAAAGCATCGGCATCGCCCGCCTTGTGCGCGGCGGCCGCCGCGGCCAGCGCCGCGTCCAGCGGCGCCCGCACTGCGCGCTCGCCGGTGAAGGCGGCGACGCCGCGGATCGCGGCAGGCTCGATCAGGAAGCGGACCTCGTAGATGTCGTCGACGTCGCGCAAGGAAAGCTTTGGCACGGTGAAGCTGCGCCCGTCGGAGGCGAGCAGGCCCTCGCCAGCGAGCCGGGTCATCGCCTCGCGCACCGGCGTGCGCGACACGCCGAGACGCTCGGCAAGCTGCAGTTCCTGCAGCGGCTGCCCGGCGGCGATCTGGCCGCTGCGCAGCAGCGCGCGCAGCCGCTCGTAGACCTGCTCGCCGAGGGCGAGCGGCCGTTCGACAGGCGTCAGGGCGAGGTTCAAGGCAGGCCACCTGGCGAGGGTCCAATGCAGTCGACTGGACGCCGGATACTGTATACATCACTTGGCGGCGGACCTATCCCTTGAGGACGCGAGACCGCGCCGGATCAGGCGTCAGCCTGCCGGCAGGCGACCGGAATCACTCACCGGCGCGGATGCAGATGTCCACCTCGAAGCTGCCGTCGTCGCGCACGGTCGTGAAGTGCGCGTAGCCGTTCTGCTCGAGCACCCGGTACAGCGGCAGCGGTTCGCGGTTGATGATCAGGCGCACGCGCTCGCCGGGCTGCAGCCGGCACAGCGCCTCCATCGTCTCCTCGAACGGTCGGGGAGGCGCCCAGTCGCGGGCATCGAGCACGATCATGTTGGCATCTCCTGCGACGGCGCGGCGCGCAGCGCCAGCGCCGCTCCGAGGGTCGCGAACACCGCGCCTGCCGCCAGCGCATGCAGCGCCGAGGCCGCGAGCGCGGGAGCGGGGGACGCGACGATGAAGCCGAGGCCGGCCGTGGCGGCCACGGCCAGCATCGCCACCGCGCCCGCACGCGGCCGGCGGCGCAGAAGCGCGAAGATCGCCGGCACCGCGATGACCGTCAACGCCACGCCGCCAAGCCGGTGCAGCGCATGCAGCGGCTGCCCGGCGCCGGCGCGCATCAGATCGGCGGCGGTGCCGGGTCGAAGCGGATCGGCGAGCACTGCCGCACCGGGCGACCATATCGTGCCGCAACCGGAGGCGCAGGCATCGCCGGCCAGGCGCGCGCTGATCAGCGCGCCGATGCCCGACTGCAGCACGAATGCCGCGATCAGCACGGCAAAGCCGACGCCGCGCGCCGCGCCGCGTGATCCGCCGGCAGCGGCCCGTGACGCCGGCGCTTCAGCCGCGAGCAGATACGCGAGCAGGGCCAGCAGCGCAAGGCCACCGAGCAGGTTGACGAGGGTGACCGCCGGCAGCGGCGACGGCGTGTACCGGCCAACGGCGGCGAGCACGGCGGTGACGGCGAGGAGCAGAATCGCGACCGCGCGCGCCGGCCGGATCCAGTTTCGCCAGCCGAGCGCGACGATGACAAGCGCCAGCAACGCGAAGGCGGAGGCGGCGATCCGGTGCGCCAGGCGCAGCATCCGCGCCAGCGGCGCGGCGTTAACCGCCGTGGCCGTGGCCGGCTGCCCGTAGCAGGCCGGCCAGGGGCTGCAGCCGATGCCATTGGCCGACAGCCGAAGCGTCGAACTGGCACCGACCACGACCAGCGCCAGCACGAAACCCAGCTGCAGCAGCCGGCGCAGCAGCATCAGTCCTGCCGGCGCAGCGTGCGCAGCACGACGACCGCGAACAACAGGCCGCCGGCGACGGCGACCAGTCCGCCGATGCCCATCAGCGCCATGCCGGCGACTTCGGACGGCGTGCGCAGCACCTGCTCGGCGCCGGCGACCTTGCGCTGCACGCCGTAGCCGCCGGACCACACCAGGCCGGCGATGTGCAGGAACTGGCCGGCGCCGTACAGCAGCGGCTGCCAGGCCGCCAGCTTCGGCAGCGGCCGCGAGAAGCCGAGTTTCGGCAGCAGCGCGTAGGTGAGCCCCATCAGCGCCAGCGTGATGCCGACGATCGAGCCGTGATAGTGCGCCGGGATGCGCACGTCCGAGCCCTTGATCAGGAAACCGATCAGGCCGCCGGCGGCGAAGAGCCACAGCGACGCCCATAGCGCATTGCGGCAGGCCGGCAGCTGCGTGGCCAGCGCGCCGTCGCCCGGCCGCCGGTCGGCGCGCGCCAGTCCGATCAGCACCGCCACCGCCACCGGAACGATGGCCAGCCCTCCGCCGAAGCGCATCTGCCAGGTGAACAGTTTCTGGTGCTCGACCGAGGCAACGTCGTGGGCCAGATAGATGAGCGGCGTGGCGAAGACCGCCGCCAGACCGATGGCAAAGAGCAGCGCCACCACGCGCGGCGACAGCGGCACGCGCGCGCCGGCGAGGTTGGCCAACCACAGCCAGGCCACCATCATCACTAGGCTCCAGCAGAATTGCACGACGTGGCCCGGCCCCCAGAACAGCAGTTCGTAGTAGGTCTTCGAATCGAGCAGGCCGGGCACCGCCGCCCACGACCAGGCCAGCGCAAGCAACGACATCGCGGCGGCCACCGCCGCTGCGTTCAGGCCGAAGCGAAGCGCCCCTTCGGCGTCGAGCAGCAGCCCGACCTTCTGCGGCACCGCAAGCGCGCGCAGCGCCGCCAGGCCGAAGGCAGCGCCGAACAGCAGCAGGCCCCAGAGGAACAGTCCGCTTTCGATCACCGGCACATAGTTGGCCATCACCGGCGCGCCCGGATTCAGGAACGGCGCGGCGCTCATCGCCACCGTGCCGAGAAGGCCCAGCCCCCAGGCAGTCCAGGCCAGGCCGAGCCAGCGTTCGCTGCCTGCGGCGCTCCAGAGCAAGGCGGCGAAGGCCGCGAACCAGACGAGCACCGACAGGTCGACGTGCACCACCAGCGCGACGCGGAAGAAATCGACCGTCGGAAGCCAAGGCTGGATGAACGGCGCGCGCGCCGCCACCAGCAGGATCGAGAACACGCCGCTGGCCGCCAGCGCGGCGATGGCCAGCCACAGCCAGGCGGCAGCCAGATGCCGGCGCTCGCCGCCGGCGATGCCGAGTCGATAGCGGGCGACATGAACGGTCGACGGCAGCTGCAGCGGCCAGGCGAGCGCGCGCATCGTCGCCGCAAGCGCGTTGTTGGCTTTCATCGGATCAGCAGGCCTCCCTTGGCCGGATTGAAGTCGATCAGCACGATCTGGCCCGCCTTGACGTCGAGCCTTGCCGTGCGCTCATAGGGAAAATCGCTGCGCCGGGCATCGTCGTTCAGCTGCGCGCGCACGGTGTAGGTGCCGGCGCGGATCGGCAGGCGGCGATAGCCGGCCGAGGCGCCGTCCCTGTTCAGCCCGGCCGGCGCAAACGATTCGTCGATCACCGCCCTGCCGTCGAGTTCAACGCGGACCAGCACCGGCGAGCGCTCGCGCGGGCAGTCCAGCGGCGCGCGCATCTGCGGCGGCATCTTCGCCAGTTCCTCGGCCGTGCGCTGCCGGCATTCGCCCTTCGGCTTGCCCGGATGCAGCAGCGACAGGCGCAGCAGCGCCTCGTCGTCGGCCAGCAGCCGGAAATGCGGCGACGTGGAAAAGTAGCCGACCACCGCCGCGAAGGCCGCATACAGCAGCGCCTGCACCGCATAACGGACCGCCTTAGGCATCGTGCGCCCGCCCCGAGGCCATCGGTTTGTCGTCGGCGCGCCGCAGGGCCGCGCGCAGCCGCCCTTCCTCGCCGCGCAGCGCCTCGACCAGCCGCACCCGCGGCCCGCGCGCGCGTTCGCGCAGCATCGGTTCGCGGCGGCCCTGCAGGCGCTGCTCGGCCCAGCGGCCGCCGAGCCGGAAGGCGCAGCGATCGGCCCCGCAACTGGCGACGACGACCTGTGCCGCGCCCTGGCGCAGCGCGTAATCGGCGAACGCCGGCGGCAGCATCGCGCAGCACGCAAGCGACAGCGCGATCACGTCCGGATCGGCGACGCGGGCGACGTCGGCACCCTCGTCGCAGCCGAACAGCACCGCCGCACCGGGCTGCCGGGCCAGACCGGCGCGAAGGCGATCGCGCAGCGCCGTCAGCGGCCGCTCCGGCAGATCGATGCCGGTGGCCAGCCGCTCCTTATTCCGGAACGGCATCGACGATGGGCAGGCGCCGACGCAGATGCCGCAGCCGGCGCACAGATCGGTCTGCACCACCGGCTGCACCGCATATGGGCGGCCGTCGCTGCGCGGTGCCAGCACGATGGCCCCGAACGGGCAATCCTCGAAGCAGCGCCGGCAGCCGTTGCAGTGGGCGAGATCGACCACCGCGGCGGCCGGCCGCGGCGCGCGCGCGGTCCACGGCAGCACGACGAGCAGCAGCGTGCCCAGCCCGGCGAACGCCCACAGCAGACCCGGCGAGGTCGCATACATCAGCGGGAAAAAGCCGAAGAAGAACCAGTCGACCGGCACCGCGCCCGCAAGCCGCGTGAAGTCGGCCGGCGCCGCCGACAGCGCCGGCCACGCGGCCGCCAGCAGCAACAGCGTCGCCGCCGTGGCCGCCGCCAGCGGCCGCCGCGGTTGCGTCAGCGGCCGCGCGATGCGCTGCAAATGCACCCACAGACCGGCGAGCACGAGCAGCGCGGCGGCGATGTGGATGAACACCAGCAGCGCGAACAGGCGGTCCGAGATCGCCTCCTCGGCGATGAAATTGCGCATCAGCGCCGCGCCGAAGCCGGGCAGCCAGCCGGCCGCCTCGGCGATCGCGGTGGCGACGAAAAGCGCCCGCGTGTCGGCCACCATCCAGTAGCCGACCAGACCGGAAACCAGCGCAAGCCACAGCAGCGGCACGCCACTGACCCACGAGAACCAGCGAAAGCCGCTGTAGCGGCCGAGCAGCCATTCGCGGCCGATATGCAGCGCCGTGAACAGCGCGAAGGCGTCGGCGCTGTAGCGGTGCAGGCTGCGCACCAGTGCCCCGGTCCACGGCTGCTCGCGGGCCAGATCGTCGAGCGAGGCATGCGCGCCAGCGGCCGAGGTGTCGAACACCACGTACAGCCAGGCGCCGCTGGCGATGAGCAGCCACAGCATCAGGAAGGCCAGCGCACCCAGTTGGCGCAGCGGATTGGCCGAGCTGCCGAAGATGCCGTCGGCGCGCCGTTCGAGCGCCTGCAGCGCGCGCGAGGCCGCTTGCATCGGAACGGGCTGGGCGGAAGGATTCATCGGGTGCAGGCAGGCGGCTCGAGCACTGGCTGCGATCTTGCGCTGGCGCCCGCGGCCTGCGCCTTGATAGGTGTCAAGCGCGTGGCCGCGGCAGGGACGCGCGGCCGGCGCGCCCCTGCCGCCGTGCTTCGCGCACGATGAAAGCGATCAGCGCACCGAGGAAGGTAATGCCGGCGAACAGTTCGACGAACAGCGAGTAGTTGAACTTGTACCTGCCGCTGGCGGGGTCATACACCGTGCAGTACAGCTTGACCTTCAGCCAGATGTTTTCGACCGACATCGCCTGCGCCGCCTGCCCCGACAGCAGTTCCTTCAGCGGCCCGATGAACATCGGCAGTTCGAAGGCATCGCCGTAGACCTGGCGGTAGATGACGCCTTCGGCGTCGACGATCGTGGCCTGGATCAGATGATCGAAGCCGGCCGGCGTGGCCTTGACCGTGAGCCCGAACTGGTCGAGCAGCGCCTCGACGTCGGCGGCGCGCGGCGCAACGAAGATCCAGTCGTCGACGTTGACGCCCTGCTTGCGCGCGAAGGCGGCCAGCGACTCGGGCGTGTCGAAGGGCTGGTTGAAGCCGATCGACACGACACGGAAGCGGCCCGGACCCAGCGCCTCACGCGCCGACTTCACCGCGTTCTTCAGGAACTGCGTCGTCGCCGGGCAGACCTGGAAGCAGCCGGTATAGATGAAGCTGACGACCATCGGCTTGCCGCGCAGGTCGGCGGCGCGGACGTTGCGTCCGCGATGATCGGTGAAGTGCCAGTCGCTGACCTGCCGGCCGATGGCCTGCTGGCTGAAGCGCACCGCGGCTTCGAGATCGCCGGCCTCATTGGCCGCAGCGCCGCCGGCGACAAGCCAGCCCAGGCCACAAAGCGCCAGCGCGAGGCGCAGGACCGCGAGCGCGGACACCGGGCTGCGCTCCTCAGGTGAGCGCTGCTTCGAGCAGGATGCCGACCAGCAGCAGCGACAGCTGCATCAGCGACGCATGGAAGCAGGCGCGCGCCGTTTCCTTCGACGGCGCGCGGGCCACCGCCCATGCGGCGCGGACGAAAAGCCACCCGCCGATCGCGGCGAAGGCGAGGTACACCAGCCCGCACCAGTGCGCCAGCCAAAGCGAAAGCGCCACCAGCACCAGCGTGTGCGCGAGGATGGCGTGGCCGGCGACGCGCTCGCCCTTGACCACCGGCAGCATTGGCACGCCGACGGCGGCATAGTCGTCTCGGCAGACGATGGCGAGGCTCCAGAAGTGCGGCGGCGTCCACAGCAACAGGATCAGCGCCAGCAGCAGCGCCTGCGGCGACAACTGCGGCGCGACCGCTGCCGCTCCGGCCAGCACCGCGAAGCTGCCGGCAGCGCCGCCGATGACGATGTTCCACCAGGTGCGCCGCTTCAGCCACACCGTGTAGACGATGGCGTAGAAGAACGCGCCGAGGAACGTGAACAGCGCCGCCGCCGCATTGGCCGCCAGCCAGGCCGAGGCCACGCCGGCGGCCGTGAGCGCCGCGATCAGCACCAGCCAGCCGCGATGGCGCGCCAGGCGGCCGACGACGAACGGCCGCGCCCGCGTGCGCTTCATCCGCGCGTCGATGTCGGTCTCGTAGTACTGGTTGAACGCGCCGGCGCTGGCCGAGGCCAGCAGCACGGCGATGAACACGGCCAGCGCGTCGAGCGGCGACAGTGCATCACCGGGCTGGATCGCGACGCCGGCCAGCGCGGTCACCGCGATCACCACGCCGATGCGCAGCTTGAACAGCCCGAACACCGTTCGCAGTCCCGACAGCGCCCGTGACCGCGGCGATATCACGGCACTCATCCGCGCCCTCCCCTGGTTCAGTCGTCGCTGATCGATCTTCCGTCGGCCGTGATCCGCAGTCCGTTGCACGAATGCGGATCACCGCCCGCGTTTCAGCTCAATCCCCAGACCGTCGACAGATACTTCCAGTTGACGAAGTAGTACAGGACGAAGGCCGCGAGGAACACCATCGCGAAGACGAAGGTCCCCGGCGCGGCGAAGCCGGCGCTGCCATGGCCGGTCAGCGTCACCGACGGCATGCGCAGCACCGTCCCCTGCGTCGTGTATGCGCCGGCTTCGAGCTTCCTGCCCCACAGCAGCGAGCCGACGGTGATCAGGATGTAGGCGGCGCCGCCGACGATGGCCACCAGGCCGGAGATGCCCATGACCGCCAGCATCAGCCATGCCGTGCCGGGGAACTCGTACGGCAGCGCGGCGCCGGCAAAGGTGATGTCCCAGTGGCGGCGCGGCACGCCGAGTGTGCCCGCGCCCATCATCGCCAGCGTGAACACGGCCATGCCGAGGCCGAACAGGTACGGCTGCCACTTCGCCAGCCCGGGCATGATCATCTCGCGGTTGAACAGCACCGGGATCAGGAAGTAGGTAAGCGACATGAACGCCAGCGTGGTGCCGATCACGACCGTGGCGTGGAAGTGCCCCGGCACGTAGATCGTGTTGTGGATCAGCATGTTCAGCTGCTCGGTGCCCATCATCACGCCGGAGATGCCGCCGAGGAAGCCGAAGCCGAGCAGCGAGATGAACATGCCGGAGAACACCGGGTTGCCCCACGGCGCCTTGCGGATCCACTCGAACAGGCCTTTGGTGAAGCCCTTGCCGCGCTGCGCGACCTCGATCGCGCCAGGCACCGTCAGGCCGTGGATCATCGAGGCCAGCACTGCGAGATACATGGCGTAGGAGGTGTTGAACACCTTCCACTCGGTCGACAGGCCGGGGTCGGCGAGCAGATGGTGCGCGCTGGCCAGTTGCAGGAACAGGATGTACAGCGTGAAGGCCACCCGCGAGACGCGCTCGCTCATCGGCTTGGCGCCGAAGACGATCGCCGCGATCGCGTACCAGACCGCCACGTGCGCGCTGACGTTGATCTGCTGCGACGAGTGGCCGAAGGCCCACCACACCGTGCGGTACATCAGCGGATCGATGTGGCTGACATAGCCGATCGACCACAGCCAGGTCGGGATCAGGATGATCGCGCCCGAGGCGATGGTGAAAATGGCGATGATCGCCGCCGTCAGCGCGCCGAAGGTCACCAGCGGAATCGAGCCCTCGTAGGTCTTCTCCGCCTTGGCCACCACCAGCGTGCCGAGGAAGATGAAGCAGCCGATCAGCGCGCCGACCGCGAACAGGATCAGCCCCAGGTAGAACATGGGGTTGGCCGGCAGCGGCACGTACGAAGTGAACATCACGCTCGAGTCGCCCTTGAACACGGCGACGTTGTTCATCACCGCGCCGACCAGCATCAGCACGAAGGCGACCCAGGCGAGCCGTGGCGTGGCCAGTCGCGAACGCAGCAGCGTCGACGAGCAGAAGTACAGGATCGCGATCTCGAAGAAAATGATCCAGTACGCCAGCATGTCCAGACCGTGCGCGGTCAGGACCATGTAGAAGTTCTCGGCGTCGATGATGTGCACCGCCTGCCAGCGCGTCAGCAGCACCAGCAGGGCCAGGATGCCGCCGACCAGCAGCGCCACCACCGCGGCGACCGCGTTGACCTTGATCAGGTTCTCGGCCGACCTGTGAAACTGCAGGCCCGTCCGGGGGCAGACCCGAAACTCCTCCACGCTTGCCATCTCTTCTCCCCCTGGATTATTTGACGTACAGCTTCGACACCATCTTGTGGTGGCCGATGCCGCAGAACTCGTTGCAGACGATCGCGTAGGTGCCCGGGCGGTTCGGCGTGATCGTCAGCACGTGCTGGTAGCCGGGAAGCACCTGGACGTTGATGTTCTCCGGCTGCAGCGAGAAGCCGTGCTGGTAGTCCATCGCCGTCAGGTGCAGGCGATAGGTCTTGCCCTTCTCGAGCTCGAGGATCGGCCACCACGACCATAGCCGGGCGATCAGGTAGACGTCGGCGCCCGCCGGCGGCGCCACCACCGGGATCTTCTCGTCGGTCTCGGTGCGCACCGTGTACTTGTCGACCATCTCCTGCGCGGCGCGCTGGAACATCTCCGGCTTGACGCGATAGGTCTCGCTGGACAGGTTCTGGCTGCCGTACACGTGCCAGTACGGCATCATGAAGAACATGATCATGCACCACGTGAAGGCGATGCCGATCCACAGGATCTCGTCGCGGTGGATCGGCTGCTTCCACCAGACGCGCTGCGCCGGAGGGTGAATCGCGGTCATGGCGTTTTCTCCTCGTTACCGGTCAGCGACGGTTCATTTCGCCAGCGGGCTGATCGGGATGGCGACCATCTCCATCACGCCCCAGACGATGTAGAGCACGGTCGGCATGGCGATGCCGAGAAACAGCAGCAGGAACGGGTTGTCGAGCATCAGCTGGAACGCCGGGATCTTTTCCGGCGTCGCTTCGTTGTCCGCTCGCTTCTCATCCATGGTCGTGTCCCCCTCGATGGCAATTGCTGATTGGCCGCAGCGGCTGCGCGGTGCGAAATTTTTGAGCCGGCGGCGGCGGCTTGAACTTGATGCGTCCTAAACAATCGACAGGCGTGCTGCGTCGCGTCGCGCCGTCGCGTTTCACGGCAGCGCGGCCAGCACGGCCGGCCCGTGCAGCAGCAGCGGCGTGACGGCGGCGCCTGCGACGACGAGCAGCGACAGTCCGACGACGAGGCCGACGGCGGCAAGTGCCGCCAGCGCGACACCGTCGTCGGCGCCGCGGGCGGCGCGGCGGCGGAAGTGCGGCAGGCCCTGCATGACCGGCTCCTTGCGCTTGCGTGGAACGCAAGCGTCGCGCCGGCGCCGGCGGCGGAAAATGATGCGCGCTAAGTCTTTCGCGTCTGCCGCCGCGATCGGGGCATTAGCGGCGCAGCTGCCACCAGGACAGCAGCGCGATGGCGCACCAGCTCGCGGTGCGCAGGCTCATCGCCGCGACCGTTCGCATCTCGTACGCGCCTGCGGAAGCGACATGCAGGCCGAAGGCGCCGAAGACCAGCGCCGTGCACGCCGCGATGGCGATCGCCAGCCCTGTGGCCCATGGACGCGCCATCCACAAGCCGACCGCATCGGCCAGATAGGCGAAGCCGGCGAAGAAGTTGAACCAGAGCACGAACGGCACCGCGGCGCCGACGTCGATGTCGCCGAACAGCGCCAGCGCACCGGCGCGGATCGTCAACGCGCCGAAGACGCCTGCATACAGCGCAGCGACGCGCAGCGGCCAGCGCCGGCGCGCTGCGCTGCCGTCTTCCGATTCGATGGCCATGGTGCCCATAGGCGTATTCGCCGATGCCCGCGTGATGCCCGCGCAGCGGATGCGAACGTAATGCCTGCAAGGCGCTCGGTGATCTGATGCGAGTCAAGGAAGCGCGGACTCGCGCATTGCTAACGTCGGCCGATGCTCAAGTTCGTCCACGCGCTCGGACGCCACGCCTTCCTCGGACTCGACCGAGGCTTCAACCGCGCCTTCGGCGACGCGCTCAATCCGCTCTATTACCTCGGCGCGATCAGCTACACCATGTTCTGGGTGGTGGTCGTCAGCGGCTTCTATGTCTACGTCTTTTACGAAACCGGCGTCGACACAACCTTCGCCTCGGTCGAGCGGCTGACGCACGCGCAGTGGTTCGCCGGCGGCGTGATGCGCAGCCTGCACCGCTACGCCTCCGACGCGATGGTGCTGACCATGCTGCTGCACCTGGCGCGGCATTTCTTCTTCGACCGCTACCGCGGCTTCCGTGCCTTTTCCTGGATCACCGGCGTGATCCTGATCTGGCTGGTGTACGTCTCGGGCGTCAACGGCTACATGCTGCCGTGGGACCAGCTGGCGCAGTACGTGGTCGTCACGACCGCCGAGTGGTTCGACGTGCTGCCGGTGTTCCGCGGCACCATGGTGCGCAACTTCACGCTGCCCGAGGCGATCACCGACCGCCTGTTCTCGCTGCTGTCGTTCCTGCACATCGGCATCCCGCTGGCGGTGCTGGCCGGACTGTGGATCCATACGCAGCGGGTGCCGCGCGCGCGCACGCTGCCGCCGAAGCGGCTGGCCATCGCGCTCACCGCCATGCTGCTCGCACTGTCAGCCGTCAAGCCGGCCGTGAGCCAGGGCGCGGCGGATTTCTCGCGCATCCAGCCGGTGCTGGCGATGGACTGGTTCTACCTGATTCCCTACCCGCTGGTCACCGAGGGCTACGCGCGGCCGATGTGGTGGCTGGTCGGCGGCGCGACGTTGCTGCTGCTGCTGCTGCCGTGGCTGCCGCCGGCACGCGCCGGCAAGCACGGCTGGTCCATGGAGGTCCATCCGGGCCGGCGCAAGGTGCCGGTGCGCGCCGGCGAGACGCTGCTCGATGCCGGGCTGCGCGCATCGGTGCCGATGCCGTTCGAATGCCGCTCCGGCGGCTGCGGCGTGTGCCGCGCCACCGTGCTCAACGGCAAGGTCGATCCGGGGCCGTACCAGCCATCGGCGCTGCCGGAGCAGGCGCGCGCCCGCGGCGAAGTGCTGCTGTGCTGCGCCTGCGCGCTTTCGGACGTGGAAATCGAGCTGGAGGCGGGTGCGGCGCTGCGCGACGGCGCGGCGCCGCTGTACACGGCCACCGTCTCGCGGCTCGAGCCGCTGGCGCACGATGTGATGGGCGTCGAGCTCACCGTCGACGACGGCCAGACGCTGACCTACGAAGCCGGCCAGTACGTGAACGTCGTGCTCGACGACGGCGCGCGGCGCAGCTACTCGTTCACCGAGCCGTCGGCGACGACGGGCCGCATCCCGCTGCATATCCGGCGAGTGCCGGGCGGCCGCTTCTCGACCCGGGTGTTCGAGAGCCTGCGCGTCGGCGACAAGCTGCGCATCGAGGGGCCCCTCGGCCAGTTCGTCCTGCACGAGCCGAGCGACAAGCCGCTGATCTTCGTCGCCGGCGCCACCGGCTTCGCACCCGTCAAGAGCCTGCTCGAGCAGGCCTTCCGCATCGGCATCACGCGGCCGCTGTACCTTTACTGGGGTGTGCGCCGGCGGCGCGACTTCTACCTGGCGGATTTGCCCGAGCGCTGGACGCGCGAGCACCCGAACTTCCGCTATGTGCCGGTGCTGTCGGAGCCGGCGACTGAAGACGATTGGACCGGCCGCACCGGGCTTGTGCACGAGGCGATCCTCGCCGATTTTCCCGACCTCGCCGGCTGCGCGATCTACGCCTGCGGGTCGGTGCAGATGATCGAGACGGCCAAGCCGGCCTTCGTCGCCCAGGGCCTGGCCGAGGACTTCTGCTTCTCCGACATCTTCGCCCCGCAGGGCGCAAGGGCATCGTCGTGAAGCCGGAGTCGGGAAACCGCGGCCGGCGGTGCGCATGATCGCCATGCGCATGGGCACAGACGCCATGAGTCGGGGCCGCCGCAAGGCTTGGATCCTGGCGCTGGCCGCACTGCAACTGCTGATGTTGCTCGGCCCGCTGGCGCGCGCGCACACCAGCCACTGGGTCGAGGTGTGCACGGCGGCCGGCACCCGGCGTGTGCCGGCCACACCCGAGCACGGCTCGGCGCGCGGCTGCGAACACTGCCCGCTTTGCCGCGTCGCCAACGACTTAGCCGGCCCGCCGGCCCTCGCCGGTGCCGAACCGCTCCTCGCGCCCATGCGGCGCATCGCGCAGCCTGCTGCGCCGTGTCCGGCGCACAAGGTGCCGCTGTACGACGCGCCGCCGGCACGCGCGCCGCCGCTGTAGCCGCCCCGCGCAGCGATCTCATCCGTCGGCCTCGCGCACAGCGACGCGACCGTGCGTCCGCGCGCGGCCGATCTCACGATTTTTTTCTGCATTGAGGCATGACATGTCGATGATTCATCGGTTGACGGCTGCGGCCGTCGCCCTCTGTATGGGTTTACCGGCGGCGGCGCAGGTGACGGTGGCCGACGCCTGGATCCGCGGCACGGTGGCGCAGCAAAGCGGCACCGGCGCGTTCATGCGCATCACATCGGCGCAGCCGGCGCGGCTCGTGCAGGCGAGCTCGCCCGTGGCCGGCGTGGTCGAGATCCACGAGATGACGATGCAGGGCAACATGATGCGGATGCGGGCGATCGACGCGCTCGATCTGCCGGCCGGACGCACGGTCGAGCTCGCCCCGGGCGGCCTGCACGTGATGCTGATGGACCTGAAGCGGCCGCTGCGCGAAGGCGACACCGTGCCGATCACCCTGGTCATCGAGCGCGGCGGCCAGCGCGAGAAAGTCGAACTGTCCGCCCCCGTACGCGCCGCTACGGCACGCGCCGCCGCGATGAAGCACTGACGCGTCGCGCGCGGCTGAACGCGCAGACCGGCTTCGCCCGGTCGGCCCCCACGCATTCGCCGAACCTCGACGGCAGCCGCCTTCGGTCTGCCGGCGGGCCCGCTGCACGCCGAATCCGGCGGGCCGCGCCGGCGATCGATCCGAACCGTTTCTCAGGAGTACTCCGATGTTGTTTGTCAGAAGACCCCTCGCCGTGGCGGTGGCGCCCGTCGTGCTCCTCGTCGGCAGCACGGTGAGCGCTGCCGACGACCAGGCGACGATGCCGAAAGTCACGATCAGCGGCGCGCTTGTCGATGAAATCGGCAGCACGGCCATCGACGCGGCCGGCCTGGCTGCACGGCGCGCCGCGACCCGCGATACGGCGCGTCTGCTCGATATGTTCCCCGGCGTCGATTTCTACGGCGCCGGCGGCGTTTCCAGTCTTCCTGTCATTCGCGGCCTGGCCGACGACCGCCTGCGCATCCAGGTCGACGGCATGAGCCTGATTTCCGCCTGCGGCAACCACATGAATCCGCCGCTGTCGTACATCGATCCGTCGAACGTCGGCGCCATCCGGGTGTTCAGCGGCATCGTCCCGGTCAGCGCCGGCGGCGACAGCATCGGCGGCAGCATCCGCATCGATTCTCCCGACCCGCAATTCGCCGCCGCCGGCGAGCCGTCGCTGCGCAGGGGCGAAGCGGCCGCTTTTTACCGCAGCAACGGCGATGCGAGGGGCGCAAGCGTCTCGGCCACCGTCGCCGGCGAAAAACTCAGCCTGGCCTACAGCGGCGCGACGGCAACGGCCGGCGACTACGAGGCGGGCGACGACTTCAAGCCGGCCGGACTCGCCGCGGCGGGCCGCGGCTGGCTCGACGGCGACGTGGTTGGCTCGTCGATGTACCGGTCGACCAACCAGGCGCTTCGTCTTGGGCTGCGGCACGAAAACCATCTCGCCGAACTGAAGCTCGGCCTGCAGGACATTCCGTACCAGGGCTGGCCCAACCAGCGCATGGACATGACCGGCAACGACAGCACGCAGGTCAACCTGCGCTACCGGGCCGGCTTCGGCTGGGGCGCCATCGACGCGCGCGCCTACCGCGAAAGGACGCGCCATTCGATGCAGTTCTTCGACGACAAGCTGTACTGGTACGGGCCGGGCAACGTGCCAAATTCCGATGGCGTCGCCGGCCCGATCGGCTGCGGCGCGAGCGGCCGCGCCGCCGGCATGCCGATGGACACCGAAGGCACCAACATCGGTGCGACCGCGCGCGCCGATGTCGTCGTCTCGGCCCGCGACCTGCTGCGTGTCGGCGGCGAGATGCAGCGCTACCGCCTCGACGACTGGTGGAACCCGTCGGGCAGGGGAATGTGGCCGAACGTCTTCTGGAACATCAACGACGGTCGACGCGACCGCCTGGCGGCCTTCGCCGAATGGGAAGCGCGCTGGAACACGCAGTGGTTGACCCAGTTCGGCCTGCGGGTCGAACAAGTGCGAATGGACGTCGGCCCCGTGCAGGGCTACAGCAGCGCCTACAGCCCGGCCGACCAGAACGCCTTCAACGCCGCCTCGCGCAGCCGCACCGACGAGCACGTCGATCTGACCGCGCTCGCCCGTTTCACGCCGTCGCCGACGCAGGCGATCGAATTCGGCTACGCGCGCAAGACGCGCTCGCCGAACCTGTACGAACGCTACGCCTGGTCGACGCACGGCATGTCGATGCGCATGGTCAACTGGGCCGGCGACGGCAACGGTTATGTCGGCAACCTCGCCTTGAAGCCCGAGACCGCGCACACGGTGAGCGCGACGACCGCCTGGCACGACGCCGCACGCGAGCGCTGGGCCTTCAGGATCTCGCCTTACCTGACCTACGTGCGGGACTACATCGACGCCGAACGCTGCTTCTCGACCGTCGTCTACGGCAATGCCTGCACGGCTGCCAATTTGACGCGGACCGAAGGCTTCGTCTACCTGCGCTTCGTCAACCAGTCGGCGCGGCTGTTCGGCATCGATCTGTCCGGCCATTGGCTGCTCGGCCGCAGCGACCGTATCGGCAGCTTCACGGCCACGGCCGCCGCCAGCATCACCCGCGGCCGCAACCGCAGCAGCGATGACGACCTGTACAACATCATGCCGCTGAACGCGACACTGGCCCTCGTGCACCGCCTCGGCGGCTGGACCGGCACCGTGGAAGCACAGGCGGTTGACGGCAAGGACCGCGTCTCGCGCGTGCGCAACGAAGTGCGCACCGCCGGCTACGGACTGCTGCACCTTCGCGGCAGCGTCGTATGGAGCGCACTGCGGCTGGACTTCGGCATCGAGAACCTGCTCGACCGCTTCTACAGCCACCCGCTCGGTGGCGCCTATCTCGGCCAGGGCAAGACCATGTCGGGCACCGACGTGCCATGGGGCGTGCCGGTGCCGGGTGCGGGGCGCGCGCTGTACGTCGGCGTCAGCGCCGCCTTCTAACCGATGACGACGGCCGCTCCGGCCTACTGCAGCGGCCGCCCCTGGCCCGCTTCCTCGTGCGTACGGCCGTCGCGGATGTGATAGAGGCGGCGGAAGGTCGGGATGATCTTCTCGTCATGGGTGACGACGATGATCGCCGTGCCGTACTGCTCGGCCATGCGGTTCAGGATGCGGATCACGGTCAGGGCGCGCTCGCTGTCCAGCGGCGCCGTCGGCTCGTCGGCGAGGATGACCGGCGGCTTGTTGGCCAGCGCGCGCGCGATTGCCACCCGCTGCTGCTCGCCGCCGGAAAGCTGAGCCACCTCGGCCTGCGCCCGGTGGGCAATGTCGAGCGCGCCGAGCAGTTCGAGGGCGCGGCCGCGCGCCGCCGCGTTGGTCACGCCGGCGAGCATCGGCAACAAGGCCACGTTGTCGGTGACGCCAAGGAACGGGATCAGGTACGGCGCCTGGAAGACGAAGCCGATACGGTCGCGGCGCAGCCCGGGCAGGTCGGCGACCTTCCAGCCATCGTCATAGATCACCTGGCCGCCGAGTTCCATGCGGCCGGCGGTCGGCTCGATCACCGCGCCGAGGCACTTGAGCAGCGTGCTCTTGCCCGAGCCGCTCGGCCCGATCAGCCCGACCACCTCGCCGGGCGCGACCGCCATGTCGACGCCCTTCAGCGCCTCGACTGCGGCCTCGCCGCTGCCGTAGCGCTTGCGCAGGCCGCGGATGGCGATCGCCGCTGCAGCCGTCATGTCAGCCGCCGATCGCCGCTGCCGGGTCGACGCGCAGCGCGGCGCGGATCGCGACCGTGCTGGCCACGGCGCAGATCGCCAGCACCGCGACGAGGCCGCGCAGCGCGTCGGTCGGAAGCAGCAGCACGTACTTGGGGAAGATCGGCGCCCACAGCCCTGCAGCGATGCGGCCGACCACGAAGCCGATCAGCCCGAGGCCGAGCGCCTGCTGCAGGATCATGCCGGCGATGGTGCGTGCCCGCGCCCCGATCAGCTTCAGCACCGCGATCTCGCGCAGCTTGTTCATCGTCATCGTGTAGATGATGAAGGCGACGATCGCCGCGCTGACCACGGACAGGATGACGAGGAACATGGCGATCTGGCGCGACGAGGTGTCGATCAGCTTGGCGATCAGGATCTCCTGCATCTCGGCTCGCGAGTACGCCTGCAGCCGCTTCCAGCGACGGATTTCGGCGGTCACCAGCGCGGCATCGGCGCCGGGTTCGAGGCGAAGCAGCACGGCATTGACGAAGTGGTTCGAGGTCTGCGCCGCCTGCACCGCTTCGAGCAGGCCCGGCACCGCCGGGCGGTTGAGCGCCGGATTCGCCGCCACGCGCGCACGCTCGTTGACCAGCGCATCGTTGTCCTTGAGGAACTGCGCCTCCTGCGCATCCTTCAGCGCCACGAACAGCATCGGGTCGCCGCTGGCCGAGACCATCCGCCGCGTCAGGCCGACGATCGTGAATTCGTGGCGTCGGATGCGCACCCGCTCGCCCGGACGGAAGCCCGTGCGCTCGTCGGCGATCGCCTCGTAGCGGCCATTGAACAGGGGTCGGCCGGCGATCAGGTAGCCGGGTTCGCCGGGCTGACCCGGCTCGAAGCCGACCAGCATCACGCGCACGTCGCGATCGGCCTGCCGCACCTGCATCGTCAGGTAGGTGGCGTTGGCCGCGGCGGCCACGCCGGGCAGCCCGCGCAGGCTGCGATAGACGTCGTCGCGCACGCTCGACGGCTCGGCATAGGGCCCAAGCGTGTCCTGCTGCACCACCCACAGGTCGGCGCCGCTGTTGTCGAGCAGCACGCGGCCGTCGTCGATCATGCCGCGGTAGATGCCGGCCATCGACAGCGTGACCCCGATCAGCAGGCCGAGGCCGACGCCGGTAAAGGCGAACTTGCCCCAGCCGTGCAGGATGTCGCGCGCGGCGAGGTTGATCATCGGCCGCCCTGCAACGACGGCACCGCCTGCACGCGCAGGTCCTCGGCCAGCGGCTGGCCGCTGTGCACGATCACCGCGTCGCCTTCGGCCAGGCCGGCGACGATCTGCGTGCGGCCGCGGGCATCGGTGGCGCCCACCTTGACCGGCTGCCGCTTCGCCCGTCCGTCGACATGGCGCCAGACCGCGGCCCCAGCGTCGCTGCTCCGGATGCTCGCGCTCGGCACCGCCAGCGCCGCCACGGGCGGCAGCTGCACCGTGGCCTCCGCCAATTCGCCGATCGACAGACCCGGCTGCGGCTTGGCGAGGGCAATCTCGACGATCCGCTCCTCGGTCACCGCATCGCTGACCCAGCCCAGCCGTTCGACGCGGCCGGCCAGCGGCGAGGCGGGTCGCGAACGCAGCACCACCGTGGCAATCTGGCCGACGGCGAGATCGCCGGCCCGGCCCTGGTCGATGCGCGCCCGCAGCCAGAGCTCGGCTGGGTCGACGATCGTCAGCAGCGCCTGCCCGGCCACCAGCGTCGTGCCCGGGTCGGCATGGCGGGCGGCGACGACGCCGTCGGTCGGCGCCAGCAGGCGCAGCTGCCCGCGCTGGCGCTGCACGGCGGCGAGTTCCGCCGCCGCGCGCTGCGCCTCGGCCCTCGCCGCCGACAGCGACGCCTGCGCCGCCTGCTCGGCCGCGGCTGCAGCGTGGGCCTCATGGCGCTTCGCCTCGACCGCATCGCCGCTGTAGAACCTCTGCGCGTGCAGCTGCTCGTAGCAGCCGACCGTGGCGGCGGCCAGCCGCGCCCGGCTTCCGGCCTCGGCCAGCTGCGCCTGCGCCGCGGCCGCGCTCTGCAGCGCCCGCGCGTGCGCGGAGCGTGCACGATGAACGTGGTGCGGTTTTCCAACAAGGTCGCAGCGCCCGCGCGTGCGCGGAGCGTGCCGCATCGATGCGCAGTTCGAGGTCGAC